>NZ_JAVDTG010000010.1:0-228753 GCF_031455715.1 Flavobacterium sp. 2755
GCGCTTACAGTATTTGCTTGTGTTACAATAATAGTTCCCGTTGCATTTACCGTTCCGCACCCGCCGGTTAAAGGGATCGAATAGTTAAACGTTCCGGAAGCTGTCGGTGTTCCGCTGATTGTAATGGTGTTAGAAGCCCATGCAGCGCTCACGCCAGCTGGTAGTCCATTAGCACCGGAAACCCCGCTGTTTGAGATACCAGTAACATTGGTAGTTGTATGTGTAATAGCTGTTAAAGCTGTGTTGATACAAAGTGTAGGCGAAGATGAAGCAGTTCCTGCAGTTTTAACAGGCGTTACAATAATAGTACCTGTTGCATTTACTATTCCACATCCACCAGCTAAAGGAATTGAATAGTTAAAAGTTCCAGCAATAGTTGGTGTTCCACTTATGGTGATGGTGTTTG
This sequence comes from Flavobacterium sp. 2755, assembly GCF_031455715.1. NCBI lineage: Bacteria > Pseudomonadati > Bacteroidota > Flavobacteriia > Flavobacteriales > Flavobacteriaceae > Flavobacterium > Flavobacterium sp. 2755. The sequence continues at coordinate 407 of NZ_JAVDTG010000010.1, forward strand.
AAGCCCAAGCTGCAGTTATTCCTACTGGTAGTCCTGTTGCCGTTCCGATAGCCGTTGCACCAGTTGTAGTATGTTTGATAGCTGTTTCATCTACTATGGTTGTATTAATACAAATTGTAGGCGAATATGAAGGCCCACCTGCTGTATTATTTGGCTTTACAATAATAGTTCCTGTTGCATTTGCAGTTCCGCAAGTACCTGCAAGCGGAATCGAATAGTTAAAAGTTCCCGCTGTAGTTGGTGTTCCGCTTATGGTAATTGTGTTTGAAGCCCAAGATGCACTAATACCGGTAGGTAAACCATAATTTGGTGGAGTTCCTGCGGGACTTATACCTGTAGCCGAACTAGTTGTATGAGTAATGGGTGTCAGGGCAGTATTGATGCAAAGTGTTGGTGAAGAAGAAGCTACTCCTGCAATTTTAGCAGGTGTTACAATAATAGTTCCTGTGGCGTTTGCATTTCCACAACTTCCAGAAAAAGTTACAGTATAAGGAAATGATCCCGCTACAGTTGGTGTACCACTAATCGTAACAACATTGTTTGCAAAATTTCCTGTAACGCCTGAAGGTAACCCTGAATAACTAACTCCAGTAACTCCAGATGTATTGTAGGGAATAGGAATAATCGCAGTATTAATACACTTTGTTTGATTATCTATTCCTGCACTAGAATCTAAATAAAATGAGCTTCCGTTTACAGTAATTGATCCAGATAGATTAGCTTGAATACAATCGTTGTAAACTGTTACAGTATAATTAAATGTTCCAGGAGTGGTCGGTGTTCCACTAATAGTTACAATATTAGAGATATAGCTTCCCGTAACACCGGGTGGTAATCCAGAAAAATCTGCACTAGTGCCACCAGTACTACTATAGGTAATATTTGTGATTGCTGTACCAGTACATTTTGTTTGCACATCAGTTCCAGCTGTAGAAGTAAGTTGGGCAGTAACACTACCTGTACAACATGCAGCCAGATTTAATTGAGAAGAAATCGATCTATAAGTTATAGTAACAGGATTTCCTGACCAGATATTATTTAAAGAAACAGTTTGACCATTCGTATTGATATAAGTTATTGATCCCGGTTTTGGCCTAAGACCATTTGCTCCAACGGTTTCATCATTTTCGTCAAAAACTCCATCAAAACACTTAGTATAAGTTATGGGACCAAAAGATACGTTCTTTTCAGCAACATTGATTGAGTCTCTATTTTTCGAAGTGAAAATCGGATTAAATTCTCCAGCATAGGATATAATACTCCAAAATACCATTAAAAGAGTTACAACTGAATCCTTCTTTATTTTAAAACTTTTCGACATATTTTTTCTATTACAATTGATTCTTTATCAATCGAGTTTATTAAATAGCTATTTATTCTATTTACAATAATTATGATTAACAATTAGTGCTATAGATTTATTAAAACAAGCTTTTTTATAATTTCTTAATTAATCACAAATTCGGGCATAATGTTCGTCAATTATACTTTGTGCTGTAATCTGAACGCACTGATTGTCTTCATTACCTACACGAACTCTCTGAGTTTGTCCATTTTCATCAATAAAATCTACCCATGAATTAATTTCAGGATGGTGAATATCATCTGGATATGGCCATTGTGATGTATAAAGATAAGTTTGTACTGGAGGACCAGTAATTTGTTTATTTACTGTAATGGTAACATTTATTATGGATCCGAAACACGTTCCGGATTTAGGCGTTATGGTATATGTTGCTGACCCATCACTGCTTCCTGTTGTCGTCAAAATTTGATTAATAGAATTTCCTGTCCCTGCAGAAGCACCCGAAACCCCATTTTGCTGAACAGTCCAGCTATATGTTAGTGATTGTCCCTGAACCGCCGATGCTAATGAAATGCTGGTGCTTTGTCCTGATGTTATCGTTTGAGAAGATGGAGTTGCAATAGCATTAGCCTGGCAAGGAGCTGGATTGGAAGGAACAGTTGGCGTAGTTTTACAACCGTCTATTTTTCTAACAAAAGATGCTTTTTGCCCTGGATTAATAGCTATACTGTTATTTCCAGTATGAGAAATTGCTTTAGATACAGTCACATTAGCATTAATAGATTGTGAAAAACCAAAATGAGGTTTTAATAAAGCATCTAATTGTGGATTTGGAATGCCATAATCTTCAAAACCATCAAAACCAATTTCTCCATATTTAGCATTTGAAGTAACTGCTATCGGCAAAGTATAATTATATCCATACTGAGCAGATGAATAACGATCTAAAGCATCTTTATTTTCTAATTCGGCACCATAAGGGCTATATTTCGTTACCTCACTAGCAAATGTCCAATTGGTAACATCTTTTGACCAGACTTCCGAATTCAATGTATAAAAAGGATTAAACGAAGTATAATATCCTTCTTTTCTTCTGTTTGAATTGTTTGAGTTATTTCTTCCAGTTAAATAAGCGTATGATTTTACTGCTCTCCAATTTCCTTTTGCATTATATAAATATGGATTCACTTTACCACCACTTGCGTTTATCAGGCCAGATTCATTCGGTAGGCCATTTTCACATTGCGATTTCCAATCGTCATTGTATTCAATGGCAGTAGCATTAATTATTTTTTTGCTAAGGGTTGTACTGGTTGTGCTCTTATATCCAAATGTGTCATTTGTAATATTAGTTGCAGCATTTTCAATTGGGTTCGTCATTGATGTAACAGAAGCCATTGATGCCATTTGTAAATTTTTGTTTCCTGATTTTGTTACAATGAAATTTAAATCTGAGGGCATATTTGAAGCATCAACATTATTGCCGCTTCTATCCATTAATTGAATTTTAGATTTACCTGTATTATAACCAATAACCCAGAGTTTAGTTTGATTAAAGATTAATTCGTCACCTATTTTAAAATATTCGTTAATTTTTGACGAAGAATTGCTTAGACTAAAAAAAGATCCATCATTAACTAATTCTCCTTCTAATCCAATATTCTCTGAAGCCAGTCCCATATTTTCATAATACCAATATGCCGGATAGCTAAAGCTGTAATAATTGTCATCAAATTCATTTACAGTCTGAGTCAATAATATTTGTCCAGATTTAGCATCCCATGCTAAATTTTTAGTAGAAACTTTTGAACCTAAATCATAAGCTATTTTTTCTATTAAAATACCAGTTTTGTGAATTACTTTAGTTGTTGAAGATGTCTTAAGAACAGATTCATGATAAGCAAATCTCGGCAAAACAGTAGGAACAAACCCTGGGAAAATAGCCACAAGAAATGTTGCCAAGTTTCCATCCACACCTGTTGTTGTAGCGGTAGAATTATTTTCATTAAAATCATTAATCAAATCATAATTTACCCCCAGAATCTGCTTTTTAATATTTCCTTTTGAATCAATTGTGGTTAGATTATTGTCCAGTTTTCCATCTTTTCCCACATTATATTTATATTCAACTTGTGAAATTGGTTTTGTTTGGCCTTCACCATAAACACTTTCAGATTTTACTTTCCCGTCCATGTCATTAGTCTCTATCGAAAACCCTTGTGATGCAGCCAAATGATTTACAGAATGTACTTTTAGTAATTGTTTCAAAGGATTGTCTGTAGGGTCAGGCAATATGTTAAGATCGGTATAATCTACCAATGTTGGAAAATCTTTGGTTGTGTAGTATTCTGTTATTACTTTTCCTGTTGCATGCTTTTTTAATATTTTATTTTCATCATTTTGTTTTTTTTCCAGATTTGAAACAGTAACTCTTGAATAGGTCACTTTTGGTGAAGGAAAAAAAGATTCGCCAAATGGTTTTTCAATATAGTTTGTTTCTTTGGGCGCAGCAATTCTTTCAGCATAATTTCCACTGTCACTATAAAATGGTTCAACAAATGGGTTTTCTGGCGAAGCATTTGGTTCAAAAGTAGCAACCCCGCTTGATGAACTTCCATCTTCTAAAACATATGAATACTGTTGACCATATTTTTCATTATAGATTGTATTGTTGTTCGGGGCTGCATTCATAACATCCCATTGATCACTTAATTCTATTTTGGATACTCTTAGACCTCCTCCAAGTTTTTTTCCATCTGGATTTTCCAGACGTATCCATGATGAATTTGGTGTAAAGGTTTTAGCACATCCATTAGTTTCTAAAAGAGCATTCGGACTTTTAAAAACTTGGGTCATTGATTGAATGCTTTGTACAAGATCTCTGGCAATTGCTTCAAAACTTTTGTTGGCTTCTTCTTCAGAAAGATTATAAACCGCTCTGTTTAAATAGGTTCTTCCAAATCCCCATCCTGTTTTTGCAATAGGGTTTACTGGTCGGTCTTTATCTCCTGAAATTCCTTCAAGTTTAAGAAATTTTAATGGAATTGCCACGACATGATCGTTTACAGACATTTGATCCCTAAGGGAGTCTTCCTTATCAATTTCAAAATAGCCACTAACAAAATCGCTGCTTTTAGCAGTCATATTCAACAAGAATTTGAAATAGATAGGTTTATTAATGTTTTCAGATAAATATTTTTGTTTAAACTCAGTTGCTGTTAATGTTGCATCTGGAACGCTTACATAAATAAATTTCTTAGCTATTTTGTTTGCATACAATTGGGTAGAAGATGTTGGTGTAGCAAAATCTCCGGCACCAATAACTTTAAACATCTGCATAGCCTTTTTATTTTGAACATATTTATAATCATCACTTTCGGTTTGTATTTTAAGTTCACCTCCAGATGGTAATGTAATTTTATTTAACTGCCATGCACTTGTGTTAGATGCAGCAATGTCATGATCTTGCTTAACAAAAGGAAATTCATTTGGAGATAAAGTAGAAGTTTTATCAATAGGAGCATAATTTCCCCATATATCTGATGCTTTAATTTCGTAATTAGGATTTTTTTCAGAATAAGAAAATTTATAAGGAGTATATTTCCCCATATTTGAAGCACGGTAGGTAAAGTAAAGTTTTCTTAAAGTAAGTTTTCCTATATTAGTACCTTCAGGATTTTGAGCTGTACCATTATTCGATGGAATATCATTGCAAAGCGAATAATCGTATTCAAAGTGAGCTGTTTTGATAGGCTTAACAGTTATTTCATTTGCGACATCGGCTGCGGTTTCTAGTGAAATTTGAGCAGCAGCCAATTCTGACTTTGAATATAATCGAATCGATTTTATATAACTCATGGCTCTAGATCCTTGACCACCTTTCTCACCATCTACTTCAATCGCATCTTTTCTTTTTTCTAAGTCAATAAAAGCTACATGCGTTTTTGTTTCTATTTTTTTAAGATATGTTATATCTTTTTTTCCATAGATATAATTCCCTCGCTGATCTTTTTTGCTTGTTTTTAAACCCTCATTATAAGATGCTTCAATTTTTCCTTTTTTTCCGTAAGGGACTCTCCATTGAAAGTCACTAACATAATGTAAATCATTAGGTTTAGTGTAGTCAAATTTAGTGTAAGACCCTAAATCATTATCAGTAGGTCCATCATTGTTTAAGTCCTGATAATCTGGAGAAAGTATACTGGTAATTAGATAAGAATGCGCATATTTAGGAGTAGTTATTTTTTGTACAAAATGATCGCTGTTATCAGTTCCATTTTCAGCCAATTCTGCTATATACTCAACCGTACCTTTAAAATTATCGCCAGTCTTACTTTTTGAAACATCAAAAGTTGCCTCGATTTTTTCATTATTGTAAACTGCTTTTCCATAAATATAAGAAGAGCCGTCTGCCTGTACTACTTTCATTCCTGCAGTATGGTATTCAGGTGCCTGATCATTTTTATATATAAACTTATTGTCAGCGTTTTTATTGGTTATTTTTTGAATTACCTGGTTACGCAACAGCCTGCCTGATCTTTTAATTTTTTCTGTTACTGGGTGAGGTTCGTATACAGAATTTGCAGAAATTGATTTTGCCATATAAACAGACTCTAATTTTCTATCATAGGTACCTCCGCCAATTTTTAGTCTTAAAGCTCTGTTTCCTAACATTTTTTTTGTGTAAATGTCGTCAAGGTCGTTATCAACATTTAGTTCACCAATAAGTTTAAATGTTGAGGGTTCATATAAAGGATCATTTTTATCGGTTGAGCGCTCCGTAAACGCATTGATTGCATAGTTTTGTTTAGACCATTTTCCTGTGGATGTTGAAGAAGGAGTTAAATTAAAATTGACACCAAAATGAACCAAATTTCCTGCGCCTATTTCAACTCCTATTGATGTACTTGAACCATTATCAGTTACTTTGTCGTTATAGACATAAGTAGTTTGCGATTTAAAAGGCCGGAACATGCCAGAAACTCCTTGTCCTTCAATGCTATATGTATCAAAAGTGTAATTGGTAACAGGAAGGGCATTTGTATTTTTATTTATTATTGAAGTTTCTTTTTCACGGTTAAAATCAAGCACTCCTTCGGCATCATTTTTATACTGGCTGTTTTCATATCCATATGCCCCGACTTTTCTGTTTTTATATTTAGAGTTAATTTTTTGTACAGCACCATATGCTGTTATTTTAGCATCTAATTCGCCACCAAAAATCTCAGAACCTATAGAAGCATTAAATGTACCGTTGATGTTGTCATAAGCAACTCTTTTTGTAGGAGTGTAATTATTCGTATTATTTAGAGAGATTTTACCTTCTATTTTACCTTCTCCGATAGTTTTTTCAGTATCACCACCGGAAGTGATAGTATTAAATGTTTTTTCTGATCGTTTTGAGAATGCTGAAACACTTAAATTCTCTAATCCTTTTCTATTATTTAGATCGATTCCAACTCCTACACCCAAAGTTGATGAAAATTTTGTTTTTTCAGAAACTTTGCCGGATAAACCAACAGTTGGACTCAATGTTGCACCTTCACCTGTTGATCCTGTAAGCTCAAAACCAATATTGGCAGTATTAAATAAAGAATACGAAATACCGAATGAAGGTTTGAATGTTATACCTTCATAATTGTTATACTGAACTCCCAAACCTGCTTGAAATGGAACTTCTACACCAAATAAAGCTCCTGAAATGTTAAAATTAGTTCCAACAGTTACATTGTCCCTAAGGTTATTTTCATAAGTCATTTTATCACCTCGAAAATCATCAGGTAAACCGCGGACTTGTCTGGAAATTTCACCTACGTTTAAATTCCATCCTAAACCTACCCATGATGATTCCTGATCCATACTGGCACCAGAATTGTAAGCAAGATTTAATGGATATCCTCCAACATCCATTATGGGGATGTTATAATTAAAATCTCCTGTTGATAAATTCACCATATCAGAGGTACCAATAGGGGTGAAAGCATTGAATTCAGGCTGTGTTGGTCCACTTGTCAATGCGTAAATCTGCATAGGCTGAAAAGTTTCCAAAAGAATCATCATGGCTAAATAGACAGCCAAAGTTTTTTTAAATTTACTTACTTTTCTTTGCTTAATCATAAGGCTATAGGGGTATGAGGATCTTTGAATTTAAATTTTAGAGTTCCTTTTCTAAACAGGAAATCATTATATATAAGTTGTATTTTATCATTAGGATCTATTCCGGAGAAGAATAAAAGTACCCTTTGATAAGGAGCAATCTTATAACTACGTTCATAAGTAACTCCAGAGCATTGAATAGTGTCATTTTTTGAGGTAACGACATAAAAATCATTTTGAAGACCAAAAGACATATATTTTACAGCATCAGTATATTCCATACCTGTAAAATCTTTAGATAATAAATCTTTTTCTTCCTCTTGTTGAAAAGTAAATTCCATGACACGTTCTCTTTTATTTTCTTCATAAAGAGAATCTACCATTTTTAAATCTTCGGTTCCTAAATCTTTCAGTAAGTAATATTGAACAGGAACTTCGGTTGCAGTAAAACCTATATCTTCTACTTTTTGAGTATACATGCGAGATTTCCAGCCTATTTTTTCAAGGTTGAAATAACGATCTCTAATTTCTGAATCGTCAAAATTTGATGTTTGCGGGTCTTTTTTACAAGAAAATAAAGCAAAAAGCAGGAAGACAAAAATAATCTTATTTAAGTCCTTCATACTTCTTATTTATATAGGTAAGTAAATCGTTGGTTATGTCAATCGATTCATCGGCAAATAGAACATTGCCTTTGTCGTCAGATCCAATAATTATTTGGTAATTGTTTTCTTTTGAAAATTCAGAAGAATAGCTTCTAATTCGGGTCCATATTTTTGCGGATTGCTCTGCACCAAAATAATCGTTGAATTGATTCAGTTCTTCTTTCTCCTGAATGAAGATCTGCATTAAGTTTTTTTTATCTAAACTTGATATTTCTGGAGATTGTAATTTAGAGTATAAAGAATCAAGATGTAGTTTTCTGTTGTTGAATTCTTTTTCACCAACTTTTTTTAATTCTTTCGTCATGTTAAAGCCTTCAAATACTTTAACATTATTAACATATACAATTTTACTTTTGCTTGGATTTAATTTTAATGCAATAAAGGTTATTAAAACTATGATTAACAGGAAATTAAGTATTGTTAATCCAGTTGTGGTATTATTTTTCACTGAATAAATTTGTTAATTTTTTGGTAAAATTACTCTATTTTTCGAATTGCAAAAATGATTGTCTTTTTATTTTTAAACAATAGTTAGTTATTTATGTTAAAAGCCAATTATTATTTGTTAACGCGCTCAAATTTATAGGTAATAATTTTTATTTTATTACGGGTTTCCTCATTTTGTTGTTTTTTTATTGAACTGTTTTTTACCTTTTTGTTAATGAGTGAGTTACCATTTAAAAAAAAGTTGCTTCTTTTTCTGTAATATGGAAATAGAAGAAAAAACTAATTTATTTTGAGAGATTTATCTGGGTAAATTTCTCTATTTGGTGACTTGATGAATAAAAAAAAATGTATTTATAACCTGCTGTAAAATTTAATTGAGAGACTAAAAAAAAGAAGGATTTTTCTTGAATTTTATATAAGAATTAATGTATTTCGAGATGATAAAAATACAAGAGATTTTTTTAATGAGTATAATGTTATTTTTCGTCTTAAAACTTAAAATAAATCAACATAATCTATTTACAATGCTTCATAAACTTTTCTAAAGTTGAATGTTCTATTAGTTATCATCAGTTTTATAGTTTTTAGATGAGATCAATAATTTGTTGGAAACTGAAATTTAATATGCAGTTGCAGAAAAGATTTTATAGTAAAGTAAATAGTTAAACTCTTCTTCTGATTAAACTCTCTGCAAAAGCTCTCAATATCGCTTTCTTATTTTCGTTTATATCAATCTTCTCTAAAATTTCAGAAGCTTTAAAAGTATATTTCTTAATGGATTCTTGAGTTGCGGCTGGTACTCCAGACGTCTGAAATAATTCTGTAATGGTTTCAATTTTCTTTTCATTATCAACTAGGCGAACAGCATACAATTCCATTAATTGTTGTTTTTCGTTTGAAGTTAAAATTTCAAGAGCCTTGAAATATAAATAGGTTTTTTTATTCGAAATAATATCGCCGCATAATCGTCTGCCAAAGGTTGGAGTATCACCAAAAAGATCCAGGTAATCGTCTTGCAGTTGAAACGCTAAGCCTATATTAAGTCCGAAATCATAAATTAAATCGCAATTTTCGGGAGAAGTTTGAGCAATAATGGCGCCCATTTTCATTGATGTGGCTATAAGTGCCCCGGTTTTGCACTCAATCATTTTTAGATATTCTGAAACCGTAACATCTTGTCGGGTTTCAAAATCAACATCCCATGTTTGTCCCTCGCAAACTTTGATTCCCATTTTGACAACCGCTTTAGTTAAAGCTTTAGCAAGATTTGGTTCGTAACTTTGCAGATAATGATAAGTTAAAATAATCATGGCGTCTCCGGCAAGAATAGCGACGTTAGTATTCCATTTTTTGTGTACCGTAGGTTTTCCTCTTCTTATAGGATCCTCGTCTATAATATCATCGTGAACTAGTGAAGAATTATGAAAAACCTCTATGGCCAAAGCAGCTGGCAATGCCAATTTGTAATCCGTATCAAAAAATTCTGTAGTAAGTAAAGTAAGAACAGGCCGTATTCGTTTTCCTCCCAATGACATTATGTAGTTTATAGGCTCATATAGATTTTTAGGTTCTTTATCTATAGTTTGATTTTCTAAATAACTAATAAAAAAATCTGTGTATTGAGCTGGTGAATACATAAAATCAAAATTATTAATTAGTAAATAGCTAAATTACAGCTTTTTATAAATTAAATTAAGAAAAATTCTACAAATTAATTTATACTCTAAATCGTACATAAATTTCCTGACTTTTTAGAGTTTTTTTTGAATAATTCAGATTGGTTATATCAAAAAAAAGCTCCAGATTTCTCCGAAGCTTTTGTAATATTTATAAAGGATGATCTTTAAAAATTAGTATTTACCTTTTTAGAACGATCGGCAATGTATGAAATAAGCCAGGTTACTTGTCCCTCTTTTACAAAGTATACTTTCTTTGTTTCTAAATTTGGAACACCTTCTAAACAGGCAATTAATATATTATTTGCAGAAATTAAATATTCCTGATTATAAGTACTCAAAACTCTTGCAGCTTCTTTATTGGTTTTAGCAAGGTTTGTAAATTTCACGAAGTTATTTTTCAGGATTGCATCATAATTAAGAATGTCTTCCATGTTTAAAGAAATATAATGCTCTTTTACGTTTTCATTATAATATAGAGTCGCAAAAGCCCAAACAGCTCCACCAGATAAATATATTTTGTCCTTTTTTAATAAAAGAGGATTTTTGTCCAGCAATGCCTGAACCTTCTTACGCAGCACCGAGTTAAAATCAAAAGATTTTTCCTGATATGCCGACATATCATTAACCTGCGCTTGATTTACAACCGTTTTTTTCACAGCATCAGTAAGTGTCATTGTACCAAAATCAAGCTCCAAAGGAATAAACTCTAATTTGTTATCTTCAAGTTCATCAATGTATCCGCCTTTTGTAGTTTGTGCACCAATATCAAGCAAAAAAGCATTAGAATAATCAACCGGAGGCATTGCACCTTTAACTAGTGTTTTAGCCTCTTCGTTAACATTAAGTATCTCAAGTTCTTTGTTTGTTAGTGTAGCAATTTTATTTTTTAAAACATCAGCGTTGCGTGCAGATGAAAAAACAGGAGCGGCTACGATAAAAATATTAGTTTCGGGCATTTTATGTTCTGCTCGTATTTTTGTCAATTGTTCAGCTACAATAGTGCTGGCTCTGTTAATATCGTCCTCAGTAAGTTCGCCGGTATTAGCAATATGTTCGGCAAAATTAATTCTCTCAGTCCAGAAAGAAAGGATTTTATAATCTGCTTTCTTGATATTACTTACATCCAGAACAGAAACTTTTATCGCTCTTCGGCCAACTTCAATTCCGGCATAAAGATTTTTTTGAGAAAATGAATTAATGGAAAAAAATAAACTTAAAAAGGTAAGAATAAGAATTTGGGGGCTGTTTTTTTTAAACATTGGAGTTTACGATTAAAATATAATTTTAAATAAATAATTAAGATAATTGTTGCTTTTCTTCTCGTTAACGTAAAGAAAATCAATCAAAAAGCAAGTTTTTTTGCAAAGTGCTTTTTTTTATAAAGAAAAAAGCTCCAGATTTCTCTGAAGCTTTACTTAGTAGCGGGAACAGGACTCGAACCTGTGACCTTCGGGTTATGAGCCCGACGAGCTGCCTACTGCTCTATCCCGCGATGTTTCGGGTGCAAAGATACGCACTAAATACTGTTATGCAAAGAAATTATTGAAAATTTTTCATTTTAATAATTTTAATTTTAAGTGATTGATATTTAGTAAATTGTGGTTTATGATTACTTGAATCACAATTTATATTCAAGTAATTCTAAATATGGATTGATTTTTAAACCTAATAATTCGCCAAAAGCAGGCTCGGTTTTGTATCCATTTTGTTTGAGTTTTATGATTTCTAAACGGAAATTTTCGCCTTTTGATTCTAATATTTCATTTTGAATAACCATATGCTTGTAGGCATTTTGATTTTTGGTTGGAATATTTTGTCCGAAGATTTCAATTTCAAAATCATCTATTTTAAAATTAGCGACTACAGATTCATGTTGGTCAATAATTGTTTCTTGAATTTTAAAATCCGTTTTATTTTCGAAAAGGGAAGAAACTCTAGAAACAAATTCGGTTTTGTTTTCCCAATAACAAATAATATCCAGATCGCTGTTTTCAATGTCAATATTAATGGGAATTGTTCCAGCCAAAATTGGATCAAATTCAGAAAGAACTTCCATGACCTTATTTTGCTTTAAGGTTTCGTAAGCTTGAATCTGTTTTTGATTTCCGGTTTTTAAATATTCAATATTGCTGAAATCAGTCATTTATTTGGCGTAATTTTTTTCTTCTTTGATTTCCTGTTCAAGCCTTTTGTTGATATTGATTTTCGCATTTTTAAAAATAAAAATTGTGGTTCGGTATTCTCTGGCGTATTTATTTGTGATTTCGCCGCCAATTAAAGAAATATCAAAATAAGGGCTCGTCTCTACAAATTCCTTACTGTCTTTGTCAAATTCTTTAACCCTAATTAGATTTGTATAATACAGATTTAGGTTGAACCAGTTTACATAATCGGCATTAAAAGAAACCGCTTTAATTCCTTTTTTTGTGTAATAATTTATAGCTCCGGCCTGACCGTAATTGTCACACAGAACCAAAGTGTTTTCTGTTTTTGGAAACAAAGCATAAACTGAATCTGTTTTTCGGGCAAGTTCTCTCCAGCCTAGCATATCGGCAAAATCCTGCGATAAATTGTGTTCTTTTCCATCTTCCCAACGATGTGTTTCCAGTTTTTCGGCAACTATTTTTTCAGGACTTTTATTGGGGAAAGCCAGGTAATACATCGGAATAAAAAATAGTAAAGGAAGCGCAATAAATACAGGTTTTAAGAAACGTTTCCAGCCATTTTGTAAAACATCTGCAAGAAAAACCGATCCAAAAGCGATATAAATAGGGTATAAGCCAATTGCATAATAGGCTTTTGCTTTGAAGTATAAAAAGACAATTAATGTAAAAACTATCGACGCAAAAAAGAACTTATATTTTTCAAAAGGTTTATAAAAAAGTAAAGCATAAAAAGAAGAAAGAATAACAAAGAATCCGCCAATAAAAAATAAAATCTGTTCTTTGGCAAAATCGGCACGATCTACGTTTACCAATTGTGTTTCGGCAAGTTCTTTCATATGGTGTACAATTGGAAAATGATTATTGTACTGCCATAATAAATTCGGCAGAATCAATAATAACCCTAAAATCAAGGCGAAGTATAATTTTTTCTCTGCGAATATTTTTCTTTGTTTAGAGAGTATAATTGCCGGTAAAAGGCCAATTAAAAGAAATAAGATGTTGTATTTATTTAAAAAACCGAAGGCAAAAACAATAGCTCCAATATAAAGCCACTTTGGTTTTTCTGCAGCAACATATCGAATCAAAATATAATAAAATAATGTCCAGCACAAAACATCAAATGAATTAGGCTGATACAACATGTTAATTCGTAATAAAGCAGAGAATAAAATACAAAGTGCGCCTAAAACCAAAGCGTATAAATTTCTTTTTAAAAACTCAATAGTTTTCCAGACAATTAAAAGCGTCAAAGCACCAAAAAGAGCAGGAAAGAACTTGACCCAAAAAACAGAATTTCCGAGTAATAAAATGATATAAGAAAACCAAGAAGTTACCGGCGGAACCGATAAATAACCCCAAGCCAAATGATGCGCCTGATCAAGATGTAAATATTCATCGCGCTGCAAATCATATTCCGGACTTATTAAAACATATTGCAGGACAAATTTTAAAATAATAAACCCAATTAATATAAGTGTTTTTTTATTCATGGAGTTTTTGGTTTGGTTGTAAGTGGTTTTGTATAACGAATATAGGATTTATTTTGATTTGAAAATACGTGTAAATTTTACTGCCCGAAAATAAAAAAGCTCCAGATTCCTCTGAAGCTAATTTGTTAAAATTTCAATATTGGAATTTGGAATTTTAATTTTTTGAAGTTTAAAAAAATTATTCTTCTAGGGTTTCAAATTCCATATGGTCTATTATTTCTTCATCTACTTTTGCAGGTTTTGAAGCTTTAAGAGCGTTGAATCTTTCCAGCATTTCGGTTTCTTCTTCCTCACCACTGAAATAAGGAAAAACATCCATAATTGGCGACTCTGAAATGGCAGGAATAGAATATTCTCCCATTGTATTTTTCATAACATGAATTGTGTTGTCAAAAGCTTCTCTCACATCATTTGCCTGAACCAGCATATACATATTCGATTTTCTTTCTTTTCCGCTTTCTTCATCATAAGCAATCAAAGAAACTTTTGATTTAAACCAGCGGTCAGCATTTTCAAACGGATGAATCTCGGCATAATTTGCGACTTTAATATTGGTGATTTTAAATTCTTCGCTAATATAAGCCGCCATTTCTTCATTAATTCTTTTTTCAGCCTCTGTATAAGATACTGCATCTACCAAATAAGGTTCTGTTAAAACTTTTTGGCCTCCAGTTTCATCGGTTTTTCTATACTTTACTTTGCATTCGTACCAAATTGCGCTCATTTTTTCTAATTTTTAAGGATGCCAAAGATAGATTTTACAGGAAAATAAATCAGGATTTCGGGAAATAGATATTCACAATTTGCTTTTGTTTTTTGTAAAGTGTTGATTGGTTTGTGTTTAATGTGTAAACACGAGTTGTCCTGAAAAATGTAATGTTAGTTAGAAATTGTAAGCGGATTAAAAGTCCTGGCTTTTTATAGTAATATTTATAAATTAAAATGTATTAGATTTGCTTTACCTTGAAGCATAATGTAGTGATATAAGGGGATTAAGGAGTATAAATTTTAAATATAAATAATGGGAGATATTCTTAATGCATTTAATAATTTTAACAACACCTCAAAACAGTTGATTATCTTTTTTATAATTATGGGAGCATTTTGGACTATTCCATTTTGTTTATTTAAACCTGAAGTATTTGAGTATCCTTTTTATGCACAATTTGCTTTAATATTTGCGTTAAGTGTTAGTTGGTTTCTTTGTACTCTTTTGGCTATTTCGAAATTCCTAAGTTTTGTAGATAAGGATGGTACATATACAGTTGGTGTAGCTTCTATTTTTTCGATAGGATTGTTGTGCATTTCTATACTAATAAGTTATTATTTCTCAAATAGTTTTACATTCTTTCTGCGGATTGCCTTTCTATGTGTGATGTTGCCTTTTTATCTATTATTTTTAATCTTTTTCGTTAGGTTAGAATTTAAGAAACTTAGTAGAAATGTTTCTGAATAAATCTATATTTTTTGCTTTACACAATTTTTGCATTTATAATCTATAATATTGACAGCATACCCGCTCACGTATTAACATTTAGCGGAATGAAATTATGAAATTGACTCAATTTTTTTATTGTAATTCTTCGCAACAATCTGATATGACAATAAAAGCAGAGTTATTATTAAAATAAACGGAAGAGAAGGCCATATAGCAAAAGTTTTAAAAAACGGTACTAATAAAAATATCGTCGATAATGAAAACATAATCCAGGTAAATAATTTTTTATTGATTATTGACGATAAAATATTTTGAATTAATACACTTTCAAAAAAAATGAGGACAATATAAGGAAGTATTTTTTCTGTAATTTGTCTATAATTTTCTGCGACAAACTTTGTCTCTGCAAATTGTAGTAATTCCACAAAAATAAAATAAACAAAAGTTTGAATCAAACTAAATATAATTCCGAGTATAAAAATCCGCTTAATCATTTAAAATTATATTTTTTGGAATAACTCTGCTATTTCAACATTCAGAGCTTTACTGATACGAATAAGCTTGTCAATACCCATAATTTGTTTTCCTAACATATATCTCCTTAATGCTTCGATATCTAAATCTGAATCGTGTGCAACGTGTCTTACTTTAAGTTTTTTTTCTTTAATAATCTCTTTTATATTATTTCCGACAATTTTGACGGATTCTGGTACTTCAGTTTTTCTCATTTTCGAAATTTATTCATTTGAAAATGGAGGTAACTCAAAATTAAATAAATCACTAAGCGGTACTTCTAACGCTCGAACAATTTTAAATATAGTACTTACAGTAGGATTTGTTTTTACGGTTTCAATTCTGGCAATTTGTGATAATGTCATATCAGCACGGTATGCTAGTTCTTCTTGTGATATACCTTTTTCAGCGCGTATTTCTTTTAGTCGCTTTGCCAGTAACTGTAAACCCTCTTTATCGAAGATTAATTTTCTAGGTTTAATATCATTCTTTTCCACTTATCAAAAAGAAGATATAAATAAGAAAAATATTATAGCACTTGTGCTATAATTTGTATATTTGCTCATATTTAAAAGAATAAAATATTATGGAAAAAAATGAAATGGAAAATGAAGAGAAATTTAAAAAATTAATGCGTTACTATTTTAAAACTCTAAAATCGGCAAATAAAAAAAATGAACATTATGTTGCTGAGGTTAAGTTTTCAAGTTACTATGAACTTGGATGCGCTATTAATGAGATGCTAAAACTGTGCATTTTGGGAGTTGATCACGACGTGCATAAAATTTCGGAAACTGATATAAGAACAACGATTAATTTGTCTTTAATTTTAGAAGTTGTGCACCAGCTTTTTCCTTTGGATGCATTTGAATTTTTGGATGAAATCGATGAAATGCTTCTTAAAAAAGTTCAAAGTATAAAAGAATAATAAAAAGCTTTTTACCATTAAAAGAAAATCTAATAAAAGCCTTTTCTAAGCTCGAATAATTTTTCCACAGAATTTCAAATTTTGTATATTTATATTGTTATTTATTTGATTATTAAATGTTTATAATTGTTTAAAGGATATGGAAAACAATAAAAAAACTTTGCCAAATGAAACGGATGAAATATTTTTAACAGACGGCGGACTCGAAACAACATTGGTTTTTTTGGAAGGATTTGATCTTCCGTATTTCGCTGCTTTTGATTTATTAAAAAATCAGGAAGGATATAATGCCCTTAAAAATTATTACATCCGATATTTAAAAATCGCAAAAAAGTATCAAACCAATTTTATTTTAGAAACTCCAACCTGGCGTACCAATCCAGACTGGATCGAAAAAATTGGTCATCGCAAAAATGAATTAGCCACGCTGAATGAAAAAGCCGTTACTCTTTTAGAAAATTTAAGAACAGAATTTAAAAACGATATAAATTCTATTTTAATAAGCGGCTGCATTGGCCCTCGCGGCGACGGTTATGTACCAGAAAATTGTATGAATATTGAGGAAGCACAGCAATATCATACAGCACAAATAGAAGCTTTTAGCAAAACCTCAACAGATTTTGTTTCGGCACTTACAATGAATTATATCGAAGAAACTATTGGAATTGTCAAAGCTGCGGCATCTTTTAATTTGCCTGTGGTTATTTCTTTTACAGTCGAAACAAATGGTAAACTGCCTACGGGAATGAGTTTAAAAAATGCTATTGAAAAAGTAGACCAAAGTGTCAATATTCCGCCAATATATTATATGATAAATTGCGCGCATCCAACACATTTTTTAAACGAATTAAGCGAAAGCAAAAACGAAAACTGGGTAAAACGCATCAAAGCAATTCGCGCAAATGCATCTTGTAAAAGCCACGCCGAATTAGACGAAGCCACAGAATTAGACAGGGGAGTCCCAAAAGAATTAGGAAAAGAATATAAAACATTAAAAGATTCTTTCTCGCATTTAAATGTTTTTGGCGGCTGTTGCGGAACTGATGAAGAACATATCGTTGAGATTATTGGTCAGTTGAAAGCCGTATAAAGTTTCAGAATTTAGAATTTACTCCGCTATCGCGAGCATCTTACTCGTGACCGCAAAGTTTTGCACGAGCGAAACGCTCGAGCCAGCATTTTTTTTAGAAAAAATGAATATATTTGAAAATAGGATTTAATGATTTTTGAATACAAAACATCCTAATATTTTTTAATAATATTCAAAAATAAATGAAATGAAAAAAAGCATTTTGGTAATTCTATTGTTTACTTTATTGATATCTTGTCAAGAAAGTAAACTAGAGCTAAAATTGATAAACAAAGAAATTGTATCTAAAGGATTTTCTACAGACACAATTGAAGCTTTCTACAATCATGGTGTGTTTAATAACGAAAATGAAAAGTATCTTTTTATAAATACTGTAAAACTTGAATTATCGAACCCCACTAATAAAAAATATTTACTCTTTATTCAAGACTTGCATTTATCTAATTTATATCATGTAGATATAATTATTGAAGATGAAAAAGGAAATTTATTGGAGAAAAATGCCCCTTTAATTGATCCTTCGTATAGTTGTAAAATGGGTAGTTTATTAGAACAAGATTCATATATTCAGAATGAAAAAGAACTATTATTAAAAAAGATGGGTTATAATATAAAAAGCGAGTTTTTAAATTTTTATAACCAGGAAATAATTATCTCTCCTAAAGAAAATTATATTTTAAAAACATCTTTACCACTTCCATTTGTGGTTGAAGATATAGTTGAGAATTTAAGAAGTCCAATTTACTTTAAATTAAATCCTCAAAAAAAATATACATTTCGTTTAAAATACAAATTAAAATATGATATGGAAAAAATTATCCCAAAAGATATTTTGGCTAATTATAAAGAAAATAATATAGAAATTTTTAAAGGAGAAATAGAAACTCAAAAAATACCAATTGTTTTTAAATAATGTTTTAAACCTATAATTTTAGGAAGAGACAAACCTCATCATTACCATTAAAATATAATCACCTCAATAAATAATTCATCCCCTATATGAAAATTACGCTCCAAATTTTAATAATCAGTATGTTGTTATTCTCTTGTCAAGAAAATAAAAAGGAGCTAAGTAAAAAACCAGATAAAAAAGAAATTGTAAGCAAAAAGAAAGAAGATTTTGTATCGGATGGAGAAAAAGTAAATGACGCAATAGCAGATCTTACTATTAAATTTTCTGATTTAAAGATTTCAATGAGTGACGATGATACAAGCTGGAAAGATGAATATGAAGAAACCGATAATATTTATGAAACCAGAAAAGATACAGCCGTTTTTTATCTTGATCCGGGTTACTCTCTTGAAAGATCATTTAAAATTGAACAAGCTGAGTTTGATGAAATAGAATTATATGGACAATTTGAAATAAACGTGGGAATTGATACTGAACGAGAACTTGATGTACCGTTTTGCCTTATAGAAGGTTGGAAAACCTACACTTCTGAATGGACTAAATTTAAAGTCAATAAAAACGATTTGCAGCTCCCAATGATTGATGAAAGAACAGACCACCCAATAGATTTTACTATTGATGAGCTCAAAACTGCTGTAGGGAAACATTGCGGACCTGAATGGTTAGACGAAATCCGAAATATTGAATCTCTTGATAAAATAAGAACCAGCTTTTTTGCAACAAGATATATTTATAAAATTAAAGCAAAGAATAGCAAAACAAACGAGGTAGTTGAAAAATTCATTGTTTTTTATGCACCTACAAGCTGTTAGAATTTAATAACACTATTAGATTCAGTTCTAAAAACATCTAAAAATGAAAAACCTTATTTCGATATTTATTGTTTTGCTTTTAATGAGCTGTAGAAATACGGCAGAAAATGTTTCTTTAAAAAAAGAGAGTAAACATGAGGTTTCAGTAAAAGAGCTTTCCCAAACTAAAATAGATACTTCTGTAAAAATAAGTGCGCCTTTTAGCCTTAATAATATAAAATGTAACTGGAAACAAATTGATTCTGTTTCAGGCGCAATTACAATAGAATTAAGAGACTATAAAACACAGCGAATTTTATTAAGCTATTCTGATTATTTTAAATCAGGAAATGATGTTAATACGGAAGATTATTTTAACGAACATTTTCAGGATTTAAATTTTGATGGTTTTAAAGATTTTTTTATCACAAGTCAAGGAAGTAAGCCTATGACAGATATGGTGAATATGTATTTGTTTAATGAAAAAACAAAGTCATTTGAGTATTCAGAAGAGCTGTCAGACAATGCTATAGAAGAAATAGATAGTGTTAACAGAATACTTTCGACAGCTTCATCTACTATAGATGATGAAACTATAAAAAAGCATTATTTTAATAAAAAAGGCGTAATAAAATATTCTGAAATTATAACTAGATCAGACGTTAGTGAAAACGATTCGGTTGCACATTATAAAAATAATTATGAAAAAGTTGTAAATGGTAAAGTGGTTAAAACAAAAGAATATATTACTATAGAATAATAATTAAAAACATAAACTTTTGTTTACATCATTTTTCCTTCTTTAGCATATTCCTTTTTAATTCCCTGAAGCAAATGATTGAGGTTAATACTTTTGTTTTGGTCTTCTAAAGTTCTCAAACAGGCATATTGAATGATATTTACAATATTGGCACCCGTAATATCATATTTTTTCGAAAGCTCGTTAAGGTTTACATCTTCCGCAATCTTAATCCCTGTTGGCAGGTTATTTTGCCATAATCTTAAACGTTCACCGTAGGATGGTACTTCAAACTCAATTATAGATTGAAATCTTCGGGTAAAAGCGCTATCAATATTTGCTTTAAAGTTAGAAGCCAGAATAACCAATCCCGGATGATTTTCGATACGTTGCAGCAAATACGAAACTTCCTGATTAGCATATTTATCGTGGGCGTCTCTCACATTTGTTCTTTTTCCGAAAACGGCATCGGCTTCATCAAAAAACAAAATCCAGTCTTTATCCGTCGCTTTGTCAAAAAGAGAAGACAGGTTTTTTTCGGTTTCACCAATGTATTTTGAAATCACCATCGATAAATCAATTCTATAAACATCTCTTTGAGTATATTTTCCTAAAAGCGAAGCTGTAAGCGTTTTTCCCGTTCCCGGCGCACCATAAAACATGACTCTAAAACCAGGTTTTATTTTAGATTTCATATTCCATTCATGAAGTAAAATATCGTTGAATTTAAGCCAGGTTTCTATCTCTTTAATTTGATTTAAAGTAGAAGAATTGAGCACCAAATCATCCCAGTCTAATTGGGTTTCGATTAATTGGGCAGGGAAAATACTGCTAAGCTGCGGTTTAAGAATTTTTCCGGTAATGAATTTTTCGATGTATTCGTCTTCTAAAACCAATAAACCGCTCAATTTTGGTTCACCATTTGGAACAGCTTCTATTTTGATGATTTTTTTCTGATAAAGAAAAGACTGATTGTGCAGATAATCATAAAATGAAATTCGATCATCGAGATCATTTCCAGCAATTAAAAATTGAGCCGTTTCGCCTGTTGGTAAAATTCCGCGGTGGTTTTTGGTTTTTATTCCGCCAAATTCAGGTAATTCGCCGCCATTTGGTAAATATTCTGCAATAATCGAACTTAAAAAATCGGGTTTCACGTGGGGTGCAAGAGCCAGCCCCAATAAAAGAATATCGATTTCTGTCAGATTATTTTCGATGATGAATTCGTTCATAAAACCATTCGAATCCATTTGATTCAAAACAGGTTTTTCCATTGGGTTTTCGGCCTGAAAAAGAATATCAAGCTGAAATACGAATTGGTTTTTTAGGTAAGAGAATACATTTTCCATTTTATATTACTAATAATGATTCGATTGATTATTTTACTTTTTTTGTTTTTGCAGGTTTTCTTAACAATTATTCAAATTATCTTCGTCTGTTCCCGCCTCTGTTTCCACGTCTATTTCCGCCTCTGCCTCCACCATCTTCTTCTTCCTCTTGATCCCGTTTTTGCTCTCTTCTTTCTCTTTCTTCGGCATCTCGTGTTCTGTTTTCTTCTCTCTGAGATCTTGGATCAGCACCTCTTCTTGTGTGAGTTTGAGCGTCTAGCACTGCGACTTCACCTTTATATTCATAATGAAATTCATGTCCGGGTACAGCACAAGGTATCCTCGCAACTCTAATTCTTGTAATTCTATCTGCTCCTGCCATAACATTGTGATAGGATGTAGGTACATCATATTCTATATTCCAGCCTCCATCTTGTACTACTCTAGTTGCAGTTGGATTGTCATTTTTTACTTTTATATATAAATCGTCCAAAGTAGTATATAAGTTAGTTTCCATGGTACATCCTTCAGTACCAGCATCAGCTTTTGGAAGATTGCTAGGTTCTTCGGTTCTTTGAATAATATTGTAATTCCATTTGGTTCCACCATCAACTACTTGAATTGAATTTACTAACGTATTGTTTCTGGCTGCTACATTTTGAGCTACTGTCTGCGCATCTTCTCTTCTTATTCCTCCGTTTGTTAAATGAGTTTGCTCTTCCTGATGAAGGTTTTGTCTAACAGCAGTTAGACCATCTGCACCACTATTTCCCATTACTCTGTCCAACAATGCCATTCCTCTGTCGACAGCCTGATTTACTAACCAAGTTAAGGCCTCATCAACCATTTGTTGTACAGAAATAATCATTTCGCCAATTCTTGCCCCAATACCAGTTAAACCAACCTGATTTGCTAAGAAACCTATCACAACCGGCATGGCTTGTCCCATAGTTCTTTCGAGATAATCTGCAGCTGTTGCTACGTTGCCTCTGGCTAAATCTGCAACCCCATTTACAAAAGAGTTGACAACTTCGAGCATTTCACGCAGGTATTTTATAAAACTCTGTATCGCATTAAAGAAAGCCATAGCTCCGTTTATCACCGCCATGATTCCCGTTGGGTCTAACATGCTCAAAAGTCTGGCTGTAATTCTATTTACAATACGTTCCATGACAAAGTTTTTCACGGCATCAAGAACGGTATTCCATAAATTACTGAGCTGCTCTTGTATTTTGTCCCAAATGGCAGCCATGCCTCGTTCCTGAACATCTTTAATGAATGTCCAAATACCTTCGAGCGTATTAATCATACTGCGGATTCTGGCAACTCTTGCAGGGCCAATACGTGGATGAGCAGCTAGTTTTTCCCAAATTTTTTCCATTGAGATATTCAGTACTTCTAATACCCAGGCAATAACGCCGCGCAAAGAGAAATCAGTAAGTACTGGAATATTAGCATCTCTTAACTCACTCATAAGCCAGCCTGTTACACCATTTATTAAATGGGTTACAATATTGTCAAAGAACTGTATAAATCCTTGTTTGAGTGCTCGCAGTATATTTTTCAAGAAACCAATTGGGTCTTTTTTGATATCATCAATAGCTTCTAATGCTCTTGTAATGATATTTCCGATGAGGTCAAATGGGAAATTCATGATTTCGAGAATAGCTACAATAACGATTCGGACAATTTCTGCCACAAAAGCGATTAATCGTCCTATAGGTTCTCCAAATTTTTCGATAATTCTCATGAAAGCATCTATCGGATGAATGAGGTCATCGATACTCATAGAATCCCAAATATCAGTAAAGAGCTGTATTATCGACTGTGGCGTCATGTTGAGAGTTGCAACTGCAGCTTCAATTTGGCCTACAATTCTGGCTATTGCGCCAGATTCAACCATTTGTGCATATTGTTCTTCTCCGCCATCCATAAGGCTCATAAATCCTCGTATTAAATTTGGAACTGTGCGAGGTACAGCTTCTTGTGTAAAAGGATCTTTTCCAATAATCACTTTAACAAGCGAATAACCTCTAACAGTAGCAGCCTGCTCAGAAAGCCATGCTAATAAGGAATCCTTAACAAGTTCTAATACTTTGAGTGCCACGCCAGAGGCAAAATCCCAAACTCTTTGCAGAAATCCTCCTACCTGATCTGCAAGTGCAGAAAGATTATCAGCAATATTGACCAAATTTGCGGGTTGAATAGCATCCCAAGCAGCCGTTATAAGTCCGCGAAGTTCGCCAAGTAAAGAAGTGAAAGTTCCAACCTGAGTGTCAAGCCAGTCGGCAGTTTTTTGCAGCGTGCCTTTTTCACGCATTTGCTCAAGTTCTGTTTGCTTATCTATCAGTATTAAGAAATCTTCTAATATTTCGACCGTTGTGGCGTTGACTGCCTCATCGCGTAACGGGTTGTATTTAATTATTTTTTTGATTAATGACCAAGCTTTATTTTCTGCCAGTATAGGTTCTGCTACACCAATTAAAGCTTCTTTTATCCAGGTAATAACCTGATCTACAGTTGCACTTACAAAAGAAGTTATTCTGTCAATTACTTCATTAAATTTTTCAGTAACTAAATCAATTATACCTGTATAAGGAAATGATAATTCGTGCCAAACATCTTCAACCAAATCTAAAATACTGTCGATCGTTAATCCCAGTTCGCCTAATTTTCCTTCTACCCAATCAAAAACCTGCTGCAATATTCCATATTCCTGAAGTTTGTCGAATATGGCTGTGCCAAAAGGAACAAGTCCCATTAAGCCTTCAACCAGATTAATTGGAGTTCGTTCTACATCAATTTGTCGCAACGGATCGTAACCAATAATAACGGTGAAAAGTGTGTAACCCGGAATGTGTCGCGCGCCATCAATGATCCAATTTGGAACTAAATCCAGGAACGAACCCTGAATCATTTCGGGAGCTGGGGATATAGGTTCTGCTTTTTTTCTAATGGCCGCTCCTTGCTGAACAGTATGTGTTAATTCGTGGGCAAGTAAATGTTTACCATCCTGCGAATTTGGATTGTATTTTCCTTCGTTAAAATAAATATTATTTCCTGTTGCAAAAGCCTGTGCTCCCAGCTGCTGGTTCATTTGAACTGCAGTAGAATCATTGTGAATACGGACATTGCTGAAATCAGCCCCAATGCCAGATTCCATTTCAGTTTTTACTTTTCCGGATAATGGTGCACCGCCGCCTTTACTGCTGTTTAAAGTACTTTCTAGATTTGAAGTGTCAGAAGGGTTTGCATCTGCAGCAGCGCTCATCTGCAATTCTTTTTCGTCTTCTTTAGCCTGAATTTCCTCTTCTTCCTTGGCCTGAATTTCTTCTTCTTTTTTCTTTTGTATTAATGGTTTTGGAGCAAGATGTGTTTCTTTATTTTTTGGAGTTTCGGTTTTTACAGATTCAGTTTTATTTTTTGGAGTTTCGGCTTTTTCAACTGCATTTTTTTTCTGAATATCTTCTTCTTTTTTGGGTTGAACCAAAGATTTAGAAGTAGTTGTTTTTTCTTTCAGTTTAGGAGATTCTATTTTGTTTTGTACGGAATCTTCTTTCTCTAATTTTAACTGAATAACAGGAACTTTTTTCTCTGTTGCGGCTTCTTTTTGAACCTCTTTTTGAGAATTGTCTTTTTTCTGTACTTCGTTAGCGCGTTTGTTTTGAATAACTGGCGAAGGAGTGAAAAAAGATCCTGCAGCAGTTCCGGCCTGTTTGTTATGAACTACTTTTAATTTTGGCTGAACAACTGGTGAAATTCCCTCTGGAACTGTTTTTTTCTGGATACCATTATTTTTATTTTCCGGATGATTTTCACCGCCAAGTTTATTTTGAATAGTAGTTGAAGTGGCAAAGAAAGGCTCTGGAGCAGTTTTTTTGTTTGCTACAACGGTATCTGCTACCCTGTCTGCTTCGGCTTCATATTTATCATTTGATTTTCCAATGTTGAGTTTTGCCTGAACACCAAAAAAAGAATCCCTCTCATTTCCTTTGTTATGAGGATTGAGGTTGCTTTTTCCGGCTGTACTTTTGGCAAAAACACTCATTTTATTGATTTTTCTTGTATGGTAATTAAAGCTGTTTTATGAATTAAATTTTGTAGTTTCAGTAAATGCTCTTTATTATTTAGGTTTAAAAATGTGTCTGATAAGACGTATAGCGTATATTCATTATTAATAACTTCGGTATAATGCCAATCATTAATTGTGCTGTTTAGATTTAAATTTTCTATTTGCTTTTTACTTAAAAAATTTATCCACCAAAAACCGTTTGGAACTTCACTAATATTGATTTCATTTGTTGAAAAATGAGAAGGAATATTAAAACGATTAGTAAAATCTAAATCTGGTTTAGGAAGGAAATCTATATAATCAAAAGGTAATTGTGACAAAATTTTGTCATAGCTTCTTTGTGCAAAATATACCTGAAGTATTTCTTCATCTTCAGTATAAGCATAGATTCCTTTAAAGCTTATAAACAGACTTTTTAGTAAATTTAAAAGGGATTTTAAATCTGGTATTTTGGGAAAACCGGGAATTAATGCATTAAAAGAAAACCATAAACAATCATAGATTTCGTCTCCGCATATTTCTTCAGTAAGAAATAGGTTAAATTCTTTGGTTTCATTGCTAAATACAGTTATATCTTCTTGTTTTTTAGTTAGATAAGTGTGAATTTCTTTTGAGGTAATTCCATTTTGGATGTATTGATCTCCAAGATATTTCACAATTTTTTTCTCATAATTATGTTTTTCCAGCTCGTTTATAACGGCTAGAATTTTTTTTGATAATTCTAAAACAGATTCTTTTCTGCTTAGAATTTTGAATCGTATATATGTAAAATCTTCTTTTCTCATTATTCTGGAATGCTTAAAACAGGAGGATAACCTCCCCAGCGTGTATTAAGTAAGAAAGCAACATGGCGATCCGGAATAGACCAAACGTGAAAAAAAGCACATCTTTGTGCAACAAAAACACCAAAATTTTTCTGAGCATCAAATCTTGCCAATGTGAGATCTCGCAGACTAATCATTGCGGGATTAAAGAACCAGCCAAAACCAACTTTAACTTCCCAAACAATTGTATGATTTGTTTGCCCGTCATAGTTAATAGCCGAAAATGGAGGCCCTGGCCATACATTAAAATCAAATGATCTGCCCGAAACTTTTGTTGCATAAGCATCATGTCTGGCATGTCCTCCCAATCTTGTAATCTCTCTGCTTTTGCACCCTGTTCTATCGTCATCTTCTTCTGGCTGTGGTGCCGGATCCGGTAATGGAATAATATCTGTTCTTGGATCCGTTTCTTCGTCTCCGCTTGTTCTCGGCGTTAGTCTTCTGGCTCTGCCTAAATAGTCTAAATATTCTCTTTGATTAGGAGATAAACGATTGACCCAATCATACTCTCTTGGAGATGCGTATGGACCTCCTGTTATAGGATTTAATTCATCCATCCAGCGAGGTGCGGTAGAGGTTGGCCATAATAAAATTGTAAAAAAAGCAACTGGCGGTGCAGCTTCGGCAGAAAACATTGCTATTCGGGTAAGTACAGAAGTTGCCTCTGCGCCTGCAGCAACTGTCGCTCCTCCTTCTGCAAGTGCAGCTCCACCTTCAATCACTGATGCTGAACCCCATCTTGCGGCGGCAGTTTCTAATGCAGTTGTACCTGTAGCTGCAGCTCCACTTGTTCCTGTTCCGGTTGCGGCTGCGGCAGATGGAGCCGTTAATCCGGCAAGAAGTGCAGGTGCGGCACTTGCCATTGAAGCAGCTTCTTCTTGTGTTACAGGAATTTGAGGTATTGTAGGAACATCATAAGGTAAATAAGGCGCACTCAATAATCCGGCTGCTTCCCATTCAATAAGAGAACTTAACATTGTAGATATTCTGTGCTCAACTCTAGGTGGAGGAGCGGGTTCTGGAGGAACTTCTTGTCTTTGAAGTTTTGCTTTATTTCCTTGTTGAACAGTATGTGTTAGCTCATGCGCCAAAAGGTGTTTGCCTGATTGTGAGTTTGGATTGTATTTTCCTTCATTGAAATAAATATCATTTCCATTGGCAAAAGCCTGCGCTCCAATTTGCTGGCTCATTTGTACTGCATTGGAATCATTATGGATTCGAACATTGCTGAAATCAGCACCAAAACCTGATTCCATTTCTGTTTTAGTATCGTTAGAAAGTGCCTTGCCTCCGCCTTTTGAGCTGTTCAGCTGGCTTTCAAAATTAGAATTAACTGCTGTATCGGCCTCAGCTTCATCTCCTTCTTTTTTCTGAACATTTTCTTCTTCACAATTGCATTTTTGAATGGGCTGCAATTGTACTACAGGCGTAATTGATTCTGCCAGTGGTTTTTCCTGAATTTCATTTTCCTTGTTTTCTTTTTTATGAACTTCCGGAGCCTGATTTTTTTGTACAGTAGAAGAGGAGAAGAAAGGTTCTGCTGATTTTTTGGAAGAATTGGATACTATTTTATTGGCGACAGTATCGGCTTCAACTTCATATTTATCATTCGATTTTCCAACATTGAGTTTTGCCTGAACGCCAAAAAAATCCTCACCCTTTCTTGAATTAAAGGGAGAAGATTCTGAAGCATTTGGTTTTAATCTTTGGTTGAATGCGCTCATAATATTGTTAATTGTACTTCATTTTGTTATTGTCTGTGTTTTCTTCCCTTGCCAATAAAAGCCTCAGCACCACATGTCGATGGTGTTGAAATAGACATATTGAAAACATCTACTTTTTTTCCTGTGAAATTAAAAACGACACGTCCTCCCACGGGAAATGATGTTGGGCCTTGCACAACTGTTCCTGCAGAATCTGTAATTACCACGCTGTATGTTGTGCACACATTTTCTGTTTTCTTTTTGGTTGTTTTTAATGAAATGGTAAAAAGTTTACAGTCTTTAGTAGTCTCCAATGGCTCAATATGAACTGGTTCTGATGAAAAGTCAAATAAATTAGCGATGTCACACGTTTTTTTCTTTTCCTTTTTTGGAGGTTTTTTATTTTTTCCTTTGTCTTTTCCGACATAAATATCATCTAAGCGCCCAATGGTTTGTACACCCACAACACCATCATAAGTCAAATCATTATCGGATTGAAAATTGAGAACGGCGGCTTTAGTTTCACTGCCATAATCACCATCAGCACCAAATTTTGGCAGGCTATATCCTAAGTCCATCAAACCCGATTGTACTTTTTGTACTGGTTCACCCTTAGATCCTACGGCGAGATAATCTAAATTATCATGTGCTTGTTCTAACCTGTAATTACCTTGAAAACGAGCTGCTTCTAAATCTTCAGAAGCATTTGCATTAGGATCAATTGATTTTTGTACGGCTCCGGTTTGCTGTACGGTATGCGTTAATTCGTGTGCCAGTAAATGTTTTCCTTCCTTAGAACCGGGATTGTATTTTCCTTCGTTAAAATAAACATCATTGCCATTGGTAAAAGCCTGAGCTCCTAATTCCTGACTCATTTGAACTGCCTTAGCATCGGTATGGATTTTTACATTACTGAAATCAGAACCAAAACCAGATTCCATTTCCCTTTTCGTTTTTTTGTCTAATCCGGTCCCGCTTCCTTTTGAACTGTCGAGTTTTTCTTCTAAGGCATTGTTTTCAATTTCAGTTCCTGAATTTTGGCCTTTCTTTTGAACCGGTTTTTCTTCTTCTTTTTTATCTTTTTTCTGTACTTTATCTTCTTTTTCACATTCGGCGCACTTGGCCTGAATAGGTTTTTCTTCTTCTTTATCTGATTTTTTCTGCACCGGTTTCTCCTCTTCTTTTTCTTTCTTCTGAACAGGCTTTTCTTCTTCTTTTTTATCAGATTTTTTTTGAACAGGTTTTTCTTCTTCCTTCATGTCTTTAGCCTGAACTGTAGAGATGCTTTCTGAAATTGGTTTTTGCTGTATTTGCTCTTTTGACTGCAAAAGTCCGCCTCCTGACGAGGTATTATTAACCACTTTATCTGCTACACTATCAGCTTCTACTTCATATTTATCTCCAGCCGTTCCGGTTTTTAGTTTTTTCTGAATTTTGGGTCCAAAAAAACTAGTGTTTGCAGGACTGTCTTTTTTTCGTTGTTCAAATGCTCTCATAACAATATAATTTTACCATTGGGTGTAGATTAATTTTTGTATCCACGGAATTTTAACGATGCTGATATTCCACGGAATTTTTTCTAATAAAAGATCCTGTGTTTTTCGTTCAATAGTTAGTTTTGGATTCGATTCACTCCAATCCAGTTTTCCTTCTCTTTGAAGAAATTCACTTCTTAAAACAGCTGTAGATGTATTTTTTAAGGCAGACCAATGATAAACTGCTGAGTCTAACATTTCTTCTACTTGCTGTTTGTATTTGTCCTCAATTTTGACTTCTTTTTGTATGGATTGCTGCAGAGGTATTCCGCATAAAAACTTTTCAAAAAGCATCAAATGTTCGTAGTCATTTTCTCTTTTTGTAGCCGCATAATGCAAAATATGCGCAGCTAATTCTTTGTTTAAAAGAGCATTATTATCATCAATTAAATCACAGCTTTTTAGCATTTCTTTTAAAAAGGGATGCAAAATGATTAAACCTGCATTTTGTACATAACACGATTTAGAATTTGTACTATCTTCTTGATAATCATCTTCAATTGCAGATTCCTCTTTTAAATGAGTTTCTAATTCTGATTTAGTTTCTTCTTTTATTGTATCAGAATTGGGTTTTATATTTATAGTTGGTTTTTCTTTTTCAGAAACCAAATAATCTTTTTTGATTTTTATCAGCTCTTCAGTAGTAAAATCAAGTGGTACGAACGTTTTTATGTTTTCAATAAAATCTTCAAAAATGATTTTATCAGCTGAAAATTGAGATTGTTCTTTATAATAAAATTTGATGAGGCTGAGTGGTTTTTTTTCCACCCAAAAATCAAAAATCAACTGCCAGAACGCCGCTTTAAAAGCATGTGTTTTTTGATGCAGTAATTTTATTAAAATGTTTTTTGAGACTGCTTTTTGCTGTTTTTCTAAACCAAAAACTGCCGAACTCAATAATGCAATTTCCTGATTTGAAAACTGGTTTATGATTCGGTTTTGAACTTTTTTCTGCTCTATTAATCTCTTGAATGCAATCTTGAAAACATCATTTTTTAATTGTTCAGAAGTGATTTTTTTGAAAAATTCTACTTCATTTACATTAGAAACCCACCACGGCATACTGCCATTTTCTATAAAATAAAGGAAGGTTTTCAGGTCCTTGTCTTCGGGTGAAATTGTAAGAATTTCAGAGCTTCTTTTATCTTCGTTTTTTGATGTTTTTTGCAGTTCATTTAATGCTTTTTGAACCTCTTTTTCGATTTGGTTTTTTATATGATTATTAGAAAATGAAACATCGTTTTTACCTATAATGGATTCTAGATTAATTTCTAGTTTTTCTATTTGAATGATCTGATTATCAATATTTTTAATTGAATTAAATTGCTTTTCTAAAATAGGGATTACCTCATTTTGAAGGAACACAGCAAGGTTGTTTTTGATAGAATTAGCCATCGCCATTGAGGGGGTGTCTATCTCTAAAAAAACTTTTTGAATGCTATGTGAAATTTTATTCATTTTTATTTGTTTGTATAAAATTTTTTCCTACATTTGTATCTGACCGTGAAGGTTATACTGGGAAAAGATAGTTGTCGTAATTGATAGCAGCTCCCCATTAAAGCTTGAGATTTGCCAGTTTTGGCATTCGTCTCAAGCTTTTTTATTTGGTGTCACCCGGTTTCTTTGGTGTTCTCTTAGTAACAGGTGTTTTTTTGATAACAGGTTTAGTTACCTTTTTGGTAATAGGAGATTTGGTTATTTTTTGTTTGTTAACCAAAACCCTTTTTTTGATACTTCCATCTTTAGAAAAACGATTTTGTTCTATCTTAATAAAATTACCATTGGTAGGTTTATAAAAATAGAATTCTGCTTTTTTAGCATATTTGGTAAATAGTTCTTCAAAATCAGAAAGTTTTACATTTCTGGTTGTATCAATGTGAATCATGTATTTGCTCACTTTTGATTCGTTATGAATTTTTGTTCTTAAATTCATAAACAATACCAGCTCATCGTTTGTGTCTGTGTAATTTTCCAGATAATACGACTGCATAGTAGTATTTACATAGTTACCACTGGTCCAGTCGCCGCCAATATAAATTTCATTATAATTATCGTCTATTCTAACAATTTCCTGAGCAATGTTTAATAGTTCTTCGGCAACAGTTGTGTCCTCATTTTGCTGATTATTATAAATTACCGGAATAGTGTAATAGTCGTCGAAAATTTTCGGAAATCTTATAAACGATTTGGTTTCTTCATGGAATCGTAGCTGGCTTCTTAAATATTCGAATTTATCCCAATCGTCATTAAAGCGTCCAAAATCATCATCGTCCTTGTTGATAGGATCGTAATAAGCATGGATTTTTTTATAAATTTCTGCTTTATGCGAATTCATGATGGCGCAGGTTATTTTATTTGAAGAATAAACTTTACCGTTTTTGGTCACTCCGTTTTGTGTAAATGTATACGTTGGAGCATTTCTTGAAAGTGTAATATCTTGAACTTCAAATTCAAAAGTGTCTTTTTCAAGACGCATGATTCTAAGTTTTTTCTCTTCTTCAATAAAATCAAATAAAAGACCGGTAGGGAATCGATTATTGAGTGTTTCCATTACCACGTGCAAACGACGGGCAAGAAGCTGATCTAACGGAATATCTATTAAAACTCTGTCTGTAATTAAATTAACGCCATTTATGGTATATTTTTTTACACTTAGTTTGTAATGAGTTGGCAAATCAACTTTGTCGCTTCTGCTTCCTCTTAAACTTCGTGATAAATTATTGATATAGCGCAGCGAGCTGATCCATGGGTATAAACAGCCCATAATGGTGCAGCAGCCCAATCCGCTGTCTGGATTTATTTTTCCATCAATAGCAAAATCGGTTATCAAAGTAGTTCCTGATTTTAGCAGTAATAAAGTACCTCCTTTTTTAACCCCGGCTTTATGTTCGAAAGAATAATTAGTGTTGAATAAGATTTTTAAATCGGCTGCATTTTCAACAACATCCATAATATAAAAATCGAAATCCAGCCCAAATTCTATTCTTTTTGCGATTAAAAAAGCTTTTACGTCATCAACGCTGTCGTTTAGATAGCCTTCAATTCGGTAAAAATCATGGTCGTCTATGCAAAAACTCAACGGAGTTTTGATGTAATCGCTGTTGAGCAAATTTGTGGTATGATAACTAAAATTGGCTTGATGATTATAAAGAGTGCTTTTTTCAAAATCCCAGGCATGCAGTAAATTATCATCAACATTATAGTAATACGGAA
This sequence comes from Flavobacterium sp. 2755, assembly GCF_031455715.1. NCBI lineage: Bacteria > Pseudomonadati > Bacteroidota > Flavobacteriia > Flavobacteriales > Flavobacteriaceae > Flavobacterium > Flavobacterium sp. 2755. The sequence continues at coordinate 33,342 of NZ_JAVDTG010000010.1, forward strand.
CTGATTTTGTACCTAGTTTACCTATTGTTTTTGATGGTGTAATTTTAACGCTGTTTGCATTTACCAGATAATTATCTAAAATGCCTTTAAGCCTTCTAACTAAAGAGTCAAAATTGCTAAATGTTTTATTGTGGTCTAAAGCAGACGCTTTATAAAATTGGTGTCTGTAATTTTTGTATCGATTATTTTCTTCTACAAGTCCTAATAATAAATGTTTTGGAAATGAACCTATCGGCGGATTACATTCTGATTTTAGCTGTAAAAAAAGATCTTTCAGTTCTTTGTAAGTTGCCACAATATCTTTTAATAAATCGTAGCGATAATGAATATCTGCCGGAATATTGTTTGGGTCAATGGTAAACAGTGCATTGAAGCGGGTGTTAATCGCAGCAAGCTGAGTTACATAACCAAAGGGGATAAGCACAGTAGCTAAATTGGCAAGTAATTCTGATTTAAACGAAACATCATTGACAACAGTATTAAAAAGCTGTTTGATTTTAGCAGCAGTTGAGGTATTGTTGAATGTTGGGATTACTTTTTTTACGCCCAATTCGTCAAGCATACTGTATTTATCAAAAACATCATATTTACTGTAAAGTGGATCTCTTTGCGGCGTGCTGGTTTTGCTAATAATAATATTAGCAGTTGCCTGGCTTACTACAAGTACACGTAAGTTAAAAACTTCTTCGCCGCCTTTGTTAGAACAATCGGTTTCATCACATAAAGTGGCCTCTTTAGTATAATTTTCAAGGTATAGAAGAACAACATGATTTTTTAAATCAGGAAAACTAGTCAGCAGAGATTCACCGGTTTCTAAAGCGCCTGTTTTTTCAGGAAGTAATTCCCACATAGGTAACATTGCAGTACCGCTTTTAAAATGCGGATAATTACCTTTATCTATATCAAAAACTTTATAGCTTTTATAATCAATTTTTGGGATATCAATCGAAATCAATTTTTGTTTAAGGGCTGTTGCCAATGCTATATCAGCAGGAGTAGAAGGTTTTACGAATAATTTTATCAAATCACCATCAGTAGTAATTCCGTTTCCCTGAGTTATAGTTACGGTCGAGTAGCCGGGATTTGTTGAAACCTGAAAGCCGCAAACAATTCCTGTACCGGTAAGAAAGACTCTGCTTAATCGATTTTGGTCATCAAAATAATCAATAGTTTCGTTAAGCTGATAGTGTGTCAACACCTGATCTGCTACATAACTATGATATTGTCCTGTAATGGTGGTAAGTTTTGCTGCCATGACCTTGTATTTTTATATTGTTCCTAAATTTGTTCTTCCTAATACTATTTTTCCTGAAATATCTTCTTCTTCATCTATACAATTGTATAAGGTGCCGGTAGGATAAACAGAGTTTAATTTTGATAATGACTTGATGAATTTTGGTAAAGCATCTTGTTTATTTTGCGTTTTATCCGTCAGGAATTTTTTGAAATCTGCTTCAAAATCGAGTAAGTCATTGTCTTTTGGGGTAATCTGATCCTTTCGATAACCAATCCAGCAGATTTTACCCAAAATGTGCGATGGGATTTCCTGCCGAATAACGTCTTCGGCAAAATTTCTAAAATCAACATCCGCAAAACGATAGGTATATCCCGGTAAAACCACACTGATTTTAAACGAATACGGATTGGGAATACAGCAACCATCTGAGCAGTCGTCTGCACATATAGGCATATAATACGTTGCATCAATTACTTCGTTAGGGTTGGGAACCAGCAGAATATGTTCTACCAGAAAAACACCTTCGTCGCTGAATTCTTCTTTAAAGAAAATAAGCAAATCGAGCATTGCTGTTTTTACTTCTTCTAATGTGAGATAGAGTTCATATTGACGTGCGATGATTCTGTCCGGATTGCTGATGTCATCTACAAATTCGGGGTTAACGATGTGAAAAGAATATTTATGCGTATCTGATTCAATTACTTCAAAAGTGTTGATAACGGTATCTTTAAAAGCAATTCCGTTGGCTCTGTCTTCAAAAAGCTCTTCAAATGCCTGTTCAATTTGTTTTTCGCTGGTTTCGTAAATTTTGAGGATTGCGAAATACATTTCTTTAATCGCACTCAATTGATTTTCATAATCTTCGGTTGCGGTTAAAATGATTTCATTGGCACTGTTTCTTATTCTCCATCTAAAAAGATTGGGAGTTACGCCTGGACTCGGATCATAAAGCTGTACAAACAAACCAGAGATATCTTTTCTTTTAATTCCTCGTTTGCCCGTAACGGGATTTTTATCGCCTTTAATTCCTAATAAACCGGCAATTCGGTTTTCTAATCCGGTCACATTAAAAGTGTTCCATAAATTAGACACAGGCTGGTTGAAATAATTAAACCCGCTGCCACGTTTGCTGCTTATGGTATCGTAATTGATTAAAAAATCAGATTTATTTTGAAGTACGATTTCATCAGAAGAAGCGCCATACAATGATTTCATCAAGAAAGCATATTCTGCAAATCGTTCTGCAAATCGTGCAATAAGGTGGTCTTTTATTTGGTTTTGTCTTTTAATAGAATCGTCGAGATGACTAAATAATAATTCGTCCAGTTTTTCTTCATTTGCTGAAAGATAGGTATCATTTACAATTTCATCAAAACCTGTCATATCACCAATAGCCTGAGTAAAATAAGTGTTTTCCAAATCACCGTTGATGGAAAGTAATTCTTTAACGGTGCTTAGATGTTTGAAGTAACTCGCCAAAATTTGATCAAAAAACAGCAGATATCCTTTTAGTTGTTTGGCTTTGGCTTTTCGTTCTTCACTGGCAGATTCAGAAAGGCCAATTTCGCCAATACCATAATTTTCGGGAAAATTGTTGGTGATACTGGTATAGAAATCAGATTCTGTAATTTTGCCATGCGGTATTTGCAGTTCTTTGTTTTTGGCTGCATTTAGCTGTGAATAAGCAAGATCTTCTTTTAACTCTTCCAGATATTTTTTTGCTTTTACTTTGTTCACTGTCACAGGCAAAACGCCTTTGCTAAAGTTAAACGTGCTTTTTTGACAAAGGCTTGGTTTTTTATTGGCCGGAATGCAAATATTCCAAACGCTTCCTTCCGTTTCTATGGCTTCGCAATTGTTTAAAGAAATATCTTTGATTACGCTTACACCTTCAATGTTCATGATAATCTGCATAATATCAGAAAGGCGGACTTCGGTTCTTAACGACGAATTTTCTAATTCTGCAGTATCAATAAAACCTCTTTCTAAAAGAGGGCCTTCAAAAATTTGATCGCTTGAATAGCCTTTATCAAACATTTCTGCTAACGAATAATAGGTAACGCCCGGCGACAGGTATTTTTCGAGTTCAAAAGTGATTAAGGCATGAATATATTCTTCATTCGCTTCTGGTTCAAGTTCGATCAAGGCACAAACAGCAATAGGCTGAATTTGTACTTCGCTTACTTCTAAAACATCTTCGCAAAGGTTTCTGTTTGCGTGAAATTTTTCGATTATTTTAGTTTTTAGCAGGTTTTTCTCTGCTATAGTAATTTCTTCAAAATCAACTAATATGTTATAGTATCCTTTAATTTTAGTTTCTTTAATAAAAATATCGGGAGTACCTATGAAATCTTCTTTTTTAAGTGAAATTTTAGCCTCTTTGCAATTGATGAATAAATTTTTGGTCGTTTTTTGAAGCCAGCAGTTTTTGATGTTTGGATCAATATCAATTAAAATTTTTCGGTAATCAAGAGCCGTAACAGCCTGCATGGGTAAAATTTCAGAGGCTGTAAAAAATTGTTCGTTAATTGGCGCAGTATTATTGCTTAACAAATCTTCGATAGGCAGATTGATTCTCATACCTAAATCGGTAATGGCATAACAAAGCACTTCCAGAATTGTAATTCCGGGATCGTGTGTGTTATAGTCGGTCCAAAACTGGCTTCCTAACGATTCAATGTACTCGATTCCTTTTTTTCGAAGGAAGTCAAAACTCATGTCATCATTAGAACTGACGTTTTTTGGGATGCTGATATGTTGGTTTACAGTTGACATTCTTCTTGTGGTTCTATGGTTGTAACAGTACATTTTTTGACATCAGTGCTGATTATATGACTTTTTGCCGAAACTAAAATCGATTTTGGATTGGACGGAACGACAACTTTATCAGATAAAGCGCCATCTTTTAACAGCTTTACATCTTGCAGATAATCTACATAACCTAATTTTTCGATGTAATTAATGAGCACGCTAGAGTGAATAGAGACCCCAAATGTGATGGGAACATTTTTGTCGAGCGCCCAAGGCGATAAAAACTTAATAATATCAGCATTGAGTTCCTGCAAGTAGAAATTTTCATCAAAACCCGGTTTGAATTTTACTTTTAAATCGACCTGAACTTCTTCATAAAGTGGATTAATTACATAAGTAGTTACGTGCATCGAGTTTAATTGATCAATATGTTTTTTGACTTTATTAAGCGTTGCCGTACTTACCCGTGGCTGAAAAATGTCAAACACGTTTTTGTTTACCGTGTCTGGAATTACTACCAGCGTTACATTGCCTGGCGATTGATACGAGCAGTTGCAAGTATGATTTAAGCATTTTACTTTGTAAAATTCCGGAAACTTTTGCAGTACGATGTGCTCGTAATCCCACATGGTGACCGCTCTGTTTTTGTGTCGAAGCCGTTCGCTGATTCTTCTGTAATAATCTTCGTTAGCTTCTTCCGGTTTATAATCAAAACTGTTGTAAGGCTGTGCAACCGATTTTACGTTGCTTAGTCTTTGAAGCAGTTTTGAAATAGTTCCTGCTTTTAATCCGGTGTTTAGGTGTGCTAAATCATTAGCATTATTTTGAAAAGAGGCCAAAACCGCCTGTGAATGAATACCGATTATTTTGCACACCACATCATATTGTTTATGCATTTTGGCTTTCAACCAGATATAATTTTTAGGAAGTCTTGTATTGTTTTGTGTGGCTTCTTTTGGTAAGTTGAATTTCAGTATTCCCGATTGCAATAAGTTGTCGGTCTCATTTAGTAAAATATCAGAATAGTTAAGAATTCTCCATTCGTTATTGCCTAAAACAGACCATTCTATTTTTTGTTTTCCGGTAAAAGAGGCTGCCGTTGGATTTTCACTTCCTTCTAACACCTGAAACAGTAATGTAATTTGCTGTAATTCCTGCACATTTTCAAGGCCAATAAACAATTCTCCGCCTTTGCAGTAAGTAGGAAGCAAATATGATTTTTCGTTTTCTACATAATCTAAAAGGGATTTTAAATAACTGTGTTCTTCTGCATATCCAAAAGGGTGAATTTGGAATAATTTTGCTTTGTTTTGAGTATAAATTCCTTCTAATGTTTCTGCTCCTGTTGCTGAAAATTTAGTTGTTTCTGAAGCGGTATAATTAAGCACAAGACTTTCAACCAGCGGGGTGTAAGGTTCATTTGGAATTACAACATCTTTACTTTTAACAGAAAGTGCCAAAGCGTAAATTTTAGGATACAGATCATGCAGGAATGATGTCGTTAATGTTAGTCTTATTTGTCCGTTTTTATCAGTTATATAATTGGTATTACTTATGTTTAAGCTTGTTTTAAACGGATTTGATGTTGTAAATAAAACGGCTGCAGCACCGTAATCCTGCCAGATATTATTAGATAAAATGGATGATTTATATTGAAAATAATTATTAGAAGTTACAATTCCGCCAGTAGTTACAAAAGTAGTTCCATCAAAAACACTGGTTTTAAAGTCATTTACACTTATAGTATTTACAGATGAGGTTTTGTAAGCTTTGTAATGTTCTACGAAATTGACTGGAGTATTTTTCCAAAGTATATCAACGTTTACATTTTCCCATTTTTTAGAAAAAGCTTCGTTGTATTTGATAAGAAGATTAGAACCCGGAACAGGTTGTGGGGAAAATGGAAAAAATGGTTTTGCGGCGTTGATACTGCCGTTATCGTTTTCTAAAACTGCACTCTTAATATTTTGTACATCAATATTAATGACAATGTTTTCTAATTTATTTTGTGCCAATGATTTATATAAATCATATCCGTTGGTTTTTGTAATATCCAGATTGAATTTTGCAACAGGTAAATGAGTCGCAAATTCCTCACCATAAACTTTAGGATCATAACCTGTAATAGCGTCTGTATTTTCATCTAATAGAAAAGCAATTTTCATTGTTTTTCCGCTGACAGAAGTCGTATATACAGCATCCGATTTTATGGTTAATGAGGATGAAATTTCGGTAACTTCCAGCCATTTTTTAGCTGTAGTTAACTGAATGCTTAAACATTCTTTAATAATAGCAGTAGTTATAGCAGTGATGTTATTTTGAAAAGTAAAACTAAACTGAATGCTACGTTTTCCTTCGGCTAAAATCAGAATAGGAGAGGCAACTGCAAAACCAAAAGCGACATTAGGTAATTCTGGTAAAAGGCCTGTTTTGTCAATATAACCAAAAGGCCACCATTGGATGTTGTTTTTATCCGGAAATGCTTTGCCTAAACCATCGTAAGAATTAGCAATTGGACTTGCTTTTATTTTTTTTGTATCGACGTCGTTATAGATGTTTTTTAATGAAGAAACTACTGTTTTATTAGCAATTAATTCATTGCTTGAATAGTAGTTTCTAGGTTTGCCCAGAGCATCTTTACCGCCGTCAAAACAGGTTTTGGTTTCAATTTTTTCCTGACTGGCATTTTTGGCCAATTCAAAAATCAGGTATACTTTATCTGGCGTGGCGGGCAGTTTATCAATATGCAGAATCTGGTTGTAATAAAAATCCAGATGACGTTTCGTAAGGTTGTTGTATCTTTTTTTGCTGTTTTCTAAAAGCATTAAAAAAGTAAGGAACAGAGTTAAATGCGGCGTAATGGCATACTCTTTTTTATTTTCTGAAATTAAATCAGCCAGTTCTTTTTTAACACGGTCTAGCTTTAATTGATTTTCTATAGATGGTTTGTCGCCATTCCATTTAAAAAAATCAAAAAAAGGTTTCCAGTCGCCCGATGGTTTTTGGGGGTTAGAGGTTTCAAAATAATTTACGTATTCAGAAAAATTATGGGCAAATAAAACCCAATCAGTCAGTTCAAAATCATTAAGACGAATGTTTTCGGGTTGTAACGCGTTGAGATAGCGTTGCTTTTGGTCGCTGCCATTAGAAGTCAAAACACTCAATATTGTATTACAATTACTCATCTTTTAACAATTTATAAATTGGTTCCTTCTTGTTGGTAAAATGGATAAACCATATTTATTCTCGAATTGGTAGCGCGTACTTTAAAATCAATAAGTACTAATAATTCGCCGTTCAAATCGTCGCCTTTTGTAATGTCAATTTTTTCAACATCAATTCTGGGTTCGTGGTACAGAATCGCCGTTTTAATCAATTCAGAAACAAACGTTTTTAAAGTTCGGTTCAATGGATTAAACAAGAGCTCATCCATATTACAGCCGTATTTGGGCTGCATAATGCGCTCGCCAATTTTAGTTGAAAGCAAAATCTCCAGGCTGCTTTTAATGTCGCTTTCATCCTTAAGCATTGTCACCTCTTTTGTGTTTGCTTTAAACTCAGGAGGGAAACTCCATCCAGTTCCTAAAAAATCTTGTTCTGTTTCCATAACTAACCAATTAATACAGTTGGTAATCCGGCTACTATTGTACCGCCATGTGAGGTTGAGTCGCCCATGCGTGCGGCAGGTTTTCCTCCAATTAATACTGTTGATGAACCTGCAATAATGCTATCTGGCGGACCTGTACAAGTGGCCATGTCGCCAACACATGCGGCTGGCATTCCGCCAATTAAAACGGTTGGTGCGCCGGCAGGTAAAATTGGGCCGCCCACATGCGGAACCGTTCCGGTAACCATTGGGCAAACGTGCATATCTGCAATTCTGGCGGCTGGTGCTCCCATAACTTTAATTTATTTGTACAATACTTCCTTTTAAGATGGCAGTAGCTCCAGATGACATTTCTACACCTGCACTTCCTTCTGCCTTAAATTGTGCGCTGGCATTTATGGAAACATTTGTTCCTTCGATTTTTACATCTCCGGTAGCTTTAAATTCAATATTTCCTGCGCTTTCCATTTTTATTCCGTTGCTGTCGATCGTGATTATGTTTGAGTTTTCATCTTCAATTTTAATAATGCCCTGATCTTCATCGAGTGTTATTTTTTTTCCGGCCGGAGTTTCAATTGCGATTGATTTTTTTTCATCATCAAACAAAACTTTCATTTCGCTTCTGGTTATAATTCCTTTTTGATGATTGTCATCAGAAGCTGTAATTGGAGCCGGTTTTCCGCTGCTGTGGAGCATTCCTAAAACAATGGCGTTATTTGGATCTTCGTTGACAAAACCAATAATTACCTCATCTTCAATTTCTGGCCTGAAAAAAACACCTCTTTTATCTCCCGCATCTGGCGAAGCTACGCGGCACCAAATGCCTTGTTCGTCATTATTGATAATGGGAATTTTTACTAAAATTCGGTCTTCGCCGTTGGGATCTTCTTCGAGCTGTGTTACGATTCCCACATGAAGCCCTTTTATGGCCGGAATAATTCCAGAGCCAGTTGGTGTATGAATGTCAAATGTTTCAGAAAACCATTCGGGATTTAATCCAAATTGCGCATCAATTGTCCAGTTTCCTTCGGCTAATTCGTGAAAAACGCCTGTGATATAAGCATTTCCATTAAACCGATCGCCTACGCCTTCGAGCTTGATTATGGTATTTGGTTTTACTGCCGGAATACCTTGAAATTTGACTCTTCCGCGAATTTTTGATAATTGCTGAAATAGTAATTTAGAATCGGCCCAATCCTGAAGTTCTACTTCGGTAATGGTTCCGCCGTGTCTCAATTCAAGATTTTCATGATCGATAATTTTAGACAAATCAGAAACAGAAAGATTACCATTCAGGCTCACGGCCGGATCGCTGGCTTCAATTTCTACTAATTCCTGATCAGTATAATTCCAGCTATACGAAGACACTTTTGCAAATTGATTACGGGCATCAATTTCGGCATCAAAATCAAGTAAAGATGAACCAAAAGTGACCGTTTCAACAGGCGAGGAGCTAACGTTGGGTTTACTGATGGTGATTTTTCCATTTTCAACAAAACAAAGTTTACCATTAGCCTGCGCTCTTGAAACGATAAAATCCCAATCGGATGTATTGTATTGAACCAATTCTTTGTGACTAAAATTGGTTGCTTCGACATCTTTATCTAATCCGTATGCATCAATAATTTCTTCAAAAGCTTCGCTGTCTTTTACATCATAAAAATATTTGCTCTTTCTGCCAATGGTCAGTTTTACCGCTTCGTCTTTGCATTCGATAATTAATAAAGAGGCACTGCTTTTTATTTTGATAGAATGCTTGATGATGATTCCTTTATAAATGGTTTCTTCATCGTTGTGATAACCGGCACTTATTTCAATTTTTTTCCCCGGAATTAATAAATCTTCATTACTCAATTTAAAATCTCTTTCAGAGGCTTCTCCATCTACCAGAACAATTTGGGCCATAGGAATCCTGTTGACTTCATTTTGTACCACTACGCTTTTTACTTGATAGGTGTTTGATAATTCTGTTCCTTCAATTAAAATTTTAAGTGTTACTAAATCAGCACTTTTACTGGTTTGTATGACTCCGCTATTGTTCATCAGGATTGTTTTTGTAATGGTGGAAAAAATAGTTTTTGTCCGGTTTTTAATTTTCTGAAATTGACAATGTTATTGACTCTGGCTACTTCCAGATAATACTTAGAATCGCCATAAATGTGATAAGACATTAAGGGCAATGTATCGCCTTCCTTAACGGTTCTGTAATGTGTTAAATCGGGCGATTTATTATTTTCTTTTGCTGCTCTTAAATTGTCTTCAACAAAACCCTGAAATTTTGCTTTTGCAACGGCTCTTATCGGAGTTCCGTCTGGTTTAAAGAGTTTGAATTCTACATCCATTTCGGTCAAAGCACCTTTAAAAAGCAATGTTCCCCAGGAAATAATGAGATAATTGGGCTTGTGTTCGTCTCCATTGTAATCCAAAATAACTTTTTTGAATTTTTCAATGTCATCGATAATACCATCGTCTGAGCTTGCAAAGCCGTTAATTACTCCCGATCGATCAAAAACAAAATCAAGCTCCAGGTTTTCAGGTAATTTTTTATTAAACCTTGGAGAAACAGTACTCGTTCCCGAAGCCTGCGTTTCATCTGTTTCAATTTTATAATGATAGGTGTATTTTTCCGGATTCATAAGCGTAGAAAATTCGCCATCAGCAATCTTGTTGTTGAATTCCGGGTCACTGTAAGCAGTGACTTTTAGTTTTTCTAATTCTCCAGGCATGACTTAGCGTTCTTTTTTACGTTCGATGATTTTCATTACTTGCTCTACACATTCTGCCACCGGATCTTCATCCTTGCTTTTTGGAGCATTTGGAGGAGGTGCTTGCTTTGATCCTTCGTTTACATTAATTTTAATGTGAAGCTCTTTTATTTCTATTGGCATGACTAACTTTTAATTAAGGTGAAATAATTGTAGGTAAGCTCAACGTTTTCGACAACAAGCTTACTTTCTTCGGCATTAAAATCTTCAACTGCCCATTTTACAGGGTAGGCGTGAACCACGTTCCAGGAAACTAAAGGCTGATGCTGCTGATTGAGTAGTTTAACAGTCAGGTTTACAGGTTTGAAAGAAAAATTTTCGATAGCATCTCTGCACCAGTCAATTACAACAGAATCAATCAGAATCCCTCTTTTTAAAGTCAGGTTTGGATATTTTGTCTTTACCGGAAGTTTGTGCTTGAATCTATTTTCTCCACCTTCGGCAATTTCTTCGGTTTCGATGTCTACAGACAAACCAGAAACGGATTGAAATTGATGGTCTTTTTCTTTTGAACCAAGACCTTGAAATTCAACTAAAAAATGAAAACCGACAGGTGGGTAATAGTTAGCCATGACTAGTCATTTTGAATAGATAAACCTTCGTGAACTAATTCCATTGATTCGATAGCAACTTCATTTCCATCGGCTTTTAAATCAGTCGATTGAATTTTAGTTGGCCATGCGTTTTTTACTTTCCAGGTAATCACTGGTTCGTGATCTTCGTTAAGTAATTTGATGGTAATGTCCCTTCTTTCTATGGTATTTAGTTTTACCGTATTCCACCAAGTGTAATACTCGTTATCGCTTGCAAATGTTCCTCTTTTCAATGTGATGTTAGAGAATTTCTGCATGCCGGGCATTTTGATCTTGCTGTATTCGGGACTTGCTCCCTGACGGTATTCAATGACTTCGGTTTCTACATCTAATCCAGAAACTTCTGTAAACCCTATTTTTGTTCCTTTCCAGTCAACTGAGAAATGGAACTTTGGTAGTGGATAACTCATGATCTATATTTTTTTAATGTTGATATATTAATTAAGATTCCTGCATTTTGTGAGAGAAGCGTAAAATGATAAATTCTGCCGGACGAACTACTGCCATTCCGATTTCGATGATCATTTTACCGTCTAAAATATCTACAGCCGACATGGTTTGCCCAAGTCCAATTCTAACATAAAATGCTTGTTCTGGTTTTGCTCCGGCTAATGCTCCGGCTCTCCATTGCAGAATTAAGAAATTCTCAATCATAGCTCTTACTCTTATCCAGGTATTGGCATCGTTAGGTTCAAAAACAAATTGTTCGGTTGCTTTTTTAATGGATTCCTCGGCCATATTAAAGAAACGGCGAACTGGTATATAACGCCATTCGCTATCGTTACCAGCTAAGGTTCTTGATCCCCAAACCAAGGTTCCTTTGCCGGTAAAACTTCTGATAGCATTAATCGATTTACCTGCAGTAGTGTCAAAATTTAAGTTGTCCTGATCGCCATTTGTTATTTTTAATGATGGTTTAATCACATAGTTTAAGCCTACATTTGCCGGTGCTTTCCATACGCCGCGGTCACTGTCTACTCTTGCATAGACTCCTGCTATTGCAGAACTAGGCGGCAATGTGATAGGAAGACCTGCGATTTCTGATTTAATGATGTTGTATGATGCATTTTCTAAAGGTTCAATATCAGCCAGAAATCTGCCATTCATTGCACCATTATTAACATCTACTCCAGATACATTTACAGTTGAGACTGCTGCGATTATTGCAGTAACTTGTGAAGACATATTTTGAAATACATCGGGATTGATTACCAGAGTATTGCTAGGTAATCCTAAAACCGGAGTGTAGTCTATTAGTCTTTTGACTTCGGTAATAATATTAGTAGCATTTGTTTTTACTAAGCTTAATACTTTTGCATTAGTATCGGCATTTTTGATTTTTGCAGTAAGATCGATTATGTTTTTTAAGACACTTTCAATTTTATTGTTGCCTTCAAACCCTCCAACAAAAGCAGCAAGTGCTACAATGATGTTATCATCTGCTGTAGACAATTCTTCCACAGATGCAATAGCTGAATTGGCTGCATTTTTAATTTTTTTCTTGATTTCAACTAAATTATTTAATTGAACAATTAAGGCATCTAATAAAGTTGTAAAAGCAGGAATTGTTTTTGCTACAGTAAAATCAGCATTAGTATTATTATAACCTGCAGGATCTTGTGTATATTTTAAAATAGATGGAATGGCACCCACTATGTTATCATTCACAGCATTGACATCAGCATCGCTTATAGTTCTTAAAGCAGCTATAACTGGAGTTAGTGCAGTACTGGCTTCATTAAGTTCGCCAAGGGCTATTGGCACAGCATCTTTTTTATAAGAAATATGATTAATTAAAATAGAATTTTCATCATATTTATAATCGAGAATAGTTTTTAAATAAGGAAAATATACGGCCCCATATTTTAAATAATCTTTTTCCTGATTCAATTTAAATCTTATTTCGTCTATTGGCGAAACAAGTTCAGTATCGTCATTTTCATATTCTACATCTCGATAAGTGTCAATAATGGCAAATCGGTCCTGCATATCATGACATTGTGTTAATGCACTTTTATATAATTCATAAAAATCATTATCACTGGCTAATCCTGCAGCATCTGGAAATAAAAGAAGTGTAGGTTCATCTTCACTTCTCAATAAATCAAGACCATCCTTTAAATCTGAAAAAGAGATCGTGTTTAGATTGTTGTTTTCATCTTCATAAGTGTTTACAGAAACAATATAGCATGGTCCGCCGCCATTTGCAAAATACATTTGTAATGCATAATACATTAAAAAAGTGCTGGGAGAACTAGGCTGATTTACTACAATATCTCGTTGTATTTTACCGCCAATTTCTACATCGGTTATATTTACAGATATGGTTTTTTCCGGATAGGCTGTACCAAAATAGTTCTCATAATCAAGTAAAGAAGTGATTCTGGTAGGGTCATTAATTAAATCACCTTCAGTTTTCTTTGTAGCTTTTTCGGTATATCCAATAAAAGCAGGAATCGCTGTTTCTACCTGGGCAACAGAAGGAGGAAACTTTACGATTTCCTCAATATATACTCCAGGCGTTTTGTAAGTTGTTGCCATAATTGATTGTTTTTTAATTATTTAAATAAATATTTCAGAATAGTAGTCACTACTGATTTTTGTTATTGATTTTACAGATGGGTTTGGGTATTGGGTATCTGCCAGTTGTGAAGGCGTAAAATCGTTAAGAGGATCAATTTCAACAAAACCAGAGCGTGTTAGTGGTTTTGGAGTATTGGTTTCAATTTCGGTTCCTGCTTTTCGATTGATATATTTCCAAAGTGTCTTTCGATTGTCAAAATGGATTTTAAAATTTGGGCTTATTATTTCGCCCGCGATATCCACAATATTTCCTGAACTATTATCACCTTGAAGATTTAGAGAAATAATCCCAAAGACATCTTGTTTTTCCGGCGGCTGTAATGCCGAAATTAAAATGGCAGTGGTTTCCTCAGATACTAAATAATCATTTGAAATTAATTTGTTGTCATTTATTTTAGGAAGATATTCAAATGAAACTGGTTCAGTTAAGGGCTTGGTGTTGCTAAATAAGAAGACTTGATTAAGGGCAAAGTCCAGATTAGTGTAATTTTCAAATTGATAATCATTGATTTTGATTAAAAATTTTAAGTTCAAATCGGCAGGGACTTTTATAGATGGGTCCAATTCGTTAGCTTCCTTAACTTTAATATATACTCTAAAACCTGTTTTGGTTTTTTTGAATACCATTTTGTAGTTTTTGAGTTCGTTGTAGGTTTCTAAAGTTGGAGTTATAGTTGTAAATGCATCGGTATTAAAATGCTGCAGCATTTTTGTTTTATCATCCCCTGTCATACTTGTAAAGATTTCTTCGCCATTATTCAGGAAATAATTATGAAGAAACGTTACTTCAAATAACAATCCATATGTAATAGAAAAACTCATGACTGCTCTTTTGTTTTGGTTACACCTTTAACTTTGCTGATAAGTTGTCCTTCTGCTTGTGCAATATTGCGTTCAATTTGTATCATGCTCACTTTGTATAAAGCTGATGGGAGCTGCTTGCCGCCCAATGTACCCCAGATATAATTTAACTCTTCAAAAGTGGGAGTGTAGAGTTCAACCGTAAATCTAAAGTTGTCTACATTGCTCATGGCAATATTGTTTCGGTTATAAATCGTATTGGCTTGGGTAAAAAGTCTTTTCCCTTGAAAAAACTCTATAATTTTTGAAATATCCTTTAGTGAATTGATGTATTTGTCCCTATTGGCGCTAAAAAGTATGTACAGGTTTAAATTGACAATACTGTTTTTGTAAATTGTTTTAGCATTTTCAATAGTATGATTTGGGAAGTTTTTTAAAGTAGCTTCTTCATCTAAATTGATTAGTGTAAGTGCTACAGCATTTTTTAACGCATCGGCTATATCATCATTTTGTGATTCTAAAAAAGCAATATTTTCAGGAACAACAGATTTGTCCAGCCCAATTTCCTCGAGATAGTTGTTTACTTGTTCTGCAATTATTTGTATTACTTCAAAAATCATCTTTTGATAAAATTTATTATAAATACTAAATGAAATTGTACTGAAAAGGAATTAGATTCAGGCGCAGATTGTAAATAGAATGGGGCTTCTAATTGTGCTTTAAACTTGTAATGAAAACAAGGCTGATAAGATTTGTCTAAATTAGAAAAATGTAAGGGTACCAAAAAAGGGGAATTTTCCCCTTTTTTTTATTTATTTAAGATATTGATTTTTAATTAGTTGTGGTGGTTTTGAGGCTTTGTTTTATTTCTTAGTAAAAGTAAGGGGTTGAAAGAAAAAACATTCAAAAATTTAGAAGAGAAAAAGATTAAAATTGTTAGTTTTAAAGAATGCAACTAAAAAGTTTATGTATGAAAAATTAGAAATGTAAATAGTTAAGTTCTATTTTTTATGAGAGAATAATATTTTGTTTTTGATAATTTTTTACTTTGTAAAATCTAAACAGATGATCATAAATAATAAGTTCAAACATTCTTTGTTTAGAAGTGTATTGCCTGTTGATCATCATATGAATATGACTTGCTAAAAAAGATTCTAATGGAATTTCGATTTTAGTTCTAATTTCTAAAGCTTTCTCAGTAACATTTTTAGATTTTTTATTTATAATTTTTGCAATTTCTTCAAAATTATCATTTGATGTAGTAGATAAAAAATCATTTATTTGAGGAAATAATAATTGATAACTTTTAGACATTTCTCTTTTTTGTTCTTTATCTGTGTCAAATTCTATTTTGAAAGAAGCTTGTAAATCATTCATCAGTGATAATTTTTCTTTATCAGATAATCTAAATGAATTTAGAAAAGAATCAATGGAATAAAAACTAAATAACAATTGTATGTCTTGTTTGACAAATTGAGATTTAAGTTTGATGTAGCGTAATATCATCTTACTATCTTCCCAAAAAAGGAATTCTGAATCTAACATCGTGTTTTTACCATATCTTTCTATTTCTCTTTTGTAAGTATCTGTTTGTATGTTCCAAACTAAATTTTGTTCTAATAACTCATTAAAAATAGAATAAAAAGATTGAATTACTGTAGCCAGGTGTTTTGTGTTGCTTACCAAAAAGCGAATACGAAGATGTTCGTCTGTATCTTTGTACCGAATAAAGAACCATTTCTGAATAATCTTTTTACGTTGTAAACTTGAAATAACAGGCTTTAATTTTTCTAATAAAATATAATCAGATGTTTTCACGCCTGTATAAATTTTATAATACAGCCATTCACTGCCAAGACAAAAATCTCTTTGCATTTTTTACTTTTTTTCTTTGTAATACGATAGTATAATCTGGTTAGAAAAATGATCTCCACCGCTGTTTTCTACAACTGATTTTTCTGTAAAAAGAAATTCTTCAAGAAAAAAATCTTCTTTTTGTTTAATTGCTTTTAGAAAAAGTTCAATACAAATTGGTGATTCAAAATCAAACAATAATGTGTTGTCAGAATTAACCCAATTTGCAAATCGTGGAATATTTCGTTTTAATCTCCATTTTAAAAATTCATTTGCTAAATCATTTTTGTTGATCGTATAAAATAGAATGAGTTCGTTTTTTTTAACTCTCCATTTTGCTTTTGAAAGTATAATCTCTTTGTAAGTAACTCTTGGAAAAAAATCATAATGTGATTCAAGAATCCCCCAATTAAAAGAATAAACAGGTTTAATATCTTCTAATTGAAGATGGCAGAGAAAATTATAAATGGGCAGAGAAATGCTTGAAGAAAAATTATGCGCATTTGACAAACAGGGCACTATTTCCTTATTGTATTTTTTGGAGCGTAAAATAATTCTATTTGATTTAACAGATACGTATAAATCTTCTAAATCCAAATTATCTTCTTGAGATACGCCCGGTTTGCACAGATAACTAATTTCATGTTTTCGAAGAACCGGTCTTTTTAAGATATTTCCAGTTCTTGACTCAGGAATATGTACAATTTCTGCCAGAATCTTTTCCTGATGAAATTCGTTTTCTTTTTTAATAATCTCCTTTGTAAGGTTGTAAATTTCGTTATTACCATTGCAAAAACGACCTAATAATTTTGCGGCGCTTGCACTCCAGGTTGAAGTTAAAGCAATTTGCTCATTATTAAAAAATTCTATAATTACCGAAAAAGTTGCAGGAGTATCTTTTAAGTTCAAATCAAAATCAGGAAAATCTTTTTCGGATAATACAATACTTTTTTCTCCTTTAAAAACACAATCATGGAGTTTTTTCTGTAGAATTAAATCAATCGAATTCCAAACCTGATTTTTTTGGTCTGTCTTCTTAGATTTAAATAAAAAGTTTTCCAGTATTTCGTGACTGTCATTCATTTCATGATTTTGTAAATAACCAATTCCGGTTTCAGTATCTAATACCGTGCTTAAAGGCATTTCTTTAGATTCGTATCTTTTAGTAAAAGCTTTTCTAAAATTTTCAAGAGCTTCAATTTTCTTATGTTTCTGAATACCGTTTAGAAACTGAATTGCACCTAACACTTTTTGTGAAACTTTTTTATCTAAGTTATTTCTTAAAGCAGCTATATTTAAATCGGTTTGAAAAAGATGTTTTTCTTCATAATCCGTTCCTATTTCCGCAATTGTTTCTTTAATTACTGCATAAAGTTCTTCTGGCGGTGATAAAGTGTTGTCTAAACTGGCAAGTTTCTTTTGTAGGTTCTCAAATAATTTAGTTTCCTTACTAAAAGAAGGAATTGCTGTGAAGATGTCAATTACTCTTTTCCATTCATTGTTTCCTGTTACAACCGCATCTAATTCACTAATCAGAAACTGAAAATCTATTAGTTGAAAAACAAATGCTTCGGCTTGTTTTTTTTCTGAATCATTAGCCGCTAAAAAGGAAACCATTTCATTTATAGTTATCCCTGATTTTGCCTGTAGTATTATTTGCTCTAACAATTCAGATTTGCGTAATGCAGAAATGTTATGTTCCCGTTTTGTGTTAACATATTTATATTCAATAAAACGGTAAAAATCGCCTATTTCATAAATGGAAGAGTTAGGGAAATATTTTAAATGAAGTGCAATTTCTTTTCTCTTCGCAATATTTTGAAGCATTGCAACCCAATATTGCATATCAAATTGAGTGAATCGCTTATGTTTATGGAGGGATTCTATTGTGATATTGGTTTCAAAATCGAGTTTTCCGACAGAACATCCTGCAAATAAACCAAAAGGAGTACAGCGAGAAGACATTCTCGCTGTATATTTTAAAAAAGTAAGTTCTAAAGCTTGTTTTTTTTCGTTAGATATTGAAGAAGTTTCCTGAGCCCATTTGTCTAGTTCTCTTCGCAATTCAGGAGAAGCTAAATTAATGGCTTCTTTTACTACTTCATTTTTATAGAATTCTTTTGCTTTTTCAGAAGAATATTTTTCAATTAAGCCCAGATAAGAAGCTAATGGAAACAAAGGAGTTCTAAGCACATATTCTGAAAAAGACGTGATTTTATAATGAGGCATTATTTGTTTTTACTAACTTTTTCGGCAAGTTTCATTGCATTATAAACGTTTAAAACTTTGCCAGATTTTGATAATTCTGAAAATGGAACTTTTGTATCTTTTGTTCCGGGTACAATTACTTCGAGATTATATGATGTTCCTGAATCTAGAATGATTTGTTTTACCTGTGAAGCTTTTAGTTTAGGATAATATTGCCAGATTAATGCTGCTGTTCCGCAAACCATTGGCGCTGCCATTGAAGTTCCTGAATCAAATTTATAAGCATTGCCTGCACTTGTGGAATATATTTCTTCTCCTGGTGCAAACAAATCGACATTTTGTTTGCCATAATTAGAAAAATCAGACACAAAGTGACTATTCAATTTATGAGTAACAGATCCTACATTGATAAAATTCGAACTCACTTCTTTAAAATTTTCAAAATCATTATCATTTGGATAAGATGGATTTTTATCAATATTAGAACTATCATTTCCTGAGATATGAACTAATAATACATTATTCTCTTCGGCATATTTTATGGCCTCAAATATCCATTCTTTATGTAAAGAGAATTCTTTATAAAAAGACATGTTAATTATTTTGGCGCCATTATCTACTGCGTACTTTATTGCCATAGCTATATCCTTATCATGTTCATCTCCAGATGGAGAAATACTCAAAGGCATGATTTTTACATCTTGTATAATTCCTTTTATACCTATATTATTTTTTCTATTTGCACTAATAACTCCAGCCATCTTTGTGCAATGATCCTGAAAAGGCCTATGTCCTGCTTTATTATTACTTACATTATTATTGCCATAACCTTTTTCTAAAATAGCAGGATTGTCGCCTATCAATAAACGCTCATTATAATCTATATTAAGGTTTTTATTTATAACTGAATCTAATTGGGTCTGCATATCTTGAATGTCTTTCAGATTTTGGTTCATCTCCATACTAGACATCATACAGCTAATTAAGGCTCCTAAATCCCGATCATTATCATCGCGTCTTTGCTTAAAAGTTTTATCATTTATCTTATACTTTTTATACATACTATCCAACTGTTTGAATGTATAATCTTCTTTAGGAAAAAAGTATTTTAAGGTGTCTTTTGTTATTGGAAGAAGTACAGCTTTATAATTTAAAGATTTAAACCAATTTTTGTAATACTTGTTCTTTTCTTCCAGTTTTTTTAAAGCTCTTTGATATTCTTTATACTTGTATTGATCTTGAGTAGTTATTTGAGGTTCTGCTTTATCTTTAAATAATGGTGCCCAATCTCTTACAATGCGTACGTATTCATAATTACTCCACACAACATAACCGCCGCTTTTAGTTCCCGTAAAACTCCAGCCATTTATATCATCTATATAGCCATTATGGTCATCATCAATGCCATTGTTTGGGATTTCTTTATCGTTTGTCCAGATTTGTCCTTGTAAATCTTCATGTTTCAGGTCAATTTGAGTGTCTATTACTGCAACAATGATAGTATTACTTTTAGTTTTTTTTTTATTTAAAGCATACCATTTGTCCAATGAAATCCCTGGAATAGTATCTTCTACATAATCTTTTTGATACCACGTTTGTAATTCTGATGATTTAAGTTCAGTTTTTGGATTTAACTTGACATACGAAACGCTTGAATCTTTTGTTGGTTTACAACTGATTAGAAATAAAAGAAATAAGATTACATTGTAAAATGGCTTCATCTGCTTTAAATGATAATTTTTAATACTTGATATTTTAATTTACCTACAATCCCCGGATGAATTTCCACCTTTATTACCAGTTCCATCAATTGGATCGTCAGGAGCATCTCCTCCTTTTATTATACGCAAATTTTTCAATTTTGCTACTTCAAATTTTTCTAAACTAAATTTGTTAATTGTTTTGTTTACTTTTTTTGATTTCATTTCTATAAATTTCATGTATTACTATAGCCGCAAAAGTATAGTGACCTTATTTATAAATAATAAAATAGTTTATTTTGCTTCTCGAAATTCAGGAATTTCGAGTTGGTCAAATGTTTAAGTTTTTGTTAATTAGATATTTAAGCTTGTTTGTTCATGTCCAATTCTTTAATAAAATAAGTCGGTTTGATGCCTGTTTTTTTAGAAAAAGCAGCTGAAAATGATTCAGCGTTGTTAAAACCAAATTCTAAAGCTAGTGCTTGAATGGTATATTTTCGAAGTTTATTGTTTTCTTTTAATTGTACGATAGCGTACTCTATTCTTAAATCATTTATATATTGAATAAATGTTTTTCCTTTAAATACATTTACAATTTTGGATACATATTTACTATTCGTTTCAAATGTGGTTGATAATGTTTGTATAGTAATATTAGATTCTAGATATCCTTTGTTTTTTTCAAAAACTTTGAGTTTTTCTAAAATATGGTTTATTAATTCCTCACCAATACCAATATCTTCAGTTTTTACAATATTATTAGTAATTTGTGTGTCATTATTTTCTGTTTGATTTTCTTTAACTTCTAATGATTGGTTAATTATTTTATTAAACCGTATTCGATACTTTTTTTTAAGTTGGTATTGATGCAATCCAAAACCTGAAATAGCAACAATAGCTATAAATAAAAACCCTAATCCCCAATAAAACTTTGTTTGTTCATTATTAAGAAACTCAATAAGACTTTCTTTTTCTGAAATTAAATGAGGAGTATCGTATTCTTTTTGTACCAGTTTATTTAATTCCTTATAATTTTTCTGCAAAATACTATCTATAGCCATATAGGCAGTTATGTACTTTAATTGTTTTTCCTTATTTCCTAAATTTTTATAATATGTAATTAAATACGGGTAGCCATCTATAAATTCGGTACTTATTTCTTTCGTTACTTTATACATAGAATCAACCTTGATAAAGTTTTTTGCAGCGATTGTCTTTTTCCCTAACCCTTCATATGTCTTTCCTAAATAAAAATAAGCTGCCAATACATTACCCACATTATTGTATTCTATCATCTTTGGCAATGCTTTATTAATACTGTCTAATGCTTCTTTATAATTCTTTTTTAATACTTGGTTTGCTCCCTCGTTTAAGGTAAAAAGATATTTGTATTCTTCATTCTTGGTTATTTGAGATTCTCTATACCCTAGTTTATTATAGTATGTAGTTGAATCGGTATTTTGTAAAGATTTATAACAATCTGCTAATCCAAAAATAATACCTTGGTATCTTTTGGAATATTTGGAATTCCTTACATCTACAGTTTTATAATAGTGATAACATTCTTTAAAAATATCTAAAGCTTCATTATAATCTCCTAAATCTTCAGACTTCGTTATACCAATATATTCTCTTACTACATAATAATAATCAGTATTAGTTTTCAGCGCTATTTTTTCGGCCTGATTATAATTAATCATAGCCTCTTTAAACTTATACTGCATTTTAAGAAAATCAGCTTTTTCACAATAAGCTGCTACCGGAAAGAATTTATCACCTGTGTTTTGAGAATATTTAATAACACTATCCAAATACATAATGGCCTTATTGATATCTTTTTTATAATATAAAAGAGCAATTTGATAGTTAGCTTTTGCTTTTCTAATATTACTA
The DNA here is from genome assembly GCF_031455715.1 of Flavobacterium sp. 2755. Lineage (NCBI taxonomy): Bacteria > Pseudomonadati > Bacteroidota > Flavobacteriia > Flavobacteriales > Flavobacteriaceae > Flavobacterium > Flavobacterium sp. 2755. Next base: position 55,334 of record NZ_JAVDTG010000010.1, read on the forward strand.
TTCTCCCTTATAGCCTTTGTCATATATGCATTTGTATATGTTATCTGCTTTTTAGGATTCCCTTCATTATTAAAATATAGATCATGTAATGCATCATAAGATAATTTTGTCAGATCTTTTTTTTGTGATTGCCCTAATAAGGTAAAAGATGTCAGGAATAAAAAAAGAATTTTATTCCATTTTAAGTGGGTCATTGAAATTGGATTTTCACAAAAATACAGTAAATGCAGTAACTTTTAAATCAAAATAATTGATTTTTCTTATAAAAAATAAATAACTGATGTTTAGCTGTTTACGTGGTTTTGAATGTCGAGATTCATGAAAATCTATGTCTGAATTCAGGAATCCCGATAGTAATAGTTTGTTAGACTTGTATTACTATTCTAGTTTTGGCTTCAGAAAAATCAACTATTTATTTTAATGAAAAAATATATTATTGTCTTAATGCTTATTTATAGTTCAGTTTCTTTTTCACAAATTAAAGTATCAGGTAAAATTGTCAATCATGAAAACAACCCTATCGATTTAGCCGAAGTTTTATTGTTAAATAAAGATTCAATCGCTCATAAAAGTGAGTTAACTAATTCTAAAGGTGAATTTATAATTACAATAGCAAAAGGGGACTATCTTTTACAAATAAAACAATTTGGAAAAAAATTATATAATTCAGAAATAAAGATAACACACGAACTCGATTTGGGAGTCATAAAAATTAGTCAGAAGACAGAAATGTTAGCTAATATTATCGTTCAGGGTAAAAAACAAATAATAGAAAGAAAAGTTGATCGATTAGTATTTAATGTAGAAAATACCATCTCGGCTAATGGTGGTGATGCCATTGATGCGCTAAAAATCACCCCTGGCGTTAGGGTACAAAATGATGTCATCAGCATGATTGGCAAGAATGGCATGGCATTAATGGTTGATGACAGATTGATACAACTCTCTGGTGATGATTTAGTAAATTTTCTAAAAACCATCTCGTCTGAAAATATTAAAAGTATTGAAGTGATTACTACACCACCTGCAAAATATAGTGCAGAGGGCAATAGTGGGTTGATAAATATAAAATTGAAGAAAGCTAAGAAGGATTCTTGGAATGGTGCTCTTGGCACCAGTTTTACTCAAAGAGTTTATTTTTCAAAAAATTTGTTAGGCAATTTTAATTACAACAAAAACAAATTATCGCTTCAAAGTTCCATTAATATTGGAGATGCACATACTTTGAATGTCGATAATAACAAAACCTACTACGAGAAAGAATTGTGGGCGAACAATAATCCAAGGAAAGTCAACGATAAGTTTTCAAGCCTCAATGCAGCAATTGACTACGAAATTGCCCCAAAATGGTCAACAGGGGTCCAATATCTTGGAAGTTTTTATAAAATGAATATAAACACTGATGGATTGGCTACGATTATCAATAATGAGAGCCAACAGATAGATTCTTATATTAAGAATAATGGATTTTCCACAACTGGTCCGAGGTTAAACTCGCTAAATTGGCACAACATTTTTAAATTAGATACTATTGGTACAAAAATAGCAGTTGATTTAGATTATTTCGATTACAAGGCAACAGACGAAAGTAATTATAGAGGAAATCATTTGGATAATCAATCTATAATTGTGCCTGATACTTATTTTGCAGGGATAAGCTCAAATACTAATAATATTGCCAATTTTTCGGGTAAGATAGATTTTGATTTACCAAAGAAATGGGCTGTAATGAATTTCGGAGGAAAAATTTCGCAGTCGAAAACAAAAAATAATGCTTCTTTTTATTATAATGAAACAGGAACTCCAATTTTAGACCCTAACCAATCAAATGCTTTTGATTATACCGAAAATACAGAAGCTCTTTATTTTTCTGCAAACAAAGAAATAAGTTCAAAATGGTCTGCACAAATAGGATTACGGGCAGAAGCCACTCAAACCAAGGGATATTCTATAAATAATAACCAAACCAACAAAAATAATTATATAAAACTCTTTCCAACAGCTTATATTAGTTATAAAGCTAACGAAGATAAGATCTTGTCATTAAACTATAGCCGACGCATAGCTAGACCAAATTATGAACAATTGAACCCGTTTATAATACGTGAAAATGAATATGTTTATGTAGAGGGTAACCCTTTTTTGAGCCCTTCTTTTTCTGATAACTTAGAGTTTAGCTATGGGTACAAAAAACTGGAGAGCAAATTGACTTTCTCCAATACAATTGATGGTTTTAAGCAATTAGGAATAGTTGAAGCCTCTACTAATATTATACATTATTATGTATTAAACTTTATAAATGCCAAAGAATATGGTATATCTGAAAGTTATGTTTTTGATAAATTGAAATGGTGGACAAGTACAAACTCTTTTTATTTTGGATATTCGATTGCTAATTCGACTTCAGCAGTAACGATCGCGCAACAAAAAGGATATCAGTCTTATTTTACGACCAACAATGATTTTATACTAAATTCAGACAAATCCTTTTTATTTAGTTTAAATTATTGGTATAGTTTTCCAGGAGTAGTTAGTTTGGCGCATAGCACAGCTTCACAATCATTGTCACTATCACTAAAATATATGTTGCTCAGCAAAAAACTTCAGTTAACACTTACTGGAGAAGATATTTTTAAAACAGAAATCGCTACTTATACCAAGTACAGCAATGGTATAAAACAAGAATTCCGTAATTATTACGACAGCCAAATGGTTCGATTATCACTAAAATATAAATTTGGGAATAAACAGCTGAAAGTTCAAGAAAGACGTTTTGGAAATGAAGAAGAACGATCTAGGGTTGAAAATTAAAAAAAAATTTAAACATTCTCGAGTCATGACAGAAAGCTACTGTTATGTATTTAGTTTGTTCTAAATAATGCTTGCGCAGGCGATGTCCAAGAAGGGGTTTACGACAATAAAAGGTATTCTATTATTTTAAACAATTAATATTAAAATTATGAAAAAAATTCAATTAAAAAAGGGGTTACAAATTAACAAAGATGCAGTTTCAAAATTACAAGAAAATCAAATGAAAGATATAAAAGGTGGACAAGCTCCAGCTGCAGTTTCTTGTGATGATCATTCTTGCAACAAAAAATAATAGACTGATTTAATTTAGAAGCAGTCGAAGGTTTTTTCGACTGCTTTCTTTTTACAATTACCTCTTTACAATACAAACTTAAGTGTGCACTAATCATAGTTTTATAGTAAAATAAAGTAATTAGTCTGCTTTTTTAAACTAGAAAACTAGCCAGTGTTTTTTGCAACTACCTAAAATATCTTTTTAAAAAGGTTTATGATTCTGGCAATATTTTTTGTTGAATTATTAGAATTGTAAAATTGATAGTTTTCAACAGTTACGACCTATTTTTTTAATGTGTTTTTTGTAAAATTTAATTTTGTTAATTATAAAAAAATGGTTAAAAATCAATATATTACTGAATCTCTTATCAAAATAGATGAAATTCAAAAAAGTATAGCAAAGAGTGAGGATTTAATTAATTACATTGGTTATTCTGATGGGATACTTGGTTTTTCATTGTTTTATTATTACGAATATTTATACTCAGCAAAAGAAAAATCTCTTCAAACTGCAGTCTATTACTTGGAACAGTCGATGTCTAAACTAGACGAAAATTATAAAAGTCCAAATCCTCAAATTGAAATCATAGAAATTGGCTTGTATCTAATGTTTCTCTATAAGAAGGGAATATTAAGTGATGATATTTTAGATTATTTGGATGATTTAGATGATGTTATTGAAGCCAACTTGTTAAAAAAAATAGATGAAGGAGATTTAGGTTATACAGCTGGTCTTTTGAAAGTGGGCTATTATTTTGTTAAAAGAGAAAACAACAATAGAAATCACCTACTTCATAAAATTCTTGATCGTATAGAGAACTTATCTTTATTTGAAGGGGATCTCAGATATTGGAAGTTTTACTTTAGAAATCCGAAAAACCCATATGTAGAATTAGGATTAGGACATGGTGTGGCAGGAGTAGTGTCTTTTTTGCTTCATTTATTTAAAGCTGGAATAGAAACAGAACGTTGTGAATTACTCTTGAACTCAAGTATTGCTTTTCTCTTATCACAGAATAATAAATCTGGGGTCAATTGGTTTCCTGTAAACGCCTTTGAAAATGATAGTTATCAATATCACAACCTTTCTTATGGAGATATTGGTATTGGATATACTCTCTATAAAGCAGGCCAGATTTTAAAAAATAAAAATTATTGTAAAGAAGCTTTATTAATACTCGAAAATGCGGCTTATTTTAGAGATGAAGACAGGGAATATATAAGAGATGCTAATTTAGTTTATGGAGCCTCGGGATTGTATATAGTCTTTAATTTACTATATGATTTAACACAGAGTGATAAAATTTTATGCGCTAGAGATTATTGGTATAATAAGATTTTAGAATTCGGTAATGAGACTGACTCAACTGATTCTGCAGGATACAACACTTATTTCAATGGGATTTACGATTATGCACAACTAGGATTTTCGCAAGGAATAGCTGGAATAGGTATGGCATTGATGGCACAGGAAATAAAGATAGACAATGACTATTTAAGCTTTTTAAATTATGATTTATAAAATAAATGAAACCGAAGAAAAAGCAATAGATTTAATTGAATCCTATAACAAAAAGATACTAGCTTTTGATTTCAATTCTATCCCAGATGATTTGTTAAAAGGAAAACTGGGTGTAATAATATATTTACTATCAATTTACGAAACTACAAATGATACAGTTTATGTTGATAAAATAGCTGAATTACTAGAATCCATATTTGAAAACTGTGATACTCAAACAGAAAACAGTTTATATTCTAATGCTACACTATCGCATGGGATTACCGGGTTAGGATATGTGTTGTCTATTCTTATGGAATTTGGAATTTTAGATGAGAATTTTAAGCAACAAATTGATGTTATAAGCGAGATAGTTTATGAGAAAGCATTAAAAATGCTTTCCGAAAATAATTTTGGCTATTTCAATGGACCTATCGGTATTCTTTTCTATTTAATAACCGTAAACGAGTTACAAAAAATTGATAACATAATAGAGTTATTGTTTGAGAAATGCAAAAACGATCATTTTTTGTTTTATACAGAAATGGACGATTCTTATGTCGAAGGAATGAATTTTGGATTAAACCACGGTCATCTAGCCCTTATTCAAACACTATTAAGGATTTATGAAAATAACAGCAAAGCTTTATTTATTATCAATAGTTGTCTGAAAAACATCAGCTCAAATTTAGACTATAACTATAAAGTAGAGGACAAACATATATTTAAACCTTATAAAATTTTCTTCAAAGAAAATGCATTAGTCAGACATCAAAACAATAGACTTTGTTGGTGTAATAGTGATTTGTCTTTTTCTTATATACTGCAAAGAACGGGGATATTGCTTAAGAATCCTGAGAACGTATGGTTGTCACAAATCATCGGAAAGGAAACCACCAAAAGAAAAACATTTAGGACTACAGGAATAGAGAACCATCATTTTTGCCATGGTAGTTCAGGGGTGGCACAATTGTATAAAGAATTATCATTATTTGGTCCTAGAGAATATTACGAGGAGAGTTATAACTATTGGATTAATAGAACCTTAGTATATATGAGCACAGATGATAATGACGATTTTATAGCTTCAGATCTATCTTTATTATATGGTAAGTTAGGCACATTAATGGTTATAAATAATAAAATTAACAAAAAAAAATATTTAAACTTTTTAATTTAGAGATATGAATCCAATTAAATTAGGTGTAATAGATTTAGGATATAGGGAAATTAATGCAGTAAATGCCATAGAAGAAATAATTGAATATGCAGTAGAGGCAGAAAGACTTGGATTTTCAAAATTTTGGCTGGCAGAACATCATTACTACCATATAAAGAACCACCCTTATACTACTCCCGACATATTAATCTCATTAATTGCAGGGATGACCGAAAGAATAAAGATTGGCTCAGCTGGTACTTGTGTAAGTGTACATTCGCCTTATACTGTGGTTACTAATTATAAATTTCTTAATAATTTATTTTATGGACGAATAAGTTTAGGACTTTCCAAAGGTTTTCCAGACAGTTCAGCTATAAATCAAATGTTAAATAAAGAACTGAAACTCGGAAATAGTATTTCGTTTTTTAAACAAAATTTAAACACTATTATTGATCTTTTAGATAATGAAGAAGAGAATCTAAAAACCAAGTCCATTTTAATACCTCCCTATGGTGGATTAAGACCCGATCTATGGTATTTGTCAACCTCTTTCAGTAATTTTCAGGAAGCTATAGATCTTAGGTTGAATTATTGCGTTTCTATTTTCCATAATTTCGGACAGGATATTAATAATTTAAACATTAAAAAAGAGGAAATAATGTTGCTGAAGGAAAGTTTTTACAAACAACATAACTATTATCCAGAAGTAGCAATTTCTTTGGCAATAATATTAAAAGATACTTTGGAAGAGGCAGAAAACCAGTATAATGTATCAATGGAATACGTGCTCAAAGAAGCAAAAGAACCATTTTATATCATACCAACTACATTAGATTTGTTACAGGAACGTCTAGAAAAATACCAAAATGACTTTGGGATAGATGAATTTATAATTTATGATTTATCCTCTAAGAACGAAGAAAAAATCAAAAACATTCAATTAATCGGTGAAAGATTTAATCTATCAGTCGAAGCAACTGTATAATTTATGAATCCTATTTGTAACTTAGAAAATGCATTGATAAGAAGGCCGCTATATTCTTTTAAAGATTATGGCTTGATTCCGAGTGATACAAAAAAATTAGATGCATTTATAAACGAATTATGGAAAGATGTTATTTTTAAAGAAGCTTTGCTGCTGGCCTCTTCAGAATTGTATCACGAATGGGAAAAATTAATTATAAGTAATAACTCGGAAAAAAGTAAAGTTTTAAAAATTAATTTTTCTATCCTAAAGTATTATATACGTATAACAACTAGAAGTACTCCTTTTGGTTTATTTTCCAGTTATTCCGATTTTAAAATTGGAGACGAAACTGCATCAGATAGTGAACTTAGAACAAGCGAGGATAGATTAGAAAGATTTACAACTTTTGATTTGGCTTTTCTTTATAATCTTATTCGTAATATCAACAATAATATTTCCGCTAGGGAAATACTTAGATATTCTATAAACAATTCTATTTATAAAATAGGAGATAGTTATAGATATGTTGAAGTACTATTTAAAAATAACAAAAGGGAGCATGTACTTACATCTTTAGAATCGGATGAAGTATTAGCTTTGATTTTTCCATATTGCGAAACTCCTCGAACAATTCATGAATTGTCGAATCTCTTGGTTGAAAATGTCGAAGAAGTTACTTATAGCCAAGTTACAGAATATATAAATGGCTTAATCGATTCTCAAATCTTAAAAAGTAATTTAGACATCTCCCTAAATGAAACTTCTCCATTAGAGCAAATCTTGACTTTTTTTGAAGAACATGCAATCGCTATAGAAAGAGATGACTATTTGAATACGTTATTTTCTGTTCTCAAAAAGCTTAAAACAAAACTAAATGAACTAGATGAAACCATCGGTAATGATTTTGAAAAATATAGTGAAATTTATGCTCTAGTGGATCAAACCAACATTAGTTATGATAAAAAATTCATTCTAAATGTTAACTTAAGAAACAATTTGAACAATCAGTCTTTAAATTCAAAGGATCTTAAGAATGTCAAAAAAGCTATAGAAGTTCTCAGTCATTTTTCAGAAGAACCATCGAATAAAAATTCAAATTTAGTAAGATTTAAAGAAGCTTTTTATAAAAGATATGAGGACAGAGAAATTCTTTTGGGAGTTGCTTTGGATAACGAAGTAGGGATAGGTTATATTCAATCAAATAATGAAAATAATGATTTCTCCGATTTAATTGATGACATAGAATGGGAATATAAAGAAAATAGACTAGAAGACATAAAATTTGACAATAAAATTCATCGCTTTTGGAATAATCATTTTAATAAAGCTTTAAAAAGCAATTTGAAAGAAATTGATTTAAAAAATGTTGATTTGTCTGCTTTTAAAGATAACAGTGATAAATTATCGAAGACTTTTTCGGTGATGTTCAATAAAACAGATGATAAAATCATTATCGATTCTATTGGAGGATCTAGTAGTTTAAATTTGATAACCCGCTTTTCAAGTGCAGATTCGAAACTTGAGAAAATGATTAGACAAAGTGCTGATTTTGAGGAAGCAAATGAAGATATAATTTATGTAGAATTGCTGCATGTTCCGAATGATAGACATGGTAATATATTGTTAAGAAAAATTGACAGACAATATGAATTGCCTTATTTAACAAAATCTTCAAAGGAGGCCCATAGTATATCAATTGAAGATATTTTTTTAAGCATAAGGAGAGGTAAAATTATTTTAAAAAGTAAATCTTTAAATAAACAAATAAAAATATACAATACCACGGCGCACAATTTTCATTATAACTCATTGCCAATTTATCAGTTTCTGTGTGACTTACAATATCAAGATATTTTGGGAGGACTATCATTAAATTTTGGGAGATTAAATAGCCATGCGTTTAACTATTCTCCTCGTGTCATCTACGGAAAGAACATCGTCTTGTCAGCCGCTTCTTGGAGAATAAATTATGATGACCTAAGATTTTGCTATAACGAAAAAGAGAACATTATAGATATTCGGAAATTTACAGCATTTAAGAAAGAGCATGATATACCGAAGCTTGTTTATTTATCCGTGGGAGATAATAAATTATTAATAGACACAGATAATGCAATACTTCTGCAATTTGTTTTTGAAGATCTCAAAAAGAAAAAAGAACTAGTTCTTACGGAATGTTTGTACGACTTGACTAAAGATTTTTCGGATAATGAAATAATAGTCCCATTTGTTAATAATAATTATGTAGAAAACAGTTTAGTTTTAAAAAATGAAACAGCGAAAAATATTAGAAGCAAATTTATTCCAGCAGAGGATTGGTTGTACTATAAAATATATACTGGTGTAAAAACAGCAAACAAAGTACTAGTTGAAACTTTAGCTCCATTGGTAGAGATATTAAAAGAGCAAGGTCTCATAAAAAAATGGTTTTTCATAAGATATCGAGATACAGATTTTCATTTAAGAATTAGATTTGCTTTTAACGAAAAGATGGAAGGAAGTGTCCAGAAAATAATGGAGTTGTTTAATAGTTATTTAAAAACCTATGTTGAAAATCATCTAGTTTGGAAAATTGAATTAGCAACCTATGATAGAGAATTAGAAAGATACGGATGGGAGCTTATCGATTTGGCAGAAACTTTTTTTTGTCGCGATAGTGATTTAATCATTAAATTGATCGAACTCACCAAAGAAAGAAAAGAGGAAAATGCACTTTGGATGTTGTCACTTAGATGTATTGATGGCTACCTTGATTTTTTTAAATTTTCGCCTGAGATGAAACACAAAACGATGGAATCTTTGTATAATTCTTTTCAACAAGAGTTTGAAGTTGGTAAAAGTGTAAGGAAACAAATAGATACAAAATATAGAACTTATCTGCCAATTATAAAAGAAATTTTGGAGACAAAGTCTGGTAATTATAATAGCTACGTTATGCTCATTGATAATTCGATTAAAGATATTTTTGAAGAAATGAGTCAATTACAAACTAAAAAAGCTCAAAAACTAATAAATAGCTTTATCCATATGCATATAAATAGGCTTGTTAAATCAAGTCCTAGAACCCACGAATTAGTGATGTACGGGATCTTAGAAAAATATTATAGAATGAAATTGACACAAGAGAAATATTTAACAAAATCAAATAATTACGATGAGGTTCATTCCGCAACATGATCAGATGGATTGTGGTCCCGCATGTGTGGCAATGATTTCTTCTATATACGGTAAAAAATATACATTGCAGTATCTTAGGGATAACGCATATTTATCTAAGGAAGGAGTGAGTCTTTTAGGTATTTCATTAGTTGCGAATAAAATAAATTTAGAAACCTACTCGAGTAAAATAGATATAGAAACTTTAGATAAGGAAGGTACGCTCCCTTGTATATTACATTGGAACCAAAATCATTTTGTTGTATTATATGATCATAAAAAATCATACTTTACTGGTAAATATAAATTCAAAATCGCCGACCCAGGACATGGCTTAATTTCTTTGAGCCAAGAAGAATTCAAAAAATCGTGGCTTTCAGATGACAACAAAGGCGTGGCACTTTTCTTGAGCCCAAATGAGGAGTTTTATAAGCAAACACCACCTAAAGAGGAAAAACTAAATCTAAAATTTATTCTTAGCTACCTGATACCTTTCAAAAAACAAATCGGAATCATGTTTGGATTGTTGTTTTTGGGGAGTTTGCTTACTTTAATTTTTCCGTTTTTAACCCAAAACCTCATTGACAAAGGTGTAAATCTCAAGAACATGAGTGTTGTTTCAATTATTCTGTTGGCTCAATTAGGTGTTTATCTAGGAACAATAAGTATTGAAATTATCCGAAACCAGCTGATGCTTTATGTAGGTACAAAAATAAGTATAACCATTATTTCCGAATTTCTAAAAAAGTTATTGCAGCTCCCTATCAAGTTTTTTGACACCAAAATGATGGGCGATTTCAATCAAAGAATTCAAGATAATGAAAGAATAGAGGAATTTTTGACCTCGCAAAGTCTGCTTACATTCTTCTCAATCATTAGCTTTTCGGTCTTCTTTGGTGTGCTTTGGTATTATGATTTTAAGATTTTGGTCGTTTATTTGGCATTAACATTCCTGTCTATAAGCTGGTCTTTTTATTGGCTGCATAAACGTAAGATTCTTGATTATTTTCGTTTCCAACAGCGCTCCCAAAATAAAGAATCTATTTATGAAATCATCAATGGGGTAACCGAAATGAAGCTTAACCAATTCGAAGATTTCAAACGTAAAGAATGGGAAAATATCCAACAGAAACTCTTCAAAATTAACATCAGAATCCTGAAAGTAGACCAATTTCAACTTTCTGGTTTTGAGTTTTTGAACCAAATAAAAAATATATTGGTAACATTTCTCGCAGCTACTTTTGTAATAAAAGGTAAGATGACACTAGGGGAACTTTTGAGTGTTTCTTATATTGTTGGGCAAATGAATTCGCCTGTAAACCAGTTAGTAAACTTCTTTCGTTCAATGCAAGATGCGAGACTGAGTTTAGAAAGGCTTAATGAAGTGCAGAATCATCCAGCTGAAGAAAACGCAAATGATACATCACTTATATTATCTAAAATAAATACAGATAAAGCAGAAATACAATTCAACAATGTAACTTTTCAATATGACGGACCAAAAGCACCATATGTTTTAAAAAATATTAACTTCCGAATTCCAAAAGGCAAAATAACTGCGATTGTTGGGGCAAGCGGTAGTGGAAAAACTACATTAATGAAATTACTGCTGAAGTTTTATGAACCAACGCATGGTGAATTGTTTTTTAATGATGAAAATATAAACAACATTTCAGCAAAAAGCCTCCGCCAAAACTGCGGTGTAGTTATGCAAGATGGTTTTATATTTTCTGATACCATAGAAAGAAATATTGCTACAGGTGATGAAAAGATAGATAAAGAAAAACTACAAAATGCCGTAAAAACTGCCAATATTAAAGAATTTATTGAAGCTTTACCATTAAAATACAATACTAAAATTGGAGCATCAGGTAATGGAATTTCAGGCGGGCAAAAACAGCGAATCCTCATTGCAAGAGCAGTTTATAAAAACCCGCATTATATCTTTTTTGACGAGGCAACATCTGCACTTGATGCCGAAAACGAAAAAATTATACATGACAATTTGCAGGAATTTTTTAAAGGAAAAACGGTCGTTATTATTGCACATCGTTTAAGTACCGTAAAAAACGCAGATAATATTATAGTATTAAAAAATGGCGAAATCGTAGAACAAGGAAATCATTCTAAATTGGTTTATAATAAGGCTGATTACTTTAATTTAGTTAAGAATCAATTAGAGTTAGGAAATTAATTAATTCTCATGTTATTTTTGAAAAGCACCTAGATATTAAAAGGAATAAGTCTTAAAAAAAACTCATCCCTTTTACTTATATAGAAAAATACTAAAGCTAACTTTAGATTTGAATAAGGAAGATTAAAACAAAAAAGCTCCAGATTTCTCTGAAGCTTTTTTATTTTTATAAGTAGTCCGTGGGGGAATCGAACCCCCCTTACCAGGATGAAAACCTGGCGTCCTAACCGATAGACGAACGGACCTGTTTTTCTAATGCGGGTGCAAAAATGTGATTAATTTTTGAAATGAACAAAGGATTTCAAGAAAACTTTTTTAGTTATTTTGAAGAAGTTAAAGGTCAGTAATTTAGGAATTACAAACGTCTCAAAAGTTTCTGACTTTTTTTGTTTTGATACATTATTTCGGTTGTTTGCTTGGTTCTTTCTGTTTCATTGTTTCCAAAATCAGAAATACTTTTTTTAAGTCTGCGGCAGAATTTGCACTGGCAAAAGCGTGAATATATTGGTTCCAGCCTTCATTGCTTCCGCTTTCAACAATTGACTGAATAGAATATTTGCCTTTGCAGTTATAGACTGTCCAATCTGCATTTTTGTTTAGAATCTTATGCTGCATTTTTTCTGTTTTACAGCTATCACTAGCTGATTCAAACTGACTTGGATGATTGCCAAAATAGAAACCGCCTGAAAAAGCCGCTGTAGCTGTCGTGTCTGTAGGATAGAAATAATAAACAGAAAAGTCAGGCCCTCTGTTTTCCTTAATAGTATAATTTTTTGGGATAGAAATATAGTAATTGGTATCTCCAATTTGCTTTTCGGTTAATTGCTTCAAATAAGGATTTTCTGGAATATGTTTTGTTTTTTTATCAGAACAGCCTAAAATGGTTAAGCTTAAAAAGACAGAAAGAAATGGAATTTTCAGATTGATATTCATACTTATTTAAATAAAGATTAATGTTCTTTTATTTGCCCATTGCATAGGTGATTCCTCCAAGCAAATGCTGTGTAAAAAGAGGATCGCTGTAACTTTCAGGGCTGTGTCCTAAAGCAGTATAAAACGCTCTGCCGCCATCATATTTGTGATACCAGGCCAAAGGATGATTATCGCCATGTTTACCACCTTTGTACGAAGTTTCATCAATTTTTATAAGCACATTTACGTCTGGATTTAAATATTTAAAATTGTACCATTCATCTTTTCGTTCCCAAATTGCTGGAAGATGTTTTGTAGATGGATGTTCATGATTGACAACTATTAGTTTAGCATTTTGCGGTTCAGGATGCCCTTCAAAAATTCCGCCGATCATTTGTGTATACCAAGACCATTCTGGTTCGCAGTTTGTAGCCGAATGAATGCCTACAAAACCATTTCCTTTTTCTATAAATTTTTGCAAAGCTAATTTTTGATTTTCGCCCAAAACTTTACCAGAAGCACTTAAAAATATAACGGCTTTGTATTGTTTCAAGTTCTTTGAATTAATTGCCAGAGAATCTTCAGTAGCATCTACCAGAAAATGATTTTCTTGTCCCAGTTTTTTTATCGCTGCGATTCCGGCAGGAATGCTTTCATGCCTGAAGCCGTTAGTTTTAGAAAAAATCAGCACTTTTTTGATTTTACCAGAAACAGGTTGTTCTGTTTTTTTTAAGTGAAAAGAAACTAGAAAATAGCTTGTCAGTATAATGAAGCTAAATAAAAATGATTTTTTTATTGAAAACAGGTGGTTCATTTTGCAAAATTTTATTTTGGGAAGATAGAAAAAAATATTCTTGCCGGTTGTATTTTCAGATGTTGAAGGCTTATTATTTTTTTCGGATTGTCAGTTTGCTCCTTATACAGAATGTGTAGCAGGAAAATATGCTTTCAGGAGATTTAAAGTTGTTTCATAGATCGATTTTTGTCTCACTTTTGCCAGTAACCAGGATAAAAAACTCATGATTACAATGTCTTTAGGGCCATTTTGAGCAGTAATTATAAAATCTTCTATTGCTTTTTGAAATTTTTGTGTTTGTATAATTTCAGGTTTCATTACATATTGTTCTACAAACAAAAGATATTGAACAACACGTTCTTCATTTACTGTTAAGAGGTATTTTTTATAACGTCGTTTAAAACTTTTTATTCGGGACAAAGCTAGTTCAATGTTTTCTTGCTGTGCGTGGAGGAGAATTTCAACAAGACACTTTTTTATTGTCCAGTCCATGCCCATTTTCTTTTCGTACCAGCTATCAGTATGGTTTAATTTTACCATTTCTTTTACAGCATTACGTCCGACATTTTGCTGTATATAAAAAACGATAAGCATAAGCCGAATGTCGTTACTGTCATTAGGATCTGCTTTTTTGTTTGAAGAAAGAGATTTTTCAGCAATTTCTATTGCTTTTTGAGCATTGCCAAGATAATTTTCATTGAAGGCTAATAATAAAAAATATCTAAGGCAGAAACGCTGATAATACTTGCTGGATTGTTTCTGAAGTTCTGTAAACATCAAATTAAGATAGTTTAAAGACTCAGTAAACTGCCCATTACGAAAATAGAAGTTAGCTATAAAATACAAGATGTAGATATGATAGTATAAATGCCTGTCGGTCAGATCGGTTTTTTTGCTAATAAACCTATAGCTTTTAACAACAAAAGGCTGTATAAGTGAGAAATTGTTGTTTATAGAAGCATATTCATTGGCAATAAATAATATTTGATATAGAGATTTAAAGGTTAATCCTTGTTTCAAAGATATTCCATGTGTTTCAATAGTATTTTTTATAAGTGCCTGAAAATCTACTATTCGGCCTTCATGATAAATAGCTGCAAGTTCCCGACGCAAAACGGCATAACCTAAATTAAGCTGTTCCTCATATTCGAGCTGTTTTTTATTCGCTTTAAATTTTGTTATTATTTTTTCGATTGGTTCTGACAAATTGAAATGAGCAAATTGTATCTGAGTCAAATATATTTCATTAAGAAGACTGAAATGTTCAATACTCAATGCAATCTCTTCAGCTTTTATAAGACATTTAAAAGCTGTTTTTATAAGTTTATGTTCAAAAAATAAACGACTTACAACAATAAAACGAAGTATTGAATTTTCTTCTGAACTATCATTTTCAAAACTCCGATTGGCCATGAAATTAATCATGTTGTCATAAAGTCTTTTTCTAAGAGCATGATAGGCATCAATATTTTTTTTATTTTCTAAAATCTTTTTGTTAAGTTTTATATCATCAGTTTTTAAAGAATTAAATAATTCGATATTACCTGTGTCTTTACGTTTATTCTTTTTTGATAAATACTGTATAAATGCCTTTTTTTCGACGTCATTCATCATATTTGATATTTCTTCAAGTGTATTCATAAGTATAGTTTTATCAGGATAAAAATAGTAAAATGGATTTTTATATCGTCAGTTTTATGAATAAATTAGTTTTTAGAACTCCTTTTTCATGCTGACATTTGCCTCATAATTATAAAACATAAAATTATGGAACCGCTAAAATCAAATGAATCAAACAACAATTCAGAATCAAAAAATGCAAGATCAAATTATGGAAACAACCCTTTAAAGCCAAGTGCCGCTTTCGTTGGCGCATCCTGGATGACGTTAATTATAGGTATGACTTCCTATTGTATTGGTCTTTATAATTCGGCTATGGCTTACAATGAAAAGGGATATTATTTTACTATTCTCCTTTTCGGTCTTTTCTCTGTAATATCAGTACAAAAAAGCGTGCGAGACAGGCTGGAAGGAATCCCCGTAACCGATTTATATTATAGTATAAGCTGGTTCAGTACCATAGCTTCGATAGTATTATTAATAATTGGGCTTTGGAATGCCAGTTTATTACTCAGTGAAAAGGGATTTTTCGGAATGTCATTTGTATTAGGACTGTTTTCTGCTCTTGCTGTACAAAAGAACACGAGAGATCTTAAACAATTTGAATCGACTAACATATAGTTTTAGCGGGCCTCATTACTGTCACACAATTGTGCAGTTTTGAGGTTTTCTAACTTTAAAAATCTATGTATATGAAATATAAATACAAAACGTCTATTTATATTCTTGGTGTATTGTTGCTGGTAATTAGCATCTTAGATAAGATTTACTGGATATATATGTGCACTAAATACACTGATTTCGAAGAAACCAAAGCAGCTTATCTTAGTTTATTTCCTGAGTTTATAGCTAATGCTTTTTTCTTAACTATTATTGATATAATCGTATCGGGAATAGCAGCTATTATCTTTTATGAATCTAAAAAGACAGGTTATTTGAAGAGACCATCTAAAGTTTTGATGATAGTATCTTTGATCCTTTGTGGATGGAGTATATTTTCTTTGATGTAACTGATATGTTTTTAATAATCAAGATTTAAGTAAAAAGAAAGCTTCAGAGAAATCTGGTGCTTTTTTAGTAACGGGAACCATTCTGACAAAAACTTTAGAATTAAAAACTGAATTCGTATATTGTTCTTCTAAAATCTGATAGGCAAAATATATACATTTTAAAATATTTGTCTTCAAACTTTTTCAGTTCATTTTAATAGAAATTATCTAGATTATGAAAAATTCATTAATACTCTTTATTGCAACCTTAGCTTTTACAGCGTGCTCAAAACATGAAGGAAAAAAAAGTATCGCGATCACAGGAATAGATTCTACATTGCGGCCTGGTGATGATTTTTTTAAATATGTAAATGGAAAATGGTATGATTCTGTATCAATACCTGCATCTCAAGCCGGAGTTGGCGCCTACATGTTTATGAATTTTCCACAACGAATTCGCCTGCAGGGAATACTGGATAGTGTTTCGCAAAGCAAAAATGCAACAGGAAGTATTGCACAAAAGGTAGGAGATTTTTATGCATCAGGTATGGATACTGTAACTATTGATAAACGAGGTTTTACGCCTATTAAACCTTTATTGTTTAAAATTGAGGCAATTAACGATTTGCCATCCTTAATGAACTTTGTAGTTAATGAAGTAAAAGCAGGTAATCCTTCTATCATTGCTTTTGGAGTATCACCCGATCAGAAAAACAGCAGCATGAACATTGCTGAAATCTATCAAACCGGTATAGGATTACCAGACAGGGATTATTATTTCAAATCAGATTCATCAACTGTTGCCATACAGGAATCATACAAAAAATACTTAACTGCATTATTTCAACAAACTGGCAGCGATGCTATAGAGGCTAAAAAAAATGCTGATTTGGTTTATGATATTGATAAACAACTTGCCGCTTCGCATAAAACAAAAGTTGAACTTAGAGATGTGCAGGCAAATTATAATAAAATAGCTGTAGCAGACCTTGTAAAAAGGCATCCCAACATAAATTGGACTACTTTTTTAAATAATTTAGGTGCTCAAACCGATTTTATTAATGTTGGTCAGCCGGCCTATTATGATGCCCTTAATAAGCTTTTAAAAACCATTCCCATTAATGATTGGAAAATTTACCTAAAAGCAAATTCTCTGGAAAGATATGCGGATGATTTAAGTAAACCTTTTGTAGATGCCTTATTTGAATATACCAAAGTACTTTCTGGTCAGGCAGTTCAAAAATCACGTGGCGAAAAAATGGCCAATGTCATTGACAATTACTTAGGCGAAGCATTGGGTGAATTGTATGTAAAGAAATATTTTTCGGAAGATGCCAAAAAACGTATGCTGGTTCTCGTGAATAATTTGCAAAAAGGCTATGCCAAAAGAATTGATAAATTGGAATGGATGAGTCCGATTACGAAGCAAAAGGCTAAAGAAAAATTGTTTGCCATTACTAAAAAAATAGGATATCCAGATAAATGGAGAGACTATAGTAATGTAGAAATAGCCAGAGATACTTATTTTGAAAATATGGTTTCGGCCTCTAAAGCTGCATATCAATTTCAATTGGCAAAATTGGGCAAACCAGTCGATAAATCAGAATGGTATACTACAACTCCAACAGTTACGGCCTATAATAACCCTACTGCAAATGAAATTGTTTTTCCTGCAGGTATTTTACAGCCTCCATATTTTGATAATAATGCAGATGATGCGCTGAATTACGGAGGAATTGGAATGGTTATAGGTCACGAAATAACCCATACTTTTGATGATCAGGGTGCTCAATATGACAAGGATGGAAACCTGAAAAACTGGTGGACAAAAGAGGATTATGCACAGTTTAAGTCAAGAATACAACAAGTTGTTAATTTGTATAATACCTATACTGTTTTAGGAGATTTACATATTAATGGCGCAATGACAGTTGGCGAAAATACGGCGGATATTGCCGGAATAGCAGTTGCCTACGACGCCTTTAAAATGACCGAACAAGGAAAAGGAAACACAAAAATCGACGGTTTTACTCCAGATCAACGCTTCTTTATTTCTATAGCCAAAATATGGAGAGTAAAAATGAAAGACGAGTTCCTGCGTTTGTGGATTAACAATAACCCACATTCGCCGCCAAACTGGCGTGTTAATGGCCCTCTAATGAATACGACACCTTTTTATAATGCATTTAATGTAAAACCTGGAGATAAAATGTTTTTGGCGGAGAAAGACAGAATAACGATTTGGTAGTATTCCGCTCTTACGAACATAAACACAACAATCATATAATCAAAAGTGAAAATTCAAAACTTATTCTTCTCACTTTTAGCTATTGTTGCATTTTCCTGTAATAAAGACGATGATAATAAAGAACGTGCCCTCGATTGTCAGCCAACAAATATATCAATGAAGATAAACGGCGAACTGCAAACTTTCCAGGCAATAGGTTATGGAATCGATCTCATTTCAGAGGGATACGTATTACACTTAAACGGTGCCAGAAGAAGTAATGATCCTCTTAAAGAACAAGGAATCGCTATTATTTTGCCGTATAAAAAAACCGGACAAAATGTAATCAAAAACTTTTTTTACCATCAATATATCAACGAAGTATCATTTGATGGAGATTTTACTGAAGGTGAATTTCAATGCAACGTTAAAATAAATAGAAAATCCTGTTTCTTGGCAACATTCTCAGGAAAACTAAGTGATGGCAAGCAGGAAGTAATCATAACAGACGGAATTATTAGTTATCAATATGAAGATCCTTTTGATAATTAAAAAGTAACATAGAGGATGCTGCGTACTATTTTTAATTCCATGCTGGCGTGAGTATCATGCTCGTGAACGTGACGAAAAATAGATGTACAGATAAAGTATCAATTAAATTTCTTAAAAATAAAAAAGCTTCAGAGAAATCTGGAGCTTTTTGTTTTAGTTTGTTATATCTATGTTTGATACTTATCTCAAATTTCACTTGAATTAATATCTTTTTATAAAGTTTATTTATCCTTTAATAATTTCTCTAAAACCTTAATATGTTCATCTTTGGTTTTCAAAAGTTCCAAATTTAAACGTTTAATTTCCTCTAAAGCTTCGATCCATTTTTCTATTGGATTTACATTGAAAGTTGGATAATAGTTGTAACCATTAGAAAGTATTTGAAATAATATTAATTGCCTGTTCCTCATCAAAATTCTGAAAAGCTTCAACAGGAATTCTCAATGAATTAGAAATTTGTTTAAGCAGATTATCTTCAATAACATCTTTCTGCTCCAGCAAAGAAATTTTCTTTTGATTTCAGTCTTCTCCCAAATCAAAAGCCAGTGCTTCCTGTTTGATGCCAAGCATTTCTCTAAACCGTTTTACGTTTCTTCCCTGATGTATTTTCTGTTCCGTAAATGAATTTAATTTTCCGAAAGCTCAAAGATAAAGCCATTTCGATTAAAAACCTGAATTTCAAAGATAAAAAATACCCGCTCCTAGAAGAATTCCAAACCTGAATAAAAGCTGCGCAAAGTCTAGAGACATTTGCGCAGCTTTTTTATTTACTTTTCAAAGTGTACAGCCTAATCATACTCTACAGAGTGTGCAGCATTAAAATAATAAGCCTTTGCAATTTCTTTGATTGCATCGATTCTTCTTTTTTCTAAATCAATTACTTTGTTTTCGTCTTTCTCTACTTTGCCAGAAATTTGACCAATCAGTTTTTCTACTTCTGCATAACAACTTGAATTGGTATCAATGATGTTCAAATACGACAAAGCATTTTCATAATTTTTTATTGCAATTTCTGCTTTTGCTTTTACAATATTTTCTTTACAAAGTTTAGATTGATATCCTTGATAATAAGTAAGTGCATTTTTTTGAGCTTCTAAATAACAACTATTTCCTGTTTCTGGAATTGACTGAGCTAAACTTAATGCTTGCTCAAAATCATGCTTAGCACTTAGTCCTTTTGCTTTGCTTAAAATATTTTTACAATTTTCGTTATAGTACTTAAAAATATTTTCTTTTCCTTTTGTTATAAAAGCCAACAGATCTTTATCATCTACTTTAATTAACGAAAAAGCATTTGTAACTGCAAGTTCTTCAGTTTTCCCACTTCCTTTTATCTTTTTTGAGACAATATTAAACGATTTATTTGATGAGATTTGTTTGATACTTAAGGTCAAATCAATTACTGCTACAGTAATTTTTTCAAGACCACCCTGCACAATGCTAACATCATCAACATTAATTACTGGGTGAATAACAAAATCATTATTGTAACCATAACTTACAACACCAGATCTATTTATTACATTAGAAAGTTTACTTTCTAATTTTGTAATTTGTGATTCGGTTATTTTTTGATTCGGTTCTGGCAAGATTAAACCAATTGTTAAATCGTTATGTTGTGCAAAACAAAAATTCGTAACAATAATGGTAATAATTAAAACAATTTTTTTCATTTCTAATTGATTGTAATATATATTGTACTTCCTTTTATTTCTTTACTAGGTTCAAGATTTATTGTCTTTAAATATTTAAAAATTTCAAGAGCAAACTTATTGGCTGTATAATTATTTTGATTTTTATCTTTTAGCGGTATTTTAACATCGTCAAAAATCATTTTTAAGTTTGTGGTACCTTGAATATGATAATTATTATTAAAAGAATTCATTGAGAACCATTCTTCAAGAACATCCGATAAAGGTAATTTATCATTGCCAACCTGACTAGTCATATTATAAGTGGAGTTTTCAGAAAAAGAAAAATCAACCAAAACAGAACGTCCATTTTTCGCAATTTCAGCAAATTTTACATTCATAACCGCGATAAATTCTTCCATTGTTTTATCGATTGCTTTAGAAACCAATCTTCCAACATCATTGGTTTCGAATTTACCAGAATTACTAACTTTATTTGAAAGTGAATTACCCGTTGAGGTATCATACGATGAAATAATAACACTGGCACTTGCCGTATTATATTCTTTTTTCACGTCGGTTTCTGCTACAACATAAACATCACAGCCTGACATTTCTATAATTTTTGATTTTATATCACTCTGATTATCTGATGTAAAAATTTGATTATCTTTAGCAGCTTTTAATTTCCCGACAAAATCTACTGTCGTAAAACCTCGAGTATCAAATCCTTCTTTTATTTTTGTAATTGCAATTCGGCTGTTTATATTTTCATCTAAAATCGTTCTTAGATCTTCTCCATCTTTTATAAATGGAATCACCATTATTTTTGGCAGTTGTACAGATGTCTGTGCAAAATTAATAAGAGTTGAAAAACAGACTATAAGTAGATAGATTAGTTTTTTCATAGTTTTACTGACTAATAATTTCGCATTTTAAGTTAGACCCTGATTCTGATTTTGCCGTAATAACAGCTCCTCCTGAAACAACATTACAGATAGAAAAATTCTCATCCTCTACTTTTTCTACAACAATCTGACCTATTTCTTTCTTTCTAGGTATTTTTTTACCGTCCACCATTAATGATGTCAATTCAAAAACTTTTAACGTCGTTTGAGGTTTTAAACCAATTCCTGTTCCGCCGGAAATCAAAATTTTTACAGCCTCATTTGATGCATTCTTTTCTTCAATACTTGCAATAGATGCCGTAATTTTAAAATTATCTTTTATGAATTTTTCAATATTAGGTTTAACAAGATCCAAAGCTTCATCGTAGCCATTTTTCCCTTTTCCTTCAGCAGAAAATTTTTCGCTTGCCATAATTTCTCCAGTCGAAACATCAATTACTTTTATATTAAATGATATCTTGGCTTTTCTGCTAGGAATACTAAAACCTCCAATACCACTCAATTCGCTTTGTTTCTCTTCAAATAATGCTTCTGTTACATTTCCGGTAACTATATAACTGGCTCCCATTGATTTTGATTGTTCAACAGTTTGTCCATCAATATAGTCTTCACCCATTTGTGTCTTTTTTTCGCCTTTAATCAATGCCATTTTTTCTCTTTCAACTAGCGTGAATCTTTTTGCTGCTAAAAAAGCATCAGAGACAGCATCTTGAATAGCAATTATATTTTTAGTCTGGTTTTGATTCTGGTTTCTGTTGTAATTGCTCTCATTACTGTTAAAAGGCATTATTCCTACAATCGTTTTTGATTGTGAAAATCCTGCAAATGTTAATAATGTAAAAATTGTAGTTAAGTAAATGTGTTTCATCGGTTTTATTTTATTTGTTCTTGATAATTCTTTGTTTAATAGTTCAATCGCATTTTGTAATTCTATTGCAATACTATGATCAATTTTAAAGTATTTTTTACGTTTTTCCGTAACTCAATATTTTTCAATTAAATTAAAATGAATCAGCTTAAATTTATTTTATACCATTTCCAAAAGAGTTCTAAAAAAATGCAATTAATTTATCATCATGAATTGAAATTTGCATGATAAAAATTGTTCTCAAAAATATAAATTCACCCATATAATCTGCCCCGTATATATACCTGTTTTTAACATATTTTTCACAAGAAATTTAAGCCTGCCAAAGCAGTTTCCCAATTGTAAAGAGTAGTATTATAAAATTTGATACCCGTAAATATTCTTTTTGTCAGATATTATATCCAAATCCGGAATGATTTGGCAAATCCGAATAATGGACTTAATTTAGTCCCAAACCTTTTCTAATAGCGGGATATTAGTTGCTGGCTTAGAAAAACCTAATAATATATGAAACACTTTTTTTTATCCATTATTTTTTGCTTTATAGGAAACATTGCTCTTGGGCAAAATAGTCCAAAAGAAATATCTCCGGAAATTTTAAAAAAAATAAAAGCAGAAGTAGAAGCCCAAATCCCTAAACTAAAACTAAAGCTTGCAAAACAAGAATTAAATCCTGATGAAATAGAATTCAAAATAGACACTTTCCGAATAGAAACAATAGCTTCTAAACGAATGGATATTGATTATTCGACAGCAGGAATGAATATAACAGTTGATGAATTGACTACTAGTTATGACAAGTTACTGAATAAGTATTATGGTAAACTTATGAAATCGCTAAAACCCGAAGACAAGAAGGTTCTTATCACTGCGCAAAAAGCCTGGCTAGCTTTTCGTGATGCCGAAATTAAGCTAATTGGGACAATGACTGAAGATCAATATTCTGGAGGCGGAACAATGCAGTCAAATATAAGAATGGGGCAATATTCCTCTTTAGTAGTTGAAAGAACGATTGATATTTTTCATTATTATAATGAAATTCTTAAAGATTGATAAAGTCAGCAGAGGAAAAATGATAAAATAAATTTAGTATATGCAAACAGAATATTCATTTAGAGAGGTTGTAAATAAAAGGGCTTATAGTGTAAGAATAGTATTTGATATAGACCGTTTTAATTATGAAGAAAGAAAAATTAGATAATTATGATTTTGTTTATTCTGCTGATGATAGATGGAGATTAACTTGTGAGTTTGCAGTTAAGCTTTTTTTCAATCTTTCGGAACTAAACTTATTGAAGAAAGAGTGATTATTAAAATACCTTTTATTGATTGGGACCCTTTTCATACAGTAGATACTATTGTTTTGTACTCAGTAATTAAAGGATTATCTGAAGCGTTTAATTTGAATTCTGATGAATTTGAGTTTAACATTGAAGATAGAAAAATTTGTTTACCGTTAATATAACTGATATTCAGATATTAATTATAATATAAGTTGATGAAAAAAAATAACTTAAGTTTTTTAAAGAATAAAACAGTTATAAACATTTATATGGTTTCTATTAAAGAAGACAATTCTTTATATGATCTGTCGGATACCTTAATATTGAGATTAAAGGATAATTCTATAATCCAAATTATAATTGACTATGAAATATCTATTTATGAATTATCTTCAATAGATAATCTCATCATTATTGGAGACTATGATCTAAAAAATATTGAAGTGACACTAATAGAACTAAATCAAATACAGAACGATCAAATAGTTTATATTCATAATTATTCGCAATCTGCTTATCATTTTGGATCAAAATTTTTAAACATAAATAATGAGTTTATATTTGGGTTTTGCTTTGGATGGGATGAAATTGTACTATTAAATGAAAAAGATTTTATGTTAATGTTAAATTCTTATGAAGACAAAGTAGAGGCAATTGTTTAGAATATTATATTCAATTCCCTAATGGCGTGAGCGTTCCGTTCGTGAACTCAAAGTTGGTTTATAAAAAATAAAAATTATGGCACGAGCGTGACGCTCACACCAGCAGGGGGCGTGGTTAAATAAAAGTCCTTTTGATAATTTATAATGAAAAAATTATATATTTGAAAGTATATGCTGTATAATTCTATTATACATATCAACTCAAATTTGGTTAGCCTTTTGCGTTATTGTCACACATATAAAAGTTTAACGGTAAAATTACTTTAAATGAACATAAAAGAGAAGATTTTAGACTTTAAAACCATTATACTTCAAAAATATTGGACTGACCCTGTTTGGAGCAAAGTAATATCTGCAATTATAATTGGAATTGGTACAACAATTTATCTTTTAGTAAAAAGTATTTATAATAAAGTGCCATTTAGTTATGTTACCCAACAACTACTTTCGTACTTACAATCGGGTACAGAAATAAATAATTTTATTGTTTGGATAAGCTTATTAGTTATTTTTTGGTCATCAATAACATTCATAAAACCTTTTGTCACGAAACTAAATAAAGGTAAAAAAGAAGTAAATCTCAAAGAAATTATTAATGAGCTTCCAAAAATACAAGAGCATTCGACTGTATTTTTTTCATATAGAATTGCAAGTGCTTTTCCAGGCCTTAGAGGTTTAAAATGGTATGATTCTAAAACATCTGTCGAAAGACTTGAAATCTTTTTTCAAGACCCAATTAATTTTGAGCCGAATACAAATACTGAATATGTAACAGACCCTTTATGGTGGTTTAGAGGACATTCAGCAATGTTTATTAAAAATTTTCAAAAGTTATCAAAAACAAAAATTTTATTGGGTGTTGAAGAATTAGAAATTAGTAGAATTGCCGTTTTTGCCAGTGAATCTTATTATAAATGTTTCATTTATGTTGAAGTAAAGGGTGAAAAACCCATTGGTCTATATAGTCAAACTAAAGAAGATTTACAGAGTCAAATGGATTACAGAGGATACTCTAGGGAAGAATATGCTCTTTTAGGAAAAAGGCCAATTAGTCGTGAAGATTATGATGATGGTGCAACAATTGTAAATGGAAAAGTTATTGAAGCTTTTGGAGCAAAATTAAGGGTCAGGTACTTGTCGAAATATAATTTTCTACTTTCAGCTAAAGAATCACCATATAACTCAAGAAAATTTGAAATGGAGTCAAAAAACTATTTTGAAAAAATACTTAAAGGAGAGATAACGGCAGAAACATTTTTTGATTATTTAGAAACTTATTCGAAAAATGAACAATAACCAGAAATAAAAAATGAAATTAACAATTACAATTGGACTTCTTTTAATTGCACATCTTACATTTGGACAAGACAGAATTCGAAAAATTGACAGTTTACTCAATTCTCTGTATTCAAAAGAGAAAATCAATGGAAATTTTCTAATTGCAGAAAAAGGGAAAGTTATTTATAGCCATAGTTTCGGACTTGCAAACGAAACAACAAAAGATAAATTGAACGAAAATTCGATTTTTGAATTGGCATCTTGCTCAAAGCAGTTCACAGCTATGGGGATAATGATACTTAAAGAAAAAGGGAAGTTGAATTTGGACGATGGCATCGAAAAATACTTACCCGAACTTTCTTTTTATAAAGGTGTAACTGTAAGAAATTTATTGAATCATACTGGAGGTCTACCAGACTATATGCAGCTTATGGATAGTTTATTTGACAAATCTAAAATTGCCACTAACAAAGACATAATTAATATATTTAGTAAACATCAACCAAAAATAGTATTTGAGCCAAATACTAAATGGGAATATAGCAACACGGGCTATGCACTATTGGCTTCAATAATTGAGAAAGCATCGGGTATGACATACGCTGACTATTTAAAAACAGCTATTTTCCAACCGTTGAAAATGAAAAATACCTTTGCGTACAATCGTAGATTATCGCCAAAGAAAATTGACAATTATGCTTTTGGATATGTTTACTCAGATAGTTTGAAAAAATATGTTTTACCAGACGAATTGGAAGAAACTAAAATAGTTATTTGGCTTGATGGTGTTGTTGGAGACGGAGGAGTTAATTCAACTGTAAAAGATTTATTGATTTGGGATAGAGCATTATACACCAATAAATTACTCACAAAAGAGGATATGAAATCAGTTTTTGAATTAGCAACTTTGAAAGACGGAGCTAAAAGGAATTATGGTTTTGGTTGGGGAATTGAAGAAAATGCTGATTTTGGAAAAATTGCAAACCATGATGGGGGTTGGCCAGGTTATGTAACTTTTATCGATAGACATATTACAAATGATAAAACAATAATAATACTTCAAAATCACAGCAACGTTACAATCCCTTCAAAAGCAATTAGAAGTATTCTATATAATAAACCATTGCCTGTGCAAAAAATTAGAAAAGAAATTAGTATTACTACTGAAGAACTTCAAAAGTTTGTTGGGACTTATGAAGTTGAAAAAGATTTTGAAATCAAAATTTCATTAGATAAAGACCAACTATTTTCACAATTGACAGGACAAGATGCGTTCCGAATATTTGTAGAAAGTGAAATGTTATTTTTCTATAAAGTAGTAGATGCACAAATTCAGTTTGAAAAGAACGAAAAAGGAGAAATTTCAAATTTGTTCTTATTACAGAATGGAAAAAAGATAGAAGCAAAACGGACGAAATAAAAACTCGCTCCCCGCAGAGTTCTTATGGAAAGCTGTGCGAATGTCGCCTGCTGGCGCGATCGTCACGGTCGTGAACCCAAGCTTGGTTATAAAAAAATAAAAATTTTAGCACGAGCGGGACGCTCGCGCTAGCAGGGAGTAAGTCGGATTTTATCAGATATATATACAAGTTAGCGATAATGCCACGGAAAATTAGAAAATTCAGCTATCTATAACTTAAAGCCCACTTTGAATTTTAAAAACACGAATGGAAAAGAAACTCAGAATATACACTCCAAACAATTCTTTTAAGATTGATAAGCGTTTACTAATTCTATTACTTTTATTTTCAATTGCGTTTTTAATCTATTCAACAAAATCTAACTTTCCTTCAAATGAAGAGAATCTAGAATTATTTGGATTTGTTTTTGTAATCATTACTTTTCTATATTCACTTTTTTTTATGATAAGCAACTTTTTTATTTGTGAAACCACAAATGGAGAATATAGTGGTTACTTGATTATAGATACCGATAAAATTACTTGTAATCTTGATGTTTACACAATTTACGATATTGAAAAAATAAGCATTTTAAGTATTTATTTTCGCGGAAAATTTAATGGTAATATAAAAGCTTGGGAACGTAAAAAATCAAATGGCGTTAAAAATTATATTGAAATATATAAAAAGGGTGGAGAATGTCAAAAATATTTTTTTCTACAGACTAAAACTGAAAACATAAGAATGTTTTCAGACGAACTTAGAACTTATTATCGATTTGGAAAATTAGAAGAGCAGAATTATAAAAATATTGTTAACTAAAGGTACTATCGCTAACAGCGATTACAACGGATTTGGGCAATTGGCTTAATGGAAATATGGTTTGTATTTGAATGATCAGCCCTTAATAGGACTCGAACCAAATTCTCTTGAAAATACAGGCTTTTAAATTTCCAAGAAACTGAAACAAAATTTATCGAACCACAAAAAAAGCCGATAATCTAGATTTATCGGCTTTTAATTTTTAATAGTAGCGGGAACAGGACTCGAACCTGTGACCTTCGGGTTATGAGCCCGACGAGCTGCCTACTGCTCTATCCCGCGATGTTTCGGGTGCAAAGATACGCCGATTTTTGAGAATTCCAATGAAAATTTTAAAAAATGTTTTATTTTCTGTATTAACTTGATATGACTACCTTTGCAAAATAAATAATATGCAAATGTCACATAAAGCAGGTTTTGTAAACATAATCGGGAATCCAAATGTTGGAAAATCGACACTAATGAATGCCTTTGTTGGAGAAAGATTATCCATCATAACATCAAAAGCACAAACAACACGTCATAGAATTCTAGGAATTGTAAATGGCGAAGATTTTCAAATGGTACTTTCAGATACTCCCGGAATTATAAAACCGGCTTATGAAATGCAGGAGTCGATGATGAACTTCGTAAAGTCGGCTTTTGAAGATGCTGATGTTTTAATTTACATGGTCGAAATAGGGGAACAGAACTTAAAAGACGAAGATTTCTTCAATAAAATCTTTTATGCTAAAATTCCCGTTTTACTATTGCTGAATAAAATCGACAACTCAAATCAGGAACAATTAGAAGAGCAGGTTGGTTTTTGGAAAGAGAAACTGCCAAACGCAGAAATTTTCCCAATCTCGGCTTTACAGAATTTTAATGTTCCGGAAGTTTTTGGCCGAATTATCGAATTGCTTCCAGAATCACCACCTTATTATCCAAAAGATCAATTAACAGACAAACCGGAACGTTTCTTCGTAAACGAAACTATTCGTGAGAAAATCTTATTGAATTACAGTAAAGAGATTCCGTATGCAGTAGAAATTGTAACAGAAGAGTTTTTTGAAGATGAAAAAATTATTCGAATCCGTTCTGTAATTATGGTAGAGCGCGAAACGCAAAAAGGAATTATCATTGGACATAAAGGCGCAGCACTAAAGAAAGTTGGAACCGAGGCCCGTGCCGATTTAGAAAAATTCTTCGGAAAACAAATTCACATCGAACTTTACGTAAAAGTGAACAAAGACTGGAGAAGTAATGCCAATATGCTGAAACGATTTGGTTATAATCAATAATCTAGTTTGGGCGTGTCCCTCCGGGTCGGGCTATCCGTTGCAATCTTTTGTTCCATTTCATTTCACAAAAGGATTTCCACTTCTATCCCTCACGCAAACAAAACTAATAAGAACTTTGATTTTATAAGAAAATAAATGAAAGTTAAAAAGACCGTTCTCATCATTATTTCAGTCTTAGCTTTGGGCTATGCAGGATTAAAAGCTGTCAAAAAAACAAATCTAAATTCAGATTATAAAATAGGGCAGGCGCTGGATAGTTTGAATGGTATAAAAGTTTATTATAATGGCGGTGTAGATAATGTCTCCGGAAGAAATGTTACAAAAGATAATTACAATTTAGGACTTAAATATCAATGTGTTGAATTTGTAAAACGATATTATTACGAGCATTACAATCATAAAATGCCGGATGCTTATGGTCATGCAAAAGATTTTTATGATTCGAAAGTTAAAGATGGTGATCTGAATTCAAAGAGAAATTTAATTCAATATACAAATCCAAGTAAAAAGAAACCTGAAGTTGGAGATTTGGTAATTTTTTCAGGATCATTATTAAATAGATTTGGACATGTTGCTATAATTTCTAGAGTTTCTGAAAATGAAGTTGAAATTATTCAGCAAAATCCCGGGCCTTTTAGTGATTCGAGAGAAACAATCACTTTAGAATTTCAAAAAGGAAACTACAAAATAGAAAATAAAAGGTTGTTAGGCTGGTTAAGAAAAGAAAAATAATTTGTAATAAACTTTTCCTGAAACCTAAAGCCCTAGCCCTGATAGAAGTGGAAATCCTTTTTTGACGCTTCTTTAGCGGAACAAAAGATTGAAACGGATAGCAGGAAATAGCTCCCAAAAAGAATATAAAAACTTAGGTACTTAGTCCCGATAGCTATCGGGATAGCAATTAGCAACTTTTTTTAACTACCTTTGCAAAAAATTAAAATAAAGCATTTTGGATTACAGATGGTTAGGTTTTTAGGAAGCTGAAAATCTAAAATCTAAAATCCAAAATCTAAAATTCAAAAAAATGAATAACATTGTTGCGATAGTAGGAAGACCTAATGTAGGGAAATCAACCCTTTTTAATAGGCTGATACAAAGAAGAGAAGCTATTGTAGATTCAGTATCTGGGGTTACCCGTGATAGAAACTATGGTAAAAGCGAGTGGAACGGAAAAGAGTTTTCTGTTATTGATACTGGTGGATACGTTCGCGGATCTGATGACGTATTTGAAGGTGAAATCCGTAAACAAGTTGAGCTTGCTATCGACGAAGCAGATGTTATTATTTTTGTAGTTGATGTAGAAGAAGGTATTACACCAATGGATGAAACGGTTGCAAAGTTACTTCGTAAAGTAACAAAACCAGTTTTATTGGCTGTAAACAAAGTAGATAACGCAATGCGTGAGAAAGATGCAATTGAGTTTTATAATCTAGGTTTAGGGGATTATTTTACTTTCGCAAGTATTTCAGGAAGCGGAACTGGAGATTTATTAGATGCTTTAATTGATGCTTTTCCAGAAAAAGAACCAGTTGAGGTTACAGAAGAATTACCTCGTTTTGCAGTTGTAGGACGTCCAAATGCAGGAAAATCTAGTTTTATCAATGCCTTAATTGGTCAGGATCGTTATATCGTAACCGATATTGCAGGAACAACACGTGATGCAATCGATACAAAATTTGACCGTTTTGGTTTCGAATTTAACTTGGTAGATACTGCTGGAATTCGTCGTAAAGCAAAAGTTAAGGAAGATTTAGAATTTTACTCGGTAATGCGTTCTGTAAGAGCAATTGAGCATGCTGACGTTTGTATA
The DNA here is from genome assembly GCF_031455715.1 of Flavobacterium sp. 2755. Lineage (NCBI taxonomy): Bacteria > Pseudomonadati > Bacteroidota > Flavobacteriia > Flavobacteriales > Flavobacteriaceae > Flavobacterium > Flavobacterium sp. 2755. The sequence goes on from NZ_JAVDTG010000010.1 coordinate 86,436, forward strand.
TTAGTAATCGATGCAACTCGTGGTTTTGAAGGGCAGGATCAAAGTATTTTTTGGTTGGCAGAGAAAAACCGTAAAGGTGTTGTAATCTTAGTAAACAAATGGGATTTGGTAGAAAAAGATACCATGTCAAGCCGTGATTACGAAGAAAAAATTCGTAAAGAATTAATGCCTTTTACAGATGTGCCAATTTTATTCGTTTCGGCTTTAACTAAGCAGCGTTTATTGAAAGCATTAGAAGCTACAGTTCAGGTTTTTGAAAGCAGAAAACAAAGAATTGCAACTTCAAAATTCAACGAATATATGTTGAAAGTAATCGAAGCTTATCCGCCGCCGGCGACAAAAGGAAAATATGTAAAAATTAAATATTGTATGCAATTGCCAACGCAAACTCCTCAGTTCGTGTTTTTTGCCAATATGCCGCAATACGTTAAAGAACCATATAAAAGATACCTGGAAAATAAAATTCGTGATAACTGGGATTTCGCAGGAGTTCCAATCGATATTTATATCAGAGAGAAATAGATTTTCAAGAATCTAATCATAATAAAAAAGCAGTATTTCAATTCGAAATACTGCTTTTTTGATTTACAAAATGATTTTAAACATCATAAAAGAATAATTGTTCCAGAGGTGTTCCGCCGTCAGAATCTCCATAATCTCCATTATGTTTTCTGGTTGATGAATATAGTTTTAATGTATACGTACAACGCGTCATATCGGCCGGAGGATTGTTCAGCTGCGAACTATTGTTGGTTCTTTCATCAACTGCCGGAAGTGAATTTATTACGCCGTCCAGAATATCTCTTTCAACCGTATGGCTATTGTTGTTCAAGTGCAGACTGCAGCCAGCCAAATATGGATGATAAACAGTATATCGACCATGAATTGTTCCGCTTATAGGGCTGCAAAGACTGCTTTCGTCTAATTCTTTTATAGATAATTTTCTATAAATAGGATTATTATTCATCACGACAGAATTCAATGTTTTTCCGTTTCCACCAATAACTCCAAAATTATTAGAAGGTTTATCGATCACTTCTCTAATTTCAAATCTAATGGCAAATTTTTCTAGCGGAATTTTACTTCCCGCAGGAATGTTTTGTCCTGCATTTACACTGTTTGGCGGAATACTCGGAGCTGTTGTAAGTAGAGTTGTATTTAACGAAATCAGCGTATCTTCCTCAATAATATTATAAAGAGCCAAATCGGCAGGAGTTAATCCCACAGCAATTAAAGTTCTTTCAATAGCATGATTGACATCAAACCAACCTTCGGCATCAAAATCACTTTGGTCGCTCCAAACAAAAATATCGTTAAGAATAAAAGAGAAAACTTTACGCGTTAGTTTAGAAACTATGCTTGAAGAAAATAATCCGGGAGTTACACCAACAATTTTGGTAAAATTAGATTCTGGTAAACTAACCGTATTATTTGGTGCCGTTGTATCGCTTACTCTAAAACGATATTCAATAGGATTTCCTGTACCTGATTTCAGCGCAGCTTGTCCCGTTAATCGTATAACAGAGTATAAAACGTTTTTATCAGATCCGGCAAAACCATCAGCATCAAAATCATAACTGCTTGAACCGTAAGATGAACTAAAAGCAGCCCCAATTCCTGTCCATGCACTTGGGAAATTTGGATCGTTTGGATCTACAACATTTACATCAGAACATAAATTGACACATAAACAAAAACCAACATTTTTGCGTGCGTCTGCTTTGGTTTCGTCAACTAATTTTGTACCGCCTAGTTCGGCTTTAAAATAAACATCAGGTCCGCTTTGAAAAGAAAGAAAACTTGGATCAGTTTCTATGTTTATCCAAGGCGATAAAAATGTCTTTTTAAAATCGGCTGAAGTATAATCGATTCTAAAATGCCCGTTAGAATCGGTTGTTGCCGTTCCTAAATTGTCATCGGTTAAAAAATCGGCATCCATTGCTGTAACCTGTGCATTAGCAATTGGCTTATTGGTCTGGCAGTTCATTAAATGTCCGCAGATAACCCACGCATCAAAAAAGTGCCCGCGAATATAACACCACCATTTATAAGCAATAGCATAATTCCATCTGTATTTTTCGTCTTTTGCTTGCTTTTCAAGCTCTAAACGCATCGAAAAAGTCGTAATATGCAGCTGTACTATTTCGTCTCTTTTTGGTTTTGGATGTTTTGGCGGAACAGTACCGCATACAAAATCAATATCGAAGCTTGCATCAAGATGGTTTTCGCTAACTTCAATTTGAAAATTACCTTCCGCATCTGTTTTTGCTTTATACGCTAGTAATTCTGCTCTTTGTTTTGCTTCTTCTTTTGAAACAAAACGAAATGTATCTTTTGCATTTGATGATGTATTTGCAGTAGAATCAGCTTTTCTATAGGGATGATAAATTAGAATTTCTACTTCAGATACGGCTTCAAGACAATCTTCACATACATATCCTCTTAAGGAACCTTTAAAAATATTTCTCATGGTAATTGGTTTTAAGTTGCCTACTCTTATCAGTTTTCGACTTTTCTGTCATACTCTGTTTTAGGATTTTCTGAATTCTCCTTTTGGTTGTTGCTGCAAAGTTTTTGTATTTTGATGAAATAGGAGTTAGGTTAAATACTGTTTTTAAAAGGGTAGTTTTACCCTTTTTAAAAGGGTTTAAATTTTTGAAAATCAGTAATTTATGTTTTAAAATAATGAATTTTGAATATTTTTTGTTACCTTAATAAAGACTAAAATGGCATGCTATTTGAATAAATGTAAAAACTACAATTAAACCTTTTTGGTTTTTTGCAGTCTAAACATCTAACTAACCAAATTTTTTATGACTAAGATTTATTCATTTCTTTCGTTTTTCTTCCTTTTTGTCTTTACAGCCCATTCGCAGAATGATATCACTATTAGAGGGGCAATTTTAGATGTCAATACCCAATTGCCGCTGGAAATGGCAACCGTTTATTTCACCACAATTAAAGATTCTACTGTTATTGAATATGCCACCACAGATAAAAATGGTGCTTTTAGAATGGATATTAAAAAATATGACAAACCTGTATTTTTGAAGGTAAGTTATATGGGATATCAAACCTATTTTGAAGAATATAAAGGACTTACAGAAAGTAAAGATTTTGGTAAAATATACATGCTTGAAAATGTAAATGCCTTAAATGATGTTGTTATTAAAACAGAAGCAGCGCCCATAACCATCAAAAAAGATACTTTAGAATTTAATGCGGCTTCTTATAAAGTCCGTCCGGATTCTAATGTTGAAACTTTGCTGAAACAACTGCCCGGATTTGATGTCGATAATGATGGAAAAATTACTGTAAATGGGCGAGAGGTCAATCAGGTTTTAGTAAACGGAAAAACCTTTTTTGATAAAGATGGAGCCATTGCTATTAAAAATTTACCGGCAGATATTATAAAGAAGATTCAGGTTTCTGATTTTAAAACCAAAAAAGAAGAGCTGGCAAAACAAGAATCAACCTCAGATTTTTCGAGTATTAATATTACTATTGATGAAAAGAAAAACAAAGGATATTTCGGGAAAATAATGGGCGGTTATGGTACAGATGATCGTTATGAAGCCAATGTCAACCTCAATTATTTTAATAATAAACAAAAGATAAGCTTACTGGCTTCTTCCAATAATATCAATTCAACAGGATTTTCGATGGATGATGTTTTTGATAATATGGGAGGCGGCAGAAACAGCAGCGGAAGAGGAGGAAGCTCTGGTTCTGGCGGAAGCGGAAAGGGAATAACACAGTCAAACTTAGTAGGACTTAATTATTCTGATGACTGGACAAAGAACTTACTGGCGATGGGAAGTTATAATTTTTCGAATACGATTAATAATAACGACAGTAAATCAAATCAGCTTAGTTTTTTGCCAACTGGAAATATTATTACTGAGGCAGAGTCTAAAACAAGAAACGAAAGCACCGGGAATAATGTCAATTTTGAATTAGAATATAAAATTAATCCAACTATGCGAATTGTGGTGGCGCCAAAGCTGAATCAATCGCGAACAAACAGCAACTCGACTTCATCAAGTTCTTCTGAAGATGAAAACGGGAATGCATTAAACGAAAGCAATTCTAAATCGTATTCTGAAAGTGATAACTTTAATTTTGGGAACACAATCAATTTTAATAAAACTTTTGAAAAGAAATCTCGAAACTTAAGTTTTGTATTTACCAATAATAATACAAGTACGGATTCTAATGGTTTGAATCTTTCTGAAACAATTTTTTATCAGGACAATCAGCCAAATGATGAAAGAAATCAAACAACAAAAAAGAAAAGCAGCAGCGACGCTTATTCTGCAGATATCGAATATACAGAACCAATTACCGATTCTTTAAGAGTGAGATTTGGATCTGATTTTGACTGGAATAGTTCTGTAAACGATGAAAAAACTTTTAATTTCAATCCTGATACACAAGAATATAGTGATCTGAATTTATCTTTGAGTAATTATACAAGTTCTGTACAAAATTCGGTTGCACCAAAAGTTGGAATTACGCTGCAAAAAAACAAGTTCACATTAAATCTTGACAGCCGAACTTCAATTGTAAATTTTAATAATCATTCGTTGTATTTAAATAATGCAACCGATTTAAGTAAAAAATATGCATTGCCATTTGCGACAGCTATTTTTAGATACAAGTTTACACGTTCTAAAAATTTGTCGCTTAAATATGATTATTCAAATGCACTGCCGTCTGCAACGCAGTTAATGCCTGTTGTGAACCTTAATAATCCGTTGAATACAATTGTTGGAAATCCGAATTTACATCCGATAGAAAAGAGCAGTGTAAATTTCAATTTCAAAAATTATGATTTCCGTTCGCGTTCCGGTTATAGTTTATATTTAAAAGGAGATTATTATGATAATGATATAGTGTCGACTTCTATTTATGACGAAAGCGGAAAAAGAAATACAACGTATGTAAATATTTCCGGCGTTTACAATGCCTCTATTGGTGCAAACTGGAATCAGTCAGTAAAAAGCGGAGCACATACTTTACGATACGGTTTAGGATTAAACGCAGGTTATTCTTTCGATAAAGGATTTACAAATGCCGTTTTATACAATGCAAAATCGACTTCGATTACGCCAAAAGTTTATTTATCATATGATTATGGAGAAATATTGACTATTGCGCCATCTTATAACTTATCATACAATCAGTCGAAATATGAAAATTATTCACGAGATGCAACTTCAAATGTGGTTCACCGAATCAATTTGCAGACAACAACATACTGGCCGGAAAATTTAATCTTCGGGAATGATTTTGGATATACTTATAATTCGAATATTTCTGGCGATTTCAAAAAGGATTTTTACCTATGGAACACCAGTTTGTCATACGGATTCTTTGATAAAAAGTTATATGCAAAAGTAAAAGTGTACGATGTTTTAAATCAAAATTTGAGTGCGACAAGAACCATTTCGGCAACTGCAATACGCGATGAAGAAAATACTGTTTTAAGACGTTATGTAATGTTTTCTCTAGCCTATAAAATCGGAAACTTTACAGGATCTGAAAAAGGAGGAAAGAGAAGGCAGAGAGAGTAGGTTTTTTTGAGGTTCAGAGGTTCAAAGGGACAAAGGCTCAAAGTAACAAAGGAATACAAAAAACTCGGATCAAATTTTAATTTGATCCGAGTTTTTTGTAAAATCTAAAATCTAAATCGTAGAACAATATTTGGAGTCGAAAACAATGACTTTACTATTTAAGTTTAAAAAAGATTCCAGCTGCGGTATGATTTCCATTTCTAAAAAACGCACTTCGGGATTGGATTTATTTTCGTTTTTAATGCTGGCTGTCAATTTGATCTTTTTAATTTTGGTACTGTCTTTAGATGTAAGAACATAATGATAACTCATTGCTCTGGATTTTGAAATAATATCTATAACATTATTCAGGGAAGTTACTTTTTTATTACCCCACAACGTAATTTTGTACAAAGCGTTATCTGTTTTATCAAAAATAAATGTCGTTTTATTTTTAATCATGAATTTATAAATGCCATTAAAAATTAAAACAGCACTTATAAGAATAGAGATAATAAATCCGATATTGAAATCACTTAAGTGTGATAAAACAAATCCAGAAGCCAAAACTAAAATTCCTGATATACATTTTAAAATGATATTTGATTTTACGTACCAATAAGGATTGTATGATATTTGACTCGCTGAAACTGTAAAATTGTAGTAATTCTGCATTTAGTATTTTCTTTATATTGCTGATTATCTTTTGGCTAGAAGAAAAATCATTGCTACGAAATACTAAATTCATTGTTTGAGGCTAAAATGAAAGCCTCTATAAGTTTTTAAAATAACAGTTTAAGGTAATTTATGCTTTTGAAAAATATTATGTAAAAAAAAAACGAGATACGTTTTACCGTATCCCGTTAATTAGTTTTTAGTTTTAATTTTTATTTATTCTTATAAGTTGTATTTCAATGTGATTCCGTAAGTTCTTTGATCACCTAATACACCAGCATATTGTCCTGCGTTACCTCCTGCAGGCAATAACTGCTCATAATAATCTTTGTTTAAAAGGTTACGTCCCCAAAAGTGAACAGATAAACCTTGAGATGCACGGAAACCTAAACGAGCATTAAAAATAGCATAACCCGGAACAACTAAATATTTTGAAGCCGAAGGGCTTGAAGAAAATTCAGAACGAGCATAAGAATCAATAGCAAGGAAAACTTTTCCTGCGTTTCCAAAGAATCTTGCACTATCAGAAAGCTCACCGCCTAAAGATCCTGCCCATCTTGAAGCACCAGGAAGATCAGTTCCAGAAACATCTTTGAAAGATACCGGAGCTCCAGTTTCTTCTAACGGAAGCGGCGCATTAGTAAATTTTTCATAAATAGCATCTGTATAAGTTGCAGCACCATTTATCGTTAAATGAGAACTTACCACAAAACTTGCATCTAATTCAACACCTTGTACACGTACTTTATCTGCATTCGCAAGATAACCACGGTTTACACCCAATTCAGCAGCCTGAACGTTAGTTTGAAAATCTTTAATGTCTGTTCTAAACGCAGCAATATTGAAGATTGAATTTTTGAAAGGAGAAGTTTTTACCCCAACTTCATAGTGATATACTTTTTCAGGTCTAATAACTGCAAGATCTAATAAAGGAGCTCCTTTAGAATCTGTTGGAAGACCCGCAACGTTTACACCAACCGGTTTGTAGCTTTTTGCAAAAGTTCCGTAAGCATTGATTTTGTCAGAAGCTTTAACTGTAACAGTAATATTTCCAGAAAAGTCAGTATTATCAGTACTTGAATCAAATGCCTGATCAGAATAAACTAATTTTTTCAAGGCTAACAATGCCGGATCAGTAGTTTGTAAACCTCCGTATGTTGTACGAGCGTAATGTGCATCTTTTTTATCAAAGTTATATCTTAAACCTGGTAAAACGTGTAACCAATCTGTAATTGCCCAGTCAATTTGTCCAAATACCGCAGCACTCGAAGCTCTGATTCTTGCATCAGTTTTAATTCCGTATCCTTCAAAAAGACCCGGAGTTTTCCATAATGCACTTGTTGTACTTTGAGAGAATCTCCATTGTGCGTTTCCAGATTCTTCTGTTCCATCAGTTTGAGATGTTTGATCGATGAAGAATACTCCGGCAACACCGCTAATTTTTGATGTTAACTGTCCTGCGTAACGAACCTCTTGTGTAATTTGAGTTTGTCTTGTTGGGTTTTGAGATTTAGCTAATACTTGTAATCCTGTAAAATCTCTGTCATTTGACGGATCCCAATTCCAAAAACGCCATGCAGTTGTAGAAGTAAGAGTTCCGCCTCCAATTTTTGTATCAACATTTAAAGATAAACCTCCCATATCCTGATTAGAACGCCAAGGTGTATCCTGATCAATTCTACGATCAAAAGCATTTTGGCTTGGAAGCTGATAATTCAAATCTTTAATAATGGCATCAAATTGACGGTAAGCAGCTCTTTGAGTCGGAGCAACACCAGCAACAACTTGTGCATATCCATCAGGACGCTGCGTTGTAATATCAGCAGCAAAAATAACATTAGTATTTACAGTTGGAGTCCAAAGTAATTGACCTCTAATACCTTGATTGTTTAATGTATTTGTAGATCTTCCAGTTGCAACATTATCAACTAAACCATCACGTGATGTACCTGAGAAAGATAATCTACCTGCAACTTTGCTTCCTAAAGCACCAGTAACAGAAGCTTTAGCCTGCAGGAAAGAGTAATTTCCGTAGCTCACTTCAAAGTCAGCACCAGAAGTAAAACTTGGTTTACGAGTTGTAATATTGAACGCTCCGGAAGTTGTGTTTTTTCCGAATAATGAACCTTGCGGTCCGCGTAAAACCTCGATTTGTTCTACGTCGATAAAGTCAAGAGTTGTTGCAGCCGGACGTGCGTAGTAAACACCGTCAACATAAAATCCAACTCCAGGATCAATACCATCATTTGTTAAACCAAATGGAGAACCTAAACTTCTAATGTTGATTCCAGTATTTCTTGGATTTGAAGAATAAAGCTGAACTGAAGGAACTAATTCCTTAATACGGTTTACGTTAAAAGCTCCGGTTTGTTCTGCTTGCTTTCCTGTAATAACAGAAATTGCAATTGGCACATCCTGAACTTTTTCAATTCTTCTTCTTGAAGAAACGACAACTTCAATAAGTTCGTTTTCTTCTTTAAGCAAAACCTGAATAGGATTTACGGGAATTGAAGTAACTTCGATTTCAGAAGTTGTATAACCCACATACTGAATTAAAAGTGTTATTGGTAATCTTCCTTTTGAATCGATTATAAATTTACCGCTGTTATCAGTAACGGCACTATTTGTAGTTCCTTTAACTACCACGTTTACGGCTTCTAAAGGTACATTTTCGCTTGTTGTAACAACACCTTCAATGTTTTGTGCAAATGAAATAGAGAAGGTTAAAAAGAATAAAATTGTAAGTATATTTTTAGTAGAATTTTTCATGTTTTATAGTAAGTATATATGATTAGTAGAATTTAAAATAAAATTTTTTTAAATCAACAGCACATACATATCATAGATGAATTTCTATTTACAGAAGCAGAAAGCCCTGTTTGTTTATTTTGCAAAAGTTTTGATACACCCGATCGTCTAAAATGTACTTTCATGTTAAAAATTTTGTAAATGGTTAGTTAATTATTTTGTGCAAATATAAATATTAATTCTATCGATTTACTAGGAATTAGAAAATATTTTTTTATTTATTTACCAATGAAGCTATTGTGATACCTTCCATAGCCTTTAAAGTTTTGTCTCTAATAAGCATTAAACCGTGACGCAGACTGCATTCAGACTCGGTTTTACAATCAGAGCAAGGCTCGTAAAAATTTAAAGAAGCGCATGGCAAAAGTGCAATTGCACCGTCAAATAATCGGTGAATTTCTGCCAAAGTGATGTCATTTTTTGATTTTATCAGGTAATATCCGCCAAATTTTCCCTGCTTACTGCTCACAAAACGTCCTCGTTTTAGATCCAAAAGAATCTGTTCTAAAAACTTTTTAGGAATGTTAGCGCCATCAGCAATTTCTATAGTTCTAGAAATGTGATTTTCGTCTTGTTCTGCTAAATAAAGTAAGGCCTTAAGGGCGTATTTTGCTTTATGTGATAACATCTATATAATTAATTGTAAAATGTAAATGTATGAATTTAAACTTGAAACTGAAAACTGCGGCTGAAAACTGTTTTTCTTTTTCTACCAGCTTCCGCCAGAACCTCCTCCAGAGAATCCGCCTCCGCCAAATCCACCGCCGAAACCGCCTCCTCCGCCAGATGAACCTCCGCCAAAACCTCCAAAACCACCGCCGCTGCTTCTGCCAAGACTGCTTAAAAGAATTACATCCATCAGGCTTGGACCGCCGCCACTGCTGCCAGAATTTCCACCTCCTCTTTTGCCGCGAGAAAGCAAAATTAAAACAATTACAACAATAACGATAAATGGAAGTATAGGAAAGTCTTTTCCTTTAGATTGTTTACGTTCGCCTTTATATTTGCCTTTAAAAACATCAAAAAGCGCATCGGCACCTTTATCAAGTCCGCGATAATAACTTCCTGCTTTAAATTCCGGGATAATAATGTTTCGGGTAATTTCTCCTCCAATTCCGGCCGTTAAACGATCTTCTAATCCATAACCAGGAGAAATCCAGATTCTTCTTTCGGCTTTAGCCAATAAAATCAAAACTCCGTTATCTTCTTTTGCTTGTCCAATTCCCCATTCCTGAGCCCATTTTGGAGTAAGAATTCCAATATCTTCGCCTTTTAAGCTTTCAATAGTAATGACTACAATTTGGGTAGAAGTTGAATCAGAATAACGAACTAGTTTTTCTTCTAACTGCGTTTTTTCAGAAGCACTTAAAACATTGGCATAGTCGTAAACAGAAGTTTGAAAATCCGGTTTTTTTGGAATATCAAATTGAGCAAAAATACTATTGCTAATGAAAAGCGTGATAAACAAAAGAGTAAACTGAAAAATTCTATTGGAATTTAAAATTTTATTATCGGAATTTTTCATTATTTATCCTTTTGAAATTTCGTTAGATAATTCGTTTGTATCGTCTGCTAATGAAGGAAAATGTTTTTTTAACTGTTCGCCGGCATTCAAAATACCATCGACAATTCCCTGTTTAAAGTTACCAGATTTAAAATGATTGGTCATAATGTCTTTGGTACAATCCCAAAAATCATCAGCAACCAAATCATCGATTCCTTTGTCTCCGCAAATCACGAAGTTTTTATCATCAACTGCAAAATAGAGCAATACACCATTTTTTAGTCTGGTTTCATGCATTCGCAATTCATGAAAAACTTCTAAAGCTCGGTCATAATGAGCTTTAGAAGTTGTTTTTTCTATATGAACCCTAATTTCGCCAGAAGTATTATTTTCGGCCATGCGAATAGCTTCAACAATTTCCTGCTCTTCTGCTTTGGTTAAAAAATCTTCTACTTTTGACATGGGAATGATTTTAGAGTTTAGATTTATGATTTTAGATTATTTTCTAAAAATATTAAATTCTTAGAATTTTACTTCAACTGGTTTGTCTGCTCCGGTAGAAGCTTCGAAGTATGGTTTTTCTTTGTATTCGCTCAAGAACCAGTTGTTCGGAATTTTTAAGATGTAACCATTATAACCTTGTACAGATTCGTTAAAACGAGTTCTAGCCGTTAAAATTTGGTTTTCTGTGCTTGCTAATTCGTCTTGCAATTTCAAGAAATTCTCGTTTGCTTTCAATGTTGGATATTGTTCCACAGAAACCAATAATTTTGATAAAGAAGAAGAAACACCACTTTGAGCCTGATTGAATTGTGCCAATTGCTCTGGAGTTACATTACTTGGATCAATAGTTACAGAAGTAGCTTTTGCACGAGCTTCGATTACTGCTGTTAAAGTTGATTTTTCAAAATCAGCAGCACCTTTAACTGTATTTACTAAATTACCAATAAGGTCATTTCTTCTTTGGTAAGCTGTTTGTACGTTACCCCATTCTTTATTTACAGCTTGGCTGTATTGCAAAGCACTATTTTTAATTCCAATCGACCAAAATGCGATAATGGCAATAAATACGATAATAATTCCTACAGGGATTAACCACTTTTTCATATTTGTTTTGATTTAAGTTTATTTCTATTTTTAATTACAATTCGTTTTTGATCTCGTTCAATTGCGTTTTTATGGTCTCTAATTTACGTATTATTTCGAATTTATCTAACGTTTTCTTCTGACCTTCTTTTAAATGTGTTTTGGCACCTTCAAGCGTAAAACCTCTTTCTTTAACTAAATGATAAATCAATTGCAGATTGGTTACATCCTCTGGAGTAAACATTCTGTTGCCTTTGGCGTTCTTTTTTGGTTTCAGTATATCAAATTCGCTGTCCCAAAATCGTATCAAGGATGCATTGACATTAAAAGCTTTGGCAACTTCGCCAATGCTGTAATATCTTTTATCTTTTGAAAGCTCAATATGCATGTTTTTTTGTTTCTAATTTATTTCAAAAATAATACTTTTTGTAGTATTAATCTAATGACTGATTTTCCTGGTTTGCCATTTTCGAAATTGCCACGTATTCTGCTGCCGAAATATTGCCATAATAGAAGTTCAGCGGGTTTACAACTCTGCCATCTTTATGTACTTCATAATGACAATGCGGCCCTTCAGATCTTCCTGTGCTTCCTACATAACCAATTACATCGCCGCGTTTGACATGTTGTCCGGGTCTGCAGTTATATTTGCTTAAATGCGCGTACAAACTCTCATATCCAAAACCATGCCTGATCACAACATGGTTCCCAAAGCCCGAAGCCGTGTTGTCAGCCCTTGCCACAACGCCGTCACCAGTGGCATAAACAGGTGCTCCTGTGTTGGCAGTAAAATCCATTCCGTTGTGCATTTTTCGCACTTTCGTGAAAGGATCGATCCTGTATCCAAAACCAGATGCAACACGTTTTAAATTTTCATTCTGCACGGGCTGAATTGCCGGAATCGCTAATAATAAACTTTCTTTTGCGCCGGCTAATTTCAATATTTCATCTAAAGATTTCGACTGAATCGCCAATTCTTTGGAAAGTTTATCTACTCTTTTTGTCGTATTCAAAACCAGCTGCGAATTGTTGTAACCTTCTAAAGTCTTATATCTTTCAGGGTTTCTAAAACCTGCTTTTCTAATAGAATCCGGAATTTCGGCTTTATTAAAATATACTCTGTAAATATTATTGTCACGTTCCTCTAAAGCCTCTGCGGCAGCGTCAATTTCGTCCAGTTTTTTATTCAGAATTGAATATTGCAGCTTTAAATTTTCAATTTCACGTGCCTGTAAACGATCTTTTGGCGTTTCAAAATACGGAGTGTTAATTAAAAGTACAAAAACTAAAAATCCAAACAATGCCGAAGCCACTAAAAACAGTAAAGCATAACCGATTTTGATTCTTTTTCTGGTTTTTATTTTTGTATAAGCCAGATTTTCTGAGTCGTAATAATATTTTACTTTCGCCATATTTTAAAATACGCTATTTTTGCAGCTTGTAAAATCAATTAGTCGAACAAAAGTGCTAAATGTTTCAATTGTTGACCGCTTTTTTACAAGAACAAAATAATTTGATAATTTGGGGGAATTACATAATTATATAATGCGCAAAATAGGGAATTTATTGTTGAAAAGCATAAGTTTTAATTTTCGATTTTAAAATTAACGTATTATTAATTTGAGATTATTTCTAATTATCACATTATCAAATTGACACATTTGTAAACAGATACATTTTCTAATTTAAATATGAAATCACAAGACGTACGTAAGCAATTTTTAGACTTTTTTAAAAGCAATGGACACCTTATTGTTCCATCGGCTCCAATCGTTCTTAAAGACGATCCAACCTTAATGTTCAATAACTCGGGAATGGCCCAGTTTAAAGAATTTTTCTTAGGGAACGGAACTCCAAAAAGTCCAAGAATAGCCGATACGCAAAAATGTCTTCGTGTTTCAGGAAAACATAATGACCTTGAAGATGTAGGTTTTGATACCTATCATCATACTATGTTTGAGATGTTAGGAAACTGGTCTTTTGGTGATTATTTCAAAAAAGAAGCGATCAACTGGGCTTGGCAGCTTTTAACAGAAGTTTATAAAATCCCAAAAGAAAATCTTTATGTTTCTGTTTTTGAAGGAAGTAAAGAAGATAATGTTCCTTTTGACCAGGAAGCTTGGGATATTTGGAAAACATTAATCGATGAAGACCGAATTATTCTTGGAAATAAAAAAGATAATTTCTGGGAAATGGGTGACCAAGGACCATGCGGACCTTGTTCTGAAATTCACGTTGATTTGCGTCCGGAAGCTGAAAAAGCTCTGGTTACTGGAAAAAGTTTGGTAAACAACGATCACCCGCAAGTAGTTGAAATCTGGAATAACGTATTCATGGAATTCAACCGTAAAGCTGACGGATCTCTTGAAAAACTTCCTGCACAACACGTTGATACCGGAATGGGATTTGAGCGTTTGTGTATGGCTTTACAAGGAAAAACATCAAATTATGATACCGATGTTTTTACACCGCTTATTGAAAAAGTAGAACAAATTACAGGTTTAAAATATACATCTGATGAAGTAAAAAACATCAGCGAAGAACAAAATAAAACTAATATTGCAATTCGTGTTATTGTGGATCACGTTCGTGCGGTTGCTTTTGCAATTGCTGATGGACAATTGCCATCAAACACGGGTGCAGGATATGTTATTCGTAGAATTTTGCGTCGTGCAATTCGTTACGGATTCACATTCTTAAACACTAAAGAACCGTTTATCAATAAATTGGTAGAAGTTTTGGCAAACCAAATGGGAGAATTTTTCCCTGAAATTAAATCGCAGCAGCAATTAGTTACCAATGTAATTCGTGAAGAAGAAGCATCTTTCTTAAGAACTTTGGATCAAGGTTTACAATTGTTAGAAAATGTAGTTGCAGAAACTATAGGAAAAGAAGTTTCTGGTGCTAAGGTTTTTGAATTGTATGATACATTTGGTTTTCCAAAAGATTTGACTGCTTTGATTTTAAAAGAAAAAGGTTTCTCTTATAATGAAGCAGAATTTGAAGTTGAATTGCAAAAACAAAAAACACGTTCTCGCGCAGCTTCTGAAGTTTCAACAGAAGACTGGAATGTTTTGATTCCTGGAAATATAGAAACATTTGTGGGTTACGATAAAACAGAAAACGAAGTAAAAATCACTCGTATTAGAAAAGTTGATTCTAAAAAAGATGGTATTTTGTACCAAATCGTTTTAGATAATACGCCATTTTATCCAGAAGGCGGGGGACAAGTTGGTGATAAAGGAACATTGGTTTCGGCAAACGAAACAATCGAAATTATCGATACCAAAAAAGAAAATAACTTGATTTTACATTTTGCAAAACAGCTTCCTGAAAACGTAGAAGCAGGTTTTGTGGCAAAAGTAAATACTGATTTAAGAACGTCAACTTCTAAAAATCACTCTGCTACGCATTTAATGCATTTAGCTTTGAGAAATATTTTAGGAACGCATGTGGAGCAAAAGGGATCGTTAGTAAATCCAAATTATCTGCGTTTTGACTTTTCTCATTTCAGCAAAGTTTCTGATGAAGAAGTTAAACAAGTTGAAGCTTCTGTAAATGCTCAGATTGAAGCGCAATTGCAGTTGGTTGAACACAGAAATATTCCAATTCAGGAAGCATTAGATAAAGGCGCAATGGCTTTATTTGGTGAGAAATACGGCGATAATGTTCGTATGATTGAATTTGGTGATAGTAAAGAATTATGCGGTGGTATCCACGTAAAAAATACAGCAGAGATCTGGCATTTCAAAATTATTTCTGAAAGTGCTGTTGCGGCAGGAATTCGTCGTATTGAAGCAATCACTGGTGATGCGGTGAAAAACTTCTATCTAAACCAGGAAAATACATTGGCAGAGATAAAAGAAACGCTTAAAAATCCACAGGATATTTTGAAATCTGTTGCTTCTCTTCAGGATGATAATGCTAAGTTGAAAAAACAAATTGAGCAATTATTAAAAGAAAAAGTAGGCGCTTTAAAAATAGAACTAGAGAAAGATTTTCATGAAGTAAACGGAGTAAATTTCCTTGCTAAACAAGTAGATTTAAGCATGGCTTCTACAAAAGATTTAGCTTCGGCTTTAGGAAGTTCAAAACCAGATTCGTTTGTGTTTTTAGCTTCAGTAGAAGATGGTTTACCAAATATTCACTGTTATATCGCTAAGGAATTGGTTGCAAGCAAAAGCTTAAATGCTAATTCAGTTATCAAAGAATTAGGAAAATATATTGACGGAAATGGAGGAGGACAGCCTTTCTTCGCATCTGGAAAAGGAAAAAATGCTGCTGGAGTTGTAGAAGCTCTAGTTCACGCAGTTGATTTTGTGAAGTAAGTTTTTTTATTTCGCGCAAAGACGCAGAGTCGCAAAGTTTTTATAAGCTTTGCGATTTTTTTTGTTTTATAAATCTATATTTGTAAGTTTTTACTTTATTTTATAAGTATGACCGAAAATGAAATTTCAGCTGTCGTAGTAGATATCTGTTACAAAATGCATGTAAAACTTGGACCAGGTTTGTTGGAATCGGTGTATGAAGCAATTTTATATTACGAATTAACTAAAAGAGGATTAATTGTAGAAAGGCAAAAAACACTTCCTGTTGTTTGGGATGAAATAAAACTTGATATTGGTTTTCGAGCTGATTTAATTGTTGAAAATAAATTGATCTTAGAAATTAAATCAATTGAAAAAATAACATAAGTTCATGCAAAACAAATTATGACATACTTAAAGATTACAAAAATCAAATTAGGTTTACTTATAAATTTTAATGTACCGCTCATTAAGTTTGGTATTACAAGAATCGTTAATAATCTGTAGATTAATCCGTAAAAACCAAGCAAAAAACATTAGAAGGTGCAGAGTCAAAAGCTTTGTGACTCTGCGTCTTTGCGCGATTATTTTTTCCAAACTTAAAAACGTATAAAAACAGCAGAGTCGCAAAGCTTAAAAAAAACTTTGCGACTCTGCGACTTTGCGAGATTCTTTACACGCAACTATTTACGTTCCCCAATTTGCTGACGCCACATAGCGTAATACAAACCTCTCTCAACAATTAAATCATCATGTTTACCCTGCTCGATGATTTTACCTTGTTCAAGAACAAAAATTCTATCAGCATGCATTACAGTTGATAAACGGTGCGCAATTAAAACCGTGATTCTGTTTTTATCAGATATATTTCTAATTGTCGCATTAATTTCTTCTTCAGTAATAGAATCTAAAGCAGAAGTAGCCTCATCAAAAATCAATAAATTCGGGTTTCTAAGAATAGCTCTGGCAATAGATAAACGTTGTTTTTCTCCACCCGATACTTTAATTCCGCCTTCACCAATTGTGGTGTTTAAACCGTCTTCGGCACGTTTAAGAAGTTTGTCACAGCTTGCTCTTTTTAAAGCGTCGTATAACTCTTCGTCGGTTGCATTTGGTTTAACGAATAATAAGTTTTCGCGGATTGTTCCGGAGAATAATTGTGCATCCTGCGTTACAAAACCTAATTGTTTTCTTAAATCAAGTAAATCAATTTCTGTCGAGTCAATATCGTTATATAGAACCTGACCTTCGGCCGGAGTATATAAACCAACTAATAATTTAACCAAAGTTGTTTTTCCGGAACCAGATGGGCCGACAAATGCAACAGTTTGGCCTTGTTTGATTTCAAAATTGATATTTTCAACGGCTTTGAATTTTGCCGTTTTATGCTGAAAACTAACATTCGAAAATAATAACGACTGAATTGCTCCAACATGTTTTGGACTTTTTGGACGGAATTCTTTTGGAGCGCTTAATAATGTTTTAAAGTTTTCCATCGATACTTTGGTTTCATTCAAAGCAATAATGAAATTTCCAAGTTCCTGAAGCGGACCAAAAATGAAAAACGTAAAGAAAACCATTGTAAGCAAATCACCCACAATAATTTTTCCTCCAAATAAGAAATAATACAAAGTAAAAACAACACAAGTTCTTAAAAAGTGAACCGTTGTTCCCTGAATAAAACTCAAGCTTCGGATAAATCGGATTTTTTCTAATTCTAACTGTAGAATTTTAAAAGTGTTTAAGTTCAAACGTTTCTCTTCTTGATACGTTAAACCAAGACTTTTTACCAATTCGATGTTTCGTAAACTTTCTGTTGTAGAACCTGCCAAAGCATTCGTTTGATTGACAATTTTCTTAGAAACAATCTTAATCTTTTTACCTAAATACGAACTTACCAAAGCAATAATTGGAGCTGTAATTAAAAAGATAAGCGAAATTCGAAAATCAATTCGGGCAACATAAAGAATTACAAAAATGAATCCGATAACGGTTTGAAAAATCAAAGAAATAGAAAGCGTGATTAATTTTTCAGAATCAGATCTAACTTTAGTTAGCTTACTTAAAGTTTCACCGCTTCGCTGATCTTCAAATTCGGCATAAGGTAAATCGAGGGATTTTTTAATTCCGTCGGTATACATTTGAGCGCCGGTTCTCTGGATCACAACATTCGTGAAATAGTCCTGGAAGTTTTTGGTAATTCTGGAAATCATAGCGGCACCAAGCGAAAGCCCAAGCCAGAAAGAAAGTGATTTGATAAAACCAGCTGGATTTCCTTCGTATTTGTGTAATCCAACACCACAATCCTGCATTAATTTACCGGTAATAATAGAGTCTGATAAACTAAAACAAATGTTTATAGAGGCCATAATCAACGCAAAAAGCAAAAGCATTTTGTGTTTGATTATATAAGAATATAATAATTTCATAGATATTTTAAAAAAATGGAAGATGCAAAAGTAAGCAAATGTTTTAGTTTCTGAACTTGATTATTGTTATTAAAAATGTAAAAAATTGTCGAGGTCTAATTTTCTATTATATTTACCCAAATAATACTACAATAACCTAATTTAAAATGAAAAAAACTTCACTTCTTTTATTTGTCTTAACTTTTGTGATTTCATCATGTTCTAATGATGATAAAGATTCTGAAAAAGTAGAAAATATTATTTTGCCAAATAAAATAACACGAATCAATCCTGAGATTAGTGTAAATAATGTTTTAACAATGCAATATGATGGACGTAAATTGATTAAAAGCAGTGATAATTTTGGTTATGTAACTGAATATACATACGAAGGAAATTATATAACAAAGGAAGAGTTATATATAGACAATAAAAAAGCATCTATAATAGAATACTCCTATCTTAATGGAAAATTAGATTTTGAATTATTTAAAGATGGCGGAAATCCCAGTAGAACAAAGTATTTGTATAATGAAGATGAATCTATTTCTTTTGAGACCTCATTGCTTGATAAAATGGGTAATAATGTTATTGGAATAACATTATTTGGAAAATACACATATAAAAACGGAAATATGATAAAAATGGAATCTAGTTATTCTAAATACTACCCTGCTGATATTTATACTTATGAATATGATAATAAAAACAATCCATATAAAAATATTTTAGGGATGAACTTATTAGTTGGAGAGCGAGAAAAGATTTCAACAAATAATGTCGTTAAAATGGATTTGTCAGCCGGAACTACTTTTATAAATACTATTTCTTGTACATATGATTCAAATGGTTTTCCAATTGAAAAAAAATATATGGATATTAAGAGCGGAAAAGTACATGAAATTTATAAGTTTGATTATAACTAGGAAACAATAGTATTAAATTTATTTGAAGCCAGAAGCAAAAAACTTCTGGCTTTTTTGTTTGTAAAAAATAACCGAAATTTACAGAAAAGAATCAAATGCAATTCAGAACCCAAATCCCAATTTCAAAAAGTAACAATCCAATCGATTATAATTCGAAGATACTTTCTGTTGGTTCTTGTTTTGCAGAAAATATGGCAGAGAAATTCGATTATTTCAAGTTTCAAAATGTAACTAATCCGTTTGGAATTATATTCAATCCCGTTTCGATTGAAAAATTATTTGGCAGAGTTTGCAAAGAAGAATTGTTTACAGAAAAAGATGTTTTTTTTCACAACGAACGCTGGCATAGTTTCGAAGTTCATTCAGACTTAAGTAATGCTGACCGACAAGAATTATTAGAAACACTCAACAAAGCCATTACAGAAACCAACAAAAAAATCAAAGAAGCTACACATATTATTATCACATTTGGAACTTCCTGGATTTACAGAAATATCGAAAGCACAGAAATTGCCGCCAATTGCCATAAAGTGCCTCAAAAGCAATTCTCAAAAGAATTATTATCAGTTGAAATAATCCAAAAAAGCATTCAAAACACAATTGATTTAATTCAGGTTTTAAACCCAAATATCAATTTCATTTTCACGATTTCACCAGTGCGTCATATCAAAGATGGTTTTGTAGAAAATCAATTAAGCAAATCGTATTTATTTGCAGCTTTGCATGCTGCGTTGAATACTGAACACTTAAAACTGAACACTGAATACTTTCCGTCCTACGAAATCATGATGGATGAACTTCGCGATTATCGCTTCTACAACGAAGATATGCTGCATCCTAACCAAATCGCGATCGATTATATCTGGAAACTTTTCAGTGAAAATTATATTTCACAAGAAAGTATTTCAACAATGCAGGAAGTAGATGAAATTCAAAAAAGCCTGCGTCACAGAAGCTTCAATCCCGAATCAGAACAACACCAAAAATTCCTTGCCAAACTCCAGCAGAAAATGAATCTTTTAGAAGAAAAGATTTCCCATATTAAATTTTAATTTTTAGCAAGCATTGGTTTCAACCATGCGACAGCACAAAATTTTTTATGAAATATTTAGGCATAAAAAAAACTTTGCGCCCTAGCGCCTTTGTGGCTAAATTATAAAAGTAAGAAATTAACTATTTTACAGTGAAATTTTAGAATAATTGCCAATAATTATGTAAATTGTTAAAGGCTTAAATTTTCCATTTTTGTAAGATGTGTAACTATGCTTTTTTCAGAAGCAATTAAATCCTGTATTTTATTGACCTATGAATAAGAAAACCATTCATTATTTAAAAAAAACACTTCGTGTACTATTATGGTGCGTGGTTTCTGTAGTGGCGCTTTTATTACTTCTTATCATCTTAATTCAGGTTCCGTCAGTTCAAAATTTCGCCAAAGACAAAGCGATTTCGTATCTCCATAAAAAAATTAAAACGAAAGTTTCCTTAGATCATATTTCAATTAAATTCCCTAAAGATGTAGTTCTCGAAGGTTTTTATTTTGAAGATCAAAAGAAAGATACGCTGCTGGCAGGGAAACGTTTAGAAGTAGATGTTGACCTTTTTAAACTAGTAAGCAGCGAACTCGAAATCAATTCTGTTTCGCTTGAAAATGTAAAAGCCAATATTTCCCGAAATAAAGAAGGGGTTTTCAATTTCGATTATATCATAAAAGCATTCGAATCAAAAGAACCCAAAGTTGAAGATCCAAATGCTAAACCATTTAAAATTTCAGTTGTAAAAGTAAATCTGGATAACATCAAATTTAATTTTAAAGATGATTATGCTAAAAACGATATTGCCGTAAAACTGACACATTTTGATACCAAATTCAATAAATTCGATTTGGATAAAATGGATTTTGATATTCCCAATATCGATTTAAACGGATTAAAATTAATTTTAAATCAAGATGTTGTAGAACAAATTGCAGTTGTTTCGGTAAAAACAGTAGATACAATTTCTAAACGAAAAGACTTCAAATTAAAATTAGGCAAAATCAGTTTATCAAAAATTGATATTGCGTACGATAATAAAGATTCAAAATTAGATTCAGGAATAAAACTCGGAAACCTGAATTTATCTGTCAATGAAATTGACTTAAACAAACAGCTTTTAGATTTCGATACTTTCGAACTTAAAAATCTTAGTGGAAATCTGCGTTTAGGTGTAAAAGACAAACAAATTCAAACACCAAGTTTAGATACAACAGCTATCAAACAAGCAGGCTGGAAAGCCAAACTAAACAAAGTCAACATACAAAACATAGCTTTTAGATTTGATGATATGCAATCGAAACCAACTTCAAAAGGAATCGATTACAGCCATTTAGATTTGAGTAAATTCAATCTTGAAGCTGAAAAATTGTATTATGGCAACGATATCATTTCTGGAAATATAAAATCACTCGCCGCAATCGAAAAAAGCGGTTTAAACATTCAGTCTTTAAAAACAAATTTTTTCTACGGGCCTAAAAATGCCTCTTTAGATAATCTGTATTTAAAAACACCGCAAACGCTTGTAAAAGATAAAATTAAAGTAGAATACAAATCACTCGCGACGCTTCAAAAAGATATTGCCAATCTTGCTGTCGATGCCAATTTAAAAGATTCGAAAATAGGGTTTAAAGACATTTTGTTATTTGCTCCCGATTTACAAAAAACAAACCCGTTTAAGAGTAATCCAAATGCCATTTTATACATAAACAGCCGTTTGACCGGAAAAGTAAAAGATTTGAATATTCCGAAATTCGAAATGAGCGGAATTGGAACCACAAAAGTTTCCCTTTCGGGGAAAATAACCGGACTGCCTGATGCTCAAAAAGCGTATTATGATTTAGATATCAAAAAAATTGCTACGACTTCTAAAGACATAAATACTTTTGTACCAACCGGAACAATCCCGAAAAACATACAGCTTCCGTCACAAATAAACCTGCAGGGAAAATTTAAAGGTTCTGTTCAGAATTTCAAAACCAATCTGGCTTTAAACAGCAGTTTCGGAAATGCAAAAGTCGACGCTTTATTCGATCAGCGAGTTAAGAAAAAAGAGAAATACGATGCAACGGTTTATTTACTTGATTTTGATTTAGGCCGATTAATCAAAAACGATTCAATTGGAAAAATTACGCTTAAAGCGAAAGTAAAAGGAAATGGTTTAGACCCGAAAACGGCGCAGGCTGAATTGGACGGAATTGTTCAAAAAGCAGTTTTCAACAGATATACCTACAGAGATTTAGCATTAAAAGGAAATATTGCAAACGGTTCATTCGCAATAAAATCTGGAATGAAAGATCCGAACTTGAATTTTAATTTGACAGCAAGCGGAAATACACAAGAAAAATATCCATCAATTAAATTAAAACTAAACCTGGATATTGCCGATTTGGAAAAACTAAATCTTCATGCCGGACCAATGAAACTTCGCGGTAATGTCGATGCCGATATTGCGAATAGTAATCCGGATTTCCTGAACGGAAAAGTATTTCTCTCAAACGTTCAGATTTTACAGGACAAAGAACCAATCGTTTTAGATTCTGTTCGTGTGATTGCTTTTTCAGACAATACACGAAATAATATTAAAATCTCGTCTCAGTTTTTAAAAGCTGAAGTCGACGGAAAATACAAATTGACGACATTGACAGCTGCCATTAAAAAATCATTGTCAAAATATATCGATTTGAAAACTCCGAAAGCAAGCGGAGAATCTGACGAGCAGCGTTTGGCTTTTACATTAACGGTTGATAATGACCCGATTCTTTTTAAACTAATTCCGAAACTGACAGGTTTGGAACCAATTAAAATCACTGGAAAATACAACAACGTAGCCGATTCTTTAGAAATAAGAGGAATAATTCCGAGAATTGTGTATGCAGAAAATACAATTTCCGACGGAAAAATTAATATTGAAGCCAAAGAAAATGCTTTAGAATATTCTGTTTCTGTGGCAACGATCGAAAGCGGTTCATTAAAAATTCCGTTTACCAGTTTATCCGGAAAAGTAGAAAATAATATTTTGACTTATGCGCTTGAAGTTCAGGATGCAAAAGAAAAACCTCAATATTTTATTGCAGGAGAATTTAAAGCAGAAGATTCGAAAAATATATTTAAAATCGATGCCGAAAACTTCATTTTAAATTATGATAAATGGAATATTGATCCTGAAAATGCCATAGAATTTGGAGACAAACGATTATACGTCAATAAATTTTTCCTGAATAATAACGGAAACGAATTAAAAGTTCAATCGCAGGGAACACAGGATAATGCGCCATTGCAAGTCGATTTTGTAAACTTCAAAATCGAAACCATTATGAATATGGTTAAAAAAGACAAACTGCTGATGCAGGGTTTAATTAACGGAAATGCTGTTGTAGAAAACGTTATGGCAAGCCCAACTTTTACTTCTGATTTAAAAATTGATGATTTTGCTTTTAGAGGAGAAGCCGTTGGCGATATTGAAATAAAAGTTGATAATAAAACCAATAATTTACTAAATGCAAATGTGGCATTAACCGGAGAAGGAAACGAAGTAAACCTGACCGGAAATTATAAAATGGACGACGGAAACCTTGATTTAAATTTAGATATCAATAAATTGTATATCAAAAGTATTCAGGGTTTTACAATGGGCAACGTGACAGATGGAACGGGATATTTGTCAGGAAATTTTAAAATTCTCGGAAATGCATCAAGTCCAAAAGTTGCGGGCGAATTAAACTTTAATGATGCCGGTTTTAGAATCACACAGCTGAATTCCTTCTTTAAAACAGATAATGAAAAAATCACTTTTAATAATGATGTAATCACGTTTGATAAATTCACGCTTAATGACGAAAACGACAACGAATTATCTGTAGACGGAACGATTCAGTCTCCTGATTTCAAGAGTTATAATTTTGATTTAGTTGTTACAGCTGATGATTTTAGAGCTATACATTCTAAAGAAGCCGATAATGATTTGTTTTATGGGGATATGTTTTTGGATACCAAACTAAATATTAAAGGAAATTTAGATAGTCCGGTTGTCGACGGAACAATTAAAATCAATAAAGAAACCAAGTTTACAGTCGTAATGCCACAGTCAGATCCTTCAATTGCAGATCGTGAAGGAATTGTAGAGTTTGTTGATGAAGATAATATGTATTTAAGACAAACCGTTGATTTGCAAAATAAACTAGATCAGTCTGATGTAAAAGGAATGGATGTAAATGTTGCCATTTCGATTGATAAAGAAGCAGAACTCACTTTGTTAATAGATAAAGCAAATGGGGATTATTTAAAATTGAAAGGTGAAGCAGAATTAGTTGGCGGAATCGATAAATCTGGAAAAACAACTTTGACCGGAAAATATGAGTTTACAGATGGTGCGTATGAAATGAACTTTAACGGAATCAAAAGAAAATTTGATATCCAAAAAGGAAGTTATATTACCTGGAATGGTGAACCAACAATGGCAAATTTAAATATTACGGCAATTTATAAAGTAAATGCCGCGCCAATTGATTTGCTCGGAAATCAGCTTGGAAGCGATGATTCAGCTACCAGAAACAGATACAAACAAAAACTTCCGTTTCAGACTTTATTGAAAATGAAAGGAGAATTATTGAAACCGGAAATTTCTTTTGGAATTGTACTTCCTGAAGGAAATTATGATGTTTCTTCGGATGTTGTAGAACTTACACAATCAAAACTAAAACAATTAGAACAAGACCCGGCAGAATTAAACAAACAGGTTTTTGCTCTTTTATTATTAAACCGATTTGTGGGCGAAAATCCTTTTGCAAGTGAAAGCGGTGGTACAAATGCCGAATCTTTGGCAAGACAAAGTGTGAGCAAAATTCTTTCACAGCAATTAAACAATCTTGCCGGCGAATTAATTACAGGATTTGAAGTCAATTTTGATTTAGAATCTACAGAAGATTATACTTCTGGAACCATGCAAAACAGAACCGATTTGAATGTCGCTGTTTCTAAAAAACTGCTTGATGACAGATTGAAGGTAACCGTAGGAAGTAGTTTTGGCGTTGAAGGTGCAGAACGTGCCAACGAAGAAAGTACCAATATTGCGGGAGACGTTGCGCTGGATTATCAGCTTACAAAAGACGGCCGTTATATGGTTCGTGCTTACAGAAAAAATCAATATCAGGTAGCGGTTGAAGGTCAGGTTGTAGAAACGGGTGTTGCTTTTATTATTACGATGAGTTACAATAAATTCAGAGAACTTTTTCATCGTTCAGAACAAGAAAAGCAAATGATTCGAGAAGAAAAAATCCGCAAGGAGAAAGAAAAACAAAAAAAGAAAGAAGCAAAAGAAAAGGAAAAATTAGAAGAAGATCAGCAGGAAAATCAAATTGAAGGAAATGAACAAAAAACATAATCATATAGAAAATCAATATATAAAGTATTTTGTACTGTTCTGCCTGTTTTTTGTTTTAGGCTGCAGTAATACAAAATATCTGCCGGAAGGCGACTTGCTTTACGTTGGCGGTTCTGTAAAAGTCAAAGATTCTTTAATAAAGAAAAAAGAAAGAAAAGCACTCGAGAAAGAATTAGAAGATTTATTACGTCCAAAACCAAATAAACAAATCTTGGGATTACGCCCTAAATTATGGATATACAACCTTGCAGGCGAACCTAAAAAACAAAAAGGAACCAGATATTGGCTTCGTAATAAAGTAGGCGAGCCACCAGTACTTTTCAGTAAAGTCGATTTAGATTATAATGCTTCGGTTTTACGAAATTTTACCGAAAACCGAGGCTACTTTAAAACCCGTGTAAGTGCCGATTCGACCGTTAGAAATAAACGTGTTACAGCAGAATATACCGTAATTCCTAAAAAACAATACATCATCAAAAGCGTGACTTTTCCTGATGATTCCTTAGCAATGTCCAGAATTATAGGGAGATCAAGCCGAAGAAGTTTATTGAAAGTGGGAAAACCGTATGATTTGGACGTTATAAAAGCCGAAAGAGAACGAATTGACGCAAGACTTAAAGAGAAAGGATATTTTTACTTTAACCCTGATTATCTTTTGGCACAAGTAGATAGCAGTAAAGGCGATCACGAAGTAAAAGTCAGAATTATAATAAAACCAGATACGCCGCCAAAAGCCCTTACAGCTTATAAAATCAATAATATTTATGTGTATCCGAATTATTCTCTTTCGAATGACAGTGTGGTTTATCGAAAAAGAGATATTACACAATATAAAGATATTACGATCATCGATACAACAGAAACCTTTAAACCAAGGATTTACGACCGAACGATATATTTTAAAAAAGGAGATTTGTATAACAGAAAAGACCATAATCTAACTTTAAACAGGTTTGTGAATCTGGGGACTTTTAGTTTTGTAAAAAATGAATTTAAACCTTCAGATAGTATTCCAAAGACTTTAGATTCCTATTACTACCTAACGCTTCTGCCGAAAAAGTTTATTCGTGTTGAAGTTTTAGGAAAAACTAATTCAGCCAGTTATACAGGGACAGAAATTAATCTAAACTGGAATAATCGAAACTTTTTTAAAGGGGCGGAACTATTTACAGCTTCTGTTTTTGGCGGTGCCGATTTCCAGCTTGGCGGAGTTAACAAAGGGAAAAATATTTATAAACTTGGAGGAGAAGTTAGTTTGACCTGGCCGAGATTTATATCGCCTTTTAATATTCAGGGAAACAGTGAATATGTGCCAAGAACCAAAGCGACACTACGATATGAATATCAAAAAAGAACACAATTGTATGCGTTGAATTCCTTTAATGCCTCTTTTGGATATTTATGGAAAGAAAATATTCGAAAAGAGCATCAGTTAAATGTGATGGATATAACTTATGTAAGCCCCAATCATGTTACGCCCGAGTATTTAGAAGATATTGACCAAGATCCTGCATTAGGGAAAGTAATTGAAAAACAGTTAATTTTTGGCCCGACTTACAGTTATACGTACACCAATACGATGCAGAAACGTCGCAAAAATACAATCTACTTTAATGGAGAATTAGATTTAGCTGGAAATCTTACAGGTTTAGTTACAGGGGCAAATATTAAAAAAAATGATACCATAAAAATATTCGATGTTCCGTTTAGCCAATATGTAAAAATCAAAACAGATTTCAGACATTATTTGAAATTAGGAAAAGAAAGCGAACTAGCCAGTAGATTAATCGTTGGTGCCGGATTTGCTTATGGAAATTCAAATACATTACCTACATCAAAACAATTTGTAGTGGGAGGAACCAATAGTATTCGTGCCTTTAGAGCCAGAACTTTAGGGCCGGGAAGTTATGTTATTCCGCCGACAACAAACAATAATTATACTCCAGATCAATCAGCAGATTTAAAACTGGAATTCAATACAGAATATCGTGCAAAATTATTTAGTATTGTAAGAGGAGCAATATTTTTAGATGCAGGAAACATTTGGCTCTTAAATGCAGACCCTAATAAACCCGGAGCCGAAATATCAAAAGATTTTATGAAAGAGCTTGCCATTGGAGCAGGTGCAGGTTTGCGTTTCGATTTGTCATTCCTGGTTTTAAGAACAGATTTGGCTTTCCCTCTTCGAAATCCAGCTCTTCCAGACGGACAAAGATGGGTAATCGATGATATTAATTTCGGAAGCGGACCATGGCGAAAAGACAACCTGATTTTGAATATCGCGATTGGATATCCTTTTTAGAAAAAGTTTGACACGAATTTCACGAATTTTCACGAATTTTTTTGAGATGTTTAATTTATGAATTGCCCTATAAATACAACACATAGAATTAGTGAAAATTAGTGAAATTCGTGGCAAAAAAACTTTAGTAAGCTTCGAAAAAAAGAAGTAAATTCGTCTAAATAATTTATTGGAATGCAAAACTTGATCAAAAGAATTATTAGTATCGGTATTACTATTTTAGTCATTGTTCTGGCTTTTAAATACTGCCAGTTTAAAAAAGATGACGACTCTACAATCGATTATAATACCAATTTAATTCAGCAGCAAATTTTAAATGTTGGAAAATTGGTTGTTACCGAAGGACATTTCTCTGAAGTGATCACTTATAAAAATCAGCAGAAGTATCTGATGGATATGATTTCATTTGAAAAAAAGGCACTTATTGTGGTCAATGCCAATGTTACCGTTGCCTACGATTTGCATAAAATGAAATACGATATAGACGAAAAAAACAAAACCATTACGATTTTAAATATCCCAAAAGAAGAAATCACAATCAATCCCGATATTCAGTTTTATGATGTCGAACAAAGTAAACTGAATCCGTTTACTGGCGACGATTACAATAAAATCAACAAATCGGTAAAAGCCAATCTGGCAAAAAAAATCGAAAAATCAACCCTAAAAACAAACGCCCAAAACCGATTAATAAGCGAATTGTCTAAGATCTTAATTATGACAAATTCAATGGGCTGGAAATTACAATATAATGGAAAAACTATTGAATCTGAAAGTGAGTTGAATCAGGATTTGAAGCTTTAATTTAAGGTTCAAAGGAGCAAAAAGGCAGAGGTTTTTGATTTACTGTGCATTAATCTGAAAAGATAAAATACTAAGAATAGAAGGAATATATGAAAATAACTTTACAAAGAAAAATAGCAGTTCTTTGGCTTACGCTTTCGGTTTTTAATGCAATAAATTATGTTTACCAAACAATTACATTGCGAGGAGCTTATGTGAGTTTTAGCAATAATATTTTTAAAGTTCCATATTTCGGACAAATTTTATCTTACGAATTGATTGAAATATTTATTCCTATTTCAGCTAAAAACTTATATCTAGTGTATCAGTTGGAATGGTATTCCAGTATGGCTTTGACTTTATTGTCAATAATAATACCTGTAGCTTTATTTTTTGATTTTAGATATTCCAAAACTATAGCTAAAGTGTTTTTAGGTTTTTTCATATTACTTAATGTTTTTGCAATTTTAGTGAAAATGACTTTTCTTTTACCTGTTGCTAATAAATCATCGGAATATGAGATAATGATTAATGAAAAAGTGATGAGCTATGTTTACTATTATTTAGTGATTTCATTTATTGCGTTACTAATATTTATCGGATTGTTTTATTGTAAAACCAAAAAAGAAGAAAAGATTGAAACTAATAAACATTTTAAATAATTATCAGGTGTGAAAACTACTTTATTGCTATTCATCTCTTTTTTAAATTTCAATTTTTTTGGAATGGATTATTACATCGAAGCAAATGTAAAAACTCCGTGCAAAGATGATTTTCCTTCCGGTTTGTCTTTCTTTTTTGAACAAGTTGGCGGCTATGAAGAAAAAAGCATGGCTAGTCAGGTTGAAAAAATTTTAAAAATTGATCTTTCTACTTTTCAGAAATATGATTTTGAAGACTCTTTAATGCCCAATAAATATTGGAAAAATATTAATGTTTTTGAAAAAACAATTGATGATTTATTATTGAAAATAAAAGCAAATCCTAATTATTTTAAAAAGGTAAAATATAATCCTGTTTATGAGGATTATGTATATTCTTCTGATAAAAAAGACATGGAAAAAAATCTGCAAAAAATGAAAGAGTATGAGAAGAACCCAATGCACGATTATCCATATAATAATGGATATTTAAACTCAAATAAATTTGTGGTAGAATTAAACCAATTAAAAGCTCTTCTAAAATGCTATAAAAAACATGGAGCCACAAAAATTAAACTAACTTACATGTAATTATAATAAACTTTGCGACTCCGCGACTTTGCGAGATTAAAAAAAATCAGCGTATATCAGTTTAAATCAGTAAAATCTGCGGGCAAAAAAACTTCGTGCCTTAGTGCCTTTGTGGCAAAGAACTATCAAAAATCAAATCCAATCCCCCAGAAATCAAATGCGCAATTTCAGGACGTTTTTCTTTCAATTGATCTAAATGAACCAAAACTTCTTGCAAAAGCTGTTTTTCATCAGAATCCTTCAAAAGTTCTGCAATCTCAACAGACAATAACCAATCATTTGAATGATTATTTTTTAGGTTTTCAAAAATAGATTTCAACCCCGTTTTAGAAGTTTTATTTTTTCTAATATCTCTAACTGACGCATATAAATTCTCTAATTCATCACGTTCGTCAGTATGTTTTGCTTTTATGGTTTTAGTTGTCGGAACAATATTTATTAAATCAAAACTGTTTACATCAGCTGGGCCAGAAAATGCCGAAATCACTTTTTTACCAATTGCCATATCGTAATTTCCCCAGTCAGGTTGAAACAAAACAGTTTCGCTATGTGTTACCGTACAGTTTCTAAAACTGATTAGGATAATTTCTCCGTGTAAGTTTCGGGAACCCGTAATAATTTCACCTTCAACAATAATATTACCTTCAAATTCCAGTTTTACAGTTTCGTTTTCAACAATGCTATAAGCCTGCAAATCCTTCGGACTCATGTCTTCAATTGCCAGATTAAAACCTTTCAGTTTCCCAATCGGACTTCCAAATCCGTGTGGATGTGTTAAAGTTCCGTGTCCTACTAATTCTTTTTCACGGTATGATAAAGCTGTTTTTCCGGTTGTTTGAATGTAAACTGGTTTTCCTTCTTCTTCAATAACATTCGTAAAAACTCCTGAAACTTGTAAACCAGTACTCAATTCAATTGTTCCTAAAGCATTTGACTGAATTAATTTTTTAATTCCCGAAAGTCCTCCGGTACGAAGTGCCATTTTATTAGCAAATTCTTCCAGAACTAAACTTAAATAAGAAAAAGTAGGCGTTACATAAAGCTGTGGCTGCAATTGCGTAATATCAAAATTCTGATTTGCAGCCGAAATATCATAAGGGATTTTCTTTACATTATCGGTCATACACCAGGCACTTTCTCCAATCGAAGAAAGTAATCCTGCGCCGTAAATTTTCGGATCTTCAACTGTTCCAATCAAACCGTATTCAACCGTCCACCAATGCAGGTTTCGAATTTGAGCCATTTCAGACAATTCGCCCATATCATTTTGTAAATCGGCAACCGCTTTTTCAGCTTCCTCGATTTTATCCAGCGGTGTATCTTCGGCTTCTTTTAAAATAGAAAGCAAACGAATCGCTTCATACATTTGATAATCTTTGTGAGATGAGATTGCTTTACAGCCAATTTCACCAAAACGTCTCAAATATTCCGCATATTCAGGATTGGCAATAATAGGAGCGTGGCCGGCACCTTCGTGAATAATATCTGGTGCTGGTGTATATTCTATGTGTTCTAATTGACGGATATCCGAAGCAATAACCAAAACATTATAAGCCTGAAACTCCATAAAGGCATTTGGCGGAATAAATCCGTCAACGGCAACTGCAGCCCAGCCAATTTCAGTTAGAATACGGTTCATTCCGTACATACTCGGAATAGAATCAATTTCGATTCCCGTTTTACGTAAACCTTCTAAATACGAATGATGTGCAACTTTCGAAAGATAATCTACATTTTTGCGCATAACATATCTCCAAACCGCCTGATTAATAGGTGTGTAATCACTATAATCCTGAGGCTTAATAAATTGCTTTAAATGTTTTGGCAATCGTTCTAATAACGGATTGGTTTCTATAGATGCATTCATTTCGAAAACGTTGTAGATTAGAATGTAAAATTACGAATTTAGGTCGCTATTTTTTGCTATTCATCACAAAATTTTTATTCGAAAGTGATTTTTATTGCGTTTTTATAGATTTTTTGAACTTGGCAGAAAACTAAATTTTAGCAGTCATTATTTTCATAATTAACTTTATCCAATGTTTTCTCGAAGTTTTCCAGCTCTTTCTTCGTCATTGTGGCTTCTTTCAAGTCAACTGGTAATTGTTTTTTAGCATCAGAACTAATCCATAAACCCGTAAAAGTATTTCCGGTTTTCTTTAAAATTAATACACCACTAAATCCATGTTCTACTAAAACAAATTCATTTTCTTTCTTTTTGTTTTGCGTAATATTGAGCTGAATCCATTTTTTTGATTTGTCATATCGATACATAGACGTATACATCAAATCGGCAGTACATGGATTTTCTTCCGTTTTAATATAAACCGTTATTGGAGCTTTTCCATCGACAGTTCCTTTATATAAATTAAAAGCAGGAGCTTGTGATTGTGCGTTTAAGTGATTAAAAAAAGAGAAACAGATTATAAAGAACAGGATAACTTTTTTCATTTTAAATAGTTGATTGGTTTTTGATAGCTTTTGGGTCAATCAAATTTATTTAATTTAAAATAGTATCCAAATTTAATTTGTCAGCTATTTTAAGATTTACCCGATGAATTTCGTAACTCATTTTCGGCATTTCTAAAATATTCAATTTTGTGGTTGAACATAAAAGCCATATTTGTAGCACGCATTTTTGCTTCCTCAGTAATTACTCCTGCAAATTGCGCATCGATTGTAGTATTGAAAATTTGTATCCAGCGGTCAAAATGAGTTTTATCAACCGGTAATTGTTTATGCGGAGGAAAAGGTGTTCCGGAATAAGCGCGAACATCAAATAAAATAGTCTGCCAAAAACCATACATTTTTTGCAAATGCGGTTCCCAGCGATCTTGAAGTTTATCATTGAAAATAGGACCAATAAGATCGTCTTTTCTAACATTATCATAAAAGCTGTTGACCATTTGTTTAATATCTTCTATGGTCGATATATCTTTAAGCGTTTCCATGTTTTCTAATAAATTGAAATGCAAAAATACGATATAACTTCAGGTTCAATCCATGATATTTGTCATTTATGAAATAATTATAAGTTGTATTTGGGAATCAAAAATGATAATTAAACTACTGATTTTTAAAATTTTGTAAATGCTGAAATTTAAATGTAAGTTTTTTATGGTTTTTAATATTTTAAATAATTGATTTTTAATTATTTATAAAAAATAAAGATGTGTTTTTGTTAAGGTAATATTTACAAATGATGTGTATTTGTAAAGTTGTAATTATAACGATTTCGTGAAAATTGATATATTTTTGAATCGTTTTAATAAAAATAATTATAATAAAATGAGAAAAATTTAACTATCAACAAACCTCAAAAACCACAAAAAAGATGCACAAAACTACTCAAAAACCTACAAACCGAGTAAGAGCTTTTATGACACAAGTCATTATTATAATGCTTTTATTTATTACCAAAACAAATGCACAGACGGTTACACCTTTTATAACATCAGGTGATCAAACGAGATTATTACAACAGCAGGGAACTGTAAGTTTCGGAACAAACTCAGGAACCAATCCTTCTACAGTTACAGTAAACGCAGGAACAACGTACCAAACTATGGATGGCTTTGGTTACACTCTTACCGAAGGAAGTGCCGAAGTGATCAGCGGAATGGCAGCAACGCAGCAAAACCAATTATTGAATGATTTGTATAATCCTAATACAGGATTAAACGCAAGTGTAATTCGTATTAGTATTGCAGCTTCAGATTTAAGTAACTCTTCGTATAGTTATAACGAAACTTCCGGAGATACTAACATGAATAACTTCAGTTTAAACGGACCGGATTTAACGTATCTAATTCCGATTATCAAAAAGATTCAGCTGATAAATCCGAACATTAAAATTTTAGCAACACCTTGGTCAGCGCCACGCTGGATGAAAACCAACGGTTCCTGGATTGGCGGAAGTCTGCAGACACAATATTATGCGGCTTATGCAAGATATTTTGTAAAATACATTGCAGCGATGCAGGCGCAGGGAATTCCTATTTGGGGAATCACGCCGCAAAACGAACCTGAAAATCCGCACAATGAACCAAGTATGCTGATGAATTCTACAGAACAAAAGAATTTCATCAATCAACAACTTGGGCCTCAATTGGCCGCGGCTGGTTATGGAGGTGTAAAAATTATTGCTTTTGATCATAATTGCGATAATACAGCTTATCCAATTGATGTTTTAAACAACAGCAGTTATGTTGACGGAGCGGCTTTCCATTTATATTTAGGAAGTATTTCGAATATGTCAGTTGTAAAAACTCAAACAAACAAAAACGTTTATTTTACAGAGCAATATACAGGTTCAGGCGGAAACTTTGGAGGAGATTTCGGCTGGCACATGCAAAACGTTGTTATCGGAAGTACAAACAACTGGTCTAAAACTGTTTTAGAATGGAATGCTGCAAACAATTCAAGTTTAGGGCCAAGAACTCCGGGTGGATGTAATACTTGTTTAGGAGCGATTACAGTTAATAACAGTACAAGTTATACTAAAAACGTGGCCTATTATATTATTGGTCAAATCTCTAAATACGTAAAACCGGGTGCAGTAAGAATTGGTTCTTCAAGTACAAACGGCAGTATTTTATCTGTTGGATTCAAAAATCCTGATGGCTCAACTGCACTTGTAATTTACAACTCAGGAGGATCAAATACCATAAAAGTGGTTTCAGGATCATCAGCATTTAATTATACAGTTCCGGGATCATCAGCAGTTACTTTTACGTGGGGAGCAGGAACACCACCTCCAACTGGTTTTCCGGGGTATTATAATATTATTTCAAGAAACAGTAATAAAGGACTGGATGTAGCAGATAATTCAACTACAAGCGGTGGAAGAATACAGCAATATGATGTAACAGGCGGCGGCGGAAATAACCAGCGCTGGAAATTTGTTTCTGACGGAGCAGGGAATTATTACATCATTGTAAAATCAACCGGAATGTATTTGGCAGTTGAAAATAACGGAACTGCAAATGGATTGAAAGTACAGCAAAAAACGTTCTCTAGCTCTAATGAATTTAAATGGACAGTTGCAAGTCTTGGCGGTGGATATTATAAAGTTACCAATGTAAATACGGGCAAATCTCTTGATGTTGAAAATGTTTCTACAGCAAATGGCGCTAATATTCAGGTTTGGGATTACACGGGCGGACTGAATCAGCAATGGCAGTTTGTTCAGGTTGAATCGACAGCAAAAAAAGCTTTGACAATAACAGAAGATGGTGAAAGCACAAACGATATGGCTATTTTTATTAATTCGGCAAACGATTATTTAAAAATTGATACCAATCATGAAGGAAGCGCCGATGTAGCAATATTTAATATTGCGGGACAAAGTATCTTGAAGAAGAACGTAAACTTTATAAAAGGAAATCAAGCAGAAATCGAAATTTCTAGACTTCCAAAAGGGGTTTATGTAGTAAGAGTAACGGATAGTCAGGGATCTTATTCTAAAAAAATATTAAAGCAATAATTACAAATCGAGAATTCAATTAGTAATTTTATATTGATGTTTAAAAGGCTGTCTAATTTTTAGGCAGCCTTTTATTTTTTATCCAATTAGCTGTGTAAACAAATCCTGATTATCGTTTAAATATTGAAATTCAAATCCGTATTGGGTCATTTTCATTTTGATAGGCAGAATATCTTTTTTCTTTTTCAATTCTAAACCAACAATAACAGAACCAACTTCACGGCTGTTTTTCTTGGCAAACTGGAAATAAGTAATATCATCATCCGGCCCTAAAATATTGTTTACAAATTCTTTTAAAGCTCCGGGACGCTGCGGAAACTGGATCATAAAATAGTGCATTAAACCTTCATAAAGTAAAGAACGTTCTTTGATTTCGGCAGTTCTTTCAATGTCATTATTACTTCCGCTGACAATGCATACTACATTTTTACCTTTAATTTTATCTTTATAAAAATCCAAAGCTGCAATGGTCAAAGCACCCGCAGGTTCAACAACCATAGCTTCTTCATTGTACAATCGTAAAATGGTCGTGCAGACTTTACCTTCAGGAACCAAAATAATATCTTCCAGATTATAACGGCAGATTTCAAAAGTTTTATCGCCCACTTGTTTTACAGCTGCGCCATCAACAAATTTGTCGATTGTTTTTAACGCTGTATTTTTATTTTCTTCAATAGAAGTTTTCATCGAAGGAGCGCCTTTTGGCTCAACGCCAATGATTTTAGTATTCGGACTTAAATGCCTAAAAACTTCGGATAAACCTGAAGCAAGTCCGCCGCCGCCAATCGGAACAAAAACATAATCGATTGGCTTTGTATAACTTTCCAAAATTTCAAGTCCAACAGTTCCTTGTCCGGCAATTACTTTTTCATCATCAAAAGGATGAATAAAGGTTTTATGATTTTTAATTGCATCTGCCGTTGCCGATCCGTAAGCGTCATCAAAAGTATCTCCGGTTAAAACAATTTCAACAAACGATTTTCCAAACAATTGTACTTGTTTGACTTTTTGTTTTGGAGTTGTTTTCGGCATGTAAATTTTCCCTTTTATATGCAGTAAATTACACGAATAAGCAACACCCTGCGCATGATTTCCTGCGCTGGCACAAACAATTCCGTTTGCTTTTTCTTTATCATTTAACGTAGAAATCTTGTTGTAAGCGCCTCTGATTTTATACGACCGAACAATTTGTAAATCTTCTCTTTTTAATAAAATAGTCGATTTAAATTCATCTGAAAGATTCAAATTTTGGGTAAGGGGCGTCGCGGCAACTACATTTTCGAGTTGCTTTTTTGCGTTAAGTACTTCGTTAAATAAACTCATAATTTGGTTGTTTTTTTGCCACGAATTACACTAATTTGCACTAATTTTTATTATCCCAAAGAAAAATAATTCGTGGAAATTCGTGTAATTCGTGGCGGCTTTAATTATTCTTAAAAATAAAAAACCTCCCGATGTGGGAGGTTTTTATAAATTATATTTTACTTATTTATATAACACCTCGCCATCATTGCTGAATTGCAATAATGCTGATAATCGCGATAATAATGTTATTAAAGTTTTTCATTTTTAACTGATAGAGTAACAAATGTACTTATTTTTTTCGAAGTAATAAACAGCCGTTTTGTAAAAAAACTGAATACTAAATACTGAAAACTGTATACTATTTTTTAACCGGCGGATATTGAGCTAAAATTTTGTTTACGAACTCACCAATTTTTTCGTCTTTTTTGTCGACGTTTTTAGTCAAAGTCCCTAAACCTTCACCTTGCCAGATCATTTCTTTCTTTTTAGCATCGATTAAATCAATGTATAAAGTTCCTTCCGTAGAAGTTGAAACAGTAGTTTGACCGCCATACATCATATAAGGATTCCAACCCCAGCCCCAGCCGTAACCCCAGCCAGCGCTAAATTGGTTTACATTTACCTGTTCTCTCGATTTAGTAAAAATGTTTACTAATAAATCAGGATTATCACTCTTTGTGAAACCTTTTGCTGCCATTTCATTATCAATGGCGTGAAGAATACGTCTTTTATCTAGATCTGAAATCTCAACTTTGTCAATTCCGGGCTTAAAGAAAGCATAAGTTTTATAAGGCGCAAAATCGACATTTTTGTCGTAATCAGAATAAACAGTAATACTGCTGCAGGATGAAAGTATCAAAAGCAGAAAAATCGGAACTAACTTGAATGTTTTCATAATTATTGGAAATTTAATGTTCTTGTTCGGTTTATTTTATCACAAAAGCAACTTTTACATTTGTCAGGCTGAGCGAAGTCGAAGCCCTTTTTTGCTTACAAGCCTTCGACTTCGCTCAGGATGACATTGCGTTTATGATAAAATCTTTTTAAATGAACTTTAACTAAGCAGACTTTCGTCAACAATATTAGGTAAAGTTACTTTTAATAAAGGCTCGACTTGCATAGCTCTTTTTATAGCAAAAATAGCTTCATCATTTCGGGCCCAGCTTCGTCTTGAAATTCCGTTGTTCACATCCCAAAAAAGCATTGATGCTAAACGCTTTGAAGCTTCTTTAGAACCATCAAGAACCATACCAAATCCGCCGTTTATAACCTCTCCCCAGCCAACTCCTCCGCCGTTATGAATGGATACCCAGGTTGCTCCTCTAAAACTGTCTCCAATTACGTTTTGAATCGCCATATCAGCCGTAAAACGAGATCCGTCATAAATGTTTGAAGTCTCTCTGTAAGGCGAATCGGTTCCGGAAACGTCATGATGATCGCGTCCTAAAACAACAGCGCCAATTTCACCTTTTGCAATCGCTTGGTTAAAAGCTTCAGCAATTTTAATCCTGCCTTCGGCATCAGCATAAAGAATTCGTGCTTGAGAACCTACAACCAGTTTATTTTCCTGTGCACCTTTAATCCATTTAATGTTATCCTGCATTTGCTGCTGAATTTCACTTGGAGAAGTCTTCGCTAATTCTTCTAAAACCTGACTTGCGATAGTATCGGTTTTTTGTAAATCTTCCGGTTTTCCAGAAGTACAAACCCATCTAAAAGGCCCAAAACCATAATCAAAACACATTGGTCCCATAATATCCTGAACGTAACTCGGATATTTAAAATCGATATTATTTGTTGCCATTACATCTGCGCCGGCACGTGAAGCTTCGAGTAAAAATGCATTTCCGTAATCAAAAAAGTAAGTTCCTTTTGCCGTATGTTTATTAATGGCTGATGCGTGACGACGTAATGTTTCCTGAACTTTTTCTTTAAATAAATCCGGATTATTAGCCATCAAATCATTTGCTTCTTCAAAAGAAATCCCAACCGGATAATAACCTCCAGCCCACGGATTATGAAGCGAAGTCTGATCTGAACCTAAATCAATTTTGATATTTTCCTGATCAAAACGTTCCCAAACGTCGACCACATTTCCTAAATAAGCAATTGAAACGGTTTCTTTATTGGCTTTCGCCAAAGCTACTCTGGCAACTAATTCATCTGTAGAAGTTACAACTTCATTAATCCATCCTTGTTCGTGACGAATTTTTGTAATTTTCGGATTCACTTCGGCGCAAACCGTAATACATCCGGCAATATTTCCGGCTTTTGGCTGAGCACCAGACATTCCGCCCAAACCAGAAGTTACGAATAAACTTCCTTCCGGATTTTGTTTTATTTTTCTAAAACCGTTTAAAACCGTAATCGTAGTCCCGTGTACAATTCCCTGTGGGCCAATGTACATATAACTTCCCGCCGTCATTTGTCCGTATTGCGAAACTCCAAGCGCATTCATTTTTTCCCAATCGTCCGGTTTAGAATAATTTGGGATAACCATTCCGTTTGTAACCACAACTCTTGGTGCTTCTTTATGGGAAGGAAATAATCCCATCGGATGTCCTGAATACATGGTTAAAGTCTGCTCATCTGTCATTTCAGACAAATACTGCATCGTCAATAAATATTGTGCCCAGTTTTGGAAAACAGCCCCGTTTCCGCCATACGTAATCAATTCGTGCGGATGTTGTGCCACAGCATAATCCAAATTGTTTTGAATCATGTGCATAATTGCTTTTGCCTGCAATGATTTTCCCGGATATTCATCAATAGGGCGAGCGTACATTCTGTATTCCGGACGAAGGCGGTACATATAAATACGTCCGTATTTTTCTAATTCTTCTGAAAATTCAGGAATTAATTCAGCGTGATGTTTTGGATCAAAATAGCGTAAAGCGTTTTTAAGAGCCAGCTTTTTTTCTTCTGCCGAAAGAATTTCTTTTCTTTTCGGAGCGTGATTAATAGCCGGATCGTACACTGCTTTTTGAGGTAATATATTTGGAATTCCTTGTTGTATTTGTTCTTTGAAAGTCATTTTTTAAGATGCTGAGTTGCTAAGTTAGTTTTGTTAGATTAACAACAGATTAATTTTTTGTTTTTTAAATTATGTTGTCCGAATGGAACTTTAAATGCACCAACACTCAATTGAGTGCAATTGGAATTTGGATTTTTTTAAAATTATCTAATTTTCAAATTGGCACATTTTCTAATTAAAAAACTAGGGATAACGGATATCCGACCTGTGATAAGACTTGTGGATTTTAATCCTGAATTTTCTTGAATGGATATCCATTAATGATTTTAGAGTTTAGATTGTTGATTTTAGATTGTTGAATTATCTAATTGACACATTTTCAAATTGACTAATTAGCCTTTTTTCTTATTTCGCCAGTTCTTTTATCAAAACCGTACGGACAATGACGGCAGCCGCTTTTACAGCAATAACCTCTTTTTAAATGGTGTTTTTCAGTAAAGCATTTGTAACCTTCGGGTGTATAGTAAAAATCTTCGCCTTCGATTAATTTATTTTCATTACTTTGCTCTTTCATAAATCTGCTTCGCGTTCGTTTTTGAATAATATAAAAATCAAAAATATAAATATTTGATTATGATTTTATTGAAATCGAACAATTTTATAGCTACAAATTTATAAATTTTACAGCCAATGTTTCTGATTGTTGCCAAATATTTAATTCCGAAAGGATATCGCGGAATGGCTGTATTTCCGTTTGTGATTGTAAAATATGGTTTTGATAAAGCAAATGCAATTTTTGTTAATCATGAAAAAATCCATTTGCGACAGCAGTTAGAACTTTTAGTAATTCCGTTTTTTGTCTGGTATTTTCTGGAATATTTAATTCGCTTACTTCAATATAAAAATGCGGAATTGGCGTATCGAAATATCAGTTTTGAAAGAGAAGCTTACGCGAAAGAAGCCGATTTTACTTATTTAAAAAACCGATCATTTTTTCAGTTTCTACATTACATTAAATTAAAATGAACCCAGTTTTCAATCAACATATTTCTATCGATTTTCCGAATGATATTTCTTTGACAATAAAACGTGAAGATTTAATTCATCCGTTTGTTTCGGGGAATAAATTCAGAAAATTAAAATACAATTTACTTCAGGCGAAAGCCGAAAAAAAAGAAACTTTATTGACTTTTGGCGGTGCATTTTCGAATCATATTGCGGCGGTGGCTTTTGCCGGAAAAGAACAGGGTTTTAAAACTATCGGCATTATTCGCGGCGATGAACTTTTTGATAAAATTGAAGAAAACCCAACTTTGAAATTCGCTAAGGAAAACGAAATGCAATTTGAGTTTGTTTCTCGTGAAGAGTATCGTTTAAAAAATGAAACTTCCTATATAGAAAAGCTAAAAGAGAAGTTTGGCGATTTTTATTTAGTTCCCGAAGGTGGGACAAACGAACTCGCCGTAAAAGGATGCGAAGAGATTTTAACCGATGAAGATTCGGTTTTTAATTACGTTTGCTGCGCTGTTGGAACGGGCGGAACAATTTCAGGATTAATAAATAGTGCTAAGGAAAATCAGAAAATTTTGGGCTTTCCGGCGTTAAAAGGTGATTTTTTAACCGATGAAATTCGTATTTTTGCAAAAAAAGATAACTGGAATTTAATTTCTGACTATCATTTTGGAGGTTATGGCAAGATAAATTTGGAATTAATCGAATTTATCAATGGTTTTTTTGAAGAAACAAAAGTGCCCTTAGATCCAATTTATACAGGAAAGATGGTTTTTGGCGTTATAGATTTAATCAACAAAAATTATTTTCCTGCACATTCAAAAATAGTACTCATTCATACTGGCGGATTACAGGGAATTGAAGGAATGAATATAAAGTTGAAGCAGAAAAAATTACCAATACTCAAAAAAAATGATTAAAAAAATTGTACTGCTCTTTACAATAATAGTTTTGGCAAGCTGTTCGTCAAGCAAACCAGCTGTCGCTACGACGAAAAAAACGACGGTTCAAAAGCCAAGAGTGGCGACGACGAAAAAACCAGCTTACAACAAACCAACAGTTAAAAATTACCCTTCCACAAATAATACAACTGAGGTTATTCAATCTACTTCAAAAACAGTTGTTACCAGCGATTTAATCAATAATTACATTTTGCAGTTCAAAGATATTGCAATGGGAAATATGAAAACGTACGGAATTCCGGCAAGTATTATTTTGGCGCAGGGAATCTTGGAATCGGGAGCGGGAAAAGGAGATTTAGCGCTTGAAGCGAATAATCATTTCGGAATTAAATGCCATAAAGACTGGCTTGGAGAAAGTGTTCGTCATGACGATGATTCGGCTCAAGAATGTTTTAGAAAATATCCTGAAGCGGCAGAATCATATAGAGATCACGCTTTATTTTTAGTTGGAAAAAACAGATACGCGACTTTATTCACTTACGAAAAAGACGATTATAAATCGTGGGCAAAAGGTTTGCGAGCGGCAGGTTACGCAACAGATCCTAATTATCCGGATAAATTAATCAGTTATATCGAGCGTTATAATCTGCATCAATATGATTGTCAGGTAACCGGAAAAAATTATACGCCAATTAGTAAAACGACTACAAGTCCAACCAAAAGTACATCGCCGGTTAAAACAAATTCAAATTCAAATGATCCTAATTTGTATGAAGTACAACAAGGTGATACGTTATATTCGATTTCAAAAAAATTCAATTTATTGGTTGATGACTTAAAACAAAAAAATAATTTAACTGATAATGCCATTTCAATTGGGCAAAGGTTGAAGGTTAAGTGATTAAGTGTTCAGTTTTTAGTGTTCAGTCTCAGTTTTCAAATAATTCAAAAATCCAAAAATAAGTTTTCAGTTTAAATCTAAAATCTGAATTCAAAAATCTAAAATAAAAAATGTTATATAAAAGAAGTAGTAAGCTTTTTGCTGAAGCAGAAAAAGTAATTCCGGGAGGAGTAAATTCACCAGTAAGAGCGTTTAAAGCGGTTGGCGGAACTCCAATTTTTGTAAAAAGTGCCAAAGGTGCTTATTTATATGATGAAGACGGAAACAAATTAATAGATTATATCAACTCTTGGGGGCCAATGGTCTTGGGTCACGCTTATCAGCCGGTTGTTGATGCCGTAATCGAAAAAGCAAAACTGGGAACTTCATTTGGAATGCCAACAGAACTGGAAACAGAAATTGCAGCTTTGGCGGTTTCTATGGTTCCGAATATTGATAAAATTAGATTTGTAAATTCTGGTACAGAAGCTTGTATGAGCGCAATTCGTTTGGCTCGTGGATTTACAAAAAGAGATAAAATAATAAAATTTGCAGGCTGTTATCACGGACATTCTGATTCATTTTTGATTCAGGCGGGAAGTGGAGCTGTAACTTTTGGATCTCCAAATAGTCCGGGCGTTACAGAAGGAACTGCAAAAGATACTTTGTTGGCAAAATACAATGATTTAGAGAATGTAAAAACTCTAATCGATGCTAACAAAGGTGAAATCGCTGCGATAATTATTGAAGCAGTTGCAGGAAATATGGGATGTATTCCGCCTGCAAAAGGTTTCCTTGAAGGCTTAAGAGAATTGTGTACAGCAAATGGAATCTTATTGATTTTTGATGAGGTTATGACAGGTTTCCGTTTAGCTCGCGGAGGAGTTCAGGAATTGTATAATATCAATGCTGATATTGTAACTTTCGGAAAAGTAATTGGCGGTGGACTTCCGGTTGGAGCTTTTGCTGCACGCGAAGAAATCATGAATTATTTAGCACCGCTTGGACCTGTTTATCAGGCAGGAACATTATCTGGAAATCCGTTAGCAATGGCGGCTGGATATGCAATGTTAAAAGCGTTAGATAATGACCGTGAAATTTTTACTCGTTTAGAAGAAAAAACAGCTTATTTAGAAGCTGGAATTGACAGAGTTTTAAAAGCAAATAATGTTGTTTTTACGATCAATAGAGTAGGTTCTATGATTTCTGTTCACTTTGATGCCAATCCGGTTACAGATTTCCAAACTGCTGCAAAAGGAGATAACGAAACGTTTAAGAAATTCTTCCACGGATTGTTGCAGGAAGGAATTTACATTGCGCCATCTGCATACGAAACATGGTTTATTACAGATGCTTTAACGTACGAAGATTTAGACTTTACTATTAATGCAATCGACAAAGTTTCGAAAACATTTTAAATAATAAAAAAGGGGTTTTAAAAGCCCACGGATAACACGAATTTCACGAATTTTCATTTAGCCTAGTTTGTGGAATTTATTGCAACAACAAATTGGTGTCAATTTGTGAAATCCGTGTTTATAAAAACAAGAAAGAGGCTTTTTAAAGCCTCTTTTTTTTGATCTCAATTACATTTTATCTTTTCGGTGATCTTTCATTTTGTCTTTATGTTCTTTTTTAATGGCAGTCCATTTTTTATATTGATCTGCATTTAAAATAGATTTCATTTTTGCATCGGCAGCTTTGTGATCTTCTTCCATTTGTTTTTTCATGGCTTTTCTTTCAGCATCAGTTGGTTTTGCATCAGAATCTTTTCTGCTTTTTTTAAGCATTTCCATTTTTGTACTTCTTTCAGATAAAAGTTCACTTACTTGTTTTTGCTGATCAGCGTTTAAGTTTAAATCAGTTGTTAACTTTTGCAAATGTGCCTGATTGCGTTCTTGCGGCGTTTTATGATCTTTATGATCTCCTTTTCTTCTGTGGCCTT
Source organism: Flavobacterium sp. 2755 (assembly GCF_031455715.1). NCBI lineage: Bacteria > Pseudomonadati > Bacteroidota > Flavobacteriia > Flavobacteriales > Flavobacteriaceae > Flavobacterium > Flavobacterium sp. 2755. Next base: position 130,941 of record NZ_JAVDTG010000010.1, read on the forward strand.
CATGTTCTTTTTTTAGAGCCGTCCATTTTGTGTATTGATCCGCATTTAAAATGGCTTTCATTTTACCATCATTGGCTTCTTTGTCGGCTTTCATTTGTTTTTTAAAAGCTTCTCTTTCCGCATCAGTAGGTTTTGTTTTACTGTCTTTTCTGGCGTCTCTAAATTTTTCTGCTTTAGCACTTCTTTCCGCTATAAGCTGTTTTACTTCTTCCTGCTGCTTTTTATCTAAATTCAAATCAGAAGTTAATTTTTGTAAATGCTTTTCATTACGCTGTTCCGGAGTTAATTTTTCTCTTTGATCGCGTGCTGGTTTCTGATTGATGTCTTGCGCAAAACTTACTATTCCAACGAATAATAAAGCTGTGATAAATAATTTTTTCATTTTTCGTTTTTTTAAAGGTTTATAGCAATTAGACATCAACAGATTTATTAAGTTTAATGAGATTGTTAGATTTATCTTTTAATTAACAGAAACTATTAAGGAAAACATAATAAGATCTGAAAACAAAAAAGAGGCGCAGCGGCCTCTTTTTGTAAACTATATTTAGTTGTTTTCTTTTTTGTAATCTTTCATTTTGTCTTTGACTTTCTCTTTATTTTTTTCTCTTAAAGATTGCCATTTCGTATATTGATCCGCAGTTAAGATTGCTTTCATTTTAGCTTCGTTACCTTCTTTTTCTGCTTTTAATTCATTTTTAAAAGCTTCTTTTTCAGCATCAGTTGGTTTTACATCGCTGTCTTTTCTTGCTTCTCTTGTTTCTCTGAATTTTTCTGCTTTAGCGCTTCTTTCAGCCAGTAGTTGTTTTACCTGCGCTTGCTGATTCGCATCTAAACCCAATTCTGTAGTTAACTTTTGTAATTGTTTTTCGTTACGCTGTTCGGGAGTTAATTTTTCTCTTTGTTCACGTGCCGGCTTTTGATCGCCGTCTTGTGCAAAACTTGCTATTCCGATCAATAGCATAGCTGCGATAAATAATTTTTTCATGATTTGTTCTTTTAAGGTTATAGTGTTTAGACTTTATTAAACTGAATAGGTTTAATTAATATTGTTTGAATTGTTGTTTATTTAACTTTTTGAAATGTAAATATTTAAGATTGAGGCTTTCCTGCATATTGAAAATATTTTCTTATTTTTAGGAAACCAATAAAATACAATCCAAAAACAAATTATCATGAACTCTTCTTTATCAAACTATAAAATTGCTTTCTTTTCAACGCAGCCCTACGATAAAACTTTTTTCAATAAATACAATGCCGATTTTAGCTTTGAACTGGATTTCTTCGAAACACAATTAAATCCACAAACGGTAATTTTAATTGAAAAAGCAGAAATTGTCTGTGTTTTTGTAAACGACATTGTAAACGAAGCTGTAATTAAACAATTGGCAGAGAAAAAAGTAAAAATCATTGCACTACGCTGTGCAGGTTTTAATAATGTAGATTTAGAAGCTGCCAAAAAATACAATTTAAAAGTGTGCCGCGTTCCGGCTTATTCGCCACAAGCAGTTGCAGAACATGCGATGGCGATGATTTTAACTTTAAACCGAAAAACGCATAAAGCCTATAACAGAGTTCGGGAGCAAAATTTTTCCTTAAACGGATTGTTAGGTTTTGATTTGTTTGGAAAAACAATCGGGATTATCGGAACGGGAAATATTGGGAAAGCTTTTGCGAAAATTGCTTTAGGTTTTGGCTGTAAAGTTTTGGCGTATGATATTGTTACCAATGAGGAAATGGTGAAAGACGGCGTTTCTTTTGTTGGTTTAGAAGAAATATTTAAATCGAGCGATATCATTTCACTTCACTGCCCGCTAAACGATCAAACAAAACATGTTATTAATAAAGATTCGATTGCTTTAATGAAACACAGCGTTATGATTATCAATACAAGCCGCGGTGGATTAATAGAAACGGCCTGTGTTATTGAAGGTTTGAAAGAAGGGAAAATAGGCTATTTAGGAATTGATGTTTACGAACAGGAAGAAAAACTATTCTTTAGAGATCTTTCTGCTGATATTATTCAGGATGATGCGATTCAACGTTTAATGAGTTTTCCGAATGTTTTGGTAACGGCGCATCAGGCATTTTTTACCAATGAAGCTTTAACCCAGATTGCTTTGGTCACTTTTAATAATATAAAGTCATTGTTGACACAAAATGATATTGAAAATAAAGCGGCTCTGCTGGTTTAATGAGCTTGTCGAATATTTTTTGTAATTTAATTAGTTGTAAAGGAAGATGTAGGTTTAAAATATCAGATTATGAAAAATAAAATTTTAGTTCTAATCGCAATTTTGGCGTTGTATTCTTGTCAAAGTAAAACGGAATCAAAAAATATCATTAAAACGATTGTTCAGGATACATTGTATAAAACAATTGGAGGAACTGCGGATGTAAGCAATACTCCCGCAAAAGATGATAAAGCTGTAGAATTGATTCGGAAACAATTGAATGTTTTATTAAAGAAAGACATTCCCACAATGACAAAAGAAGATCGATTCTTTTATTACGAAGCTTTTGATTTAAATAATGACAAGAAAAATGAATATTTTGTTGGCTTCTCAAATTCCTATTTCTGCGGAAGCGGAGGCTGTTCAGGATATATTTTAAATAACGACGGAAGTGTAATTAATCATTTCACCGTTACCGATTTTCCAATTTATGTAACGACTTTATCCACGGAAAATTTTTATGATCTTATACTAAAAAGCGACGGTTTATTTCATCATATAAAAATGAAAAATGGTAAATATCCAGCAAATCCATCTATTGAAGAAAAATGGAAAGGAGATCTTCCAAAGGAAAGCACAAAGGTTTTGGATATTTATGAGAAGAAGTTGGAGAAGTATTCGTTTTAAATTCCAATTTTAATGTAAATACAAATTTATTTAAACTGGACTGAAGTCCAGCTCTACAATATGATTTGTTCCTTCGGAACTAGAAAAAAAGCTTCAGCTCGATTTATATTGTAGGGCTGGACTTCCAGTGCGGTTGACGAGGTTTCAGTTGGATATATGAATTGTAAAAATAAACCCAGCAGTTTTTTAAAACCTGTCGGGTTTATTGTAAGTGAAATATACACAAAGATATTCCGTAGAGACGCACAGCAGTGCGTCTACAAAATCTAATTCGACATCAATAAGACATAAAAAAACACCCCCCCCGACGATTTCCTGTCGGGGGTTAATTTCATATTTGAGAAAGCCATTCTAGATCTTCTTTGTCTAAATCTTCCTGAGAAATAACTCTGCCATATTTTATATCTTCTTCGCTTTCTTTAAGCATATCTAATTCAAGCTGGTTAAACTGATAAATGTTTAAAGTATTCATAATTCGATTTTTTAAGTTTATACAATTTTAAATAAAAAACCCGATAAGTTATAAACCTATCGGGCTGTATTTGTAATAAAATAAGACAAAGATTACTCCACCAATTCCACAGTTTTAAACTCGCCGTCAACGACAACTTTAGTCAAACCATGTTTAGATAAGTTTTTCATAGACGCATCCCATTTTTTACCGCTTAAGTTAGCCGTAACTTTTAGCTGTCCTAATTCCATTTTATTTTCGTTTCCTTTCAATAAAGTAATGATTACTTTTTCTTCATCAGAAAGTTCAATTTGAGCTTGTTTTTTCTCCGGACGCATTTGCGGGAACAATAAAACTTCCTGAATAGAAGCGTTATTTGTTAAATACATAATCAAACGATCCATTCCAATTCCCATTCCAGAAGTTGGAGGCATACCATATTCAAGTGCTCTTAAGAAATCTTCATCGATAACACCATTCGCTTCATCATCACCTTTTTCAGATAAACGCATTTGATCTTCAAAACGTTCACGCTGATCAATTGGGTCGTTTAATTCAGAATAAGCATTTGCAATTTCTTTACCACAAACCATTAATTCAAAACGCTCTGTAAGTTCAGGATTGTCGCGGTGTTCTTTACAAAGAGGCGACATTTCTTTCGGATAATCAGTAATGAAAGTTGGCTGAATATAGTTTCCTTCGCATTTAGCTCCAAAAATCTCATCAATTAATTTTCCTTTACCCATTGTTTTATCAACCTCAATTCCCATTCCTCTTGCAGCTTCAAACAATTCTTCTTCCGTTTTTCCTGAGATATCAAATCCAGTAAAATGTTTGATAGAATCTGTCATTGTAACGCGTGCATAAGGCGCTTTAAAGTTGATTTTGTGCTCGCCAAAAGTAACTTCACTTGAACCATTTACTGCAATCGCGCAATGTTCAAGCAATCCTTCGGCAAATTCCATCATCCAGTTGTAGTCTTTGTAAGCTACATATATTTCCATTGCAGTAAATTCAGGATTATGTGTTCTGTCCATACCTTCGTTACGGAAGTTTTTAGAGAACTCATAAACACCTTCAAATCCACCAACAATTAATCTTTTTAAGTACAATTCGTTTGCAATACGCATGTAAAGCGGAATATCAAGCGAATTATGGTGTGTGATAAACGGACGCGCTGCAGCTCCACCCGGAATTGGCTGTAAAACCGGAGTTTCAACTTCAAGATATCCAGCATTGTTAAAGTACCCACGCATAGCGCTAAATAATTTGGTACGTTTAATGAAAGTTTCTTTAACATGTTGATTAACCGTTAAATCTACATAACGCATTCTGTAACGTAACTCAGCATCATTAAATGCATCGTGAACGTTTCCTTCTTCATCAACTTTTGGTAAAGGAAGCGGACGTAATGTTTTACTCAAGAAAGTAAATCCGCTTACACGGATACATTTTGCACCAACTTGTGTAGTAAATAATTCACCTTCAATACCAATAAAGTCACCTAAATCAGTTAATTTTTTAAATACCTGATTGTATAAAGTTTTATCGTCACCTTCACACAAAACATCACGATTTACGTATAATTGAATACGTCCTTCGCTATCCTGCAATTCAGCAAAACAAGCTTTTCCCTGATCTCTCACGCTCATCAAACGACCCGCAACGATAACCTTCTTACCTTCTTCAAATGACTCCTTTATTTGCTTAGAAGTATGATTTACAGGAAAAAGATTAGCTGGATAAGGATTGATTCCCAGACTGCGTAAGTTTTGAAGTTTTTCTCTTCTGATGATTTCTTGTTCTGATAATGCCATTTTGTGCTCTTTTTTTAAGTGTGCAAAGATAAAGAAAAGAATGTAGATTTTAGAATGCAGGTTTTAGATTTTTTGCAATAGCAATTTATTGGATTTCAATCTTTAAAATGAATGGGAAAATGGGTGAGAAGATTAATAAAAAACGAATGAAAAATGGACGGATTGAAAACCGTTGATTGATTTTGATCGTGAGATTGCTTCGTTCCTCGCAATGACAAAAAAACTCAGTATCTTAGCAACTTAGAACCTCAGAACCTTCCAAAAAAATGAAATACCTATCAGCCTTTTTATTTCTAATTCTATTAACAAGCTGTCAAATTACCGAAACCATTACAATTAATTCTGACGGAAGCGGAAATGTCAAAATGGAGCAGCTTCGCGAAGAAAATAGTTATATGCAATTGGCGGGAGAGTCGTATGGACGTGAAAATGTATTTGAAGATACAACGTATGTTTTTAGTGAATACATCGAAAAATACAAGGAAACATTTTTAAAATATACGCCCGAAGAGCAAAAGCTGTTTCAAAAATATACCAATGTAAAAGTACATCTCAAAAAGAGTTCGTTTGAGAAAGAATTTCGAAGTGTATTTTCGCTTCATTTTAATAAAGTTTCAGAAATTCCGGATTTGTATAAAACAGAAGATTACGCAGACGATCTTCAAAATAATTATGCGTTAACTGCCGAAACTCATTATTACAAGATCTCGTATGATTTTAATGGAAAAGTTTTTAAACGTTCTGTATCAATTATTAATGTAGAAGAACTTCAAAAAGCAAAAGACGGATATAAAAACTACGAATCTAAATACGGAAACTTAAAGTTAACGCAGACTTATACTTTAAGATATAGTTTTCCTCAAAAGATAAAATCAGTTTCAAATGAAAAAGCGGTTATCAGCCCTGATAAAAAATCTTTAACCTTAGAATTTCAGCTTTCAGATTGTTTACGTGATCCTGAAATAACAAATTTAGAAGTGGTTTTAGAGTAGGTTTTATGGGTCACGGATTTTACGGATGAAACGGGTTTGTACTGATTTTATTTTTTTTGCAGAGAGAACTTTGACAAAGATTGGTTAAAAACAATAACCTGTGTTTTAATCTGTTTCATCCGTAAAATCCGTGGTCAATTTTAAAAATAGAGTTCGTATCTTTGATAAAAAATTATACTACGATGAAATTATACAAACTACTTAGTTTTTCTTTTTTAATAGCGACATTAACAAGCTGTACTTTCACTGAAAATATTTACATTAACGATAACGGAAGCGGAAAATTCTCTGTAGACATGGATGGTTCTGCCTTGATGGAAATGGCGGGAGACCAAGTTGGCAGCCAGATGGGAGCCAACGCAAAAAAAGACATTGATTCTACTTTTACCTTCAAACAATTGTTTGCAGAGAAAAAAGACAGCATCGCAAAAATGTCTCCCGAAGCACAGCAGGAAATTAAAAAACTCGAAAATTTTGTAGTTCATACCAAAATGAGCGCTGAGAAAAAACAATTTTTAATGACTTTAGAAACTGATTTTAAAAGCGTAAACGAACTTCAGGATATTTTGCAAACAGCCAGTACACTTCAAAAATTAGAAGGCGGAGCAGCAGCGGCAAGCCCAATGGGAAGTAATTTTGGAAACAACAACAGCAAACTAAGTTATACTTACGACGGAAAGAAATTTACCAGAAAAGCCATAATCGATAAACAGAAACTGGCAGAAGTAAAAAAAGATTCGGCACCAGATATGTCTAAAATGATGTTCGCTTCATCTAATTATATTATCAAATATCACTTTCCGAAGAAAATAAAAAAAGTATCAAACCCGAATGCTTTATTCAGCGACGATAGAAAATCAATTACAATTCAATACACTTTCACGGATTATATGGAGAATCCTGACAAACTTAACTTTGACGTTGAGTTTGAAAAATAATTAAAATGAATACAAAAATTCAACTTCAAGATCTTGGAAACCGGGATTATAAATCGACTTGGGAATATCAGGAAGAACTTTTTCAGGATATTGTCGACTTAAAAATCAAAAACAGAAGAGAAGAACTTGACCTGCCAACACCAAATTATTTGTTGTTTGTTGAGCATCCGCATGTTTATACTTTAGGCAAAAGCGGCGATTTTGAAAACTTATTATTAAACGAAAAACAGCTCGAAGCAAAAGGAGCCACTTTTTATAAAATCAATCGCGGCGGTGATATTACGTATCACGGACCGGGACAAATTGTTGGATATCCCATTCTGGATTTAGAAAATTTCTTTACGGATATTCATAAATATTTACGTTTTCTGGAAGAAGCAATGATTCTAACTTTGGCAGAATACGGTTTAGAGTCGGGCAGAAGTGAAGGCGAAACCGGAGTCTGGCTTGGCGTTGGAACTCCGTTTGCACGGAAGATTTGTGCAATGGGCGTTCGTGCTTCACGCTGGGTTACCATGCACGGATTTGCTTTAAACGTAAATGTTGATTTAGGTTATTTTGATAATATAATTCCGTGCGGCATTCGCGGAAAAGGTGTTACCTCTTTAAACGTAGAACTTGGCGTAGCAAAAGTTGACGAAGAAGAAGTAAAGGCTAAAATTATCAAACATGTAGCTAATTTGTTTGAAGCGGAGTTTATTAAATAAACTTCTAAAAATATATATAGTATGAAAAATGCTGAAGAAAATAACAATTACAGAATTGCCGTTCCTTCAGCATTTGAAACTGTTTTTTCGCATTTCTACTTCGCCGAAAACAAAACGGAATTTCCCATAACCAAAACATTATTACCAAGTTTTCAAAGCATTCTGGCTTTTAACTTCGGAACAAAATCATCTTTAAAATCGCAGCAGAATACTTTTTTAGAAGTTGAAAAATGCATTGTTTTAGGTCCAATCAAACAAGCTTTTGATTATACTCTGGAACCTGGATCACAAATTTTAGTTGCCAATTTTAAAGAAGATGCTTTTTACAGATTCTTCGGCAATGCGCTTTGTGATTCGATGCCCATTCATCCCGATGATCTAATCAATGAAAACTGTTTTACGGTTTTATGGGAAGAACTTCAAAATATTCCTGATCCAAAAGAACGTGTCGATTATATTTTAGATTTCTGCAAACCTTATTTGCGGGAACAAACCGCAATTACGACTCTTTTAAATGATTTTCAAGATGAAAATTTAAACCCTATAAAAGCGATTGCTTCGCAGATAAACCAAACCGAAAGAAACATTCAGTTGAATCAAAAGAAAGTTTTTGGTTATTCCGTTAAAGAAGCCAATCGGTATGAAAGATTTTTAAAAGCCGTTGATCAAATTCAGAAAAATATACTAAACGATTTAAAAATAGATTGGTTAACGATTGTTGACCAATGCGGATATTACGATCAAAGTCAGCTTATTCATGACTTTAAATATTATATGAATATTTCGCCAACAAAGTTTCTTAAATTTCAAAGCGATATCTGCAGTTCAAAACCGCAATAAAGCCGATTTCGTTTTCTTACAATTACTCCCCAAACCTGCGTTATACATTTGTCATGTTCAATCTTAAAAACTAGAAAACATGAAAAATTTAATTATTTACGCACATCCAAACGAAGCAAGTTTAAACCATTTCTTCAAAAACACAATCGTAGAATCTTTAGAAAAATCAGGACAGGAAATTGTGGTTCGCGATTTAAACGAAATTAATTTTAATCCGGTTCTCTCTTTGCAGGATATACAGGGACAAAGAATGGGACAAGTTGCGGAAGATATCCAAACTGAACAGGATTTTATTTCGTGGGCAGACCAGATTATTTTTGTTTACCCAATTTGGTGGACGGGAATGCCGGCTATTATGAAAGGTTATATTGACCGAGTTTTTAGTTACGGATTTGCGTATCGATACGATCAGGGCGTTCAAAAAGGTCTGTTGACAGGAAAACAAGCCATTATTGTAAATTCTCACGGAAAATCAAATGCTGAATACGAAGCAATGGGAATGGATAAAGCTTTGGAATTAACTTCTGACATTGGAGTTTTTAAATATTGCGGATTTGAAATCAAACAGCATTTTTATTTTGATAAGGCAGACAGAGCTTCAGCAGAAAGCGTTTTAGAATGGGAAAAGGAACTTAAAAATGCTTTTAAACTAATTGATGAAGTTTCTGTTTTTCAATAGAAATTTATTTTTCAAAAGAATTATTGCAAAAAATCTAAAAATGGTCAGTAAACGCTCAGGATTTTGAATTGATGGTAAATTGCAGCAATATCGTGGTTTTCTAATGTTTTTATGGTAAATTTGGTTTTCTACTTAAAATATAAGCTTTTAACTAAATCTAATCTAACAACTTATGAGAAAAATCTACTTTGTATGTTTCCTATTTATGCTTAATGGTCTTTTTGCTCAAAAGAAAGATAAATTAAATCCAATTGCGGTTTATGAAAAAGTTTGGCAGGAAAAAAATAGTGATGCAAGATTAAAACTGATCAAATCAATCTGGCTGGACGACAGTACATTTGAAGATCCTTCGGCTTCTATAAAAGGTCAGGCTGCCTTAAATAATGTTATAAATGAATTTTATAAAAAGTTTCCTGATGCGGTATTGACATCAGGAGCAAAAGTTGTAAAAGACAATTATGTAACCTGGGAGTGGAAAATTATTGACGGCAAGAAAAAAGAACCTATAATGGGAGGCCGTGATTTTGCCAGATTAAATGGAAAAGGTCAGGTAAGTAAAATTATTGGTTTTTGGAATACAGAAGTTACTTTGTCTGATGCTGAAGTTTTACAAAATCTTGAAGCTGATAATTATAAAGTTGTAGCGCAATATTACGAATGTCTTTTTAAAACAAGGGATTTTGTAAAAATGGCAGCATTAATTGAAGATGGTGCCGTTTATAGCCAAGCGGAAGGACTCCCATATGGCGGAACGTATGTTGGCTTTAATGAATGGACTAAAATGTATGCAAAATCTACTGAGTTTTTTGATTTAGAAATTGAAAAGGAACCTACTTATTTTAGCGATGCAACTAAAAATGAAGTTATTATTTATTTTACCATAAAATGCAAAGCAAAAAAATCTGGTAAATATCTTTCAATGCCTATTTCAGAACATTTTGATTTGAAAAACGGAAAAATTACCGCAATCCGACCATTTTATTTTGATACCAAACAATTTGCTGAATTCTTAAAAAACAGAAAATAACATACGGGAAGTTAAATTACGGTGTAATATGTTATGTTTCTGTTTATTAAAGTTTTTAGCGCAATTTTTTTCGATAGTTTAAGTTATTTATTTTAACAACCAAAAACTATTTCATTTCTAAAACCTTGATAATCATGGAATGTGTTATTACAGATTTATCCCGAATGATAGAATTTAATGAAGAAGAAAGTCTGGCTTTTGAAAGTATACTTCGCTTTAAAACTGTCAAAAAAAACGAACATCTTTTGGTAGAAGGAGATATTTGCAACTTCGGAATTTTTATTGCTGAGGGCAGTATTCGTTATTATTATTTGGTTGACGGCGTAGAATCAACCGGAAATTTCTTTTTTGAAAACGATTGGTATTCAGACTTTGAAAGTTTTTTATACGGCAAACCTTCTTTATTAAATATTGAAGCTCTCGAAGACTCGATAGTTTATTTGGCTTACAAAGAAGATTTTGAAAAATTGGTTTTGCAATATCCTGTTTTTAATTCTTTCTTGCGAATTATGATGGAACGAACCATTAAAGGTTTAACGGGAAGAAATATGGCCATGTCATTATTATCTCCGGAAGAACGTTATCTACGTTTTTTAAAATACTGTCCAAAAGTAGTCGAAAGAGTTTCCTTAAAACATATTGCCAGTTATTTAGGAATTCAGCCGGAAAGTTTAAGCCGAATCAGAACCCGAATTACTTTAAGCAGCAAATCTTAACCGAAGTCAATTTTTAAGAAATCTCAGCATTCTATTTTTGCTTTTATAACCAATAAAGCAAAAATAAAATGAAGAATATACTATCAATTGTCTTAAGCCTTTTGGGCTTGATTTCCTACGCTCAGACGGGCATTGTGAGGGGGAAAATAATAGACAAACAATCTGAAAAACCTATCGCTGGAGCTATTATTTCTTTAGCCGGAAATGAAAGTATTCAAACAGAATCTGATGCTGAAGGAAGTTTTAGATTAATTAATATCCCGCTTGGGAGGCAGAGTATCAATATAAGTTTTACAGGATATGAAAATACTTCAGTTTCAGATCTTGATGTTACCACCGGAAAAGATAATTTATTGACAATTTCATTGATTGAAAAGTTTAATACACTTGATGAAATCGTCGTAACATCTGGAACTAACAAAGCAAAGCCATTAAATAAAATGGCATTAGTTTCGACAAAACAATTTACTACAGAAGAAGTAACCAGATTTGCGGGCGGACGAAGCGACGTGGCGCGCTTGGTTTCTAATTTCGCCGGTGTTTCTACCGGAGATGACAGCCGAAATGATATTGTTGTGAGAGGAAATTCTCCATCAGGAATGTTATGGAGAATTGAAGGAATGCCGGTTCCAAGTCCAAATCACTTTTCAACTTTAGGAACAACGGGTGGTCCGGTTTCGGCATTAAATCCAAATCTTTTGGCAAATTCTGATTTCCTGACTTCGGCTTTTCCGGCAGAATATGGAAATGCAATTGCGGGTGTTTTTGATTTAGGTTTTAGAAAAGGAAATCCCGACGAATACGAATATATGATTAGCGCCGGAGCTTATCCGGGATTAGAATTTATGGCAGAAGGGCCACTAGGTAAAAAAGGCGGATCGTTTGTTGCCGCGGCAAGATATGGTTTTGTGGGCATTACAGGATTAGCCGGAACTGATGCACAGCCCAATTACAGTGATATTAGTTTTAATGTCGATTTTGGAAAAAGTAAATTGGGGAATTTTTCTGTTTTCGGAATTTATGGCGTTTCTGATATTGATTTTCTTGGTGATAAAATTGACAAAGAAGATCCTTTTGCAGCGCAGGATGAAGACAGTTATGTCACTTCCGGATTTGCTTCTTTTGGATTAAAACATAATTTAGAAATTGGCTCAAAATCGTATCTAAAAACTATTGTTGGTTATTCGAATGCCAATAATTCGTATAAGAATTTCCGTTATTACAATTATGATACGCCAAAAGAAAACAGACTTCCGTTTTCGGATATTAAAAATGATGAAAATAGATTTACGTTTTCGACTTTATTCAATTCTAAAATCAATAAAAAAATTACTTTTAGAGCGGGATTATTGTATGAAAATTATACACTCGATGCAAAAATGTCTTCAAGAGACAGACAGCAGGATTCTGACGGAGACGGTTTTCCAGATTTTGTTCCCTTAATCAATAACAATGGAAATTATAATGTCGTGCAGCCGTTTGCGCAGGGGCAATTCCGCTTGACGGAAAAATTAACTTTCAACGCGGGAATTCACGGGCAGTATTTTTCGATAAATGAACAGTTTGTTTTTGAACCAAGAACAGCTTTATCATATGCCTTAAATCCTAAAAATACCGTAAGTTTTGGTTTCGGAATTCATCATCAAAGTGTTCCCGTTCCTATTTTATTTTTGAATGAATTTGTAAACGGAGTTCAGGTTCAAACCAATAAAAATCTGGATTTAGTGCAAAGTCAGCATTATGTTTTAGGTTATGATGTTCGTTTGGCCAATAAATGGCGCGGAAAAGTCGAATTGTATTATCAGGATATTAGCAAAGCTGCAGTTGAATCGTTTCCAAGCAGTTATTCTTCTTTAACAGAAGGCGCAGATTTTGGTTATTCTATCGATAAAACTTCTTTGGTAAGTAAAGGAACGGGATTTAATCAGGGAATTGAATTTACGGTTGAAAAATTCTTTAGTGAAGGTTATTATGCATTATTTACCACTTCTCTTTTTGAAAGTAAATATAAAGGAAGTGACAATATCGAGCGAAATTCTCCTTTTAATAATGGTTACGTAATCAATCTTTTAGGCGGAAAAGAGTTTAAAGTTGGCAAAGCAAAAAGAAATGTATTTTCTATCGATACCAAATTTACAACAGCCGGCGGACGTTACTATACGCCTGTTGATTTAGCTGCATCAAACAACGCAGGTTATGAAATTAGAGACGATGCAAATGCTTTCAGCAAACAATACGATGCGTATTTACGATTAGATGTAAAATTCGGAATTAAATTAAACAGTAAAACCAAAAAGAGATTTCACCAGTTTTATATCGATCTTCAAAACGTAACCAACAATACAAACGTGTTTACAAGAGAATATAACAGATTAACAAACAGCGTAAATCAAAAAGATCAAATTGGTTTTTCGCCAGATTTTGGATATAAATTTCAGTTTTAGTTAAGAATGTGTTGGGGCAGATTTTTAAAAACAAAAAGGCTTATCGATTTAGATAAGCCTTTTTTTATTCTTCAAAAAAATTGAGTTCTAATTGATCTGGCAACAGCCTGAAACTCATTCTATGATATTTTGTTGGGCCATATTTTCTAATGGCTTCGCGATGTTCTTTTGTTGGATAACCTTTATTTTTTTTCCAGTTATACATAGGGAATTCTTCGTGAATTTGATCCATATATTCGTCACGGTACGTTTTTGCCAAAACTGAAGCCGCAGCAATACTCAGGAATTTGGCATCACCTTTTATAATACTTTGATTCGGAATTGATTTTAGTAATGCAATTTCTTCTTTAGAAAACTGTTTACCAAAACTGTTTTTAAGGCCCAATTTTGCATTTATCGAGCGATTTCCATCCACAATAATATATTCAGGAACATGCTTTAATTTTAAAATACATTCCTGCATTCCTTTCATTGAAGCATTCAGGATATTTATTTCGTCAATTTCATCTGGAAATAAATGCGTTACCGCAAAACAAACAGCATGTTGTTCAATAATTGGTTTTAAAAATGCACGTGTTTTTTCAGAAAGCTGTTTACTGTCATTTAAAATTTCGTGTTCAAAATCTTCAGGCAGAATTATGGCTGCGGCAGTTACAGGGCCTGCAAGACAGCCTCGGCCGGCCTCGTCAGTTCCAGTTTCTAAAATAAATCCCGAGAAATTTTTTGCAAGCATTTTTTTGAAATTTTAAAAGGCAAATATCATAAAATTTTATGCAAAAATATTCGTTTTCATACTGTCTGCCAAGGTAATTGTATAAATTGAAGTGTTTTTTTATTTATACATATTTATCTTTTACCTTTGCTCAACAAATTTTGTCGAAATAATTACATATAAAGCCATCAAATGAGAATATTCATTTTTCTATATCTATTAATTGTACCAGCATTATTGTTTTCTCAGGAAAAACCAAAACCAGCTTCTAAAAATAATTTAGATATGAATACGCAATATTCTAGTATAACAGATACTGTTAAAAAGAAGAAGGCAAAAATTGCAACGATAGATCAATATCAAATTATTACGCTGGAACATGATACAATTTATGCCGATACATCGCTGACTATAAAAAGCGCTTACAAACAAAATCACCTGCGAAAAGATCTTTTTGGTCTTTTAGAATTTTCGAATATTGGTCAGCCGTTGAATACGTTACAATATAGTTTAACAAGTTTTTCGCCGTATCCGGAAATTGGTTTTAGCGCCATGCATTCGAATTACATACAAGCAGAAGAAGTTAGATATTACTCAGCAGCGACACCTTTTACAGAACTGTTTTTTAATACAACAATTAATAAAGGACAAAATGTTGATTCGTTCATCACACTGAATGTGTCTAAAAACCTTAATTTTTCTATTGCATACCGAGGTTTACGATCAGAAGGAGATTATATAAATCAATTGGTAAGCGCTGGAAATTTTAGATTTACAACAAGTTACGCTACAACTAATAGAAGATATGCGTTGAATGCACATTATACGTATCAGGATAATTCGAATGAAGAAAACGGAGGAATTACAACTACGGAAGATTTTGAAAGCGACGATCCCGATTTTAAAAACCGTCAGCGTCTGCAGGTTTATTTAACAGATGCCAAGTCCTTTCTAAAAGGAAGACGTTTGTTTTTTGATCATGCTTTTAGAATAAATCCTACACATGGTGACAATAATTTATATATAAACCATCAATTAAATTACGAGAATAAATTTTTCGAATACAACCAGCCAACAGTACTTTCTGCGGTTGACGGAATCGAAGATCCTGTAAAACGTTTTGGTGAATCGTATGTGACCAGTAATATAAACGATCAAACACATTTTGAAAGACTTTACAATAAAGTTGGAGCTGCTTATGAAAATTCTCTTTTAGGAAAATTTAATTTCTTTATTGATGATTACAGATCTAATTATCAATACGATAAAATTATTGTTTTTAAAGATGGCAGAACGATTCAGGATAATTTGTTTTTACAGATTAACAATGTAGGCGGTCAGTATGAATATCAAAAAAATAAATGGAACGGTAGATTTTTGTACACAAGATCGATTACCAATCAATCACTTTCTGATCTTGATGCAAAACTGCGTTATAAATTAAACGATAAAATTCAGTTTGATTTTAGATACAGAAACATTAATAAACTGCCAAACAACAATTATAATTTGTACCAAAGCAGTTATGTATCATACAACTGGTCAAATGATTTTAAAAATGAAAAAATCAATTCATTAGGAGCTAACATTAATACACCTTGGTTAAATGCCGAAGTTAATTATACCATTTTAAAAGATCATTTGTATTTTGAAGATGTATCTGATGCTGATGACGATGCGGTTAGAACTCAACTCATAAAACCGGCCCAATACGGAAATGCGATTAATTATTTAGAAATAAAAGCAAATAGAGAATTTAAATTTGGAAACTTTGCTTTAGACAACACGCTTTTATATCAAAAAGTAGATCAATCAGATTTGATTTTAAATGTACCTGATTTTGTAACCAGAAATACATTGTATTACTCAAATTATTATTTCAAAAAAGCATTATATGCTCAGGCAGGAGTTGTTTTTAATTACTTTACTAAATATTATGCTAATGATTATAACCCGGTTATTGGGGAGTTTTTTGTGCAGGATAAAAAAGAAATTGGAAACTATGCCACTTTTGATGTTTTCATAAATGCGAGAATTCGCCAGACACGTTTTTATGTAAAAGGAGAACATTTAAATGCTTTATTTTCAAGCAGTAATTATTACTCTACGCCAAATAGCCCGTATCGTGATTTTGTAATCAGATTTGGGTTAGTCTGGAATTTCTTCCAATAAAAAACGAAGCGTAACTTTACTTAAAAAACCAAATATTAAACTTAAATAAAAATGGACTTTTCAAATAATATTTTAGAAACAATTGGTAATACGCCATTGGTAAAACTCAACAAAATTGTTGCTGAAATTGATGCGTTAGTACTAGCAAAAGTCGAAACTTTTAATCCTGGAAATTCTGTTAAAGACAGAATGGCTGTGAAAATGATTGAAGATGCCGAAGCTGACGGACGACTTAAACCAGGCGGAACTATTATTGAAGGAACTTCTGGAAATACCGGAATGGGACTTGCTCTTGTTGCGATTATAAAAGGTTACAAATTGATTTGTGTAATCTCAGACAAACAGTCAAAAGAAAAAATGGATATTCTGCGTGCTGTTGGCGCAAAAGTAGTCGTTTGCCCAACAGATGTTGAGCCAACAGATCCTCGTTCTTATTATTCAGTTTCAAAACGTCTGGCAGAGGAAACTCCAAATTCATGGTATGTAAACCAATACGATAATTTGTCAAACTCATTGGCACATTACGAGCAGACAGGGCCTGAAATCTGGAAACAAACAGATGGTAAAATCACACATTTTGTGGTGGGAGTTGGAACTGGTGGAACAATTTCCGGAGTTGGAAAATATTTAAAAGAGAAAAACCCGAACATTAAAATTTGGGGAATTGATACGTATGGTTCTGTTTTTAAAAAATACCACGAAACCGGAATTTTTGATGAAAACGAAATTTACTCATACATAACAGAAGGAATTGGAGAAGATATTTTACCAAAAAACGTTGACTTTTCTCTAATTGATGGTTTTACAAAAGTAACCGATAAAGATGCTGCAGTTTATACAAGAAAAATTGCGATGGAAGAAGCTATTTTTGTTGGAAACTCTGCCGGAGCTTGTATCAAAGGGTTATTGCAGTTAAAAGAGCATTTCAAGCCAGATGATGTTGTTGTGGTATTATTTCACGATTCAGGAAGCCGTTATGTAGGTAAAATGTTCAATGACGACTGGATGCGCGAACGTGGATTCTTAGAAGAAAACATTACAAAAGCAGAAGACGTTATTAAAGATCATATCGATAAAGAATTAATCGTTGTTCGTACAGAAGAATTGGTTTCGCACGCAATTGAGCGTATGCGTAAATATAAAATCTCACAGATTCCGGTTGTTGATATCAACGGATTTGTTGGTTCTGTTGACGAAACAGATTTGTTTAGAAGTTATGTTGCTGATAAAAACGTAGCCGAAAAACCAATTAAAGAAGTAATGGGAAAACCTTTTCCAATTGTAAAATTAGGAACTCCAATCGAAGAAGTTTCAAAATTATTTACAAAAGAAAATGATGCCGTTTTAATTGATTTAGGAAACGGAAACCATCATATTATTACTAAATATGACATTATAGGTTCTATTAAATAAGAACTTTATCAAAATAATTTTCATCCATAAATCTAGCTTTTGAACAGTTAGATTTATGGATTTTATCTTTTTAAAAAATAATTAAAGAATGACTTTTACGGCCATAGATTTTGAAACAGCAACGGGACATCATCCTTGTTCTGTGGGTATTGTTACTGTTGAAAACGGAATTATCGTGGATGAATTCGTTACTTTAATTAAACCGCCAAATAACGAATATAATCCGTTTACAATTCGAGTTCACGGTATTTATCCAAGAGACACAGCTAACGCAAAATCTTTTTTTCAGGTGTATCCTGAAATTGAGAAAAGATTAAAAAATAGGGTTGTGGTGGCACACAACGAAAGTTTTGACCGTAATGTTTTAATGAAATCCATGCTGCTGCACGGTTTAAATTATGAAGATTTAAATATTGCCCCAAAATGGGAATGCACCGTTAAAATTTACAAAGCAAAAGGTTTAAAGCCAACAAAACTAAGTGACTGCTGTCGCGAAATGAAAATACAGTTAAATCACCACGAAGCACTTTCAGACGCAAGGGCTTGTGCTAAGTTATATATGCTTCGATAAATAAATCATATTATTTGTAAGAATAATATTAAATTTTATTATTTTTAGATTTTTGAATTATATAAAATCTAAAAATGAAAGAAGACTTTCTTCATTACTTATGGAGATTCAAAAAGTTTAATACTTTGAATCTTGTAACTGCTCAAAATGAATCTATTACCATAATTAAAACAGGTGATTATTTAGAACTTTCAGGGCCTGATTTTTTTAACGCCCATATTAAAATCGGCGATCAAAAATGGGCTGGAAATGTAGAAATTCACGTAAAATCTTCAGATTGGTATCTGCACAATCATGAAAAAGATGCTGCTTACGAAAATGTAATTCTTCATGTAGTTTGGGAAAACGACACCGCAATTTTTAGAGAAGATAACACCGAAATTCCCGTTTTGGTTCTCAAAGATTATGTCGAAAAAGAAGTGCTGAATAACTACAATGCACTTGTTTCTCCCAAAACCTGGATTTCGTGCGAAAAGCAAATACATGAAATTGATGCCTTTGTTTTTACAAACTGGCAGGAAAGATTGTTTTTTGAACGTTTAGAACGCAAATCAAAGTTTATTTACGAATTGTTGGAAGAAACCAATCAGGATTGGGAAGCGGTTTTGTTTTGCCTTTTGGCGAAGAACTTCGGATTAAATACAAACGGATCGGCCTTTCTTCAAATGTCAAAATCAATTTCTTTTTCCATTATCAGAAAAGAAAGTTTTGAAGTAGAAAACCTGGAGTCTTTACTTTTAGGAACTTTAAATTTATTAGATGGAGAAAAGGAAGATGTTTATTTTAAAGATTTAAAATTTAGATATTTTTATCTGCTGCATAAATATCAGTTAGAAAAAACATTTATAGATTCCGTTCAGTTTTTTAAACTCCGACCGAATAATTTTCCAACAATTCGGCTTTCTCAGCTTGCGAATTTGTATCACAAACATCAAAACTTGTTTTCGAAAATAATTGCGCTAAAATCAGCTAAAAACGTATATGATTTGCTAAATGTTTCATCAAGTTTGTATTGGCAGAATCATTATCAGTTTGATAAAGAAAGCCCGAAGAAAGCGAAAACATTATCCAAATCATTTGCTGACTTAGTAATCATAAACACCATAATTCCAATTCAGTTTGCTTATTCTAACATAATGGGAGATTCAGCTTCAGAAGATTTAATAGATTTTATGAATGAAGTCGCCCCAGAAAAAAATGCCATTATTGATAAGTTTACTTCCTTCGGAATAAAATCTAAAAATGCATTCGAAACCCAAACTTTATTAGAACTTAAAAATGAATATTGCAATCACAAAGTGTGTTTAAAATGCGCGCTAGGAATGGAGTTACTTAAAAATAATTAGATAATTAGAAAATGTGATAATGAGATAATTTGTACTTTTGCCTAATCGAAGGCAAAGAAATCTAAAATCTAAAATCTTAAGTCTAAAATCTAAAATAAAAAAATGTCTGCTATTTTAAAACTTAAATTCTTTTTTGAAAAATACGGTTTTCATGTATCATCCAGACTGGCTGATAAACTGGGAATGCGTGTAACAAGCGTAAGGTTGTTTTTTATTTACATTTCGTTTGTAACAGCAGGTTTAGGTTTTGGAGTTTATCTTACATTGGCTTTTTGGATTCGCCTTAAAGATTTAATCCGCGCAAAAAGAACTTCAGTTTTCGATTTATAAATCAAAAATTGACGATATAAAAAATAAAAAAACCTGTTCAATTGAACAGGTTTTTTTATGATAATGTTTATTGAATTTCTTCGATTTCGTTTTGAGGATTGTTAAGTTTTGCTCGTTTTTTACTGTAAGCAAAATAAACAATGATACCTAAAGTTCCCCAGCATATAAAAGCGATCCAAGTATCATGTCTTACCTGAGTCATTAAGAATAAATTGAAAGATACACCTAAAGTTCCAACTAAGTAAACCGCTGGAGTTTTGTAATGTCTTTCTAATTCAGGTTTTTTATATCTTAAGATCATAACGGCAACACATACCATTCCAAATGCTAATAATGTTCCCATACTACACATTTCACTTACTTTTTCAATTGGAGTAAGCGCAGCAACAATCGAAATAATTGTTCCAACTAAATATGTACTCTTATAAGGTGTTTTGAAAGTTGTGTGTAATTTGCTGAAAAATGGAGGTAATAAACCATCTCTGGACATTCCTAAGAAAATACGAGTTTGTCCAAGCATCATTACAAGCATTACAGATGTTAAACCTGCAGTTGCAGCAATTGTGATAATAAATACAGCCCATGTTAAACCGTTTTCACTAAAAGCAGAAGCAACCGGAGCAGCTTTGTCTAATTGATCGTAATGAACCATTCCAGTTAATACTAATGAAACCAGAATATATAGAATTGTACAAATAATTAAAGAAGCAATAATAGCAAATGGTACATCTTTTTTAGGATTAATAGCTTCTCCGGCCTGAGTCGAAACAGCATCAAATCCAATATAAGCAAAGAATACAATTGTTGCAGCCGTTAATACACCTCCAAACCCAAAATTCATTTTTCCAGTTGCATTTCCTAATGCATCAAGAGCAGGAACTTCAGTAGGAATAAAAGGATGCCAGTTGTCTGCATTAATATAGAAAGCACCACAAATAATTACGAAAAGAACTACAGCAATTTTTACAATTACAATGATATTATTTGTGCTTGCAGCTTCTTTAATTCCTTTTACAAGAATAGCAGTTACAACCCATGTAATTAAAAAAGCAGGTAAGTTAAATGCAAATGTTGGTAAATCAATTAAATCGTGAGGAAACTCTTTATTATGCTCAATGATTTTTGCTGTTGCAGTATGCAAATCATTACAGAGCCAGATTGGTATGTTAATTCCAAATAAATGGAGAAGTTTTACAAAGTACCCGCTCCAGGCGACGGCGACGGTGGTGGCACCCATCATATACTCAAGAATCAAGTTCCATCCAATGAACCAGGCAAAAATTTCGCCGATTGTTCCGTATGCATAAGCATATGCAGAACCTTCTACCGGTAATACTGAAGCAAATTCAGCATAACAAAGAGAAGCAAATAAACAGCCTATACCTGCAATAACAAAGGATAGAGCCAGAGCTGGACCCGCATAATCATGAGCTGCGATTCCTGTTAAAGTGAAAATTCCTCCACCTATGATTGCCCCAATTCCTAATGAAGTTAAACCCCATCTTGTAAGAACTCTTTTTAAATCACTTTTTTTCATATCGGCCTCAAAGGCAGATATTGGTTTAACTCTCCAAATTGACATACTATTTTATTGGTTTATTGTTATTAAGCTCCAAATGTATCGTTTTTTGTAAAAAATAAAAACAATTATGATATTTTAAGTTATAAAATATTTAAATTTTTGATTTATTCTGTTTGCAATGTTCTGTAAGAGCTGAGTTTATTTTAATCTCTATTACATCGATTGAGTTTGAAGTATCAAATTTAGAAATAATATTTTTAGTATTTTTCCTAATAAATATAAATTTTATCCCGTATTTTATACTTTTTATAATAACAATACATTTATAATAATCACAAATTTCAAGATGTTCAGTCCATATTTTAAATTTACAACCCAGCAAAGGATCGGTATTTTTTTACTTTTTATAATTATCATCGCACTACAGTTAATTTATTTCTTTGCCGATTTTAACCAGTATGAAAAAACTTTTCCCGAAGAGAATAAATGGTTGTCCTTACAAAAAGAAATAGACGAAGCAAAAGAGGCAAAATATAAGGACAAACAAAAAGTGTATACTTTCAACCCAAATTTTATTTCTGATTATAAAGGATACAAACTCGGAATGACTGTTGAAGAAATTGACCGCTTATTAGCTTTTCGAAAACAAGATAAATATGTAAACTCAGCCGAAGAATTTCAAAAAGTAACACAAATTTCAGATTCATTATTAAAGGTAATGTCTCCTTTGTTTAAATTCCCGGATTGGACACAAAAGAAAAACGATTTTAAAACAGAGAAAAAAGAATACGTTCAAAAAACGCCTTTCAAAAAAGAAAACATAATAATTAAAGATATAAATCAAGCCAGTCAGGAAGATTTAATTGCAATATATGGTATTGGCGAAGCATTGTCTGCAAGAATATTAAAACAGAAAGAAATTTTAGGAGGTTTCGTTTCTATGGAGCAGCTTGAAGAAGTTTGGGGGCTTTCGCCAGAAGTCATAGTGCAGCTAAATAGCCATTTTAAAGTAATTATGCCCTCAGGTTTTAAGAAGATTGCCATAAATGACGCGACATTAAAAGAATTATCGCAGTTTCCGTACTTTAAATATACACTTGCAAAACAAATTGTGACTTATCGAAGTATGAACGGAAATTTTAATAATATTGAGGATTTGTCAAAAATTAAAGGTTTTCCTGTTGAAAAAGCAAAAATAATTAGTTTATATTTGGAGTTCTAAAAAAATAGTAACAAATGAATTTTGATTATAACGAAATGCAGTCAATGATTGCTCAATCTATAAAAGACTTTGCAGAAAAGAATATTAAGCCCTTTATAATGGAGTGGGATGAAGCTCAGATTTTTCCGGTTGATTTATTTAAAAAATTGGGAGAAATGGGGTTTATGGGAGTTTTAGTGCCCGAAGAATATGGAGGATCTGGATTAGGTTACCACGAATATATTACGGTTATTGAAGAGATTTCAAAAGTAGACCCTTCAATTGGTTTGTCAGTTGCAGCGCATAATTCACTTTGCACCAACCATATTTTGACCTTTGGAAACGAAGAACAAAAGAAAAAATATTTACCAAAATTAGCTACTGCTGAATATATAGGAGCGTGGGGATTAACAGAACATAATACAGGATCTGATGCCGGAGGAATGAATACTACGGCCGTTAAAGACGGAGATTCCTGGATTATTAATGGAGCTAAAAATTTTATCACACATGCTATCTCTGGAGATGTAGCGGTTGTAATTGTTAGAACTGGAGAAAAAGGTGATTCTAAAGGAATGACTGCTTTTGTTTTAGAAAAAGGAATGGTAGGATTTTCATCTGGTAAAAAAGAAAATAAATTAGGAATGCGTGCAAGCGAAACTGCTGAGTTAGTTTTTGACAGCTGCCGAGTTCCGGATGCAAACAGATTAGGTGAAGTTGGACAAGGATTTGTTCAGGCAATGAAAATTCTAGACGGAGGCCGAATTTCAATTGGTGCTTTATCATTAGGAATTTCAAAAGGAGCTTATGAAGCTGCATTAAAATATTCAAAAGAAAGATATCAGTTTGGTCAGCCAATCAGCAGTTTCCAGGGGATTTCATTTAAACTAGCCGATATGGCAACAGAAATTGAAGCCTCAGAATTATTATTGCATAAAGCTGCGTACTTAAAGCAACAGCATAAACCAGTCACAACATTGGGTGCAATGGCAAAAATGTATGCTTCAGAAGCCTGCGTTAAAATTGCCAACGAAGCCGTACAGATTCACGGAGGTTATGGTTACACAAAAGATTTTCCGGTAGAGAAATTCTACAGAGATTCTAAGTTGTGTACAATTGGAGAAGGAACAACTGAAATTCAAAAATTAGTGATCTCTAGAAATTTGTTGAAAGAATAAAGAATAAAGAATAAAGAATAAAGAATGTCTGTCTATTTTCTATACTCTATTCTCTTTCAAAAAAATAATTCACAATTTATAACTCATAATTCATAATTAATTTTTACATTTGCAGCCTTAACGAGAGGAGGTGTCTATATTATGTTAATTATACCAATTAAAGACGGAGAAAATATCGATAGAGCATTAAAGCGCTATAAAAGAAAATTTGATAAAACAGGAACTGTTCGTCAATTAAGAGCACGTACTGCTTTTATTAAGCCTTCTGTTGTAAAAAGAGCTCAAATTCAAAAAGCTGCTTACATCCAAACTTTGAAAGATAGTTTAGAAAGTTAGTATTTCGCTTTTCAAAAATAATTACCGTTAGTCATCAAAAAGTTTTAACTTTGATGCTAACGGTTTTTTTATTTTAAAAATCTTCTGATGATTTATATATAATAGGTATAAATCGAAAAAAAAAACTTTCTTATGAAATCAAATAAAGAAGCTTTTCGTGATTATTTACAGTTGGAAAAAAAATATTCTCCACATACAGTTAATGCTTATTTGAATGATATTGGTTTTTTTGAAGAATTTAATAAATCTCGTTTCGAGCAGGATAATGTTGAGAAAGTTAATTATAGTCAAATAAGAAGCTGGATTGTTTCTTTAGTCGATCAGGAAATTTCTAATGTTTCCGTAAATCGAAAAATGGCTTCCTTAAAAGCTTTTTATAAATTTCTTTTAAAGATTAAGCAAATAGAGGTAAATCCAATGCTTAAACATAAAGCGCTTAAAACTCCTAAAATTGTCCAGATTCCATTTTCAGAAAAAGAAGTAAGTGATTTAATGCTTGGGGTGGATTCTCCATCTGGATTTGAAGAAATAAGAGATAAGCTTATTGTTGATCTTTTTTATACAACGGGAATGCGTCGTGCAGAATTAATAGGCTTGATGATAAAGAATGTTGATTTGTCTTCAAATCTTATTAAGGTATTGGGAAAAAGAAATAAAGAACGAATTATTCCACTTCTGCCCATTGTTGCAGATCAGATTAATTTGTATTTAAAAGAAAGAGTGGGGGTTGAAGAAATTGTAGATTCTGATTATTTTTTTATTTCGAAAAAAGGGTTAAAATTGAGTGAATCGTTTGTGTATCGATTAATAAATTGTTACTTTAGTAGGGTCTCTGAAAAGGTAAAAAAAAGTCCTCACGTGCTACGGCATACTTTTGCGACTCACTTATTAAATAACGGAGCAGATTTAAATTCAGTTAAGGAGTTATTAGGGCATTCGAGTTTGGCATCTACGCAAGTTTATACTCATAATAGTTTAGCAGAACTTAAAAAAGTTTATTCAGATGCTCATCCGAGAAATAAGTAATAACTCTGAAATGTTTAACCCTAAAATAATTATTATGAAGGTAGATGTTCATGCAGTTAACTTTACTGTCGACAGAAAATTGGTGGATTTTATTCAAGAGAGAATGGATAAGCTTGAAAAGTATTACGACCGAGTTGTTTCGGCTGATGTTTTTTTAAAAGTTGAAAGAACAAGTGATAAGGAGAATAAGGCGGTAGAGATTAAGATTAATGTTCCGGGAGATGAGTTTTTGGTTAAAAAGCAATGCAAATCGTTTGAAGAAGCAGTTGAGCTTTCGGCAGAATCTTTAGAACGTTTACTGGTAAAAAGGAAAGAAAAAATAAGAGCACATATTTAATTGAAATTTTTTTTAAAAAATGTTTTGATTCAAAGATAAAATAGCTACATTTGCAGTCCGTTAGAAATAGCGGACTTTTTTAATGTATTCGCCGATGTAGCTCAGCTGGCTAGAGCAGCTGATTTGTAATCAGCAGGTCGTGGGTTCGAGTCCCTCTATCGGCTCAAAAATATTTCAAATGCGATTTGAAATTGGTTCTTTTAAAATATTGGAAAACAAGAATTTACGGTATAAATTATGATTTAGAGTAATCGAAAATCTAGAAATTAAAACCATAAATTATTCGGGGAGATACTCAAGCGGCCAACGAGGGCAGACTGTAAATCTGCTGTGTGAACTTCGCAGGTTCGAATCCTGCTCTCCCCACAAAAAAAGAAGTTAAGATTTCGGATTTCAGATTTTAGATTTTCAAAATCTAAAATCTGAATTCAAGAATCTAAAATCAGAACTCTCTGCCGGTGTAGCTCAGGGGTAGAGTGCTTCCTTGGTAAGGAAGAGGTCTCGGGTTCAAATCCCGACATTGGCTCAAGTAAGTAGGAAATTGAAAATTAATATATAACTAAGATTAAAAATTAAGTAAAATGGCAAAGGAGAATTTTAATCGTTCCAAACCGCACTTAAACATAGGTACAATTGGACACGTGGATCACGGAAAAACTACATTAACTGCTGCAATTACAAAAGTATTGTCAGATGCTGGTTACTGTCAAGCAAAATCGTTTGATCAAATCGATAACGCTCCAGAGGAGAAAGAAAGAGGTATTACTATTAATACATCTCACGTAGAGTATGAAACAGCTAACCGTCACTACGCTCACGTTGACTGTCCAGGTCACGCGGATTACGTAAAGAACATGGTTACTGGAGCAGCTCAAATGGACGGAGCTATCTTAGTAGTTGCTGCTACAGATGGTCCAATGCCACAAACTCGTGAGCACATCCTTTTAGGACGTCAGGTTGGTATTCCAAGAATCGTTGTTTTCATGAACAAAGTGGATATGGTTGATGATGCTGAGTTGTTAGAGCTTGTTGAAATGGAAATTAGAGATTTATTATCTTTCTACGAATATGATGGAGATAATGGTCCTGTTGTTCAAGGTTCTGCTTTAGGAGGATTGAATAATGATCCTGCTTGGGTACCAAAAATCATTGAATTAATGGAAGCTGTTGATGCTTGGATCGAAGAGCCAGTGCGTGACGTTGCTAAGCCATTCTTGATGCCAGTTGAGGACGTATTTACAATTACTGGTCGTGGAACTGTTGCTACAGGTCGTATCGAAACTGGTATTGCTAATACAGGTGATGCTGTTGAAATCATTGGTATGGGAGCTGATAAATTAACTTCTACTATTACAGGAGTTGAGATGTTCCGTAAAATCCTTGATAGAGGTGAAGCTGGAGATAACGTAGGTTTATTGTTAAGAGGTATTGATAAAGAATCTATCAAAAGAGGAATGGTTATCATTAAGCCAGGATCAGTAAAACCACACGCTACTTTCAAAGCTGAGGTTTATATCTTGAAAAAAGAAGAAGGTGGACGTCATACTCCATTCCACAATAACTACCGTCCACAGTTCTATGTACGTACAACTGACGTAACAGGAGTTATTACTTTACCAGAAGGAGTAGAGATGGTAATGCCAGGAGATAACTTGACTATCAATGTTGCTTTGTTAAGCCCAATCGCAATGAGCGTAGGTTTACGTTTTGCTATCCGTGAAGGTGGTAGAACTGTAGGTGCAGGTCAGGTGACTGAAATCATAGGATAATCCTATAACAAATTATAAAAAGCCAGTTGATTTTTTTAACGAAATCACTGGCTTTTAATTACGGGCGTAGTTCAAGGGTAGAATAGCGGTCTCCAAAACCGTTGATGGGGGTTCGAATCCCTCCGCCCGTGCAATAAAAATTATATCAAATGACAAAAGTTACTAATTATTTATCAGAGGCTTTCGAAGAATTAAAGTCAAATGTTACTTGGCCAGCTTGGGCTGAAGTTCAAAAATTGACAATTGTTGTGGCTGTATTTTCGATTCTGTTCGCTTTGGCAACTTGGGGAGTAGACGAATTTTTTGCAAAAGCTTTGGCTGGATTTTTTAACTGGTTAAAAGGATAATTTTTTTGTGATGGCAGATAATAATGTGAAAAAATGGTATGTGGTTAGAGCAGTAAGCGGCCAAGAAAATAAGGTAAAAGCTTACATCGAAACCGAGATTGCCAGACTAGGGATGGAGGATTATGTTTCCCAGGTTTTAGTGCCTACTGAAAAAGTAGTTACTGTAAAAGAGGGAAAAAAGATGTCTAAGGATAAAGTATATTTTCCTGGATACGTTATGATTGAAGCTAACTTAGTTGGTGAGATACCTCATATTATTAAATCTATTACAAGTGTAATTGGTTTCTTAGGTGAGATTAAAGGAGGAGAACCTGTTCCTTTGAGATTGTCTGAGGTAAATCGTATGTTAGGTAAAGTAGATGAGCTAGCTGTAAATACAGATACTCGTGCTATTCCTTTCAGTCTAGGTGAAACAGTAAAAGTGATCGATGGTCCTTTTAATGGTTTCAATGGTACGGTTGAAAAAATCAATGAAGAAAAGCGTAAACTTGAAGTAATGGTTAAGATTTTCGGAAGAAAAACTCCATTAGAATTGAGCTTTATGCAAGTTGAAAAAGTATAATTTTTTGTTACATATAATATCTATCACAATCGCTTCCAATTGATTGTGTATTAAATTTTTTAAAAATGGCTAAAGAAATTAGTAAGGTAGTTAAACTACAAGTTAAGGGAGGTGCTGCGAACCCGTCGCCACCGGTTGGACCTGCTTTAGGAGCTGCTGGGGTTAATATCATGGAGTTCTGTAAGCAATTTAATGCTAGAACTCAGGATAAACCTGGCAAAATTTGTCCAGTGCAAATCACTGTGTACAAAGACAAATCATTCGATTTTGTTGTTAAGACTCCTCCAGCAGCAGTTCAGTTAATGGAAGCTGCAAAGCTAAAATCTGGTTCTGGTGAGCCTAATCGTAAAAAAGTAGCTAGTGTTACTTGGGAACAAATTAGAGCTATTGCTGAAGACAAAATGCCTGACTTAAATGCTTTTACAGTAGAAAAAGCAATGAGTATGGTTGCTGGAACAGCTAGATCTATGGGTATAACTGTATCAGGAGATGCTCCTTTTTAATTAAGAAAAAGACATGGCAAAATTAACAAAAAAGCAAAAAGAGGCTGCTTCAAAAATTGAAAAGAACAAATTATACTCTCTAAAAGATGCTGCGGCATTATTGAAAGTTGTTGCTTCTGCAAAATTTGATGAGTCTGTAGATATCGCAGTGCGTTTGGGTGTTGATCCAAGAAAAGCGAATCAAATGGTAAGAGGTGTGGTAACTTTACCTCACGGAACAGGAAAGGATGTTAAAGTATTAGCATTGGTTACTCCAGATAAAGAGGCTGAAGCAAGAGAAGCTGGAGCAGATCACGTTGGTCTTGATGATTACTTACAAAAAATTAAAGATGGTTGGACAGATGTTGATGTTATTATCACTATGCCGGCTGTTATGGGTAAATTAGGTCCATTAGGTCGTATTTTAGGACCTAGAGGTTTAATGCCAAACCCTAAAACAGGTACTGTAACTATGGATGTTGCAAAAGCTGTTCAAGAGGTTAAAGCTGGTAAAATTGACTTTAAAGTTGATAAAACTGGTATCGTTCACGCAGGAATTGGTAAAGTTTCTTTTGGAGCTGAGCAAATTGTTGACAACGCACACGAAATTATTCAAACATTAATAAAACTTAAACCAACTGCTGCTAAAGGTACATACATTAAGGGTATTCACCTTACAAGCACAATGAGTCCTGCTATTGCATTAGACCCAAAAGCAGTATAATTGGTAGTTAAAAATTTTTAGTATGACTAGAGAAGAAAAATCAATCGCGATTGAAAATTTAACTGCGCAGTTAGCTGGTACAAATATCATTTATGTATCTGATATTTCTGGTTTAAACGCAGAAACAACTTCAAGCTTACGTAGAGCTTGCTTTAAAGCAGGTATCAAATTAGAAGTTGTAAAGAACACTTTGCTTGCAAAAGCAATGGAAGCTTCTTCTACTGATTATGGTGACTTACCTTCAGTTTTGACTGGTAATAGTGCTATTTTCATTTCTGATGTAGCTAATGCTCCTGGAAAAATCATTAAAGATTTCCGTAAGAAATCTGATAAACCAGTTTTAAAAGGTGCTTTCATTAACAATGAAGTTTACATTGGAGATAACCAATTAGATGCACTAGCAACTATCAAGTCTAAAGAAGAGTTAATTGGAGAAATCATTGGATTATTACAATCTCCAGCTCAAAGAATTATTTCTGCTTTACAAAACAAATTCGCAGGAAGCGAAGAAGGAACGGAAGCATAATAATCAAAGCAGGGAAGCTTGCTTCCTTGTTGCTTAATTAGCGCACAATAAATAAATTATATTTTTACAAATCATTTTAAACGATAGAAAAAATGGCAGATTTGAAACAATTCGCAGAACAATTAGTTAACTTAACAGTTAAAGAAGTTAACGAATTAGCAACAATATTAAAAGACGAGTATGGTATCGAGCCTGCTGCTGCAGCTGTAGTAGTTGCTGCTGGTGGTGGAGAAGGTGCTGCTGAAGAAGCACAAACTGAATTTACAGTTGTATTAAAAGAAGCTGGTGCTTCTAAATTAGCAGTTGTAAAATTAGTTAAAGAACTTACAGGTTTAGGTTTGAAAGAAGCTAAAGATGTAGTTGACGGAGCTCCAAGCAACGTTAAAGAAGGTGTTTCTAAAGAAGAGGCTGAAGGTCTTAAAAAATCATTAGAAGAAGCTGGAGCTGTAGTTGAGCTTAAATAATTCAACTCAGTTTTAAGAACTAGGTTTAGGTCCTGAGTTAACACTCAAAGGCCTAAACCATTTTTCGTATAATAAAATACATTAAATTTTATTATCAAATAGTTTAAAATACGAAAAAGTTTTTGATCAATACGAAGAAAAAAAATAGAACTGATTTTATCTGTTTATTTTTAAAGATGTATTGATTTTAAAAAGAAAGTATAAACTAAGCACTGTGTTTTTACACAAAAAAATTACTTTTTTTTAATCAAAATTTTGTCCATTGATGATAACAAATCAGACTGAAAGATTGAATTTTGCCTCTACAAAAAACATTCCTGACTATCCGGATTTCTTGGATGTTCAGGTTAAATCTTTTAAGGATTTCTTCCAATTAGAAACGAAATCTGACGAAAGAGGCAACGAAGGGTTATACAATACCTTCATGGAAAACTTCCCAATTACAGATACAAGAAACAACTTTGTATTGGAATTCCTAGATTATTTTGTTGATCCGCCACGTTATACAATTCAAGAATGTATAGAGAGAGGTCTTACTTATAGTGTGCCTTTAAAAGCCAGGTTAAAACTATACTGTACAGATCCAGAACACGAAGATTTTGAAACAATTGTACAAGATGTATATCTTGGAACAATACCTTATATGACTCCTAGTGGTACTTTTGTAATCAATGGTGCCGAGCGTGTAGTAGTATCGCAATTACACCGTTCTCCTGGGGTTTTCTTTGGACAGTCATTCCACGCAAATGGAACTAAACTTTATTCTGCGAGAGTAATTCCTTTTAAAGGATCTTGGATAGAATTCTCTACAGATATTAACAGCGTAATGTACGCTTATATCGATAGAAAGAAAAAATTACCTGTAACAACTTTATTCCGTGCTATTGGTTTCGAAAGAGATAAGGATATCCTTGAAATTTTCGACTTAGCAGAAGAGATTAAAGTTTCTAAAACTGGTATTAAGAAATATATTGGAAGAAGACTTGCTGCACGTGTATTGAACACATGGCACGAGGATTTCGTTGATGAGGATACTGGTGAGGTAGTTTCTATCGAACGTAACGAAATCATCCTTGATCGTGATACAATTATCGACAAAGATAATGTTGAAGAGATCATCGATTCTAACGTTAAATCTATCTTGTTACACAAAGAGGATAATAACCAAGCAGATTATGCTATTATCCACAATACGTTACAAAAAGATCCAACAAACTCTGAAAAAGAAGCTGTAGAGCACATTTACCGTCAGTTGCGTAACGCTGAACCGCCTGATGAGGAAACTGCTCGTGGTATTATAGATAAATTGTTCTTCTCTGATCAACGTTATAACTTAGGTGAAGTTGGTCGTTACAGAATGAACAAAAAATTAGATTTAGATATCCCTATGGATAAGCAAGTGCTTACCAAAGAAGATATCATTACAATCGTAAAATATTTGATCGAATTGATCAACTCTAAAGCAGAGATTGATGATATTGATCACTTATCAAACCGTCGTGTTAGAACAGTTGGTGAACAATTGTCTCAACAATTCGGTGTTGGTTTAGCACGTATGGCTAGAACTATTCGTGAGAGAATGAACGTTAGAGATAACGAGGTGTTTACACCAATTGATTTGATCAATGCTAAAACATTATCATCAGTTATCAACTCTTTCTTTGGTACTAACCAGTTATCTCAATTTATGGATCAAACGAATCCACTAGCTGAGATTACACACAAAAGAAGACTTTCTGCACTTGGACCAGGTGGACTTTCGAGAGAGAGAGCTGGTTTCGAGGTTCGTGACGTTCACTATACTCACTATGGTCGTTTATGTCCGATTGAAACTCCTGAGGGACCAAACATTGGTTTGATTTCATCTCTTGGTGTTTATGCAAAAGTAAACGGAATGGGATTCATCGAAACTCCATACCGTAAAGTAACTAATGGTGTAGTTGATTTAGAAAGTACTCCAATTTACTTAAGTGCTGAAGAAGAAGAAGGTAAAATGATTGCTCAGGCAAACATTGAAATGGATGAAACTGGTAAAATTACAGCTAGCAATGTTATTGCTCGTGAGGAAGGTGACTTCCCGGTTGTTGAACCATCTGTAGTTCATTATACAGACGTTGCTCCTAATCAGATCGCTTCGATTTCTGCGTCATTGATTCCTTTCTTGGAGCATGATGATGCGAACCGTGCGTTGATGGGATCAAACATGATGCGTCAGGCAGTTCCTTTGATCCGTCCTGAAGCACCAATTGTAGGTACAGGTTTAGAGCGTCAGGTAGCTTCAGATTCAAGAGTATTAATCAATGCTGAAGGGCATGGAACTGTTGAATATGTTGATGCTAATATCATTACTATTAAATACGATCGTACGGAAGACGAGAGAATGGTTAGTTTTGATGCTGATGAGAAAACATACAACCTTATTAAATTTAGAAAAACCAATCAAGGTACAAGTATTAACTTGAAACCAATCGTAAGAAAAGGTGACAGAGTTATTCCTGGACAAGTATTATCAGAAGGATATGCTACTCAAAATGGTGAATTAGCTTTAGGTAGAAACTTAAAAGTTGCGTTCATGCCATGGAAAGGGTACAACTTCGAGGATGCGATTGTAATTTCTGAAAAAGTAGTTCGTGATGATATTTTTACATCTATCCACGTTGATGATTATTCATTAGAGGTTAGAGATACTAAATTAGGAAATGAAGAGTTAACAAACGATATTCCTAACGTTTCTGAAGAAGCTACTAAAGATTTAGATGAAAACGGTATGATTAGAATTGGAGCAGAGGTTAAACCTGGCGACATTTTGATCGGAAAAATTACACCAAAAGGAGAATCAGATCCTACTCCAGAAGAGAAATTGCTTCGTGCAATCTTCGGGGATAAAGCAGGTGATGTAAAAGATGCTTCATTAAAAGCTTCTC
Source organism: Flavobacterium sp. 2755 (assembly GCF_031455715.1). NCBI lineage: Bacteria > Pseudomonadati > Bacteroidota > Flavobacteriia > Flavobacteriales > Flavobacteriaceae > Flavobacterium > Flavobacterium sp. 2755. Next base: position 164,352 of record NZ_JAVDTG010000010.1, read on the forward strand.
CATCTTTACACGGTGTAGTTCTTGACAAAAAATTATTTGCAAGAGCCGTAAAAGATAAACGTAAACGTACTCAGGATAAAGATGCTTTAGGCGCTTTAGAAATGGAATTTGAAACTAAATTTGTTGAATTAAAAGACAGATTAGTTGAGAAATTATTCTTGATCGTTAACGGAAAAACATCTCAAGGTGTAATGAATGATTTGGGTGAAGAAGTTTTACCAAAAGGTAAAAAATATACTCAAAAAATGCTTTACGCAGTAGAAGATTTTGCTCACTTAAGCAAAGGTCAATGGGTTGCTGATGATGCTACAAATAAAATGGTTAATGATTTAATTCATAACTATAAAATTAAGCTGAACGACTTACAAGGATCTTTAAGAAGAGAAAAATTCACTATTACAGTTGGAGATGAATTACCATCTGGAATCTTGAAATTGGCTAAAATCTATATCGCTAAAAAACGTAAGTTGAAAGTAGGGGATAAAATGGCAGGACGTCACGGTAACAAAGGTATTGTTGCAAGAATCGTTCGTCATGAAGATATGCCTTTCTTAGAGGATGGAACACCGGTAGATATCGTATTGAATCCACTTGGGGTACCTTCACGTATGAACATTGGTCAGATTTATGAAACTGTTCTTGGATGGGCTGGTATGAACTTGGGTAGAAAATTTGCTACTCCAATCTTCGACGGTGCTTCTCTTGACGAAATCAATGCTTTGACTGATGAGGCTAACGTACCACGTTTTGGACATACATACCTTTATGATGGTGGAACTGGAGAGCGTTTTGCACAAAAAGCAACTGTGGGTGTAATTTACATGCTTAAATTAGGACACATGGTTGATGATAAGATGCACGCACGTTCTATCGGACCATACTCATTAATTACGCAGCAGCCACTTGGAGGTAAAGCTCAATTTGGAGGTCAGCGTTTTGGAGAGATGGAGGTTTGGGCACTTGAGGCTTATGGAGCTTCTAGTACTTTACGTGAAATCTTAACTGTTAAGTCTGATGACGTTATTGGTAGAGCTAAAACTTACGAGGCTATCGTTAAGGGTGAAACTATGCCAGAACCAGGTTTACCAGAATCATTCAATGTATTAATGCACGAATTGAAAGGTCTAGGATTAGATCTTCGTTTGGAAGAATAAAAATAATTTTCAGTGATAGTCTCAGTATTCGACGTAAATCGAAAACTGAGACTTAAGCTGTTTACTAAAGTTTAAGTTTTTAAGATTTATACCCGTAACCCGTTCCGATTTTTTATAATAATGCAAGACATTTTATAACTAGCGCTTCAAACTAAGTTTGAAGTTTAGAGAAGTAACTCGTGGTAAGCGTAATGATTTAACTCTTTTTAAAAGGGAACTTTTTTAAAGATGTAGATTGTGAATCTAAATCAATTTTTAATAGCAAGTAAATCAATAGTAAAAACTATGATGAATAATAGAAATAATAAAGATAAGAATCCAATTAAAAGATTTAACAAAATCTCTATTGGATTGGCTTCACCAGAATCTATCTTGAAAGAATCAAGAGGAGAGGTTTTAAAGCCAGAAACAATCAACTACAGAACTCACAAACCAGAGCGTGACGGACTTTTCTGCGAAAGAATCTTCGGACCTGTTAAGGATTTTGAATGTGCTTGTGGTAAATATAAAAGAATTCGTTACAAAGGTATCATTTGCGACCGTTGTGGTGTTGAAGTTACAGAGAAAAAAGTACGTCGTGATAGAGTAGGACACATCAACCTTGTTGTGCCAATTGCTCATATCTGGTACTTCCGTTCTCTTCCAAACAAAATTGGTTATATCCTTGGTCTTCCATCTAAGAAATTAGATATGATCATTTACTACGAAAGATACGTAGTAATCCAAGCTGGTATTGCTAAAAATGCAGATGGAGAATCTTTACAAAGACTAGATTTCTTAACTGAAGAAGAATATTTAAATATTTTAGATACTCTTCCACAAGAAAACCAATATTTAGATGATTTAGATCCTAATAAATTTGTTGCCAAAATGGGAGCAGAGTGTATTATGGATTTATTGGCTCGTATTGACTTAGATGCTTTATCTTATGAATTAAGACACAGCGCTAACAACGAAACATCTAAACAACGTAAAACTGAAGCTTTAAAAAGATTACAAGTTGTGGAGTCTTTCCGTGAGTCTAACGAAAACCGCGAAAACCGTCCAGAATGGATGATTATGAAAGTGGTTCCAGTTATCCCACCAGAATTACGTCCGCTTGTGCCGCTTGATGGAGGTCGTTTTGCAACTTCAGATTTGAACGACTTATACCGTCGTGTAATCATCCGTAACAATCGTTTGAAAAGATTAATGGAGATTAAAGCTCCTGAAGTTATCTTAAGAAACGAGAAACGTATGTTACAAGAATCTGTGGATTCATTATTTGATAACACTCGTAAAGCTTCTGCTGTTAAAACAGAATCTAACAGACCATTAAAATCATTATCTGACTCATTAAAAGGTAAGCAAGGACGTTTCCGTCAAAACTTACTTGGAAAACGTGTGGATTATTCTGCTCGTTCGGTAATTGTTGTTGGTCCTGAGCTAAAATTATTCGAGTGCGGATTGCCAAAAGATATGGCATCTGAGTTATACAAACCTTTCGTTATCCGTAAATTGATTGAAAGAGGTATTGTAAAAACAGTAAAATCTGCTAAGAAAATCATTGACAAAAAAGAGCCGGTAGTTTGGGATATTTTAGAAAATGTAATTAAAGGACACCCAGTATTACTGAACCGTGCTCCTACTTTGCACAGACTTGGTATTCAGGCTTTCCAGCCAAAATTAATTGAAGGGAAAGCGATCCAGTTACACCCATTAGTATGTACGGCTTTCAACGCCGATTTCGATGGTGACCAGATGGCGGTTCACTTACCTTTAGGACCAGAAGCTATTTTAGAGGCTCAATTATTAATGTTGGCTTCTCACAATATCTTGAACCCTGCAAATGGAGCTCCTATTACGGTACCATCTCAGGACATGGTTTTGGGTCTATATTATATGACCAAAGAACGTATTTCTACAGAAGATCACATTATTTTAGGTCAGGATTTGACTTTCTATTCTGCTGAAGAAGTAAACATTGCATTAAACGAAGGAAGATTAGAATTGAATGCTCGTGTTAAAATTAGAGCAAAAGATTTTAATGATGCTGGAGAATTAGTGTACAAAATTATTCAAACAACTGCAGGACGTGTATTATTTAATGAAGTAGTACCTGAAGCAGCTGGATATATCAATGATGTATTGACTAAGAAAAACCTTAGAGATATTATTGGGCACATTTTAAGTGTGACTGATGTACCTACAACGGCAGCTTTCTTGGATAATATGAAAGATATGGGTTATAAATTCGCATTTAGAGGAGGTTTATCATTCTCTTTAGGTGATATTAGAATTCCAGAACAAAAAACAAAATTAATTGCAGATGCCAGAGAGCAAGTTGAAGGTATTTCTGTGAATTATAACATGGGTCTTATTACCAATAACGAACGTTACAACCAAGTTATTGACGTATGGACTTCAGCAAATGCTCAGTTAACAGAATTAGCAATGAAAAATATTAGAGAAGACCAACAAGGTTTCAACTCTGTATATATGATGCTTGACTCTGGGGCGAGGGGTTCTAAGGAACAGATTCGTCAGTTAACTGGTATGCGTGGTTTGATGGCTAAGCCTAAAAAATCTACTGCTGGTGGTGGTGAGATTATTGAAAACCCGATTCTTTCTAACTTTAAGGAAGGTCTTTCGATTCTTGAGTACTTTATTTCTACTCACGGTGCTCGTAAAGGACTTGCGGATACGGCTCTTAAAACGGCCGATGCCGGATACTTAACAAGAAGGCTTCATGACGTTTCTCAAGATGTTATTGTTAACATCGAAGATTGTGGAACTTTAAGAGGTGTTGAAGTTTCTGCATTGAAGAAAAATGAGGAAATCGTTGAATCATTAGGAGAAAGAATTTTAGGACGTGTTGCGTTGCAAGATGTTATAAATCCACTTACTAATGAGGTAATGGTTCAATCTGGACAACAAATTACTGAAGCAATTATGAGAACTATCGAAGCTTCTCCAATTGAAAAAGTAGAGGTTAGATCTCCATTAACTTGTGAGGCTTTAAAAGGTATTTGTGCTAAATGTTACGGTAGAAACTTAGCTACTGGTAAGATGACACAAAGAGGAGAAGCTGTAGGAGTTATTGCAGCTCAGTCTATTGGAGAGCCAGGTACACAGTTAACACTTCGTACGTTCCACGTTGGAGGGGTTGCTGGAGGAATTTCTGAAGAATCTAGTATCATTACAAGATTCAACGGTAGACTTGAGATTGAAGATTTAAAAACTGTTAAAGGTGAAGACAGCGAAGGTAATGCGGTAGATATCGTAGTATCACGTTCAACTGAATTAAAATTAGTTGATGAGAAAACTGGAATCGTCTTAAATACACATAACATTCCTTATGGTTCTAGTATCTTTGTTAAAGATGGAGAAACTGTTGCTAAAGGAACTGTAATCTGTAAGTGGGACCCTTATAATGGTGTAATTGTTTCTGAATTTACTGGTAAGATTGCTTACGAGGATTTAGAGCAAGGACAATCATTCATGGTAGAGATCGATGAGCAGACTGGTTTCCAGGAAAAAGTAATTTCTGAGGCTAGAAACAAAAAATTAATCCCAACTTTATTGGTTTACGGTAAAGAAGGTGAATTAATTCGTTCTTACAACTTACCAGTAGGTGCACACTTAATGGTTGAAAACGGTGAGAAAATTAAAGCAGGTAAAGTATTAGTAAAAATCCCACGTCGTTCTTCTAAAGCAGGCGATATCACGGGAGGTTTACCAAGAATTACCGAGTTGCTTGAGGCTCGTAACCCTTCAAACCCAGCAGTTGTATCTGAAATTGATGGTGTTGTTTCTTTTGGAAAAATCAAAAGAGGTAACCGTGAGATCGTTATCGAATCTAAATTTGGTGAAATTAAAAAGTATTTAGTTAAACTTTCTAGCCAAATCTTAGTACAAGAAAATGACTTCGTAAGAGCGGGAGTTCCATTGTCTGACGGTGCAATTACACCAGATGATATCTTAAGAATTCAAGGGCCGGCTGCTGTTCAACAGTACTTGGTAAATGAAATTCAAGAGGTTTACCGTTTACAAGGGGTAAAAATTAATGACAAGCACTTTGAGGTAGTTATTCGTCAAATGATGCGTAAAGTAAGAGTTCAAGATCCAGGAGATACATTATTCCTAGAAGATCAATTAATTCACACTAAAGATTTCATCGTTCAAAACGATAAATTATACGGTATGAAAGTAGTTGAAGACGCTGGAGATTCTGCTGTATTGAAACCAGGTCAGATTATTTCACCTCGTGAGTTACGTGATGAGAATTCATTATTGAAACGAAATGATAAAAATCTTGTTGTAGCAAGAGACGTAATTACTGCAACTGCAACGCCAGTTCTTCAAGGTATTACAAGAGCTTCGTTACAAACTAAATCATTCATTTCTGCGGCTTCATTCCAGGAGACAACGAAAGTACTTAACGAAGCTGCAGTAGCTGGTAAAGTAGATGATCTAGAAGGATTAAAAGAAAATGTAATTGTTGGACACAGAATTCCTGCGGGAACTGGTATGAGAGAATATGATAACACTATCGTAGGATCTAAAGACGATTACAATGAAATGATGGCTAATAAAGAAGAATACATTTATTAATTAGGAAACTATGAGTAATCCGAAACAACAACAAGAGCAAATTAACATTGAGTTAGACGAAAGTATTGCAGAAGGAATTTATTCTAATCTTGCGATTATCAATCACTCATCATCAGAGTTTGTTTTAGATTTTGTCAGCATTATGCCGGGTATTCCTAAAGCCAAGGTAAAGTCAAGAATTGTCTTGACACCACAACATGCTAAAAGATTATTAAGAGCAATAGGTGAAAATATCCATAGATTTGAGGCCGCTCACGGCGAAATCAAAGAAACGGAACAAGCACCAATACCGCTTAATTTTGGTCCGGCAGGACAAGCATAAATTTTAAAGCCCCATTTTAATGGGGCTTTTTTTTGCTGTAGAGTTACAATAAATGTAGTTAATCTGATTTAATATACTTTAATCGACTAAATTTTCCTTCGTGGTTATATTGTTCTAATTTGGCTCTGCCTATGAAAGATTAATTTTTGAAATATAATGACTTAGTAAGGTTGATTTAATTCAAATTAAAAAAAAGCGCTAATCAAATTAGCGCTTTTTTTATGCCTAAAAATGAATAAATCAATTTATAATTTGAAAATATTTTGATTGCTTCCCAACCTTTTTATTTAAAATGTACTCTATATAAGTAAGAACCATTACAAAAGGTTTTTAACTTAAATAAAGTATAGTATGAAAAAGAAATTCACCTTAGAAATAAAAAATCCTTGCTCTGAAAATTTTGATAAAATGATTCCTAATGCAGGTGGTTCATTTTGTGATTCATGCATGAAAAATGTAATTGATTTAAGTAAAAAAACGAATTCTGAAGTTGCCAGATTTATTGCAGGAAATAAAGATGCAAACATTTGTGCACGATTAAAAACAACGCAGCTTGAAGAAAAATTTGAATATAGTGAGATTTCTAAAATCAATACTTTAAAATATGCAGCAGTTGCAGCAACTGTTTTACTTGCCTCAAATCTTACTGCACAAGAAAAAGAGCCTGTTAAAATCGAAAAAGTTTGTGCAGAGCCTATGTACAAATTAGGCAAAGTAGCTTATAACCAAACTGTAAATGAAGAAGTTTCGATAACAATAAAAGGAAAATTGTTAGAAGCAAAAACACATAAACCTTTTAACAAAGAAGCATATCCAGATTTAATGTTATCTGTTAATAGTTCAGAAACTCCTGTGAAAGTAAATCCAAAAACGGGAGAATTTACTATAACAGCGCAAGTTGCAAAAGCTAATAAAACGCTAATAGTTACGATTTCAGGAAGCGATTATTATCTTTCAAAAGAAATACCTTTTACTATAAAAGCAGTTAAAAATAATGTTTTATCACAAAATATAATTGTTGATGCAGATGAGCTGACTAAAATTTTTATTGCCGGCGGATTAGGAATTAATTATACAGATCAATAAAACAAAATGTTGGGGATTGTAATGAAAAAAGGCTGTCTAATAGTAGACAGCCTTTTTGTATTTTCTAAAGAAGTGATTAATCAAATTCAGAAGTAAAGTATAATTTCACACTTGGATATTTACTTTGTGTCATTTGAATTGTAAAGTCAGAATCGGCTAAAAATACCAGCTGACCATATTTATCGTGCGCAAGGAATTTTTGTTTAATACGTTTAAATTCTTTGAACTCTTCATTTTTAGCATCATCAGGTTTTACCCAGCAAGCTTTGTGAACAGGGAAGTTTTCGTAAGTACATTTTGCACCGTATTCGTGTTCTAAACGATATTGAATTACCTCATATTGAAGTGCTCCAACAGTTCCAATAACTTTACGATTGTTCATCTCTAAAGTAAATAACTGCGCTACACCTTCGTCCATTAACTGATCAACTCCTTTTTCTAATTGCTTAGCTTTCATCGGATCAGCGTTGTTGATGTATCTAAAGTGTTCCGGAGAGAAACTCGGAATTCCTTTAAAGCTCATTACTTCGCCTTCTGTTAAAGTATCACCAATTTTAAAGTTTCCTGTATCGTGTAAACCAACAATATCGCCGGGATAAGAAATATCAACGATTTCTTTTTTCTCTGCGAAAAAGGCATTCGGACTTGAGAATTTTAAATTTTTCTTCTGGCGAACGTGGTAATAAGGTTTGTTTCTTTCGAAAGTTCCGGAAACAATTTTTATAAAAGCTAAACGGTCACGGTGTTTCGGATCCATGTTAGCGTGAATTTTAAATACAAAACCAGACATTTTTTCTTCTGCAGGATCAACCAAACGAGTTTCAGAATCTTTTGGTCTTGGTGAAGGAGCAATCGCTACGAAACAATCTAACAATTCGCGAACTCCAAAATTATTCAATGCAGAACCAAAAAATACAGGTTGAATTTTTCCATCTAAATAATCCTGACGTTCAAATTTTGGATAAACTTCATCAATTAATTCTAGTTCTTCACGGAGTTTTTCGGCAGCTTTCTGCCCAACAATTTTATCTAGTTCAGGATTGTTTTGAACATCAGAGAAAGCAATAGTTTCCTCGATGTTTTTACGGCTGTCTCCGCTGAAAAGATTGATATTTTCTTCCCAAAGATTATAAATACCCTGAAAATCATAACCCATTCCAATAGGGAAACTTAATGGCGTAACTTTTAATCCCAGTTTTTGTTCCACTTCATCCATCAAATCAAAAGCATCTTTACCTTCACGATCTAATTTATTGATGAAAACAATCATCGGAATGTTACGCATTCTACAAACAGCAACTAATTTTTCCGTTTGTTCCTCAACCCCTTTTGCAACGTCAATAACCACAATTACACTATCAACAGCAGTAAGAGTTCTAAAAGTATCTTCGGCAAAATCCTTGTGTCCCGGTGTATCAAGGATATTGATTTTTTTATCTTTATAATTAAAAGCAAGTACAGAAGTCGAAACCGAAATACCTCTCTGGCGTTCGATTTCCATAAAGTCACTCGTTGCTCCTTTTTTAATTTTATTATTTTTTACAGCTCCAGCTTCCTGAATCGCCCCTCCAAATAACAATAATTTTTCCGTTAATGTTGTTTTACCGGCATCGGGATGCGATATAATTCCAAATGTTCTTCTGCGTTGTATTTCTTTTAAAAAGCTCATATTTTGTATAAATAGGTTGCAAAAGTACTATTAATTACGGCTTAATAAAAATATTCAGTTCTTAAATTGAAAGTGATAAGTTTTCAAAACAATACTTTTTATAAAAAAATAAGGCTGTTTTTAAAAACAGCCTTAAGTTGATATCGAAAAATAAATTATTGATTAATTGACCAAATAGAATATCCTTTTGGCGGACATTGAATTTTTACCCATTTATCGGCCTGAGTTGTTGGGTACCAAGTCGAATTTCCTGTAAAATCTTTAATCTGAGTATTGGCCCAATTGGTTTGAATCCATCTTTCCTGCCAAGCATCAGAATTATTGATGTAAACCACCAATCCTGGATTTCCGTTATAACCGTTTCTTCTTGCCACATATTCGTCATTATCAGAATATAAAATAGAAGTTGTACCTGTTGCTTTATTGTTATGAATCCAGATCAAGTTGTTTAATTTCGCTTTATCCAGCCATTCTTCATAATCTCTGTAGAAAATTGTTGGATAACCTTCGTGAGTTAAAATATAAGAATACGCCAGCATTTTGCTCCAAATTTCATCTGTATCATGATTCGTTACAAAAGTCACCGCTTTATACGGATTTCTTTTCCACATCATATCATCATTCAAAAGCGCCAGATTATTGCCATCAAAAGCATCATTCATTTTATAATAACATGCAAAGTCAAAAACAGAGCTGTTTGCAGCATTTGCCCAGTCATTTAATATATTTACGTTTGAATCCCATAATTCTCCAACCGAAAATCCGCCTACATTAGCGTTCCATGAATTTACAACCCACGCGCCAAATCCTTTTACGTAGTCAAATCTCCAGCCGTCAAACTTCATGGTATTTTTGTAATATTTACCAACTCCGTCAGTTCTCAGCCAAAGCCAGTCCTGAACATGAGGGTTTGCATGGCATAAATCAGGGAAACCGCCAAAAGATCCTTCATCGTTATTTCCGTAGCTGTTTTTATAGAAGTCATTATAATTACGTGTAAATTTTCCAGAAGCAACACCGCTGAAATTTGTCCACGTGCTAGTGCCTGTATATGGATTTGCTTCAGATTGACCGCCGCTGTTATGATTAATTACGATATCGGCATACACTTTTATGTTTTCGGTGTGAGCAGACGTTATTAGGCTTACTAATTCTGCTTTAGAACCAAAACGGGTTTCGGTACTACCATTTTGATTGTAATCTCCAAAATCAAAATAATCCGTTGGATCATATCCCATAGAAAATGCTCCATTTTGAGCTTTAGAAGCGGGTGGAAGCCAGATAGAGCCAATTCCGGCATTTCCCCAGGCAGTCACTTTTCCTTTTACGGTATTCCACCAATTTCCGCCCGCAGGAACATCCCAATAAAAAGCCTGCATCATTACGCCTCCGCCCGGATTGTCTACATATTTTCCTGTAGGGGAAGATAAAGAAGCGCCGGTGCTAAAAGGTTTTCCATCGTGGTGAGTCACGTTGATAATTTTAAATTGCTGACTTTCTGCTTTAGCGTCAACATCATTCGTTTCATTTGTACAAGAATACAAAAAGGTTGTAATTGCAGTAAGAAAAAATAATCTTACAATAGGTTTTTTCATAATAGATTGTGGTTAAGGTTAAATTAATAAAGTTTGAAATTGTTAATTTTAGCACTTTAAAAACAAGATATTCTTATTTTTTGCAGCTATAAATTATTAATAACGCATCTAAAGTAGGAGTTTTTAGATTCGATTTGTTTTTGTAGGAAAATAGTTTTACAACGAAAACGTTGTAGTGTTTAAAACTTTTTTTTAGAGGCTTGAAAATCAGCTAGAATTGTTTTGACTCTTTTGGAGTTAACAGCTTTTTAAAAAAGAAAAAGATTGGAGAATTAAACTTCTTATCGTGAATTTAAATACGATCCACATAATTTTTTGTTAATACTATGGCTGATAGTTGTATTATGTAATTGAATTGTTATTTTTGTTCGTTTTATAAAAGAAAACAGAAGTTCATTATTTAGTTTTTCAGAATCGCTTTTGAAAATAAATAATAGCCAGTTAAATTTTAGAATACAGATCTTTACATCCAAAAATTAAATTTAAAATAATGTCATTAAAAAAATTGCAACTAAAAACAATTGATTATAAGGTAGTCTTAACAATGTGTTTTTTATTTTTTTTCAACTCAATAATTTCAGCACAGGAAATTATTAAGGATGTTGTAGCCGAAAAGCCGGTAGATACTGTACGCGGAAAACAAAAAATTGACGGTATCATTGCTACGGTTGGAGATTATATTGTTTTAGATTCTGATATTGATAAAGGTTATTTAGAGATTGCAAGTCAGGGTGGTAATATTAAAGATATTACAAGATGCCAAATGCTTGGTAAACTTTTAGAAGATAAATTATACGCACATCAGGCCATTCAGGATAGTATTATTGTAAGTGATGCTGAAGTTAGAGGAATGATGGAAGAGCGTTTGAATTATATGATTCAACAAGTTGGAGATATCAATAAAGTAGTTGAATACTATAAAAAAAGTTCTGTAGAAGAATTTAAAACGTATTTTGCTGACATCTTAAAAGAGCAAAAATTAGCCTCAGAAATGAGAGATAAAATTGTAAAAGATGTAGAAATTACTCCAGAAGAAGTTCGTAATTTCTTTAAAAAAATCCCTAAAGATGAATTGCCGACTTTTGGAGCTGAAATGGAAGTAGCACAGATTGTTACTGAACCTAAAGTTTCTAATGAAGACAAACAAAAAGTAAAAGATAGATTAAACGCTATTCGACAAGATGTTTTAGAAGGTTCAAGTTTTGCTACAAAAGCAGTTTTGTACTCTCAGGATCCGGGATCTGCGCCAAATGGAGGTTATTATAAAATGACACGTAAAACGCCTTTCGTAAAAGAATTTAAAGACGTAGCATTTAGTTTGCAGGAAGGTGAAATTTCGCAGCCATTTGAAACTACTTTTGGTTTCCACATTATAATGGTTGACAAAATAAAAGGACAGGAAGTTGAATTAAGACATATTTTAATTGCTCCTGTAGTTTCTGAAAGTGCTTTGAAAGAAGCTAAAGAAAGAGCGGCAAATATTAGAGAGAAAATCGTAAGCAAGCAAATTACTTTTGCAGAGGCTGCAAGAACAGAATCTGACGAAAAAGAAACTAGAGCAAACGGAGGAACTTTAATAAATCCAAATACTCAGGATACTCGTTTTGAATTAACTAAAATGGATCCAACTTTATATGGTCAGGTTTCTAATTTAAAAGATGATGAAGTTTCTCAGCCACTTTTAAATACGGATGATAAAGGTAAAAAAACGTATAAACTGATTACTGTTACCAACAGAATCGACGAACATACTGCTGACTATGCTAAGGATTACACGAAAATTAAAGAATTAGCATTAAAAGAAAAACAAATCAACGCAATTGCAAAATGGTTTGATACTAAAATTAAAGATACGTACATTAAAATCATTGGAGAGTACAGAGATTGTACGTTTGCTAATAACTGGTTGAAAAAATAATTTTTATTAAATAAAGAAAAAGAGTTAGTTTTATGAATTCATTTAACTAACTCTTTTTAATTTAAAATATATTCATAAATGTCTGACGTAACAGCAATTCATAACTTAGTTCAGAAACGCAACGAATTAAAAAACGAAATAGCAAAAATCATTGTAGGGCAGGATGCCGTTGTTGACCAAATTTTACTTTGTATATTTTCTGGAGGACACGCTCTTTTAATAGGAGTTCCTGGTTTGGCAAAAACCTTAATGATTAATACTTTATCTCAAGCTTTAGGTTTAGATTTTAAAAGAATTCAGTTTACACCGGATTTAATGCCTTCGGATATTTTAGGAAGTGAAATTTTAGATGAAAACAGACAATTTAAATTCATAAAAGGGCCAATTTTTTCTAATATCATTTTGGCTGATGAGATCAACAGAACGCCTCCGAAAACACAGGCAGCTTTATTGGAAGCCATGCAGGAACGTTCGGTTACAATTGCAGGACAAAATTACAAATTAGATTTGCCTTATTTTGTACTGGCAACACAAAACCCAATTGAGCAGGAAGGAACTTATCCTTTACCGGAAGCGCAATTAGACCGTTTTATGTTTGCTATTAAATTAGAATATCCAACTTTTGAAGAAGAAGTAAAAGTCGTAAAACAAACTACATCTGATAATAAAGTAGAAATTAACCCATTATTTACAGCGCAGGAAATTATTGATTTCCAGCATTTAATCAGAAGAATTCCTGTTGCCGATAATGTTATTGAATATGCAGTAACTTTAGTAAGTAAAACACGTCCTGATAATGCTTTGTCAAACGATTTTGTAAAAAATTATCTGGATTGGGGAGCAGGGCCAAGAGCTTCGCAAAACTTGATTTTGGCTGCAAAAGCTCACGCAGCTTTCAACGGTAAATTCTCGCCGGATATTGAAGATGTAAAAGCAGTGGCAACCGGAATTTTACGCCACAGAATTATTAAAAACTACAAAGCAGACGCTGAAGGAATAACGGAAGAAGTTATTATTAAAAAGCTGATGTAAGATATATCTAAAAAGCCTGATTTTTAATCAGGCTTTTTTTTATTTCAATTCTTTAATACTCGTTTCGTTTATCAACCGTACCGTTTTGTTGTGAAAAAGTTTTAGCAGTAAAACTTCTGTAAGCGACGTGTATTTTTTATTGTCATATTCGTACCACCAATAAGAGAAATATCTAATATTATTCTTTTCTAATTTTGTGAGCCATATTTTTTCATTACTTCTCATGATTTCTTTAGACTCAATGATTTTATATCCGTTTCCTGTCCAGCAAATTAAAGGCTTGTGAATAGGTGTTTTGATATAAATTAAGGTTTCTGGCGCTGCAATCTTAAAAACTTCATTATTGACCCAAACTCCTTTTTTAATATTATAATTAGGACTGAGATTTTCTAACAGCGAATAATTTTGTTCCTTTTTAATTTCTAAACTCGTAATAAACAATATTCCGGCAGCAATTATCATTGGTAAAAGTTTTGGAAAAAAGGAATTGCCGGCTATGCTTTCTTTTTTGGGATTAAAGAATCGTATTAGAAATAAAAGAGGAACAATTTGATAAAATACAAAACACATAATTCCAATAGTGTGATGCAGTATATTTTCTTCAGTACAATTGAATAAAACTAAAGTAATGATTCTGAAATAATTTGAAATAATATTCAGAACTACTATTACACAGCAAAATAATAAAATTTCCAGAATGTTGAAATACTTTTGGTTTTTACGTTCTTCTAAAGTCAATAAAAAAGCACCAAATAATAATCCCGTTTTAAACATCGATAACCCCATACAAGCGGTATCGATAGAAATTTTTGCATTATTGATATAGAAATTAACGCCTTCAATTTTAGTTATCGGAATGAATTTTTTTAATGTTAAATACACTCCGTAACAAAGCGCTTGTTTTATTTCGACAGTTAAATAGTTGAATAACTGATCAAAAATTGACGAAAACAAAAAGAGACAGATAAAAGCGATAAAAGAAAACTTTTGGGTAAAGCTGTAATAAACAAAACAGGCAAACAACAAAAGTGCATGAAAATGCAAAGACTTTGTATGCAGTCTGAAACTTATAAATTCTAATAAAAAAATTAATCCAAGCAGCGGATAACTAATCTTTAAAGCAGTTTTTCTTCCTGCGTAAAGAAATAGTAAAATAGAAAATATAACGCCAAAAAAATTATTGTCTAATCCTGTTGATACAATACTATAGTTTAGAACTATGAGCATAATTGTAGCAAGAATAGCGATTAATTTGGCGTGTGACTGCAGTAAAACTTTCATTAAGCTTTTTGTTTTTTGTTTCTTTGATAGTAAAATAAAAGTGTAGTCAGTCCAATAATAATCATTACCCATTCGTGAGGTTCCGGAACCGCACCGTCATTTTTAATTGAAGCGTTGCCAAGAGTATCCACATTTTTCTCAATTCCGTTATTTTCATAATCGGCATCCGTTTCCAAAACAATTAAAGACGAAATTGGTGTTACCACATTGGCATCTTTGGCAAGGGGTACGTATTTATTTGCGGCTAAAGTATCATTCTGAATTTTAACTTGTTCTTCTAAAACTTTTCCAAAAGCATACATTCTGTAAATATGATTTGGGCCATTACTTTTAGAAATACTGTCTTTGGCCGTTTCCTGAATCGAAATGTTTGCAGGTTCAATATTAACTGAGTTTTCATCGGTTTTGTACAATACAAACTGATTTTGATTTATCATTTGTAAACTCTTTTGAAGAGAAGCCTGATAATAGTCAAGATATTTTTGCTCTTTCACAGTCTGCCAAAACGGATTAATTTCTCCGGAAATATTAATCACTTTTAAATTTTGCTGTTTGGTTCCTGTTTTTATTTTGTTTAAATATTGAGACTCATTTAGTTCTTCAAAATTGGCCGAAAATGCACCAGATTTAGTAATAATCAAACTGTTTTTAGTAATCTTATAAAGCGGCAATAATGAATAATGAAGGTTTTTAAATTCCCATTGAATTTCTTTGAAGTTCTCTTTAGTTATTTCCTTTTTTTCTTTGTCGCTGTATGCATAAATTGATTTTTGTGGTAAGTTGACAAATGATTCTATCTCGTTTAATGTCCAGCTGCTGTTTAAATCTAAAATAATTTCTGAAGCAGTAAATGGAACATTCACTTTTTGGATTTCTTTTACTTTATAGGTCTTATCTTTCCATGTAAATGAACTCGAATTGATTTTATTTAAAGGTATGGCAGCTTCCCAGTCATCTAATCCTTTTGATTCGTTAACATAAAAATTATTTTTAAACTCAAAGTCTTTGCTTGTTCTGACTTTTGCATCGCCTGTAATCTGAATTCGGGAAAGAGTAGAAGCATTTGAAATATTTGGGCCTTTTATCGAAAGACTTTGATATTTCATTTCATTATTACCCGCTTGTAAAGGAGTAGTAAAACCACATTTAAAAGTTCGGGGTTTTTCGTAATTTACAGGAAAAACACGAACCACAATTTTGTTTCCTTCTTTCCATTGCATCAACGAGGGGTCACGGCTTTCTATTCCAACAATTTGTTTATAAGCTGCCTGAGCTTTTTCTTTGGTCGTTAAAACACCTTTACGTTCAATGCCGTTTACCCATAAAGAAAGTGAAGTGGCAACAGAACCTTCAGGAAGCTGAAAATAGTAAATTGCTTCCTTGTCTTGCCAGGATTCTTTTTCGCAGGCAATATTCATCGTAATTTCGGTGTAGGCTAATCTTGCTTCAGGATAAATTTTTACATCTTCTTTAATGTCTTTGGTAAACAAATCTTCGCCGCTCCATAATTGTTCTTCTGTTTCTAATCTTTTGTCAAAATTTGATTTCAGAATATTAATTCGGTCATCAGTACTTAAATTAAGTTCGTTGCAAAAAGCATAAGCAATGTTTATAAACGGGTTGTGAACTTTTCTCTCATTATACTTAGAACTTCCAAATGAATCCAGGCCTCTAAAACTAAAGAAATCATCACTGCTTTTGTAAACAATGCCTTTTTTAAGTAAAATTTCATTGAAAAAATTAGGCTCTAAATGCTGTGAAATCTTAATATAAGCTGGTAAATCATCATTATAATCAAATGATTTTGCAATTTCGTTTTGGCTGATTCTTTCACTTTCAATATTCAGTCGATAAGTAAAAACAAACAAAGCTATTAATACGCTTAAAATACCAGAGGCAAAAGAAATAAAGTATTGTCTGTCTTCCTCAAACAACTTTACTAATCGTATTAAATGTCCTATTGAAATTATTGCCGGAACTAAGCCGTAAAATCCTATTCCTAAAACTATAATTCCAATTACTGAAAGTAATGTAATAGGTAAGAGATATAAAGCGTAATATAGTATTAATGAATAAGATAATCCATTAATAAAGAAAAGAGCCAGGGCAGTATTGCTTTTGTTTTGTGTAGAATAGATAAAGAAATTTGAAATGCAAAAAGTCAAAGTAATGAGGTAAACCCAAACTGGCAGATCTTCAAAAATAGAGAAGAAAACGTTAAGACAAAAACATCCAATAAGCCAGTTTAAAAACAAAAAAGGAAGTAAATGAACATATTTTTCTCTTTTTCTTAAAAGAAAAAAAGAGAGTGTAACGCAGTAAGTAAATTCAAATATTAGACTTATTACGCATAAAGGCTCTGCACCGCGCGAGTCGAAAGCGGAACAAATTAATATAATGCAGAGTAAAAACAAGCAAAGTGATGAAACAACTAAGCTCATTATGACTCCTTCATTTTGAATGTATTCTTTAAATAACTGTAATTTGTTTTTCATAGAGTTTTATTTTTAAAAGAACTTTGAATTACAAAGTTAATAGAAAAATTGAATTACAATTGTTTTGTGCAATTTTTTTTAAGGTGAAATTTGATAAAACTTTAACTCGGGAAAAAGACTAAAAACAGACGTCAAAAATCGCAACTATAACGTTATAATTGTTTATTTAGAAAGATTCTTTGTGAAAATAGAGGTAAAATCTCACTTACTTTATAACGCCAAATTTCGACTTTGTTAAAGAAAAGATTTTAAAATATCAATAATTCATTTTTTTAATACAAAATTAATATTTTGACAAAAACAAGCAGTGAAAATCGTTTTTTAACAATAATAATTTTTGAAAAGGCGACTTCTATTATATTATTTTTAATTATCCGCATTAATGATTAAATTTGCGAACAAAAAAATAAATCTGCCTTAATTATGAATATTTATAAGGATTATATCCAAGAGATTGAAGAACGTAAAAATCAGGGACTTCACCCAAAACCAATCGATAGCGCTGAATTATTAAGCGAAATTATTGCACAAATTAAAGATTTAGATAACGAGTATAGAGAAGATTCTCTTAAATTTTTCATTTACAATACTTTACCGGGAACAACAAGTGCTGCTGGTGAAAAAGCAAAGTTTTTAAAAGAAATTATTCTTGGGCAAGCTGTAGTAAAAGAAATTACACCAGCTTTTGCTTTTGAATTATTATCACATATGAAAGGCGGACCTTCTATAGAGGTTTTGCTTGATTTAGCTTTAGGAAATGACGCTGCTATTGCAAAAGAAGCAGCTAAAGTTCTTAAAACACAAGTTTTCCTTTATGAAGCAGATACAGACCGTTTAATAGAGGCATTCAAAAATAATAATGCAGTTGCAAAAGAAATCCTTGAAAGTTATGCTCAGGCTGAGTTTTTTACAAAACTTCCAGAAGTAGCAGATACAATTAAAGTGGTTACTTTTATTGCTGGTGAAGGTGATATCTCAACAGATTTACTTTCTCCGGGTAATCAGGCGCACTCTCGTTCAGATCGTGAATTACATGGTCAATGTATGATTACACCTCAGGCGCAGCAAGAAATTAAAGCTTTACAAGCACAACATCCTGATGCAAGTGTGATGTTGATTGCTGAAAAAGGAACTATGGGAGTAGGATCTTCTAGAATGTCAGGTGTAAACAACGTGGCACTTTGGACAGGAAAACAAGCGAGTCCATATATTCCATTCGTTAATATCGCGCCAATTGTTGGTGGAACAAACGGAATTTCTCCAATTTTCCTAACAACTGTTGATGTTACCGGTGGTATTGGTTTAGACCTTAAAAACTGGGTTAAAAAGGTTGATGCAAATGGTAACGTTTTACGTAATGAAAACGACGAACCAATTTTAGAGCAAACTTATTCTGTTGAAACAGGTACAGTTTTAACAATCAATATTAAAGAGAAAAAACTTTATAATGGCGATCAAGAATTAATTGATATTTCTAAGGCATTTACGCCTCAAAAAATGGAATTCATTAAAGCTGGTGGTTCATATGCTATTGTGTTTGGTAAAAAACTTCAAACATTAGCAGCTAAAATTTTAAATGTTGAAGCTCCTCTTGTTTTTGCTCCATCAAAAGAAATTTCTATTGAAGGACAAGGTCTTACAGCTGTAGAAAAAATATTTAACAGAAACGCTGTTGGTGTGCCTGCAGGTAAAGTATTACACGCTGGTTCTGATGTTCGTGTAGAAGTTAATATCGTAGGTTCACAAGATACTACAGGTCTTATGACTGCTCAGGAATTAGAATCTATGGCTGCTACAGTAATTTCACCAATCGTTGACGGTGCATACCAATCAGGTTGTCACACAGCTTCGGTTTGGGATAAAAAAGCGCAGGCAAACATTCCAAAATTGATGAAATTCATGAACGATTTTGGTTTGATCACAGCTCGTGACCCAAAAGGTGTTTATCATGCAATGACAGACGTTATCCATAAAGTACTTAATGATATTACTATTGATGAGTGGGCTATCATCATTGGTGGTGATTCTCATACAAGAATGTCAAAAGGTGTTGCTTTTGGTGCTGACTCAGGAACTGTTGCTCTTGCTCTTGCTACTGGTGAGGCTTCAATGCCAATTCCAGAATCTGTAAAAGTGACATTCAAAGGAGATATGAAAGGTTACATGGATTTCCGTGATGTGGTTCATGCTACACAAGCGCAAATGCTTCACCAATTTGGTGGAGAAAATGTTTTCCAAGGTAGAATTATTGAGGTTCACATTGGAACACTTACTGCGGATCAGGCCTTTACATTTACAGACTGGACTGCAGAGATGAAAGCTAAAGCTTCTATCTGTATTTCTGAAGATGATACTTTAATCGAATCATTGGAAATTGCAAAAGGCAGAATCCAGATCATGATCGATAAAGGTATGGATAATGAGAAACGTGTTCTTCAAGGATTAATCAACAAAGCTGATAAGAGAATTACAGAGATTAAATCTGCTGAGAAACCAGCTTTAACTCCAGATGCAAATGCTAAATATTATGCTGAAGTTGTAGTTGATTTGGATCAAATTTCTGAGCCAATGATTGCCGATCCAGACGTAAACAACGTTGACGTTTCTAAAAGATATACTCACGATACTATCAGACCTCTTTCTTTTTACGGAGGAGTGAAAAAAGTAGATCTTGGATTTATCGGATCTTGTATGGTTCACAAAGGAGATATGAAAATCCTTGCTCAAATGTTGAAAAACGTAGAAGCACAAAACGGTAAAGTTGAATTCAATGCACCGCTAGTTGTTGCGCCGCCTACCTATAATATAGTAGATGAGCTTAAAGCTGAAGGTGACTGGGAAGTTTTACAAAAATACTCAGGTTTCGAATTCGACGATAATGCTCCAAAAGGTGCAGCACGTACAGAATATGAAAACATGCTATACTTAGAGCGTCCAGGTTGTAACTTATGTATGGGTAATCAGGAAAAAGCAACAAAAGGAGATACAGTAATGGCAACTTCAACTCGTCTTTTCCAAGGAAGAGTAGTAGAAGATGCTGATGGTAAAAAAGGAGAATCATTACTTTCTTCAACTCCGGTTGTAGTTTTATCTACAATTTTAGGTAGAACCCCAACATTAGCTGAATATACAACAGCTGTAGACGGTATTAACTTGACTAAGTTTGCGCCTTCAAATAAATCGTTAGTAATGTAATCTTACGATTATTAATATTTCAAAAGCCCGAGTGATAAACTCGGGCTTTTTCTTTTCTGGCACTTCTATTTTTTGTAACTTGTCATGTTCAAAATAAAAAAAAACAAAAACAATTATAACTTATGGCTTTTGATATTGAAATGATTAAAAAAGTGTATGAGAACATGCCAGGTCGTGTTGACAAAGCACGCGAGATTGTTGGTCGTCCACTTACTTTAACGGAGAAAATTTTATACAATCACCTTTGGGATGGAGATCCAACTAAGGCGTTTGGAAGAGGAGTTGATTATGTTGATTTTGCACCAGACCGTGTTGCATGTCAGGATGCAACGGCTCAAATGGCATTATTGCAATTTATGCACGCTGGAAAATCTAAAGTAGCTGTACCTACAACAGTTCACTGCGATCACTTGATTCAGGCAAAAATAGACGCTGCAACCGATTTGGCCAGAGCAAAAACACAAAGTAACGAAGTTTTCGATTTCTTATCGTCGGTTTCTAATAAATACGGAATTGGTTTCTGGAAACCGGGAGCCGGAATTATTCACCAGGTAGTACTTGAAAACTACGCTTTCCCTGGAGGAATGATGATTGGAACCGATTCTCACACTGTAAATGCAGGTGGTTTAGGAATGGTAGCCATTGGTGTTGGTGGAGCCGATGCCGTAGACGTAATGTCTGGTATGGCTTGGGAACTTAAATTTCCTAAACTAATTGGAGTTAAATTAACTGGTAAATTATCAGGATGGACAGCTCCAAAAGATGTTATTCTTAAAGTTGCAGGTATTCTTACTGTAAAAGGGGGAACTGGTGCAATCGTTGAATATTTTGGAGAAGGTGCAACTTCGATGTCATGTACTGGTAAAGGAACTATTTGTAATATGGGAGCAGAAATTGGAGCTACAACTTCAACTTTTGGTTATGACGATTCTATGAGTCGTTACCTGCGTTCTACAAACAGAGCAGATGTTGCTGATGCTGCAGATAAAGTAGCTTCATACTTAACAGGAGATACGGAAGTTTATGCAAACCCAGAGAAATATTTTGATCAGGTTATCGAAATCAATTTATCTCAATTAGAGCCACATTTAAACGGTCCTTTTACTCCAGATTTAGCTACTCCAATTTCTAAAATGAAAGAAGAAGCAATCAAAAACAACTGGCCATTACAAATTCAGGTTGGTTTAATAGGATCTTGTACCAACTCTTCTTACGAAGATATTTCTCGTGCAGCATCTTTAGCAAGACAGGTTGCCGCTAAAAACTTAAAAACAAAAGCCGAATTTACAATTACTCCGGGTTCTGAAGTAGTTCGTTCTACAATAGAAAGAGACGGATTTATTGATACATTCCATAAAATTGGAGCAACTGTTTTTGCCAACGCCTGCGGACCATGTATTGGTATGTGGGATAGAGAAGGGGCAGAAAAAGAAGAAAGAAATACAATCGTTCACTCTTTCAACCGTAACTTCTCAAAACGTGCAGATGGTAACCCTAATACATTAGCTTTCGTAGGTTCTCCAGAATTGGTAACTGCAATGGCGATTGCTGGTGATTTAGGATTCAACCCATTAACGGATACATTAATCAACGAAGATGGCGAAGAAGTAATGCTTGATGCTCCAACAGGAGACGAGTTGCCTGCCAAAGGTTTTTATGCTGAAGATCCAGGTTTTCAGGCTCCGGCAGCAGATGGTTCAAGTGTTCAGGTTGTAGTAAATCCTGCTTCAGAGCGTTTGCAATTATTAGCTCCGTTTGATGCCTGGGATGGAAAAAACATTACAGGTGCTAAATTATTAATCAAAGCATTCGGAAAATGTACAACGGATCATATTTCTATGGCTGGACCATGGTTGCGTTTCCGCGGACACTTAGATAATATTTCTAACAACATGTTAATTGGAGCTGTAAATGCTTATAACCAAAAAACTAACTCGGTTAAAAATCAATTGACAGGAGAATACGATGCTGTTCCTGCTGTTGCACGTGCTTACAAAGCAGCTGGAGTTCCATCTATCGTTGTGGGAGATCACAACTATGGTGAAGGTTCATCTCGTGAGCATGCGGCTATGGAACCTCGTTTCTTAGGGGTGAAAGCAGTATTAGTAAAATCTTTCGCTCGTATCCACGAAACAAACCTTAAAAAACAAGGTCTTTTAGGATTAACTTTTGCAAACGAAGCAGATTACGATAAAATTCAAGAAAACGATACTATCAACTTTACTGATTTAACGGAGTTTGCTCCGGGAAAACCATTAACATTAGAATTCGTTCATGCAGATGGTACAAAAGATATTATCTTGGCCAATCATACTTACAACGCCGGACAAATTGGATGGTTCGTTGCAGGTTCTGCATTAAACTTAATTGCAGCTGGGAAAGCTTAATCTTAAAGATTAATTATATACCAAAAACGCTCTGTGAAAACAGGGCGTTTTTTTATTTGTATTAAAGAAGATAAGCTAATTAATTAGTTTTAACCAAATCCGATTCCTGAAGTAAAGTTTTAACACGATTTGGTTTTGTATTTTCAAATTCCTCAATTGAAATACTATAGGTTTTATCAGATGGTGTTTTAGAATAATCATTATAAGTGTAGCCACCAATGATGTACAATTTATCATTGTAAAAATGCATGGCGCTAAATTTTAAAGGAAGATCAACGAGATATTCTTTTAATACTTTTGATTTTGTATCATAGACATACATTTTTTGATCTTCAAAAAAATAGATGACTTTATTAGAAGAAGTAATAGCAGGTCTTTCCAGATTCGAAAAAAGATGGCCTTCTGCCTGCCATTTTTCGGTAACTAAATCAAAAGTCTCAACTTCTGATAAAGGTTTTCCATTATTTCCTCCAATTAAAAATATCTTATCATCAATCACAATTCCATTTACTTCTTTAGCGGATGACATATTAGAAAGCTCATACCAATATCCTGTTGTAATGTTGTATAAATGCACTTTATTAGTGAAGTCTTTTTTGCCGCTTTCAGTCATTTTTACTGATCCGCCCATTACAATGATGTTGTCCTTATAAATAAAAGAAGCAAAATCAGATGCCTGATGTGGATTTGTATTATCAACTTTAATAGTTTGATTAGCAAGATTTAAAACCTCAATTTTGTCTTGCAAATATTCAAATTTTCCATTCACAGAAATTCTTTTTCCGCCTAATGCATAAATTGAATTGTCATATAAATGAATATTGTGATGCGCTCTTTTTGTGAATTTAATTGGCGAAATCTCCCAGATATCATTCTTGATGTCGTAAGCAGCAAAATCTCCTTTGTAAAATAGAAAAGTAGCATTTCGTCTCAATTCATCCTGAAGATCTTTTAATGTAGGTTCTACTTTTTCTGCAGCGAGTTTTTTCCAGGAATCAGATTCACGGGATCCATTTCCGCCCATAACATA
Organism: Flavobacterium sp. 2755; assembly: GCF_031455715.1. NCBI lineage: Bacteria > Pseudomonadati > Bacteroidota > Flavobacteriia > Flavobacteriales > Flavobacteriaceae > Flavobacterium > Flavobacterium sp. 2755. Next base: position 188,109 of record NZ_JAVDTG010000010.1, read on the forward strand.
AATTTTACCGTCTTTTAAGAATGATCCAAAAGAGAAAATAGGGTTTTTGAGTGGAGCTAATGACTCATAGCTTAATTTTGATTTTAGCTTTAACTCATGATTAGCTTTAATTGTTAATTCAGATAAATCTTCTGTCTTTTGTTTTAAAATAACTTTGAAATTTATTTTTCTAAGTTCATTTAAGGTGATTTTTGTTGTCTTGTAACTAATGTGAGAAAATTGCAGAGTGTCATTTTCAGGGAAATTAATTTCGGATTTTAAACTAAACTGCCCTTTATCATTAGTTAAAGCTGTTATGCTTTTAGATAAATAGGAAATGTTTACATCTTGAATGGGTTGATTATTGGCAGAAACAACAATTCCTTTTAATTCTTGTGCAATTGAAAATATCGGAAATAGAAGAAAAATAAAAAGTAGTTTTTTCACAAGTTTTAAGGTTAAGTTATTTTCAGTTTTTACAAATTTTATGAATATTCTTAAAAAACTGCGGTTCAAAAAGTTGGCTCAATTTTTATGCCGAGCTTGTTAATTTGAAGTAAATTAGTTGTTAAAAAAGGTTTGTTTTTTAGTTTAAAAAGTTAAATTCGCCTTTTAGGTAATATATTCGCGCTTTTTTGAGTTTGAATATTATCTAAACTTAAAAAAGGAGTAATAAACTTTAATAGGTAAATATGGTTTTTAGATTAATTATAGTATTGTTTTTTTTCAGTGTTGGCGCTTTTTCTCAGGAAAAATTTATCAAACATAAAATCTCAAAAGGAGAAAATCTTACTGTAATTGCTAAAAAATACGGATTAAAAGCTAAAGATATTAAAGAAGCAAATCCAGATGCACCTAAAGTTTTAAAACTCAACTCGATTTTATTAATTCCGAATAAAAACGCAAAACCTTCACAAAATACTCCTCAAACAATTGCTAATAATACCCCTGGTTCACATGAAGTTTTGCAAAAAGAAACACTTTGGGGAATATCAAAAAAATACAATGTTTCTGTCGATGATTTGAAAAAAGCAAATCCTACATTAGAAACAGAAGGGTTAAAAATAGGTCAGCAAATTATAATTCCATCAAATACTAATTTAGCAGTTTCTGAGAGTACAGTAAAAAATCCTGAAGTTGAGAAACCAGAGATAGTTTCTTCTACAGATGTTGATCTGGTTGTTGAGGTACAGCCAAAAGAAACAAAATACGCAATAGCTAAGAAATACGGAATAACGGTAAAAGAATTAGAGCGTCAAAATCCGTTTATAAAAGGAAAACTTCCAGTAGGATACGTTTTAAAAATAAGGACAACCAAAGAAAAAGCAGATGCTGCTGGTTCTATAGCTTCACTAACGCCTCAATTAGAAAATCCGACGACTGAAACTACAACTCAAGTTGCAGATAATACAGTAATTAAAAAAGATTCCACTTTTGTTTATAATGGTAATCACTCTGATTTAATTGACCAATTAATTCTAAATGCAACAGAAAATATCGGAACCCGTTATCGTTCTGGCGGAACTACAAAAGCAGGTTTTGATTGTTCTGGTTTAATGTTCTGCACCTTCGGAAATTTTGATATAAAACTACCAAGAAGCTCCATCGAGCAATCTCGCATCGGAACAAAAGTAGCTACTACAGAAGCGCAAAAAGGAGATTTAATTTTCTTTAAAACCAACGGAAGACGCCAGATTAATCATGTTGGAATGGTAGTTGAAAATACTGATGGCGAAATCAAATTTGTGCATTCTTCAACACATGGAGGCGTTATGATCTCTTCAACTAAAGAAGCGTATTATCAAAGAGCCTTTTCGCAAATAAATCGTATTCTAGAATAAAAATTTACTGGTAAGTTGTTTTTTTAACTCTTCGATCGGAAAAGGTTTATTTAAAAAATCCTTCACATATATATTATCTTTTATACGCTTAATTTCTTCCTGATCTAGAGTTGAAGACATTACGAAAATCTGAATTTCATTTTTGATTTCTTCGTTTAGTGTTTCGAATATATCCAGAAATTCAAAGCCATTCATTATCGGCATCTGAATATCTAATAAGATAATTAAGGAATGGCAGATTTTTTTATTTTTAATAATCCACTGCAGGCCCTCAAGTCCATTATTGGCAACAAAAACCTGATCTATATCCAGAACTTTTTTCAGCAGTTTTCTGGTAACAAGCTGATCAATCAAATTATCATCAATTAATAGAAATAAAGGTTTAAGCTCCATATGAAGTTGGTATTGTTACAATGAATTTGCTTCCAATATTGCTTTCAGAAAATACCGAAATATTTCCTTTAATGTTTTCTACAGCTTCTTTAACGATGTAAAGCCCTAATCCTGAACCTTTGTTTTTGTTTGTTCCAAAATACATTTCAAAAATATAATCCTTGCAGTCGTCATTAATCCCAATTCCATTATCAGAAACTTCAATTTTATTAAAACCTTCATGGATATAAGTTTTAATCGAAATAAACATTTCCTGTTTGGTATTATCAGCATACTTGATAGCGTTAGAAAGTAAATTGCTGATAATGATTTTTAAACGCAGGCCGTCACTTTCAATTTGGTCAACTAATAATTCCTGTGTAAAAGTTATTTTGCTGGCATTTTCAATATGCATCAATTGTGAAATGGCTTCATTAAAAATCTCCTGTAAGCTTACAGGTTCCATAATAATTTGTTTCCTTTTATTTTTAGAATAGTCAATAATATCACTGATAAATTGATCCTGCTTAGCAAGACTCTGATACATCAAACGCAGATAATCTTTTATTTGATCAACATCATCTTCCAGCTGTGTAATTTCAATCAAGCCTTTTAAAGAAGTTATAGGAGACCTTAAATCATGTGAAGCGCTGTATACAAAACGGTCTAACTCGTTATTGGCTAAAATTAGATTTTCATTTTTAACCTCAATTTCTTTTTTTGAAACAATTAAACGTTTTACCATTATCGAATAATAAGAGCAAACACTTAAAATGATTATTAAAGTAAAAATAATATTAGTAATGATAAGCAGGTTTTTGATTTTACGAGTTCCTTCTCCCAGCGTACTGGAAAAATTTCGTTCGTTAATGGTAAGTTTAGCGCTAATGCTGCTTATTTGATGAAGAAATTTTATTTGATCAGCAGCAGTTAAAGTGTTATGCTGGATTTTAGCATTAACTTGGGTGCCAATGATAAAAAGTTTCTCGATTAAGGCATCACCTTGCTCCCATTCGTGAATGGCCTTTGCTAAAAATGGAACATTTTTAAAATTTACAAACAACCAAACAAGGTCGTCTAAATCATCCTTATGATTTCGACCAATTGTAAAACCCTGCCTTGCTACTTTATTGTCGCCGGCCTTTAAAAGTGTTTTTCTGGCAATTCCGTCGCCTTGAGGTACTTTTAGTTCTTCTAAATATAATTTATATTGATTTGGATCTTTATTGTATAGATAGGTAATAAGATGGAGCGAAGCATCTTTTTGTCCTTTAGAGTAATGAGATTCTCCGTTTACATATGCTCTGTTAGCAGATAATATTTTAATCGTAAAAAAGTTGATGCAGATTAATAATGCACATGAAATAAAAACGATCAAAATTAAAATAAAAACATTAGGCAGACGAAAGCTCTTTAAAGATCGAATCTTGTCTATGATTTTCATATTAGTAGGTTAATATTAATATCCGGTCTATATCAAGCTTGTATGATTTTCTCTTTTTAGAATAGTATTGAGGCTGACTATTTTAAAGATTAAAAATAAACAATTGTTAATAAAAATACTTAAATTTTAAGACTTATTGAGTCTTTAACCAAATTTAGTAAAAAATATGTATCTTTTTACAAGCGGTTGTTTTTTTCTTATTTATTTTTATATTTTAAATTTAAATAATTGATAATTAAAATTTTATGTTTGTTTTAAATAATTGTAAATTTAAAGACATCATTTGATTATTACTTTATTTGATGAAAAATGTTATAGTAAAGAATGATTTTTTGTTTAATGTAAAAAAAGCTGTAAAATAGCTGTAAAATAGTATGTAGCTTAAATTATGAATATTAAAATTCGAATTCATGCCAAAAATGCCCGCAGCCATTTTTACATTCGGTATTTCTTCTTTCTGTATCTGTTATTTTAAAAATCCAGAGCATGGATGTTATCGTTTTTTTATTTTCAGATTCAGGAAGAAGAACTAATTTTTGTAATGCAATTTTTGTTGGATAAGTTTTAAGAAGTACAATTGGGGTATAAGTTGGCTTTAACGGAATAGTATTTATTGCAAGTTGATAAGCTTCTGAATTGTAATCGGTTTTGCTTGGAATAGCATTAATAATATAATTATTCAAAGTGATAAAAAGACTGTGAAAGTCATATTCATTATTATCTAACAGAAGATCTAATCCTACTTTGAAATCAATTTTATCTTGTGCAATTCGATTGATTAGTTTTTCTCTAGAATTCAAATCCACGGTGCAGTTTTATTTAAGTTTTGAATGCTTTAATTTATTATTTTTTTGCTGAATTTGTGTTTAAATCCCCGATTATAAGGTATAATTCTATTTAATTTCGACAATTTTTTCAGAAAAAAAAGAAAAATATTTTTGCACAGACAGTGATTCTTTTATTTTGGTTAATGTTTCAGATTTTATTTCGGAAGTGTAACTATCGCCTAAAAAACCAATTTTATCATAAGATACTAAAATTGAAATCAGATCAAGGAATGACTCAAAATCTTTTGAAATATAATTTACTACTTCAAAACTTTCTCCATCTAATAAAGCAATTTCGTTGGTTTCTTTTATTACAATTAATAACTCAGAATCACGAAAACCAATACTGACGAAATCTTTATGATCTTCATGATTTTTTAGTGTAAAACCAAAGAAAGAAAAATTTTTGAAATTTACATTTGTATTGAATTGCTCCAATAAAACTGTATTATCTAGGAATACTGCATTGGGTTTTATTGAGATTGAAAAATCAGAACTTATTTGTTCAGCATAGTCCTGATCAAAACCCTTTTTTAGAAAATCTTCGATTGTAGGGCAAACGTTTTTAATAGCGTCGATTTTGGTTTTAATGTAAGGCTCATAATGTGATTTAATATTAAAATAAAATTAATCTATAAAAAATGTTTACATTTTAAAAAGCAATATTTAGTAGCTAAAGTATTAATATTATTTTAATTTAAAGGAATACTATTATAAAACCAGACCTGATAAAATAATTGCTTCAGAAATGATTAATTATTATGTAGTTTTCAGATTGTTTTTATTACTATCTGCAGACTTAATTCAAATTTATACTCAAGAACTGATCCTGTTATAAATTTTTAATAATCTAAAATTTATAACAGAAAATCTAAAATTTCAGAAAAAAGTATATCTTTAACCAACCCAAAAACCAAAAAAATGCAAGAAGAAAACCAAGAACACTTTAAAAGAGAACTAGGATTATTAGACGGAACCATGCTTGTAGTGGGTTCTATGATTGGATCTGGAATATTTATTGTAAGTGCCGATATCGCCAGACAAGTGGGATCTGCCGGATGGCTTACTTTAATTTGGCTAATTTCTGGATTAATTACCATTATTGCAGCCGTAAGTTATGGCGAATTAAGTGCTATGTTTCCAAAAGCCGGAGGACAATATGTGTACTTAAAAGAAGCTTACAACAAATTAATTGCCTTTTTATACGGCTGGAGTTTTTTCGCCGTAATTCAAACCGGAACAATCGCAGCGGTTGGAGTAGCTTTCTCAAAATTTGCTGCTTATTTATACGAACCATTGAGTGATGAAAATATACTTTATGAAATTGGTTCATTCAAACTAAATGCAGCGCAGTTAGTATCGATTTTTACTATTATTTTACTGACTTATATTAATAGTCGCGGAGTTAAAAACGGAAAAATTCTTCAAACCGTTCTTACGATTATCAAAATTTTATCATTGCTTGGATTAATTGTTTTTGGATTAACGCTTGCAGCAAAAGCTTCGGTTTGGGATGCCAACTGGGCTGATGCATGGAATACACGTTCGTTTAATAAAGAAACGGGTTCTTGGCTGCCAATAGGCGGAACAGCTTTAATTACAGGAATTTCTGCCGCAATGGTTGGATCTTTGTTTTCAAGTGATGCCTGGAACGGTGTTACTTTTATTGCCGGAGAAATTAAAAACCCAAAACGTAATGTAGGTTTCAGTTTATTTCTGGGAACTTTTATTGTAACGATTATTTATGTTTTAACCAATATCATGTATTTGGCAGTAATTCCGTTAGACGAAATTGCAACAGCAAAATCGGATCGTGTGGCAGTTGTGGCTTCACAATATATTTTCGGAAATATTGGAACGTTGATTATCGCAATCATGATTATGATTTCAACTTTTGCCTGCAACAACGGATTAATTATGGCGGGTGCGAGAGTTTATTATACAATGGCAAAAGATGGTTTGTTCTTTAAAAAAGCGGCTGTTCTAAACGAATCCAGCGTTCCTGCATGGGCGCTTTGGGCACAATGTATCTGGGCTTCTGCTTTATGTTTGACTGGGAAATACGGCGATTTATTAGATTTCGTAATTATTATTGTTTTGATTTTCTATATTCTGACAATCTACGGAATTTTCATTTTGCGTAAAAAGATGCCGGATGCAGAAAGACCTTATAAAGCTTTTGGATATCCATTTTTACCAATGTTATATATTATAATAGCAGCGGCGATTTGTGTTTCATTATTAATCACAAAGTTCTCAACTTGTGGTTGGGGAGTTTTAATTATGCTAACAGGAATTCCGGTTTACTACTTAACAAAACCAAAAGAGTAAAAATTTGTTTCAAGTTTCAAATTGAAAACTTTAATAATACCAAAGCGCCTTGATAATCTCAAGGCGCTTTTTTGTGCAACAAATTTATAACCAAAAATAAAATAAAATTCCTCAAAAAAAATATGAATATGTCCACCGTTCTAATGGATTAAACGGGTTTACGCTGTTTTATTAAAACTATGCGATTGAATTAAAATAACCAGTAAAAACTCGGTTAATCCGTTAGACCCGTGGGCAAAAACTTTGTAAAGCGAGTTTATTTAACAGAATAAGGAAGTGAAAGATTTCCGCTGGCAACGGTATAAACTTTGTAAACGCCCAGCATTGGTTTTTTCCCTTCTCCTTCATGTGAACCTCCGGCACCAGTGCTGACTTCCATATAACAGCTTACAGCATCAAACTTGAAATTTGTTTTGTTATTGATCCTAAAATTGGGAACAATTACTTTTATTGAATTTCCTTTAGAAACGATATTAAAACCGGGACTGTCCATATACATTGCCATTCCGGGATTTGTTGGAGGTAAAATGACATTAGGATCACCTTTTGTAAATTCCTTAACCGAAAGCCCGCCCGCAACACGTTTATCTTCAACCAAAAGAACCCAGTGAGCATGCCAAACCAAACCGTCGTTAAGATAATTTCCGTCCAGATTTTCATCCCAAAGCGGAGTATCTTCAAAATCAGGATGTGAAGTCAGGGCAAGTGCTACAATTCCTTCGGCTTGACCGAAACCAATATCAGATGATTTTAAAGTGGTTGGAAAAACGTAAGCCAAAACAGGTGCTCCGTTTAATTGCCCAACAGGTTTAGGCATTGTTTTTCCGGCAGTTCCTTCAACCTTAATATCCCAAACCGTAATACCTAAATCTGCTTTATGAGTAATTGTGGCCGATTTTATCTTAAAGTCACTATTATTGTAAGTTCCGCATTTGTCACAGGCTTTTGAAACAGTGTAATTAAAAAAAATGAAGCATAAAATAAAAATTGATTTTTTCATAATTCATGTGGTTTAATGTTAATTGATTTGTAAGAAAACAATACATATGCCACACGAAAAATGCCCGAAAAACAAAGAGTTTCAGGCATTTTATGTTTTTAATAAGCTGTTATATTTCGAGAATCAAATTCTATTTCTTGAAATTTCGCTGCTTAATAGATTTTAGATAATCTCACGAAGCCACAAAAGTTTATTTTTCTTTTTGGTTTGGTATTTTATGTATTAAGAATCAAAGTTCTTTTAAATCGTTATTGATTCTTTCTTCTGTAGGTCTTAAGAAAATAAGATATATAATAATAAGGATTCCGAATAATACGAAATCAGGTTTTAAAAATAAGATTAAAAAAGCAGCGCCCTCTAAAATCGCCCATCGCATTATCGATGCTGTCTGATAAATGGGTAATTTGTCTTCGGTTTTTAGTTTTGGATCAATTTGTTTTAATTGTGATTTAAATAAAAAAGTGCTCAAAACAAAAGCTAAAACAGGAATAAAAACATACACCAATGATGATGAATCAATATTGGGAATATTTAGTTTTTCAACAGAAAGTTCGCCTAAAAAGAAATAAGCGACAATTGTTCCTGCACAAACGGCGAGGTGAATAATTTGAAGGGTTTTGATTTTTTCGGTCATGATTTGGTTTTTTATGCAAGGTAAAACTAAATCGAATACAAATAGAAAACTTTATGTTTTCGTGTTTTTGATGGAAAAACACAGCAAATAAAAACAAAAAAGACACTACATAATGCAGTGCCTTTATACGTAAAAATCTATGAGTGTTATAAATTATATAACAACAGCTTCAGTAGATGATTTTATAGTTGAATTAATAATAGATATTGTAAGCGGGTCTGATTCCCCAGAGAAAAAAGCATCTAAAATTTCCTGAAATATAGGATTCGTATTTTCGGCCATTGAAAAAAGCGTCATCGAAGAACGTAATTTTCTAGCGTCTAAATCACCAAAAATTCCGTCAGCTGATTTCCTTTTAAAAGTCAGTAAGATTTCAGAAATTTCAATAAGATGTTTTCCTAAAATAGGATGCTCCAAAAATTCTGAAGCTTCTTTTAGATCGGCAATCGCATAAAGATTTGAAGTATCACTAGTACCCAATCCTTTAATCTGAGGAAAAATAAACCACATCCAGTGTGTTTCTTTTTTTCCTTTTTTGATCTCAGCAAGGGCAGTAAGATAAAGTTTATTTTGCGCATCTAAGAAACGCGATAAATCATTGTTTGAATAAGCCATTTTGGTATTATATTTTAAAAAAGGGTTGCAAAACTAGTAAAAAAGAAAGGGTCTGCCTAATAAAACCTTCATACAATCAGTATTTTAACTTTTTTCGACAGAATTTTCCTCATCGTTATTAAATGGTGAAAAAACTCATTTTGAATTGATTATAAATCATACACTACGTTTGGTTTGTCTAAAAGTAAGGTTGATTCTGGGTAAAACATTCCGTGCTGTTTTAGGAACCTGATGCTGCCAAAAACTATTTGTTGTTCCTGCCATCAGTAAAAAAGATCCATGATGCAGCGGGATTTCGACCTGCGGAATTTCTTTGTTGAATTTATGGCGAAGCCTGAAAATTCTGGTTTCTCCAAAAGTCACCGAAGCAATAACCGGGTTTGGCCCCGTATTGTGTTCTTTATCGCTGTGCCAGCCCACGCCGTCATTTCCATCTCTGTATAAATTAAGTAAAACGGTATTAAAATCCAGCTGTGTTTCTTTTTCTACACGGCCTCTAATCTTTAGTAATTCATAATTCCAGTCAGGACCTTTTTGATCTGCTCCGGGATTATCCTTGTCTTCATACCAGGCGATCATTCTGGGAACCGTATAAGTTTTATCGTAAATTTCCATTTCGTACTCTCTCCATTTCGTTTTGCGAAGCAGTCTTTCATAAAAACGATCAGATTCTTCTTTGGTGAAGAAATTATCAATTAAAATCAATTCAGAATCAGGGATGTCAAATACTTTTTTTCCTGCCAAACCTGCGGTAAATAATTCGGTGTCGTTAAATAATGTCATTTTCCATTTATTTTTTGTCAATTTCAATCCAAACAGGAGCATGATCACTTGTTTTTTCCCAACCTCGCACATGACGGTCAACGCCGCCCGAACGTAATGCTGAAGCTATTTGCGGACTCAGTAAAAAATGATCAATTCTTAAACCGGCATCTCGTTCGTAAGCATTTCTGAAATAATCCCAAAAAGTGTAAATTTTCTCGTCAGGATATAATTTCCGAATCGCATCTGTCCAACCTTGCGAAACTATATCTGCAAAAGCTTTTCGAACTTCTGGCCTGAAAAGCGCATCGTTAACCCATTTTTCTGGTTTATAGACATCTAATTCTGTTGGCATAACATTAAAATCACCAATTAGAATTACAGGGATTTTTAAATCCAATAATGTTTGTGCACGTTCAGTTAAACGATCAAACCATTTTAATTTATAGTCAAATTTAGGTCCCGGCAGAGGATTTCCGTTTGGAAGATACAGGCAGGCAATCACGATTCCATTAATCAAAGCTTCGATATAACGACTTTGTACATCTTCATCATCTCCCGGAAGAATCCTCGTTACTTCCTCAATTTCCATATTTCTGGCAAGAATTGCAACGCCGTTCCATTGCTTTTGTCCGTGCCAAATCGCATTGTAACCGGCATCATTAATCGCTTTAAGTGGAAAATTATCCTGTGGCGCTTTTAATTCCTGAATGCAGACAATATCTGGAGCAGTTTCATCAAGCCAGCGTAATAATACAGGCAGGCGTCCGTTGATTCCGTTTACATTATATGTTGCTATTTTCATGGTACATTTAATTAGTTGTATTATTAAATTTACTGATTATTAAGCATTTAATCTAGATTGATTTAATATTCTTATTTCAGGAACTGTTTGTTAAAGAACACTTTACCCGGATGTTTTTCTGCGTAAGCAAAAATCAAATGTTCAATATATTGATTACTTTTATAAGGTTCAGTATAATTTTTTACTTCTAAAGGATCATGAATTGAAATATCTGACGGAATATATCCCATACCATGAAAATGTCCGTTTTCAATCCAAATGCAGCTTCTTTCGTCTTTAGATCTTCCTTTGTCAATAATCGCAAAAGTGGGTCTGTTGGTTAATAAAAAATCAATGGCATTATCAACTTGTTCGTTGTGAAGTACAACATCAGGTAAATCTTTTACTTCATTATTTTGAAAAAGCTCTCCTTCTTCTGGTCTTGTATATTTACAGAATCTATGATCGATTTCAAATTGTTCTGCCAGACTTCGCAATAAATTTATTCCATCATATTGGCTGTTAAATTCATGAATGCAGATTTGAAATTTGCTTACTTTTCCAATGGCGAGATATTTATAACCGTTTCGGGCTTCGTATTGGTAGATTCCAAATTTCGCTTCAAAGCGTTTTAAAGCTCTGTTGTAAGTTGGCCAGAGTTTTTTGATTTCGGTACATTCTAATAAAAGCGCCATTAATTCTGTACCGCAGATTTCGAAGGAAATTCCGTGAATATCCCTTAAAAAGTGCTGCCTTTGCGGATTAATATTGTTACCGCTGAAATGCGAAGCCACACGTTTTTTTACATTAATTGCTTTTCCAACATAAATCACTTTTTTCTGTTGATTATAAAAATAATATACACCAGGTTTTTCAGGTAAATTATTAAAATCATCAGGCGGAAGATTCGGCGGTAAACGCTGATCTTGTGCCGTTTTTTTGATCATTTTATCGATTTCTCCCGCATCGTCCCATTCCAGTAAAAGCGAAAATAAAATAGCAGTTGCATCTGCGTCTCCGCCCGCGCGGTGTCTGTTTTCTAAACCTATGTTTAAGGAATTGCAGAGATTTCCTAAACTGTAAGAACCTAAACCGGGTTTAATTTTTCTGGCCGCACGAACGGTACAAAGTTTTTTTGCCGACCATTTAAACCCTGCTTTTTCAAGTTGATGATGAACAAATGAATAATCGAAGTTGACATTATGGGCAACAAAAACACGATCAGTAAGCATTTCTAATACTTTCTCTGAAATATCGTCGAAAATAGGTGCATTAGCCACCATTTCATTATTAATACCGGTTAATCCAAAAATAGAAGGAGGAATGTCCTGCTCCGGATTTACAAGTGTTTCATAACGATCAAGTACATTTTTACCATCATGAATAATAATGGCAATTTCTGTAATGCGGCTGCCACTGGCGTTCCCGCCTGTGGTTTCAATATCGACTATGGCATATTCCGTATTTTTCATCTTTATATAACGTAAAACCGATTGTTTTTCTGTTGTTTATATTTAAACTTTAACCGTAATAACATCTTTGAGCAAAGTAGAAAATTTGGGAGATAATCTGTTCTGCTTCATTTTCCATTGCCGCCCCAAAGACTGCACACCGAATTTAATTTTATTGTTACCATAATTTTGGTTCATTTTATCAATCACACTCATTAAAGGCTGATGTTTAGGGTTTGAAGTTTCAAATAAATTAAGCTGTGTTTCACTATTTGGCGTTAAGCCCATTACAATTACACCTGCTTTTTTATAACGATAGCCTTTTTTAAAAATAGCTTTAAACCCCTTTTGTGCAGCCTCATTAAGTTCTATTGTCGAATTGGTCGGGAAATCTGTAGAGATGGTAATACTTCGTGAATATTGTGATTCTTCATTCTTTATAAAACTAGTCTGGATAAAAACGGTTACCATATTGCAATGACATTCCTGACGTCTTAATTTCTCTGCGCAAGAAGCTGTAAATGTGCTGATCCGTTCCGATATTTCTTCAAAAGTAGTATACCTTTTTTCAAAAGATCTCGTAGTAGCAATCATTTTACGGTCTGCGGCTTCTTCTAAATCCAAAGTTGGTTTTCCTTCTAATTCATGTTTTAACCGAAGTCCCACCACAGACATTTCTTTTCTTACCCAAGCATCGGGAAGCAGGATAAAATCATAAGCTGTAATTATTTTTTTTAATTTAAGACGTTTTGCATGTTTTCTTCCAATTCCCCAAACGTCTTCAATTTTAGTCCACTTTAATGCTTTAATTCTTTTTTCTTCAGAATCAATACAATAAACGCCCTGCGTACGATCTGCAAATTTTCGGGCAATTTTATTCGCTACTTTAGCCAAAGCTTTCGTAGGCGCAAAACCTATACTAACCGGAATTCCTGTTCCTTGCGTGACTTCTTTCCGCATTTTTAAGCCCAGCGTATTCAGGTCAAATAAATCGTAACCCGAAAATTTCAGGAAAGCTTCATCAATACTGTAAATCTCGATTTCGGGCGTATACATTTGAAGCAGGTTCATTACCCGATTGCTCATATCGCCGTACAACGGATAATTAGAAGAATAAACAAAAATGTTTTTTTCTTTAAAAACAGATTCATACTTAAAAGCCGGGATAGCCATTGGTATTCCCAAAGCTTTAGCTTCATCAGAACGCGAAATAACACAACCATCATTATTAGAGAGAATAACAATAGGTTTTCCTCTTAAATGCGGTTCAAATACTCTTTGGCAAGAAGCATAAAAATTGTTACAATCGACTAAAGCAAACATTTTCTAAATGTGTTTTTTATTTTATTTCTATTTCTATTTTGTCACCCTGAGCGAAGTCGAAGGGCTTCATCTTATAAAGGTCTTCGACTTCGCTCAGACTGACAATTGATTTCGCTCACACTGACAATGAACTTAAAAAGTTTTAATACAATGAACCACAATTCCCCAAATCACAAAATTATTTTCCGGGGTTACTTTTATAGGCTGATAATCTTCATTTTCGGCAATAAGCCAAATAATGTCTTTTTCTATTTTGATACGTTTTACAGTAAATTCCCCATCGATTTGGCAGACAGCAATTTTATTATTTTGAGGTTCCAGACTTTTATCAATAATCAATAAATCGCCATCATTGATACCAACATTTTTCATAGAATGTCCTTTAACTCTGGCAAAATAAGTAGTGTATTTATGTTTGATGAATTCTTTGTTGAGATCAATCGATAATTCGATAAAGTCATCAGCAGGCGAAGGAAAGCCCGCGCTGATACCAACGTCAAAAAAAGGTAGTTTTACTTTTGAACTTACATCCGGAATGTACAATTCTATTGATTTTGTGGTATTTATATTGCTCAATTTCATGATCACTTCAAAAAAATGTTTTTTTGTATAAAGCAAAATTAGTACAGTTGATAACATTTTTTTATATATTTGCTGTTCCAAATTATAACAAATTAATTATGTCCTTATTTTCAGATAACATCAGAGCATTGAGGGTTAAGCATAAAATATCGCAGGAGAAATTAGCTGAGAACCTTAGCATTACCAGAGGAAGATACGTTAAATACGAAGATGGAACTTCGGAAGCACCGTATGATATTTTAAAGAAAATTGCCTTATATTTTCATATGAGTATTGACTTGATATTATCTGTCGATATACGCAAAATTGATGTGCAAAATTTGATAAAACTGGAAGGCAATCGACTTATTTTACCCATTCAAGTCGATAGTTTTGGAGAAAACTTTATTGAAATTGTCTCTCAAAAAGCAAAAGCAGGTTATCTAAACGGGTATGCTGATCCGGAATATATTGAAAGTTTACAGCAGATTACACTTCCTTTTTTAGGACCGGGAAAACATCGCGGATTTCCTGTTGAAGGTGATTCAATGCCTCCACACGAAGATGGTTCTATTATTATTGGCCGTTATGTAGAAAAGCTGGGAGAGGTGATGGATGGTAAAACCTATATTCTTATCACTAAGAATGAAGGAATGGTATATAAGCGTCTCAATAAAAACAAAAAGAACGCCTTGGTTTTAGAATCGGATAATAGTTTTTATCCAAATTATGAAGTGAAAGCTTCTGATATTTTGGAGATTTGGGAATACGAATGTAATATCGGCCGTTCGGATAAAAAACAAGAAATAACAGAAACTGGAGCAATGAAGGATTTGCTTTTAGAATTAAAAAGAGAAGTTAGGGAGATTAAGAATAATACTTCGAATACGTAAATTTTTTTCGCCACGAAGGTACTAAGACACAAAGCTATTCAAAAATCTTTCAAATTCTTTAAATAAACTTTGTGTCTTAGTTCCTTCGTGGCAAGACAAAAAAACTAAACCTTCAAGGAAAACCAAAACGTGCTTCCTAAGCCTAAATTGCTTTCTACACCAACGCTTCCGTTTTGTGCCTCAATAAATTCTTTACTAATTGCCAAACCCAATCCTGTTCCGGATTTCTGACTTCCCGGAACCTGAAAATATTTATCAAAAACTTTGTCTTTATATCTTGTGTCAATTCCTTTTCCGGTGTCAATAACCTGAAATACGATTTGATTATTTTCTTTTTTTAATTTGATGAAAATCGTGCTTTTTTCAGAAGAATATCTTATCGCATTCGATAAATAATTAATCAAAACCCAGCCTGTTTTTTCACTGTCGGCTTTTACGTTTTGCAGGGTTTCATCAGCATCAATTAAAAGGTTTATTTGTTTTTGATCAGCTTGGACTTTTACAGCTTCGACAGCATAATTTACAATTTCATGCGGATTACTTTTTTCGATATTCAGCTGAATATTTCCGGTTTCTAATTGCGATAAATTAAGCAATTCGCCTGTAATTTTTAATAATCGCTGACTGTCATCTTTTATGCTTTCGACCAATTGTTTCTGGTCGTCGTTCATATCGCCTGTTTTCCCATTTTCAAGTAACTGTAGACTTAATTTTATAGACGCAATAGGAGTTTTTAATTCGTGGGAAACTGTGGCAATAAAGTTGGTTTTGGCAAAATCCAATTCTTTAAAAAGCGTAATATTTCGCAGAATAATAACATCGCCAATATTGATTTCTTTTTCTTCTCCCGTTGGAATTATGGTAATATTTAGAATTTCTTTTTCGAAATAACTTTCTTTTCCGTGCGCATAAATTTTAAGTGGCTGTTTTTTAGGAGAATCGGAATCTTCTTTTAAAATTAAAGAACGAATCAAATCATTTGACAAGGCTAGAGTAGAAGCTGATTTACCAATAACATCTTCCAGTTTCAGACCAACAATTTTTAGCGCTTCATCATTAGCAAACAAAACAATTCCTTCGTTGTCCAGACCAATAATAGGATCGTGCATATTATTAATTAAAGTTTCCAGTCGTTTCTTTTCGAAAAAAAGTTTGTATAGATTACTATCGCTGTATTCCTGAAGTTTCTGCGCCATCGTATTAAACGATTTTGCCAAATCTCCATATTCATTATGATTGGTAAAATGAACGCGTTCTGAATAGTTTTTGTTGGCAATTTCCTTAATACTCAGCGTCAATTCCTTAATCGGATTGGCTATATTATTTGGGAGATTGACCAGCAAATTAAAAGCAATCAAAAAGCATAAACTTCCCACAATGGCAATCCATAAATTAGCATTTTCAGCAGTTAGTTTTGCAATGTCGCTTTTCTGTTTTATCGCATCCAGATTCAGTTTCATAATAGCAAAAATATCCTGTCTGATTTTTGTTTTTATGCCTTCGTTTGCTCCGTTTTTTTCTAAAAGCATAAAACTTTTTTCCAGGTTTGCTGTTGCTTCTTTTTCTCCAGGTTCGGTAACATTTTTTGTTTGTTTTTCAAGATATTCCTTGAAAACATGAATCTTACTATCAGGAGTTGCTTTAATTTCATCCAAAGACAAAATCATATTTCGCGAATATTCCAGCGTATTATAATTCGCTTTCAGAATATTCTCTGTATCTGCTTTTATCAAAAAAACAGAATAACCACTAACTAACGAAAGTATAATGATCATTAAAAATAACAATCCAACTCCCAGATTCAATTTGGTTTTAATTCTCATGGCGTTTATTTAAAAACAAGTTTTTTTATTTGAACCATTAAGATATTAAGGAAATTAAGCTTTGAACTTAATGAAACTTACAAAGAGAGAATTAAGCAGAGCCTTTATTTTCTTAATATCTTAATGGTTAGAAAAATTACGACAGTATTACAAGATCAACATTTGACAACGACAGTTTGTTTAGCAAACGCCTAAAAATTGTTGTAGACAAAATTACTTTAAATAAATTCAAATGCGGTTTTCCGATGCAGACTGTTGTAATTTGTTTTTCTTCTACGGCTGCCAAAATTGCATCGGCAATATTTTTGTTTTCCAATTTAATAACTTCTGCGCCTAATTGTACGGCGAGTTTAAAATTATTAATTAAATGTCTTTGTTTGTCTAGAGCAATTTTTGTGCTGCTTTCCTGTGGCGTTTCTACATACAAAACATACCAGGATCCGTTGTAATAACTTGCGAGGCGTGCTGCTTTTCTAATTACAATTTTAGCCGTTTTATCATTACTGCTAATGCAGGCCAAAAGTTTCTCATGTCGCAAAGCATGAAGATTCGGAACTTCATTTTCAACTTTTCGAACGACCTGACTCGCTACTTCTTTCAAAGCCAATTCTCGAAGTTGTAAAATCTGTTCCGATTTAAAAAAGTTCGTTAAAGCCGTCTGAATTTTATCTGGAGTATAAATTTTTCCTTCCTTCAGACGCGCAATCAAATCTTCAGATGTCAAATCGATATTCACGACTTCATCCGCCAATCGCAAAACATTATCCGGAATACGTTCCTGAACATCAATGTTGGTAATTCTTTTTACAGATGAATTTAAACTTTCAATATGCTGAATATTGACAGCCGAAATGACATTAATTCCAGCTTCCAGAATTTCTAAAACATCCTGCCAGCGTTTTTCGTTTTTGCTTCCTTCAACGTTCGTATGCGCCAATTCATCTACAATAACCACTTCTGGTCTAAGGTTGATTATAGCCTGAACATCCAATTCTTCTAATTCTTTTCCTTTATAGAAAATGGTTCTCCTTGGAATTATAGGCAAACCTGCTAATAATTCATGCGTTTCCTTTCGCATGTGCGTTTCGATGTAGCCAATTTTTACATCGATTCCGTTTTTCAATAACGAATGCGCTTCCTGAAGCATACGAAAAGTTTTCCCCACACCGGCACTCATTCCAATGTAGATTTTAAACTTTCCCTTTCGTGATTTCTGAATTAAATCGAGAAAGTGCTGTGCGTTATTATTTTCGTTTTCCATAATTTTTGCCACGAAGGCGCTAAATCACAAAGTTTTTTTTAAGCCACAGATTTCACAGATTAGAAGGATTTTTTTCGCCACGAATTACACAGATTTTCACAAATTTTTATTTAATATAATTCGTGGAAATTTGTGTAATTCGTGGCAAATAAATCTACACAAAGACATTAAAAAATCCTTTTAATCTGTGAAATCTGTGGCAAGAAATATTCTCCTAGAAACTAATCGCCAAGGAAGTCGTTACAAACGTATTCGTATCCGTTGGAAGATTATCTTTATTTGTGAAAATTTCATCTTTACTTGAAAGATTTCTAGCTTCAATTCTAAATATAACATTATCAGTAACTAAGTAATCAAAGTTAGCTGAAAATCCGTAAGTTTTAAAACCATTTGGCGTTTCAGTTGCGATAATCACACCTTTTTCGTCGCTATAATATTCACCGCGCGCTGCAAGCTGAATTTTATCTGTTGGTTTGTATTGCAGAATCAAAACTGGCGAAAACCAAGTATCGTATTTGTTACTATTTTTAGCCGATTGCTGAGATCCAACATCAAAACCAGCCGTTACGTTTGTTTTCTCCGTTACTTTAAACTGTCCGTAAAAGTTGTTAAAATGACGCCATTTTTTGTCAATATCTGGCTGTTCATTTCCAACATAAGTACTCCAATTCAAAGTAACCCGATCAGATGGTTTGTAGGTAACCTGAGTTCCAAAAGCAGGCGTTTGATTTCCTTCTACTTTCTCAATTCTTTGCCAGCCATTTAAGTACATACCAGCGATATACCATTCTCCAGATTCAGATGTGTAACCAATTTTAACTCCTGCTTCATAATAAGGAGAATTCTCAGCCAGAATACTTCTTGATAGAGTCTGGCAGTCTTTTCCGATGGCACTTTCAAAACCAATGTGAGCAGGCATAATCCCTGCATCAATCCATAAATTATGGCTTTTCGAAATTTTCACGCCCACATTTGCCTCGTATATATTTTTCAGCAAACCTTGTTCTGCCGACATATTATATTCAGCATACGTTCCGGCCATTAAGGCAAAGTTTCCACGAACATTTTCTTTCGTATAATTTACTTTTGCCAAACCCAAATTAATGTTAACTTCATTGCTTTTATTAAAGTTGTAAAAAAAGCTAGGACGAGTATGATTCTCAGGTTTCCCGAAATCATAACTATAATAAGTTTCTACATATCCTGAAAACGTCAGCGGACTTTTAGATTCTTCTTGTGCATGTAAATTGCTAAAACCAAAAGCGATTAAAGCGGTAAGTAATATTTTTTTCATTTTTGTGGTATTCAATTATTTATTAGTAGATTTTTTAGGAGCTAATCCCGCTATCCGTTTCAATCTTTTGTGTCTCGTTAAAGAAACGAGACACAAAAGGATTTCCACTACTATCGGGGCTAGGGCATTTGGAGTAAAAAGGCGTTTTGTATTTTAATAGGTTTTTATATCCTAACAGGTTTCCAAAACCTGTTAGGTATTATTGTAAGTGTAGTTTTTCAATTCCAATTCTCGCCATTTTTTGTAATCCCGAGAAACGAGGGATCTCCGCAAGTAGCTCGACAAAGATTGGCGATTATGTGGACGAAGTTTCGAGTGTGATCCTTCGTTCCTCAGGATGACAAACTGTGTGGTTACTCTGTTTATAATACCTAACAGGTTTTGGAAACCTGTTAGGATAAAAACCTTAGAAACTTAGCGACTCAGAACTTCAGAACCTTGTTTTATCGAAGCACATCCAAAGCCGCATTCAATTCCAAAACATTCACCGTTTCAGGTCCAACAACAGCAGAATTAATTTTAGATTCAACCAAAGATTTTACTTTCGCTTCGTCTAGTTTTCTTTCTTTAGCAATTCGTTTTACCTGAATCAAAGCGCCTTGCGGAGAAATATTTGGATCCAAACCACTTCCTGAAGCCGTAACCATATCTGACGGAATATCAGATTTTTTCAAGTACGGATGAACCAATAAAAGCGTATCAATTCTTTTTTGAACTAAAGCCAAATAATCAGCATTACTTGGCCCTTTGTTGCTTCCGGCACTTCCGGCGGCATTATAATCAACAGCTGAAGGTCTTCCCCAGAAATAATTCGACTTATCGAATTTTTGACCAATTTTTTGATAACCAACAACTTTTCCGTTAACCGAAATCGTTTCTCCTTTTCCTTGGTTTGGAGCCAATTGTGCGATTCCGTAAATCGCTAAAGGATAAATAACCGCAAACAAAATCAAAGTAAGTACGGTAAGTTTTAATAGTGAAAATAGATTTTTCATTTTTTTTATTTTTAGAGGTTCTAAGGAGCTAAGATTTTAAGGGACTAAGAAAAAACTTAGCACCTTAGCATCTCAGAACCTTAGCAACTTTTTTTACATAAAGAGAGCAACAATTAGATCAATAACTTTAATTCCGATAAAAGGAACAATTAGACCGCCAAGACCATAAATCAAAAGATTTCTTTTTAAAATGGCACTTGCTCCAATTGGTCGATAATCAACACCTTTCAGCGCAAGCGGAATCAATATCGGAATGATAATCGCGTTGAAAATTACAGCCGATAAAATTGCACTTTCAGGACTATGCAAATGCATAATATTTAAACCTTGCAGCGCAGGAATCGCAGTAATAAAAAGAGCAGGAACAATAGCAAAATATTTCGCAACGTCATTTGCAATAGAAAAAGTAGTTAAAGTACCTCGAGTCATTAAAAGCTGTTTTCCAATTTCAACAATCTCAATTAGTTTCGTTGGATCATTGTCAAGATCGACCATGTTTCCTGCTTCTTTTGCCGCTTGAGTTCCGCTGTTCATGGCAACTCCAACATTGGCTTGGGCAAGGGCAGGAGCATCATTTGTTCCGTCACCCATCATTGCTACTAAACGCCCTTCAGCTTGTTCTTTTCTAATGTAATTCATTTTATCCTCAGGCTTAGCTTCGGCAATAAAATCATCAACACCGGCTGCTTCGGCAATAAATTTAGCCGTAAGCGGATTATCTCCTGTAACCATAACCGTTTTGATTCCCATTCTGCGTAAGCGCTCAAAACGTTCTTTCATTCCGGTTTTGATAATATCCTGAAGTTCGATAACACCTTGCACTTCATTGTTTTTGATTACTACTAATGGAGTTCCTCCGTTAGACGAAATGGTAATGACTTGTTGAGCAGTATCTTCTGGAAAAGAATTTCCGGCTTGCTGTGCAATGTTTTTTGCAGCATCTTGTGCGCCTTTTCGAATATTAGTTCCGTCTTTTAATACGACTCCAGAAGTTCTGGTTTCGGCAGTAAATTTTATAGTGTGTGAAATGTTATCTGTAAAATGTGAAATGTCTTCCTGTATTTTACCATTTAAATTGATCGTTTTGCTCAACTCAATAATACTTTTCCCTTCCGGAGTATCATCAGCAAGTGAACTTAAAACAGCCGATTTTACAAAATCATCAAAAGAAATTCCTTTTGTTGGATAAAAATTGGTTGCTTTTCTGTTTCCAATTGTAATCGTTCCTGTTTTATCCAAAAGCAGTACATCAATATCTCCGGCAGTTTCAACCGCTTTACCCGATTTTGTAATTACGTTAGCACGCAACGCTCTGTCCATCCCCGCAATACCAATCGCAGAAAGCAGACCTCCAATTGTAGTAGGAATCAAACAAACGAACAAAGCGATGAAAGCCGCGATCGTGATGGGTGCGTTGGCATAGTCGGCAAACGGTTTTAGCGTAACGCACACAATTACGAAGATTAAAGTAAATGCGGCTAATAAAATGGTTAAGGCAATTTCGTTTGGTGTTTTCTGACGGCTTGCACCTTCAACCAAAGCAATCATTTTATCTAAAAAGCTTTCGCCTGGTTCAGAAGTTACTTTTACTTTAATTTTATCAGATAACACTTTGGTTCCTCCGGTAACCGAAGATTTATCTCCGCCAGCTTCCCGAATTACAGGAGCACTTTCTCCGGTAATGGCACTTTCGTCGATTGTAGCCAGACCTTCGATAATTTCACCATCGGCTGCAATTAAATCGCCAGCTTCGCAAACAAAAATATCGTCTTTTTTTAATGCCGAAGAACTAATGTTTTTTATTTCTCCGTTTGGAAGAATTTGTCTTGCGGGAGTTTCTTCTCTTGTTTTTCGCAAACTATCGGCTTGTGCTTTTCCTCTTGCTTCAGCAATTGCTTCGGCGAAATTGGCAAATAAAAGCGTTGCAAGTAAAATGAAAAATACAATTAGGTTATATGTAAAACTTCCTTGATCGGTTGCGCCCATTAATATTGAAATGCAGACAGCAAACATAATTGCGGTTCCAATTTCTACGGTAAACATTACCGGATTTTTGATCATCATTTTTGGATTAAGCTTCACAAAAGACTGCACTAAGGCTTCTTTTACCTGTTTACTTTCAAACAATGATGTGGATTTATTAGTTGTCATTTTTTATATTATTTTAAAGTAAAGAATTCTGCCAATGGACCTAAAGCCAACGCTGGGAAGAATGATAAAGCAGCGATAATTGCGATTACGGCAAAAGTCATGATTCCGAAAATTGATGTGTCGGTTTTTAAAGTTCCTGCACTTTCCGGAATGTATTTTTTACCTGCCAATAAACCTGCAATTGCCAATGGCCCAATGATTGGAATAAAACGGCTTAGCAGTAATACAATTCCTGTAGTAATATTCCAGAACGGATTATTATCTCCCAAACCTTCAAAACCAGAACCGTTGTTAGCAGCACTCGAAGTGTATTCGTATAGCATTTCTGAGAATCCGTGATTTCCGGGATTGTTTAACCAGCCTGTTGCGTTTCCGTTAAACCAATAACCCATTGCAGTATCATGCGCAGCAAAATAAGATGCTAAAGCAGTTCCTGCTAATATTAATAAAGGGTGAAGAATAGCTATAAAAGCAGCAATTTTAACTTCCCGCGCTTCGATTTTCTTACCTAAAAATTCAGGAGTTCGACCAACCATTAATCCGGAGATAAATACAGCCAGAATAATGAAAACATAGTAGTTCAAAATACCAACACCGCATCCGCCGTAAAAGGCATTTACCATCATAGATAATAATTGCATAGCACCAGAAATTGGCATAGAACTATCATGCATACTATTTACAGAACCTGTAGAAATTACCGTTGTAGCAATACTCCAGAATCCTGACATTGCGGGTCCAAACCGAACTTCTTTTCCTTCCATCGCTCCAGTTGTTTGTGCGATGCCCATTTTTTCGATGGCAGGATTTCCGTTGATTTCACTCATAACTGTTGGAACAACCAGAAGTAGAAATCCGATCGTCATTACACCAAATATGATATTTGATAATTTTCTTTTGTTGAGGTAAAATCCAAGAGCGAAAATCATGGCAAACGGAATAATCATTTGTGCCCAAAGCTCAACTCCATTCGTAAAGTAAGTTGGATTTTCTAATGGATGTGCTGAGTTGGCTCCAAAAAAACCACCACCATTTGTACCAATATGTTTAATGGCAATAAATGCAGCAGCTGGTCCGCGAGAAACTTCTACATGATCACCTTGAAGCGTTGTAATAGCATCTTTTCCTTCAAAAGTCATTGGAGTACCGCTAAATACTAGTGCAATAGCTACAATTGCTGAAAGTGGTAATAAAATACGAGTACAGCTTTTGATGAAATAATTGTAAAAATTACCTAATTGTTCTGTCGTTCTTTCTTTCATTGCTGTAAAAATCATTGCAGCAGCAGCCATACCGATACCTGCAGAAACAAATTGAAGGAACATCAAGACGATTTGTGAAAGGTAAGAAACCCCGCTTTCGCCTGAATAATGCTGTAAGTTACAATTGACTAAAAATGAAATAGCAGTATTAAATGCCAAATCAGGCGTCATAGAAGGGTTGTTATCCGGGTTAAGAGGTAAAGAACCCTGAAACAATAAGACAAAAAAGCAAAGAAAGAACCAAACCATATTAATACTTAAAAGTGCTTTTAAGTGTTGTTTCCAGTTCATTTCTTCAGTGGAATTGATACCACTGATTTTAAAGATAAATTTTTCAATTGGATTGAAAATCGGGTCAAGAAGTGTTTTATCTCCTAAGAAAACTTTAGCAATATATTTCCCTAAAGGAATCGCTAAAACAATGGTTAGGATAAAAATACCAATGACGCCTAATAATTCTGTGTTCATATATTTAATATTAGATTGTTGATTTTAGATTTTAGATTTCTTTGAGACAATCTTAAATTCTAAAAATTCATATTTTAAAATTTTTCAGGTTTGATTAATACATAAACCAAATACACGAAAACGGCGATTGAAATAATAAATAGTGCAGTCATGATTTAGATTTTTTCAAAAAATTCAACAGAAAGGAAACAAATGGTAAACAGCACTACGGCCAGCCCGAGTAAAAGAAAAGTGATCATAGGATTTATTTTAGATTTTAGAGTTCAGATTTTAGATATGTTGGAGC
The DNA here is from genome assembly GCF_031455715.1 of Flavobacterium sp. 2755. Taxonomy (NCBI): domain Bacteria; kingdom Pseudomonadati; phylum Bacteroidota; class Flavobacteriia; order Flavobacteriales; family Flavobacteriaceae; genus Flavobacterium; species Flavobacterium sp. 2755. The sequence continues at coordinate 212,466 of NZ_JAVDTG010000010.1, forward strand.
GATTAAACGATTAAATAGTTAACCAATTAAACGCCAGAGGCATTAACCTGTTTGATATATTCCGCTTTAAGTGTTTGTGGAAAAAGATGTGAAATATTGCAGTGACGTACTTCCATAAAAGAAGAAACCGAAAAAACATACACATTAGAAATGGCGTTTTTAGTTTCGATGCTTCCGGTTATAAACAAACGTTCGGCAAGAGCCAGACATTTCTTTGCTCTCACAATATTGCCTGAAATAATTGATTTTTTGGTGATTTCGGCAAACCGTTCAGCTTGTTTGTAGATTGAGGTAACTTGAGTTTTCATTTGGAATGAATTTTTAATGTTCTCTCTCCCTATGCCAAAATATGTTCCGAAAAAGTCAAGTTACAGCTAAAGTGCTGTCAATAAAAGGAAAGTAGTTTTGTGCCAAAAAATAGGCATAAAAAAAGCCTATCAAAATGATAAGCTTTTATTGAAATGATAAGGTTAATTATTAATTGTTAATTATTAATTGTGAATTGTTAATGGTAAATTGTAATTTTCTTGTAATTTGAATTTGCCATTGATATTGTTATTGAATTTGATATTCTTCCAACTTTCGATACAAAGTCGCAATTCCAATTTCTAATAATCGAGCCGTTTCTGCTTTATTTCCTTTGGTATAATTTAAAACTTTTTGAATATGTAGTTTCTCAACACTCTGCATAGAAAAAGCCGACATTGGTTTTGAGTTATTTTCAGCTTGATGCTGCATTTCGTAAGGCAGAACATCTGATGTTAGAGTATCGTCATTACTCAAAATAACCGATCTTTCGATGATATTTTTAAGTTCGCGGATGTTTCCCGGCCAGGAATAATTTTCTAATTTTTGAAGAAAATCATCTGAGATATGTAATGTTTTTTTATTCGTTTTTTCAGAAAACTGTTTAACGAAATGATTCGTCAATACGGCAATATCTTTTATTCTTTCTCTTAATGAAGGCAGTTTAATTTCGAAGATATTCAAACGAAAATACAAATCAGAACGGAAACGATGTTCGTCGCTTTCTGTTTTTAAATCTCGGTTTGTAGCCGCAATTAATCTGAAATTTGATTTTTTTGGAGTTGTGTCGCCAACTGGAATATATTCGCTGGTTTCTAAAACACGTAATAATTTCGCCTGAAGATCAATTGGCATTTCACCAATTTCATCCAGAAACAAAGTTCCGCCATTGGCTTCTTCAATAAAACCTTTTTTATCTTTTAAAGCTCCGGTAAATGCACCTTGTTTATGACCAAAAAGTTCGCTTTCTAGAATTTCTTTACTAAAAGTGCTACAGTTAAGAGCAACAAAAGATTTGCCTACGCGATTGCTGTTTTCGTGAATCGCCTGTGCGAAAACTTCTTTTCCGGTTCCTGTTTCTCCTGTAAGCAAAACAGTCGAATCTGTTTTAGCTACTTTTTGTGCAAGATCAATAACCTGTTCAATCCCTTTCGATTTTCCTATAATAGTGCTGAAAGAATATTTATCGTTGATGCGTTTTTCAAGTTGCTGTACTTTTTTCTGTAAATGCACTTTTTCAACCGCTTTATAAAGTAGCGGAATAATCTTGTCGTTGTCGTCGCCTTTTACAATATAATCGAAAGCACCATTTTTCATCGCCTGAACGCCGTCTGGAATATTTCCAAAAGCTGTTAATAGAATAACTTCTGTAAGTGGAAAACTTCCTTTTATGTTTTGAAGAAAATCAACGCCATTTCCGTCAGGCAATTTCACATCACATAAAACAACATCAATATCCGTTTGTTCGAGTTTCTTAAAACCTGATTTTAAATCTTTGGCTTCGATAACTTCAAATCCTTCCGATTTTATAATACGAGCCAGCAGACTTCTCAGTTTTTCTTCGTCGTCTATAATTAAAATTTTGTGTGTCATTTGCAGATAAGCTAAAACCGAATTGGTATTTTGAGGTACAAATTTAGGTTTTAAATCACTTTCCTTTTTTGATTCAACGGAAATTCTTGCGAAAATTCAATTTTCAAAATCGTTCCGTTATTATTTTCCATTGTTAATTTTCCGTCAAGATCATCCGTTAAACCTTTTATCAAACTCATTCCGAAAGAGTTTGCTTTTTTATTGCTGAGGTTCAAATCAAAACCAATTCCGTTATCAGAAATAGTCAATATATATTGATTTTCAGCTTTGGTTTCAAGCGTTATATAAATCATTCCGGTTCGATCTTCGGGAAAAGCATATTTAATAGAATTCGTAATCGCTTCATTTAAAATCAATCCCAACGGAACAGCGTGCGCAACATCTAATTCCAGCGGATCGATTTTTACTTCAAAGCGAATTCTCTGTCCAAGCGAAAAAGAATCTCGTAAATATTCGACTAATTCTTTAATATAATTTGGCATATTGATTGTCGAAATATTTTCAGAATTGTATAATTTTTGATGAATCAAAGACATCGAATGAATTCTGTGCTGGCTGTTTTTTATAGCGGATAAAGCCATATCATTTTCCAAATAAGCCGATTGTGAATTGAGCAGACTAATTACAGTTTGAAGATTGTTTTTTACACGATGGTGGATTTCTTTCAACAGCCATTCTTTCTCATCCAGTAAATGTTTCAGATTGATATTTTTCTGGTTGATTTCTTTTTCCTTGATTTCAAGTTTGGCGTGATTTCGTTGTTTTAAACGATATCGGTTAAACAATAATGCAATTACAACCAGTAACAATACTAAACTCCATATAGAAACACTATTTAAAAGTTTTGATTTTCGCAATTCGCTTTTTTGTAATTTATCCTGATCATTTAAAAGTTTAATTTTTTGTTCCTTATTGGCCGTTTCATATTGAATTTTGAGTTCGTCAATTTGTTTGTTTTTATCTACTCCATGAACTGAATCCATTATTTTTTTATAATCTTTAAAACGTTCTAGCGCACCTTTAAAATCACCATTGATCGAGTCTGTTTTGTACCGTAAAAGTTGTAATGCATGCGAATCGTATTTGTCATTGTTTTTTAAAAGCGCGGCAGCTTTATCAGAATAAAATTTAGCTTCCTGAGGCTTATTTATTTTGATATAAAAAAGAGCTATTATAATATATTCGTGAACAACTTCCCTAAAAGTTTCCGGACCATTTAACTGCTGTGCATAATAAGCGGTTTCTTTAAAGTATTTTTCAGCTTTAACAAAATCCTTTATTTCGTCATAAGAATTGGCTTTAACATACGCAACAGACATTTTATCAAAAGTACTTTTAGGAGGATGTTTTTCTGTCATTGAATTAATATAAACAATCGCTTCTTTAGTTTTTCCTTTTAGAGATAAAGCTGCTACAGCACTATAAAAACTTTTGTACCAAGTGCCGGTATCAATAGTATGCTGGCCTATTTCGATACTCTTTTTGTACAATTCCAAGGCTTCTTCGTGATGGCCATAATGATTATATACATCTCCCAAACGCATATAAAAAATGTCACCAAAAGTATAATCCTTTTCAGCATCCATTCTTTTTACACTTTTTAGGGCATAATATAATGCGTTTGGGATATTGTGCATCGCCATTTCAATATAAGCAATTGTTGTTTCCGCAAATTGCTCATGTGTAAAACCAATTTTTCGTAAATCAGCTAAATTTTGATACAATCTTTTTTTAGCTTCATTTACTTTATTTGTCCAAAAATAGATTGTCGTGATTTTGGTGTAATTCTCTATTCTCTTTTCTTCTAAACCTAAAGAAGCATAAAGCGAAACGGCTTCTTGCAGTATTTTTTCTTTTTCGGGATCAAGATTGAATAAAAGAGTTCCGTAAGCATCTAAAGCTTCGGCAAGACCTAATTTGTCATTTTGTTTTCGGCATTCATCTATAACCTGCAAAAATATTTTTTTTCCTTCTGCCGGATTATTGGCCTGATAATAATATTTGCCTAATAGCAGTAAACTTTGATGCTGCCATTTTTTTATTTTACTTTGATTACTTGCCAAAACTGCTTTATCAATATAAAGTTTTGCGTTTTGTAAATCCTGTGGTTTTGTTCCCGGTTTAAAAAGATAAAAACTCCCTAATTGAAGTAATAATTTAATTTGGTCTTCACCTTTTGATTTAGCCAAAAGCTTTAGTACAGAAGTGATGTTTCCTTTATCTATGAACTCACTTCCAATTAATTTTGTGCCATCATTAAAACCTTCAGTATAGCTTAATGAAACAGGCAATTTGTAAGCTTTGCAGGCAACAACTACAGCGCTGTCAACATCTATTGCACCTTGATTGGCATTAAATAAATATGTGGAACAGCTTTGTATTAATAGTCTTTTTTTAGCAAGATCATATTTAGCAACGGCAGGGGCTATTTGTGCAAATAATGAATTGGTAATTAACAAAATCAAATAGAAAGTATGCGGTCGTTTCATAATTTGTTAAAAATTAGTTTTTTGGATTGGTTTTAGTAAACAAATATAGAAATAAAGAAGTGTGGTTTTTTTGAAAAATATCAAGAAAATTCACATTAAATGTGATTTTTTTGATTTAATTTTTTCAAAACACTGAAATTACTGGCGATATTTAACTAATTTTATGCCAATGAATTATGAGATTATAATATAAATAATACTACATTTATGGGAACCTTGTCTGATAAAAGCCCTCAATCTGACGAAAATGAATATCAAAAACAAATTTTAATTGTTGAGGATCAATTTATCGAAGCACATGATTTACAGTTGATTCTCGAAAAAGCAAACTATAAAGTTATCGGAATTGTACGTTCTGTTGATCAGGCTTTGGATGTAATTCAGACCCAGAAACCAGATTTGGTATTTTTGGATATTATGCTCAAAGGAGATAAAAACGGAATAGATCTGGCGCATATTTTAAAGGAAAAAAATATCGGTTTTATATTTATTTCTGCAAATTCAAGTAAGAGAATTTTAGATCAGGCCAAAACTACACATCCGTATGGATTTATTGTAAAGCCATTTCGGGAACAGGATATTTTAACAACGCTTGAAATTGCTTTTTACAGACAAAAATACAGTCTTGAATCTCAGTTAATGCAGCAGTTAGATTTAAAGAGTGAGATTTCAGAATTAATCAATTCAAACCTAAAACTCGAAGATGCTTTACTATCTTTTGCTAAAATAATTCAAACATTTATTTGTTTTGATTACCTGGAAGTTGGATTTGTAAATGCAGAACAATATTCGAACCTTGGAATCATCCGAAAAAATATCGATCAATATCAAATCATCAGCGTACAGAAGCTTTCGCAAATTGCCGATATATCGATAAGAGAATTAAATGAAACCTATATAAAATCTCAAATAGACATAAAACCAATTATTTACAGCGAAGAATCGTTGATTAATAATTTTCAGGCCGCACCCATAAAAGGAATTATTTCGCATAATTTCGGAATCAAATCTTATCTGGTTTTTCCACTTTCAATTGCAGCCTCACAGCGTTTTTGTTTCACTTTCTACAGCCGTAATTTCAATGTTTATTCAAATGAAAACCTGAAATTATTATCCAATCTGGAAAATACATTTTCACAATTTATTTCCCGTTTTTATTCTGCAGAAAAAATAATTGTTGAACCAAAAGAAATTCCGCAGAAAAAAGAAAAAACAGAAAACATTAAATCCGGTTTTGAAGGCATCATTGGAAACAGTTCACAAATGGTAACGGTTTTTAACTACATCAAAAAAGTAGCGCCATCAGATACTTCCGTTTTAATTTTAGGCGAAAGCGGTACCGGAAAAGAAAAAATTGCCAAAAGCATTCACGATTTATCGCCAAGAAAAGACAAACCATTAATTATTATAAACTGTGGTGCCATTCCTGAAAACCTTGCCGAATCTTTACTTTTCGGGCATGAAAAAGGTGCTTTTACGGGAGCTTTAGAAAAGCGAATCGGGAAGTTTGAATTAGCAAACGGCGGAACAATTTTTCTGGACGAAATAGGAGAGATGCCGCTAGAACTTCAGGTAAAATTATTGCGTGTTTTACAAGAACGTGAAATAGAACGTGTCGGCGGATTGATGCCTATAAAAATCGATGTTCGTATAATTGCAGCAACGAATAAAAACCTTGAAGAAGAAGTCGCTGCCGGACGTTTTAGAATGGATTTGTATTACCGACTTCATGTTTTTCCAATAATGGTTCCATCATTAAAAAAGAGAAAAGAAGATATTCCTGAACTGGCAGATTATTTTATAAAAGTTTACAGCGAAAGAATGAATCGAAAAGTACCAACACTTTCCGATAATGCCTTACAGCAAATAACAAATTACGACTGGCCGGGAAATATCAGAGAATTGGAACATTTGATACAGCGTACTTTATTGCTTACAGAAGGAAATACAATTAAAACAATTGAATTTTCGCCTTCATCCAAAATACACGCACAGCAAAATACCGATTCATTTTCGATTAAAACCATTTTAGAAAATGAACGCGATTACATTTTATATATTCTTAAAAAATGTAACGGAAAAATCTCAGGCGCCGGCGGTGCTGCAGAAATTCTGGATATTCATCCGTCAACTTTAAACTCAAAAATCAAAAAATTAGAAATTAAGCGGGAAATAAGTTAATATTTTTAGCACCGAAAATTGCTCGCAAAGTCGCAAAAATTTAATCTTTAAAAGAAAAACTTAGTGACTTGGCGACTTTGCGAGATTCAAAGACAAAGAATAAAATAAATTTAAGTAACCTTCTCAATCCATTTTGCCACAGATTCTGCAACTTCCTGCCATTCGTTCTGAAGAATTACAAAATGATTTTTGTTTTTAAATTCTTTGTAACAAGTTATAGAATATAGATTTCTATGCTTTCTGTAATTCCAATAAACCAATTTTGGAGAAATAATTTGATCTTCAGAACAGGAAATAAAAAACAGTGGAACGTGTTTTTTCCTGAAATTGATTTTTGCATTTTTTGAAAATAAATTCCGCAAAGCTTTTTTAGATTCGGGAATTATAAACTTCTCATATTCATTTTTTTGTTCTTCGATAGGAGCAATGTTGAAAAATGCTGCTTTCCAATTTTCGAAGGTTAAAATGAAAGTTTTTTTTAAAGAAAAAATACCGAATGAAAAAGGTATAATATTTTTATAAAAGGGAAACTTTAAAGTCGTAAAGCCTTTTGGCGGAAAAGAATTGATGCAGATCCCTGCTTCGGCTAAATCTTTCTGAACCAATAATTGTACTAAAAGCCCGCCATAAGAATGTCCCACTAAAATAGGTTTCTCGGGAAGTTTCTCAATAATTTCGGTATAATAACACAAAAGATCAAATAAACTAATCGATCCAATTTTTACACATGGATTTTGTTTCCTTAAATTTAAGGCCGAATCATTTTTATGAAGCCAGGGCGGAGCTACAACTTTGTATCCTTTATTTTCAAAAAAAGCAATCCATTCTTCCCAATAAAAATGGCTCACAAAAGCTCCCGAAATAAACACAATCGTTTTTGTATTAGATAGATACATAGCAGGATTTTTTAGTTGTATTTTAAAATACAATCTGCATGCCCTTTTGCGAAGTATTGATTATAAAGGATTTCCTGCTATTTTGAATTATGGAGAACTATTATATTTCGTTAAATACCTTTAATGTGTTGAAATATCATTCTTTTTAAATGTTTGAAAGTTATTAGAATCGGCTAAAATTAGACGCTGATTTTACGAAGTGAATCCGTTTTATCCGCGTTCAATTATTACACTCAACAATTATCAATTTATTTTAAAGTATATGTATCTTTAGAATCTCTAATTCTAACTTTAAAATGAAAATACCACATTCCCGAATAAAATCTTTTTTATTCATTTTTGTTCTCCTGATTAATTCAGTTTCACTTTGTTTCGCAAATGATTTTAATACTAAAACAGATTCCTTAAAAGCGAAAATTATTTCCTTTAAAATCAAATTAAAATCAGACAATAAAGTCACAATAAAACCTGCTTCTTTAAAATTCAACAAACATTTCGCCTACAGTTTTACACTTGATGATGGATATCGATCTGCTTATTTAACCGCTTTTCCGTTATTGAATGGCGGAAAAATAAGCAATCCGGATAAAAACGAATGGAAAATCGATCAGGGCGGAGACGGAACAACTTCAAAAGGTCTTTTTTATTCAGACGGATTAGGAAATAAAATTCCGTTTAAATTGGCTTTGGCAGTTAACGGCGGCGCAATTCGTGATTTACCGGCAAACCGCGGACATCTTTCGTGGCCGGAAATTAAAGAAATGTACAATGCTGGCTGGGATATTTTGAATCATGGTTTTCACCACGCAACAAAACACGGCACAAATTATTTGACTGAAGTAACCGAAAATACAACCTCAATAAAACAAAACCTTGATTTTACCATGTCGCATTTTGTGGTTCCGGGCGGAGAAGGTGATGAGAAATATTATTTGGAATATGAAAAAGAGGCACTTAATAACGGACATTTTTCGGTAGCGTCTTATTATGGTGTTGGTCCTGTTTTTAATGTTGATTCAAAAGTAAATCTAGATAAAATGATTACAGCCAGAACTTTTGTGCAGAGTTCAAAAGATACAATCGGTTTTAAAACAATGGATCGCTATTTAAAAACTTTAGATTCAATTGTAAAAGAACCCAATAAAATTTGGTTTAACGAATTTACACACGGAACAGGAAATACAAACTTGTGGAATCTAAGCATGCGTTTTCCTGATTTTAAATACTATATGACAGCGCTTGCCAATAAATACGGCGTAAAAGGAAACGATTCCATTTGGATGGCGTCGTGGCAGGAAGTTTACGAATATATTTGGTTAAGAGACAGAATTAAAGTTGATTACAAACAAAATAATAAAGAAATTGATGTTAAAATTGAACTGCCTGAAATTCCAGAAAATTTTAGATATCAAGATATTTCATTAGCAATAGATACTTCTTCAAAATTTGAAATCGAATCAAATAAAGATTTAAAAATTAAAGACGACGGAAAAACAACTCACAAACAGATTTTAATTCAGCTGAGGTAAAAGTTTTTTGCCACAGATTAAAAAGATTATTTGGATTATTTATTTTGAGGATAAACTTTAGGGCAAGCAAAAAATCATTTTAATCCTTTTAATCTGTGGTAAAAAAATATTAGTGGAAATTCGTGGAATTCGTGGCAAAAAAACTAATCAATTTCTTTCTCGTTGTCCTTTATAAAAGTATCAATATTCATTAAATAGGGATCAATAACAATGCGTTGAGGTTTTGTTTTGAGTTTAACTTTGCCTTCAATTTTATTGTTTTTGATATCAAAAGGATAAAGAGACAACTTTCCGTTTTCATCATAAATACCAATATCTATAGTGGCATCGTTTGCAATTTGTTTTCTTTCTCCAGTTGCATTTTCTCTAAATTTTTCAGAAACCGCTTTAAAAGAAACCTCATAAAAACCATTTTGTTTAATACTTAAAACCGATTCTATTTTTGAAGAATAAGTAATAATCTGCTTAAACATTTCATCTAATTTAGCATGCAGTTTTTGATCTGTCACAGCATAAATCTCTTTTAATAAATCTTCAGAATCAGGAAACGGGTTTGGATATTTATAATGATTCAGGAAATTTTTCAAAGCAAGATTTACTTTTTCTTCACCAATTAAAACCCGAAGCTGATGCATTACCAACATTCCTTTATCATAAGGTAAATGCGAAGTTTCGTAATTTGTTTTATACAAAGGCGTTTCAGGATCATAACTTCGGCTGCTCAAATATAAATCGAGATGAATTTTTAAAGTTTCGAGTGCTTTTTCCAAACCATGTTCTTTTTCATAAAACATCAATTCCGTGTATTGCGCCAAAGTTTCGGTTAAAATCCAGCTTCCTTCTTTTTGTTCCGGACTTATTTGTGAATTTCCCCACCATTCATGCGACAATTCATGAGCCGTTAATTGATTAATTACATCTTCCTTATCCTTGTTGTTAAGGTTGCTGTAGAATCCGAAATTCTCTTTCATAAAAACTGTCGACGGATAAGAAGTTGCAGCAAATCCATCGGCGAAAGCAGAAACTTCGGCATAACGAATTGTTTTGTATGGATACTTTCCAAAATTATTTTGGCAGTAATCTAAAGTATTTTTTACATCCTGAATTAGTTTTTTAATGTTTCTCGAATGTCTTTTATCATAAAAAACTTCAATCGAAATACCTTTATAATTCGTTTTTTGAATTCCATATTCGGCAGAAGAAAAAGCAAATCGAAACGGAATCTTTCCATTAGATTTATAATGAAAATAATTGCGGTCGTCTTTTTTCCAATTCCCAATTAAATCTCCAACGCCAATCGCCGTTTGATTTTTAGAAGTCGAAACCACAGCATCATAATCAACAAAATCATATTTAATTTCCGATTTGTCTTCTAGTTTTTTAAGAGGCGCCTGCGGTTTCAAATGTCTTTTTGCCCGTTCTTTTTTACTGCTGATTTCATTCGATTCCTGATAACCAAAAAGCGGAAAGTAACGGCTTATTCGCATAAACGAACCATTTTCGATTATAGAATTAAAAGCAGTATGTCCTTTAAATGGCGACCACGAAGACTCAAAAGAAAAATTCATTTTTATTTTCTGCTGAGGTTCTAAAGGTTTTTCTAATCGATACCAATAATGATGAAATGCCGAAACATCGTTCAAGTTTTTAGAATTCGGAATTTCAACAGAAGTCAACTTTGAATTTCTATCTATATATAGGAGTAAACTATCAATAGGTTTTTCAGAATTATTAATCAATTCATAAGTGCCTTTTACTTCATAACGATTTTCCTCAGGAAATAAATCGACTTTACTTTTTACAGAAATAATCGTGGGCTGGGCAAGATTGGTATATTTTTTAAATTGAGTTTCATATTTTTCGCTCCAGTTATTCTGATCTTCTTCGGTCAAATATGGATATTCAATATTCGTTTTATAAAAAAGATAACTTCCAAAACCAATAAAAAGAATAATTCCCAATGCAAAAGTCATTTTCTGACTGCCATTAAATGAATTTCTTCGAAAGGTTTTTAGGATTGAAGCATTTCTTTTCCACAAAATCCCAGTCAAAGTAAGAAGCAGTAAAGCCAATCCGAAATTGTATAACATCGAAATATGAAACGGAAAAGTATATTTTCCGAAACCATTCAAGTCAAAATACTCTCTTTTAAAAGCATCTCCAAATCGAAGTAAAGGATGAGAAATTCCCAATTGCTCTCCAATTCCGGTGCAAAATAGAAGACATATAAAAGAAGCAACGGAAAGTCCGATATATTTATTTTTAATAAAAGTCTGAATCGCAATTACCAAAATCGAGATCAACAATAGCGGAAAACCGAGATAATAAAACAAAGAAAGATAAAGACCAATTTCGATTGGAGCATTTGCATTCGCAATCTGAAATATACATCCAATCAAAATACTAATGCTGATTATGATTAGTGGGATAATAAAAAGTGCCGTCAATTTCGAAAGTAAAACGACAAATTGAGAATACGGTGCAGTATTTTCGAGCATTTCAAATCTCGAATTTTCGCTTCGGTTTACTAATTCACTGCTGTAAAAAAGGAGAATTAGAATCAGAATAAACGGCAGACGATCCATTATCGTGGAAATCATTAAAGCCGTATCTGTAATTTTTTCAGCTAATCGGATTCCGCCATCAATTTCATCCGAAATTTCGATTGCCAATAATCCCGAAAACAAAAGAACAATCAATAAAAACGGAATTCCTTTTAGAACTAAAAAAATATCCAGCTTGATATTGCTTTTAAAAACAGCAAAATTATGTCTGAAAGTTTTGAATTCGATGTTTTTTGGAATTTCCGAAGAAAGAATTTTTGTTTCTTTTGAAATAGTTTTTGAAGTTTTAACCTTTTTAGTTTTTGTTTTTCGGAAGGAAAACAATCGATAGGAAACAAAAAGTAAAAGCAAGGAAACCGAAATCCACAATAATCGGTTAAATAAAAAGTTTCCCGAAAGTGAAACTAATTCAGTATTTTTTTCAATCGAAGTCCAATATCTCGTTTGTTCTAAAAAAGCCGCCAACCCAAACGGATCTATTTTTGCTGCCAAAGACATGGCTTTCGCCGAAGACGGAGAAGCATTTGCAAAGATGGGAGAATTAGAAAAAATGGAACCCGCTATATATAAGATGTAAATTAATAAACCCCCAACATAAATAAAAAGTTTACTTCGCGTAAGCCACGCCAAAGCGGTCAATATAGAAAGGCACAGAAAAATATTCGGAATCACAATTACAAAATAAGGCCAGAGATAATTTATAATTTCAAAAGGACCAATCTCGCTTTTAGAAAGCCACGACATTTGGTGTCCAACGATCATTCCGACAATAAACATACCAAAAGAAACTACGGCGATTGCAAATGCAGTAATAAATTTAGGCGCCAAATAATGAAACTTAGAAATAGGAGAGGAGAAAATAATCGAATCAAATTTCGTTTCATATTCCTTTAAAAAACCCTGTGCGACTTGAAGTGTAATCGAAAATATCGTCATCAGCGAAATCAGACCAATCGCATAAGTCAATACATACGGACTATTTTTGTAAGCACCTGAAAAAGAAAAGTTCGCAAAAGCACTCACAAAAAATCCTAAAACCAAATAAATAATAAACGTGGCATAAAAAGTCCAGCTTCTGGTGTTGTTATGCCATTCAAATTGAATTAATTTAGAAAGCATAACACTAATTTTTAAGTTGATTTTGAGCTAAAACACTAAAATAAACATCGCTCAAATCTGGCGATATCAATTCAAAACCAGAATCTGGCCGTACATCCGAAAAAACATGAATATTGATTTTCCCTGAATTTAAGTTGGACGAAATGATATTAAAGTTCGATTGATGATCCTTCAGTTCTGCTTTCTCAATCGCCTTCATCCAGATTTTACCTTTTAAAGAATCGATTGCTTCATTTGGTTTTCCTTCCAAAATCAATTTTCCGTTAGAGATAATTGCCATCTTAGGGCATAAATCGCGAACGTCTTCTACAATATGAGTTGATAGAACTACAATAATGCTTTCGCCAATTTCACTCAGTAAATTATTAAATCGGTTTCTTTCTTCCGGATCAAGTCCCGCAGTGGGTTCATCGACAATAATAATTTTCGGATTTCCCAGTAAAGCCTGAGCAATTCCAAACCTTTGACGCATACCTCCGGAAAAAGAATGAACCGCTTTATCTTTATGCTGTAACAAATTCGTCTGCTGTAATAAATACAAAATTTGATCGTGACGTTCCTTTTTATCAACGATTCCTTTTAAAACCGCCAGATGATCGAGCAGGCGATAAGCCGAAATTTTAGGATAAACGCCAAATTCCTGAGGCAGATAACCCAGATTTTGCCTAATAAACATTGGGTTTTCCAGAATATTAATTCCGTTAAATTCAATAATTCCCGCAGTAGGTTCCTGCAAAGCGGCAATAGTCCGCATTAAAGTCGATTTTCCTGCACCGTTTGGGCCAAGTAAACCAAACATTCCGTTTGTAATTTCAAGCGATAAATCGTCAATCGCTTTTGTACCGTTCTCATACGTTTTGCTGAGATTTTTGATTGATAAACTGTTCATTTTTTGATTGATTTTGATGATTGAATTAAACTATAATTTGAAAAATTTAGGCAATAGAATACCTGTCGGCTTCAAAAACCGATTTATTTATGAGTGAAATAAGATTTAAAAGAAAGCTATTCTGCCACGTATTCTAAAATATCCCCGGGCTGACAATCCAATATTTTACAAATAGCTTCGAGAGTATCAAACCGAATTCCTTTTGCTTTTCCAGTTTTTAGAATCGATAAATTGGCAGGCGTAATATCTAGTTTTTCTGCCAACTCTTTACTCTGCATCTTGCGTTTAGCAAGCATTACATCAACATTTACAATTATTGGCATAGTTATATAAATAAGTCTTGTTCGTTCTGAAGGTTTAAACCTTGTTTAAAAATGGCCGCTAAAAAGTAAGCAAAAACACCCAGCATTCCGTGTAACAGAATAAATAGCGAAACTTCATTATCCAGCGGAACAAAAAAGAAAGCCACAAATATTACAATACTCGGGATTAATAAATTGGATAAATAGAAACGCCTTAAATGAGAAATTCCATTTTGCGTAAATAATTTAGGCTGAAAAAATACTTTAAAAACATTACTGCTCAATAAAAAGAAAAGCCCATACAAACTCAGCGGTGCCAAAAAATCAAAAAGAATATACGGCAGATTGTAATCGCCTAACATTATTGGATGAGTAGTAAACGGATAACAAACCTGAAAATACTTTCCACTATCTTTAAATGTCAAAAACAATCCTGTTGTTAAAGTAAAAACAGAATATCCGGCCAAAAAGAAATAAACCACAGACAAAAAACGGGTAAAATAAAATAATATTCTAGATACAATATGAGTTGTCTTCATATAATGAAAAGTTAGGTTGATATTGCAAATGTATAATTAATTATCGTAAAACAATAATTAATTATTAAAATTTACATTTTTCGAGATACTTACAAATATTATAAATCTATTAACATTAGAAAACAAAAGGCATCCGTATAAATGAGTTAATTTTGTAGACTAGCATTTTTTTATATGAAAAACCCAATTTCAGTCTCATTATTAGACCTCGCTATCATCACTCAGGATAGCAACGCTTCAGAAACATTTCAAAAAACAAAAGATATAGCGCAATTAGCAGATACTTTAGGATACAAGCGATTTTGGCTTGCTGAACATCATAATATGGCACACGTTGCGAGTACAGCAACAGTGGTTTTAATTGGGTATGTAGCAAGTCAAACTAAAAATATCCGCGTAGGTTCTGGCGGAATCATGCTTCCGAATCATTCTCCTTTAGTAGTTGCCGAACAATTTGGAACTTTGGAAACCCTTTATCCAAACCGAATCGATTTAGGTTTAGGAAGAGCACCAGGAACAGATCAACCAACTGCAGAAGCAATCAGAAAAGACTTTTTTGAGCAAGCACAGCGTTTTCCGCAAAATGTAAGTAAGCTTCAAGAATATTTTTCAAGCGAAAATGAAACAGGAAAAGTACGCGCGTTCCCAGCCGAAGGCTTAAAAGTGCCAATTTGGATTCTAGGTTCAAGTATGGACAGTGCAGCTTTGGCAGCAGCTTACGGATTACCTTATGCGTTCGCCGGACACTTTGCACCAAAGCTAATGATTCAGGCATTTGAATTTTATCGTCAAAATTTCCAGGCTTCAGAGTTTCTAGATAAACCAAAAACAATGGCCTGTGTCAATATCATTGCCGCTGATACAAATAAGGAAGCAGAACTATTGTCTACAAGTTTGTATCAAATGTTCCTGAACTTAATTAGAAACGATCGCAAAGGTTTGCAGCCACCCGTTCCGTCGTTAGATGATATTATGAACGAACAAGAACGTTTCCATGTCAATCAAATGACAGCCGGAACCTTCACAGGAAACAAAGAACAATTAAAAACTGATTTGAAAAAGTTTATCGACTACGCCAGAATCGACGAACTAATGGTAACAAGCCCAATCTTCGATCATCAGGCAAAACTAAAAAGCATTCAAATCACAAAAGAAGCAATCGACAGCCTAAACGAAAGTATACATATATAAGTATACATATATATAAGAGTGTAGATTTCATTCTCATAACCCGACAGGTTTCAAAAACCTGTCGGGTTTATTTTTTATACATATATGTATAGAATAAATTAAAGATCCAATTCTCCGTAGAAACGCACAGCAGTGTGTCTACGTCACGTATAAAGAAAATTTAATTCATGATACTATATTATATAGTAATGTCCAGCTGAGCGAAGTCGAAGCCTTTTTAAGATTGGAATTTGGAATTTAAAAGATTTGGAATTTGTTTTTAATAAGGAGCTTAATCCCGCTATCCGTTTCAATCTTTTATTTTGAACCCCAAAATAAAAGGATTTCCACTTCTATCGGGGCTAGGAGATCAGTTTTTCAGAAGAAAATTTCCGAAGGAAAAGACGTTTCCAGAAGAAAAACCACAGAAAAAACCAGACTTCGGGCCTTAGTGCCTTCGCGGCAGAATCAGGCACAGCGAAGCCAAACCGCCAAAATCCCCAATAAAGATAAAACCACGAAAAAAACTTTACCTTGTAAAAAGCAAGATACCAGTGACTTATAAAAAAGATGGAAAAAATATAAAAAAAAGGCTTGTAAATGTAAATAAAGGTGCTACTTTTGCACCCGCAACAACGAAAGAGGTTCACTGAAAGACTGGCAGGAAAAGAAATCAAAACTGAAAAATTTTTCAGAAAAAAGATTAGAAAA
>NZ_JAVDTG010000011.1:0-172799 GCF_031455715.1 Flavobacterium sp. 2755
CAGCCAGCAGTTGTTACAATCAACGTAACTGCGGGAACAGGAACAGCACCTTACCAATACAGCTTCAATGGAACAAATTATAGTACAACAAATACTTTGACTACTTATAATGCAGGATTAGTTACAGCTTATGTAAAAGATGCTAATAATTGTATAATTGCAGTACCGGTAAGTGTTACAATTCCGGCACTAGACGCTCCAGTAATCGATTCTGTAACAGGAACAGATATTTGGTGTACACCAGCTGCTAACACAACAAGTACAGTTACTGTAACTGTTTCACATGGTGTTGGTACATTACACTACGAGATTCTTTCTCCAGCTAGTGCAGTTACAAATGTTTCTGGTGCAGCAAACGGAATCTTTACAGGTCTAACAGCAGATACTTACTTATTCCAGGTAACTGATGCAAACGGATGTAAAGATGATATCTATTACACTGTTGATCCGCTAGTAAACATTACAGCAGCAGGTCAGTTAGTAAATGACGTAAGCTGTAATGGAGGTTCAAACGGATCAGTGAAATTTGATGTTGACAATTTTGGCGGAGCTTATACAGCTGCTTTAATTGGAGGACCAACTACAGGAACTCTAACTCAAGTTGGAAAAGTAGTAACGCTGACAAACTTACCAATCGGTACGTATACAGTAGAAGTTACTGATACAACAACAGGATGTACAGCTTCGGCTTCAGTAACTGTTGGACAGCCTTCAGTATTAACATTGGCTGTCGCTTCAAATGTAAATGCTAATTGTAATTCAGGTGCTCAGGTTAGTGTAACAGCTGCAGGAGGAACACCAGATTATAAATATGCTTTCATCGCAGGAGCAGGAACTCCAACAGCAGCAGATTATACAAACAGTAATAATGCTGTTTTAGATCCGGCAGTAAGCTTAAACTGGAGAGCATACGTATTAGATTCTAAAGGTTGTGAAACATTTATCCCAATAACAATTGCGGTAGATCCATTACCAACTGCAATAACAGCTAATGTTACTAGCCAATGTCCTACGGCAGCAGGTGAATATACATTTACAGTTACTGTTGGTTCTGGTGTAGCACCTTACGAATACAGTATTGGAGCAGGATTCCAAGCAAGCCCTACATTTACTGTAAACGCAGCAGGAGCATACGATGTAACAGTAAGAGATGCAAACGGATGTACAGCTACAGCAACTGCTGCAGTAACGATCACTCCGGGATTACAGTTAGAGACTACAGTTACAACATTACCAAGTTGTACATTTAATAATGGTGTAATTACTGCTACTGCAACAGGAGGTTCAGGAACAGCTAATTATAGATATACTTTAGACGGAGGTGTAAGCATAAATACTACACCGGCTGTATTTAACAACGTTGCTCCGGGTACACACGTTATCAGAGTGAGAGATGTATTAACAACTTGTGACTTTAACGTTACAATCGTAATTGATCCGGCAACAGTTATTACTGGATTTACTTTAAACGGAACAAATGTTTCTTGTAGAGGTAATTCAGATGGTTCAATCACGGCTAATTTAGCTCCAAGTGCACCAGGCGTAAACGATAACCCAGTTTATACGTATACATTAACAGGAACTACAGCTTTAGGAGTAGCGGTTAACAGACCAGCTCAGACTCAAAACATTTTTGATAACCTTCAGGCTGGAGATTATACGGTAACAGTAACTTCTGGAAGAGGTTGTGTGGATTCTGAAGATATTAGAATCAGCGAACCAAACGTAATTACTGTTAACGCACCAGTTATCACACAATATAATTGTACAGCTGGAACAAATGTTTCAAACTATGCAATTATTACAGTAAACAATGTTGTTGGTGGTTCTGGAGTTTATACAATCTATGAGTTCATTAAAGGTGGAGTTGTAGTTCAAAGAGGTCCATTAAATGCTTACAGCGAGTCAGACTTCATAGGTGGTGACTATACTGTAAATGTTTACGATGATAAAGGATGTATGGGATCTAGTACAGGAATAATCAGAGTAAATCCTTTCATTCGTTTAGATCAAATAAATGTTGCTGTAAATACTGCTGTAACTTGTATTTCTAATGAAGATATTACTGTAACGGTAACATCTATTGGAGGAACACCAGCAATATTGAATTACAATGTTGCCGGAACTGATGGAAATACATACAATCAGTCAAATACAACTGGAGTATTCACAGGATTAACTATCGGAAATTATTTAATTACCGTTACAAACCTTGCGACAGGATGTTCAATTGTACAAGCGCATTATGTTAATGATCCAAATACTTTCGACATAAATGTAACACCAGTTAACGGACAAATCTGTTACGGTACTGCAAACGGAAGCGTTGATTTAACTTTTGTAGATAATCAGTTAAACCCAACAAATGATGCAGGTGCATTCAACTATGTAATTACAGGACCAGTTCCAAGCAACGGAACAACAACAAATGCAGGTCCGGTTAGAATTTCTAACTTAACTGCTGGTCAATACACAGTTGTTGCAACACTAGTAAACAACCCATTCTGTACAGTTTCTACATTGTTCACAATAGAGCAGCCAACAGCTGCACTTACAGTAACAACAGCGAAATCTGATATTACTTGTGTAACAGGAAATAATGACGGAGAAATCACCGCTTCAGCAGCAGGTGGATGGGATAATAAATACGAATACCAATTGGTATTAAACGGTACAACATTAGTTGACTACTCTGCTCAATTCGTATGGTCAGGATTATCAGCAGGTAACTATACAATTAACGTTAGAGATAATGTAGGTTGTCCTGCACAAGCTACTGTTGTATTAACTAATCCAGCGCCAATCGTGGTTACTGCAGCAGCAAGTGCGACAACACTAACATGTTTTGGAGATAAAACTGCAATAATTACAGTAGATCCTCCAACAGGTGGTCAAGGAAGTAACTATCAGTATACATTAAATATTATTTCAGCAACTCCAGTTATTAGTTCTGGACCACAGCTTAGCCCAATTTTCACAGGTTTAGGTGCTGGAACTTATAGTATCACTGTTACTGACGGATTTAGTTGTTCTGCAACTTCAGCAAACATTGTGATCAATGAGCCAACAGAAGTTATTCCAACTTTAGTTGAAGCTACATCACAAACATGTTTAACTCAGGCAACACTTACATTAAGCGCAGTGGGCGGAACAGCTCCTTACTCTTATAGTACTGATGCTAGTTTTGCAACAACTATCGGTACATTTGCTTCTTCAGTTACCTTCCCGGTTGCTGTTGGTAAATACAGCTACTATGTAAGAGATGCGGCAGGATGTATTGGTTTTGTTTCTAATGAGATCACAATTGATCCTCTAGAACCGCTAGACATTGATGTTGATGTTACAAATGCAGTTGTAAAATGTACAGGTGAAGCTACAGGAGTTATTGTAGCAGAAGCTAAAGGAGGTTTAGGAAGCTATATCTATACATTAGAGAATACTGCTGGAACTATTATACAAGGTCCTCAAGCTACTGGAATCTTCGAAGATTTAATAATTGGAGATTACATTGTGAAAGTTGAAAGTGGAGATTGTGATGATGCATCTGCTGTAATTACAATCAATGAGCCGCCAGTTGCTTTACAAGCCGTGTTTACGCCAACTAATGTTACATGTTTCGGTGAAAACAATGGTAAAATTGTAGTAACTGCAACAGGAGGAACAGGAGTTATTAAATACGCAATCTCACCAGATTTAAATCAGTTTGATACAATTAGTGTGTTTGATAAACTTGCTCCAGGATTATACACTATAATTGCACAAGATGCTAACGGATGTTTTATACCAGCAGAAATTACAATCACGCAGCCAACTGCACCGCTTATAGTTACAATTACACCGGATTCAATATTAGGTGAGCAATGTAAAGGAGAGTTAAACGGTCAATTTACGATAGATATCACTGGAGGAACTCTAGGATATACAGTAAGTCTTGATAAACCAAATGGTCCTTTTGATCCAGTAACTGGAACTCAGCATACATTTGAGAATCTTGCTGGTGGTAATCATATAGCTTACGTAAGAGATGCAAACAACTGTAATTTTGAAATACCAGTTCTTGTACCACTTCCAGTTGACATGGACCCAAAAGCAGAAGTTGTTTATGGTTGTGAAACAAATACAGTGACAGTAACTATAGATCCATCTGTAGACCCAGTCGATGTTGATTACTCTTTAGATGATATAAATGGTCCATACCAATTAGAGAATGTATTTAAAGACGTTGCTCCTGGTCCGCACATAATTTATGCTAGACATACTAATAATTGTAAACAGCAAACAGCAAGTTTCACAATTCAGGCATTTGATAAATTACATATTCAATTAGCTGCAGGACAACAAGAAATGAACATTGTTTCTGTAACTGCAATTGGAGGAAGACCTGCTTATGAATACAGTTTTGATGGAGGTCCATTTACATCTGAGACTAAATTTAAATATTATGAGTCTAGAGATTATGTAATTAAGGTAAAAGATCAAAACGAATGTATTGATACGATTACTATACCATTGACTTACATTGATGTTTGTATTCCAAATTACTTTACACCAAACGGAGATGGCGATCACGATGTGTGGGGTCCTGGTTGTACTAACATTTATAACAACCTTATATTTGACATTTATGACAGATATGGACGTGTAGTTGCAAAATATCATTATGGTCAAACATGGGATGGTAAATACCACGGAGAAGAATTACCAACTGGTGATTACTGGTATGTTCTTAAACTAAATGATGAGAAAGATGCAAGAGAGTTTGTTGGACATTTCACTTTATACAGATAACAAAATATAGCCCCTTATGATGTTATCTAAAAAAATTATTACAATGAAAAAATTAATTTTATCCTTAGTACTCATGGCTGTAACAACAAGTTACAGCCAAGAGTTAAACCTACCAGTGTTTACACAGTATTTAGCTGATAATCCTTTCATACTTTCTCCAGCTTATGCTGGTATTGGTGATAACCTTCGTATTAGAGCCAACGGTTTAACGCAGTGGGTTGGAATCAAAGATGCGCCAGATAATCAGTCATTGTATGCCGATTTCAGGATTTTAGATCGCTCAGGAGTTGGTTTGTCATTATATAATGACAGCAACGGAAACACGAGACAGACGGGAGCAAAGGTTTCCTTTGCACACCACATTATTTTAGATTATTATTCTAAGCAATATTTATCTTTTGGTATTTCGTACAACTTTAATAGTTTTAGAATCCTTACAGAAAATTTTACCAATGACCAAAGCGGCGGCGGAGTTGGAGGAAATCAAGGAATCCCAACAGATAACCGTTATACAGCAAATAATAACTTTGACATTAGTGCTTTGTACCGTTACAAAAGTTTCTATTTTAGTTTTAATGCAAATAACGTTTTAAAAAAGAATATTAGTTTAGAACGAGTTAATGAACCAAGTTTGTTGTCAAACTATCAAGTATATTCTGGTTACACATTTAAAGATGGGGAAAACAGCCGTATAGAATATGAACCATCTGTTTACTACCAATATTTTGCAAGTGATGGCCGTTCTACAACCGATTTTAACTTTAAGTATAGAAGATACAATCGTTATGAAGATTATTATTGGATTGGAGCCTCGTATCGTTTCTTAAATGACCAGTTTCCAAAACCATTATCACTTGGACCAATGGCTGGTTTTATGAAATCTAAATTTTATTTTGCTTATTCTTATCAAATAATGTTCAACGGTTTAGGATCATATAACACAGGAACACACTCCATAACAATCGGATTCGATTTCTTACAATCTATCAGTAACTGTCCTTGTACACAAAGTCCGGTACACGATTAATCGCCAAAAGACGATTATTTTAAAATAGGCTGAAAAGCCAAATATTATAAAGCGAGTCGCAACATTATGTGTTTTTACCGCAATAATTTGAAATAAAGATGCAATAACATTAAATTTGAATATATCATTTTGGTTGTCAAAACGGTATAAATCAAATTTGATTCATGAAAGCAAAATTTTCACTTTATGCGAAACATATAGTTCTGTGCCTCGCTTTTTTATTTATCCCGTATGCGTTCACGTCTACAAATACCGTTTTCTCATTACCGCATTTGTACACAAACCCGCACGACCGTATTTACCTGTTTATATATTTTACACTTCTTTGTTTCTTTTACTTTAATTATTATTATCTAATTCCCAGATTATATTTTTCAGAAAAAAAGCTTCTGTATTATTTCATAATATCCATCTTTCTTTTATTCTTTCTTTGGATATCTACCGTTTTAGATCATCCAAGCCGAAACTTTTTAGATTTTAGAGATCATTCCGAAAATCTATTAAATCATCCCAAACCATTTGAAGGGAGATTTCCGCCACCGCCGCATAGAAACGAACCAATGTCTTTTGGATTCACTGGAGGTCCGCCAACACAATACGGACACACAACACTTGTTTATTTAATTGGAGTAGTTTCAAGTTTGCTTTTTGCTATTTCAGGAAGATTGCAAAATGTTGAAAAAGAAAAAGTAAAATCAGAATTAGCTTTTTTAAAAGCCCAGATAAACCCGCATTTTTTATTCAATACGCTAAACAGCATTTACGCCTTGGCCTTAAAAAAAGACGATAAAACGGCAGACGCTGTAGTTCAGCTATCGGAGTTAATGCGATATATAATGACCAATTCAAACGATGAGGTTATTGAATTAAACAAGGAAATCAATTACATCAATAATTTTATCTCACTTCAAAAAACACGTTTAGGAAACACCGTAAACGTAGACTATAATGTAACCGGAAACACTTTTGGAAAAGTAATAACGCCGCTCATCTTGATTTCATTTATTGAAAATGCATTCAAATACGGAGTAAATCCAGATCAGACTTCCGAGATTTGTATCAAAATAGATATCGATGATGAAACGCTGACTTTATACGTTTCTAATAAAAAGACATTTTCTATACAATCAGATTCCGGAATTGGACTTCACAATACAATCGAAAGATTGAAGTTAGTATATCCTAATAAACATCATTTAAAAATCGAAGATTCAGCAGAAAAATACATTGTAAACTTGAGCGTTAAAATACGATGATAAAAGCAATAGCATTAGATGACGAGCCATTGGCATTAGAAATTCTTCAGAGTTTATGTGACACTATTGAGTACATAGAACTGAACAAGACTTTTACGAAATCTGATGAAGCATTTAAATATCTGAAAAAATATCCAGTCGATTTATTGTTTCTCGATATCAATATGTCGTCGATTTCCGGCTTAGACTTCTACAAAAAACTTCCCCATAAAACAATGGTAATCTTTACAACAGCTTATTCTGAATTTGCCGTTGAAGGCTTTACGCTCAGCGCAACCGATTATCTGCTAAAACCAATTTCCCTTTCCCGATTTCAACAAGCGGCCGAAAAAGCCTTTTCACAATGGAAACTGCAAAATCAAAACATCGAACAGCAATACCTTTTTATTCGTGCCGATTACAGTTTGATTAAAATTCTGTTTTCAGATATTTTATATATCGAAGGTTTAGACGATTATTTAAAAATCCACATCCAAAACCAAAAAACAGTTGTAGCGCGAATGACCTTAAAAGCAATTCTCCAAAAATTGCCCGAAACAGAATTCATAAGAGTTCATCGTTCTTTTATTATTCCCATTTCTAAAATCTCTAAAATAAGAAATAAGATAATTTTCATCGGTCAAGCCGAAATTCCAATCAGTGTTAGTTACGAAGAAGCTTTTTCGAAACTTTTCGACCAAAAGTAACACACCTTCTCTGTTAAAGATTTTTACTACAAAAAATTAATATTCTTTCGTTCACCTCATAAATTATAACCTTTACCTCAAACTTTTTACAACGCTTTAATTTCGAATAATTTTACTTGAAAACAACTGTTATTCATTCAATTAAAATAATATTTAAACATAAAAGCAATGAAAAGAAAAGAGTTTTTAAGAGGTTTGGGTTTAATCGGAATTGGTTCGTTGGCAATTCCAATAATAAACTCATGTAGTCAGGATAATGATGATGGTTCATCAAATTCTTCAACTAATACAGATTCGTCTTCCGGTTCAGGTTCATCTTCAGGCGATTGTTCCGTTACAGCATCAGAAACTGCAGGGCCATTTCCAACCATTACACCATCTTCTTTAGTAAAATCAGACATTACGATGGACAGAACTGGCGTAGCTTTCACTATAAAAATTACCATAAAAAATACAAACGCCAGCTGTGCCGTATTAAAAGATGCCATTGTCGATATTTGGCATTGCGACAAAGACGGTTATTATTCAGAATACGGAGGAACTTCCATGCAGTCTGTAAATTATACAACCGCTCATTTTTTAAGAGGAAGACAAACTACAGATGCAAATGGTTTGGTAACTTTTACCTCAATCTTTCCCGGCTGGTATTCAGGAAGAGCAACTCACATTCACGTTCATATTTATAACGCCAGCGGAACTTCATTACTAGTAACACAAATTGCTTTTCCCGAAGGAACAAATAGTGCAGTTGCTTTAGTAAACGCTTCAAGTGCCAATGGTTATACAAAAGGAATGTCCGGTTACACCTATAATGCTTCAGATAATGTCTTTTCAGATTCTGTGGCAAATGAATTAGGAACAATAACGGGAAGCGTTAGTGAAGGTTTTGTTTTAACTCACACCATAAACGTTGCCGGTTAATTTCAAATACTAATTTATATGATAGCTCAAATTCCGGCACAAATTTATAAGTCAGATTCCAGAGGTTTTTCCAATTCAGAAAAACACAACTGTTTCTCGACTTTTAATTTTGAACATTACCAAGATTTATCCCGTAAAGCATTTGGTACCTTAAATGTTTTAAATGAAGTAATACTAGCTCCCCAACAAAGTATTATTCGATTTATAAATTCAAATACAAATGTGATCATTCTGCCCTTATTTGGCGGAATAGAATATAAAGATAATATTGGTAATGAGGAATTTTTGCATGTAGAGCAAATTGGGATTCTGGCAGCGGGGGAGGAATTAACCGTAGAAATTTTTAACCCATACGAAAAAGAGAATGTGGGTTATTTAGAATTTGAATTTCAAATGGAAAAGCAAGATCTTAAAAACGATTTTCAGCACTATAAATTCGATTTAAGTTCACATAACAAACTGCATTCATTATTTGAAATCGAAAATACATTTGGATTTATTGGTATTTATGACGGAAGAAAAGAAGGAACTTTTACTTTAAAGAATAACAATAACGGTGTTTTTGTCTTTGTGATTAACGGAGCTTTTGAAATCGAAAACCGACTTCTGGAAGCAAAAGATGGTTTAGCAATCTCCAAAACCGAAACTATAGAATGGGAATCGTTGTCGCAAAACACAATGCTGCTTGTAATTGAAATTCCTCTAAATTCAAATTAAATGAAAATAACAAAAATAAAACTCGCTTATCGTATAGTAATAGACAACTCATCGGCCTTACTTTGGGATAAATATGTTTTTGAAGATACTTTCAAAGAATACCAAATGCAGTCTCAACAGTTTAATTCAGAATCGAATCCAAAAAACACATTTAGAGAATTATTAAGTGAAAACGAAAAAGCAAATCAACTACATTTTCTAACCGGAATCGCTGCCAGCGGTTATGTTGAGCAGTTAAAAGGAAATTTCCATCGTGTAACAGATGTTTTGGGAAACAACTATTTCCCTTTTATCAATTATCAGTTAGACATTATCAATACAGACATAACTGATGTATCAAAACATAGAATCGGGATTACATTTTATTCACCTTTATTGAATTACTTCGGAATTATTGAAGGCAATTATCTCATTTCAAAAAATACCGAAAACGCAAACGAATATGAAACATTAATGTTTCCCGTTCAGCACAATTTGTCTATTTGTTTCATTCAAACAGAAGACTAATTCAAGATCCAAAAACAAAAAATAATCTAATTCATTTTTTGCCTTTCCTGTTTTTCTGTTGACAGGAAAGGTTTTTTTATAAAATGAATTTTTGCAGGATATTTTTTATCTTTGAAATTCGGGCTTTTAATCCAAATGGCTTTATCTTTGAGCCTTCAGAAAAATGACACTCATTATGGAACAGAAAATTCATCAGGGAAGAAACATAAAACGTTTCAGAGAAATGCTTAATATAAAGCAGGAAGCATTAGCTTATTATCTTGGAGAAGACTGGAATCAAAAGAAGATTTCTTTGTTAGAACAAAAGGATGTAATTGAAGACAACCTGCTGAAACAAATCTCTACAGTTCTTAAAATTCCTGTTGAAGCTTTTAAAAATTTTGATGAAGAGCAAGCGGTGAATATTATTTCGAATACTTTTAATATTGAAAAAGATGCTTACATCGGAAATGCTAAACCTGTATTCAACATCAATCCATTGGAAGAATTAAAAAAACTACACGAAGAAAAAATTGCTTTATATGAGCGTATGTTGAAAGAGAAAGATGAAATGATGATGAGGCTTGAAAAATTAATCAAATAAATTGCACAAAGTCAGTCCCGAAAACTTTCGGGATTGTGTAGCTTTTTAGTTGAACTCTTCGGAGAGCGACGGTATTTTTGAAAGCTATTTACATTTAAAATGCTTCTAAAATACATTTTTCCAAATAGTCTAAATAACTTTTTGATGAATACCCTAAGAGATCCATATAGAAAAAAGCATACTTTTTAAGTTTTTCACCATATTCATCAGAATGTACAATTTTCATATTTTCTTCATTAATAAACTTATACTCTCTAACTCTTTTTGGGTCAATATTATCAGGATAAAATTTACCATAGTGATATAAGTCAACTATACTAAAAGAATATAAAGAACGACACGGAGGATAAAAAAATGGGTTTCCTAATATCCCCAAACTGATAATATTGTCATTATAATTGAAGATATGGCTTTTTATCTTTGCTTTAGAATCAAACATTTTATTGATAACAATAATATTAAAATAATCAGGAAGTTGAATACCATTATTTTTTATTTGACTTTTTAAGGCTGTTAAATCATATTCAAAACCAAATTCAAAATTTTCATTCAAAGGTTTCAAGAATCGGACTATTCTATTTGACTTTTTTTTATCGAATTTAAATTCAGAAAAATTCATCTCAACAAGATCAGCAATATATTTAATCCAGGATTCAACATTATAAATATTTCCTTTATTTTGAATTTTAAAAAGTTCATCTTTGGGGAACTCTAAGTCTTGAAAGCATAAAAAATCAGACACTTGAGCATATCTATTATTTCTTTCTGTATCTAGCCAGTAAGAATTAAAACAGTCATATAAGAAATCTTCACTTTCAACTCTAAGCTGTAATTCTTCTTTGCTATGTAATGGTGGAGTAGGTTTCTTAATAACTTTAAACTCAATTTCATTCTCTCTAAATCTAGCCCAATCATCATTTCGAAGTTTCAATATTGGCTGATCTCCAGATTCTATCGAAGTATTAATATTGTGTATTGCCCTTTCTTGACTTATTCTGTATGGATTATATTCATCTGAAACACGGCTTAGAACATTTTTTTTGCTCTCATTATCTATATTGTTTACCAAATCAATACTCTTATTTTGTAAATAAGAAATATTATCACGGAGTGTTCTTTGTAATTTTAATCTGAAGTTTTCATCGAGATTCATGTTTTTGTTTTTTAAATTATAACCAGCTCTGGAAAGTGTTCTCAATTATGTAATAATTCTACTCAAACTGTGCAATCCCGAAAGCTTTCGGGATCGACTTTGCGCTATTTCAAATATATTTAAAAAACGTAGACGTCACAAAGTCTCCTGCTTTAAAATAAATCAAAGATATTTTTGACGTTTCATAATTTTTAAAAACAAAAAATAATCTAATTCATTTTTTGCCTTTTCTTTTTTTCTGTTAGAAGAAAAGGTTTTTTCATTTCATCAGGTATCAAATTACTACCGATAATTGTTTTTAATCCTTAATAAACCAATTTATTTGTGAATTTATAACGTTTTCGTTCTTTTTGTTGTCTCTTTTTTAGTTTATCCGAATTTATTAGTACTTTAAAAGTCCTATATTTGTTTTTCTTTCTAAAAAACTAAAAAAAATATCAAATGAAAACTTTAAACGATTTCGACTTTAAAAATAAAAAAGCAATTATCCGTGTAGACTTTAATGTGCCGTTGGATGAGAATTTTAATGTAACTGATACGACACGTATTGAAGCTGCAAAGCCAACTATCGATACTATTTTAGCTCAAGGCGGAAGTGTAATCTTAATGTCGCATTTAGGAAGACCAAAAGGAGCTGAAGAAAAATACTCTTTAAAACATATTTTAAAAACAGCTTCAGAAATTTTAGGAGTACAAGTTAAGTTTGCTGAAAACTGTGTTGGTGAACCAGCTCAAACAGCTGCTAAAAACCTACAGCAAGGAGAAGTTTTATTACTTGAAAATTTACGTTTTCACGCAGAAGAAGAAGCTGGAGATGTTGCTTTCGCAAAAGAATTAGCTTCACTTGGTGATATTTATGTAAACGACGCTTTTGGAACTGCACACAGAGCGCACGCTTCAACAACAATTATTGCACAGTTTTTTCCAAACGATAAAACATTTGGAACTTTATTAGCAAAAGAAATTGACAGTTTAAACAAAGTACTTAAAAATAGCGAAAAGCCAGTAACAGCAGTTTTAGGAGGTTCTAAAGTTTCTTCTAAAATCACTGTTATCGAAAATATCTTAGACAAAGTTGACCACATGATTATTGGCGGCGGTATGACTTTTACATTCATTAAAGCTCAAGGTGGAAAAGTAGGAGATTCAATCTGTGAAGATGATAAATTGGATTTAGCACTTGAAATCTTAAGATTAGCAAAAGAAAAAAATGTTCAAATTCACATTCCTGTTGATGTAATTGCTGCAGATGATTTCTCAAATTCAGCAAATACACAAGTTGTAGACGTAACTGCAATTCCTGATGGTTGGCAAGGTCTTGACGCAGGTCCAAAATCATTAGAGAACTTCAAAAAAGTAATTTTAGAATCAAAAACTATTCTTTGGAACGGTCCATTAGGAGTTTTTGAAATGGAAACATTCTCTAAAGGAACAATTGCATTAGGAGATTTTATTGCAGAATCAACAGAAAAAGGAGCATTTTCTTTAGTTGGAGGTGGTGACTCTGTTGCAGCAGTAAAACAATTTGGTTTTGAAGACAAAATGAGCTATGTTTCTACTGGCGGCGGTGCAATGCTTGAAATGTTAGAAGGTAGAGTTTTACCTGGAATTGCTGCAATTTTAGACTAAAAAATCACAATTAACATTTTTTTGCGTATATTTAAGCCTTAAACTTTTTAAGTTTGCAAAAATAACGATTCTTTAAATGGTTGATTTATAGAATTTTAAAAAAATGTTATATGATTGTAAAGAAAATATCATTAGCGGTAACCGCTTTGTTTTCTATGTCGATGTTTGCGCAGGAAACTGTAGAAGTCTCGAGGGAAATAAAGCTCGAAGTAAAGGTGTCTTATTTAGATTCTATTAAAAGCACATTCAAAAAAGATGATTTAGCAGCGAAAGTTGACAGTCTTTGGATGAATGAGTTAGTAAGTTTAGATATCTACGATGATTTGACAAAAGATATTCAAACCATTAACAAGGATGTTACTGTAGATGAGGAACTGCCAACAGAACTGCTTAAGCAGCGTTTGGCGGCAATGAATGCCAAATCTCCTTTTGAAATTGAATACAATCAAGGATTAGAAAACATAATAAAGTCATTTCTTAAGAATCGTAAAAAATCGTTTTCTCGATTAATGGCTTTATCAGAATACTACTTTCCAATATTCGAGGAAACTTTCGCAAAAGAAAAAGTTCCATTGGAAATAAAATATTTAGCCGTTGTAGAATCTGCTTTAAACCCTAAAGCAGTTTCTAAAATGGGCGCTACCGGACTTTGGCAGTTTATGTACGGGACCGGAAAACAATACTCTTTAAAAATCGATTCTTATATTGATGAAAGAAGCGATCCTCTGAAAGCTACGGCAGCTTGTTCAGATTATCTGAGCAGAATGTTCAACATTTTTAATGACTGGGAACTTGTTTTGGCATCTTATAATTCAGGTCCTGGAAATGTGACAAAAGCAATTCGTCGTTCTGGCGGAAAAACAGGTTACTGGGATATTCGTAATTATCTTCCAAAAGAAACTCAAGGTTATGTTCCCGCATTTTATGCTACAATGTATCTTTTTGAGTATCACAAAGAACACGGAATCAATCCGGAAAGAGCAGTCGTTAAGAACTTTGAGACAGATACAGTAGCGGTCAAAAATCAAATGTCTTTCAAACAAATTGCTGATTTGTTAGATATGCCGCAATCACAATTACAGCTTTTAAATCCATCTTATAAATTAAATGTTGTACCAGCTTACCATGGTGAACAAAATTTCCTTCGGTTACCGAAAGACAAAATCGCAACCTTTGTTTCAAATGAAGACAAGATTTACGCTTACGTAAAACACGAGTCAGAAAACAGAACCATTCCAACTCGTTTAGCAATGAAAATTGCTCCAAAAGGAAAACCGGTTAGAGATACTAAATCTCTGGAAGTATCTAAAGATAAAGAGATTAAAGAGATCCAGTTTTATAAAGTTCAAAAAGGAGATAACTTAGGCGCTATTGCAGATAAGTATAATGTGAATATTTCAGATCTAAAAAAATGGAATAATCTTAAATCAAATGCAATTGCGCTAGGAAGATCTTTAAAAATTAAATCAGATGTTGATACTTCTGCTAAAGTTATTAAAGAGCCTAAAGTATTGCCAGCTGTAGAGAAAAATACTGAAGAAGCAGTTGCTTCTGCAGAAGATAATGATAAAGTTTCAATACAAACTGTAGAGTACGTTGTATTGGCCGGAGACAATTTAGGAAGCATTGCTAAAAAATTCGGTACGACTATTGCGGACTTAAAAGAGTTAAATGATCTTAGCTCAAACAATATTGGTTTAGGAAAAACATTAATAGTTTCTAAAATAGTTTCAGAGATCCACGAACCGGTTTCTACGGCTATTGCATCTACTTCTGTTGACTCTTTCAAAAAGAAAGCACCTTCAGCAAAAAATGTGGGCGAAGATTATTACGTTAAAAAAGGTGATTCTTTATACAGCATTTCTAAAAAATATCCTGGAGTAACAATTTCAGATATTAAAAAATGGAATGGTATTAAAGATGAAGATATAAAACCCGGAATGAAGCTTAAAATAAACGGATAATAAAAAATCTTATTTAAATTTGGGTTTTATTTCATAAATTAAGAAAATGAATAAAACCCATTTTTTATTTATAATACTTCCGTTTCTACTAATTTCTTGTTTAAAAACAGATAAACAAGAACAGCCTGTTTCCGGAAAAACAAATACAATTTCCATCATCATAGACGATCAGTTATGGTATGGAGAAGTTGGCGA
The DNA here is from genome assembly GCF_031455715.1 of Flavobacterium sp. 2755. Classification (NCBI taxonomy): domain Bacteria; kingdom Pseudomonadati; phylum Bacteroidota; class Flavobacteriia; order Flavobacteriales; family Flavobacteriaceae; genus Flavobacterium; species Flavobacterium sp. 2755. The sequence goes on from NZ_JAVDTG010000011.1 coordinate 15,427, forward strand.
CAGTATCCGAAATAAATTTGCATCGCCAGTTCTGGGCTTAACTCAGGAAGAACCACTTTTTACAATCAATCAATATCCAGCCAAACTTCTGGAAGGATTTGTAACCGACAGCCGAAGCATTATCGTTGTTAAAAAATCAGCTGTAGATAAGTTTGAAATAACCCACAATAAATCACTGCCGCACAACACTTTTCGTATTTACGGAAAATCTGTTGATGATATTATCTGCAGTATTGAATTGAATTCGGCACAAATCATTAAAATGATTCGCGATGCCGAAATCGAAAAAATTCAGGAAGACAATAGCGCTTCACTTTTAAATCCGGCTATTATAAAAAACAAATTCCATATTGATATCCAGATCCCAACCGGATATGAATATATGCTTCACAAAAAGAATTTCATCTGGCTTAAAAAAGATATTATAAGCGGAAATACCAGTTTATTGATATACCAAATTCCGCTGCACAACTTCAAAACCCGTGGAAATATAGTGGGCAATATCATAAAAATGCGCGACTCAATTGGTTACTACATCAAAGGCAGAGAACCAAAAACCCGAATGATTACCGGAGAAGCGTATGCACCGTATTTTTCGAATACTTCATTAGACGGAAAAGAAGCTTTTGAAACAAAAGGAACATGGGAACTAAAAAACGACTTCATGGCCGGACCTTTCATTAATTACGCAATCGTAGACCCTGTTTATAACCGAATCCTGGTTATCGAAGGATTCTGCTATTCACCTTCAAACCAAGAACGTGATCTAATGTTCGATCTTGAAGCCATCATTAAATCTGTGAAAATAGATAAACGGTAAAAATTTGTTTCAAGTTTCAGGTTTCAAGTTTTCTTAACCGCAAAGTTCGCTAAGGTTTACGCAAAGTTATTTTTAAGAGTTTAACTTAAATTATCTTATATAACTTATATAGTTTAATAGCGCGCCTTACGTAAACCTTAGCGAACTTTGCGGTTAAACCACACACAGAATAAACCTGAAACTTGAAATCTGAAACAACTCTAGTTGTTATTTTTCTTACTTTTGTTTTATAACAAACATAAAAACAAAGACTTATGAAAAAGGTAACCACAACATTAGTAATTATTGCATTATGTTTTATCTCTTGTAAAAAAGAAGTGAAAACCGAAGTTGTCACGGCGAAAGAAGCTGATACTATTAAAACAGAAGAGCCAGCAGCCGAAGCACCAGTAGATTCTGCGGCACAAATGAAAGCCTGGCAAGCTTATGCAACTCCGGGCGCACCGCACAAATTAATGACAGACGAAGTTGGAACATGGAATTGTGAGATGACTTTTTGGTACGAACCAAATGGAAAACCAGAAAAGTCAACTTCAGTTGCCACTATCAAAATGATTCTTGGCGGACGTTATCAGGAAGGTAATTATGTCGGAAAAATTATGGGAGCGCCATTCGAAGGAAAAAGCACATTAGCTTATAACAACGCGAGTAAAGAATATACCACAACCTTTATCGATAATATGGGAACCGGAATGATGGTTGCCACGGGAAAATATGATGAAGCAACAAAAAGTATGGAATTTAAAGGCGAAGTAGTAAATCCGGTAACAGGGAAGAAAGCACCTTACAGAGAAATTTATACTATTGTAGATGCCACAACCCGTAAAATGGAAATGTTCGATGTCAAAGAAGGTTCTGAATATAAAAGCATGGAAATTGTCATGAAGAAAAAATGATAAAGTAAAATAGTTCACACTTGCAAGATTTTCAAACCTTGTAGGAAGAGGTAAGTAACTTTTAGTAAATCCCGATTATAGTTTTATAATCGGGATTTCTATTTGATAATATTTGACGTAATTTTGTTTTTAGGATTATTAAAATTAAAAGAGATATACAAAATGGAATTAAAATGGAAAATAAAGCCATTTGAGGCATTAACTGTAAACGAACTATATGATTTGCTTAAACTAAGAAGTGAAATCTTTGTAGTAGAGCAAAACTGCGTTTATTTAGACATTGATGGCAAAGACAAGAAAGCGTTACACCTAATTGGGGAATATGACGGTAAAGTTGTAGCCTATTCTCGTTTATTCGATGCCGGAATTAGTTTCGATAATGCATCGATTGGAAGAGTAATTGTTGATGCCAATTATCGTGATAAAAAGTGGGGACATGATTTAATGCGTGAAGCAATTTCCGCAATAAAATCTAATTTTGGAAAAGATCAAATTACAATTGGAGCACAATTATACTTAAAGAAATTTTACGAAAGTCATGGTTTTGTTCAGTCAAGCGAAATGTACCTTGAAGATGATATAGAACATATAGAAATGATTCGTGGATAAGACAAAAACAATAACGCAACAAAGTTGCTGTATTAATTATTGTTCTTTATAATAATTTATAATTACCTTTAAAAGAAATAATTAACAACATAGTTTAGAGTGAAACTTTAAGTAAAAATACTTTGAGTCTTGGCGTCTTTGTAGCAAAAAAATTAAATCTTAGTAATCAAAAACTCCACACGGCGATCATAATTATCACCTCTTTTTAATGGAAATTTGTTCCCGCAGCCTTGATAACGCATTCTGTTTTTAGAAACTTTCTTAGAACTTAAATAGTAAAAAACTGTTTTGGCCCGGTTCCAGGAAAGTTTCCTTTCTTTAGTGTCTCTGTCAATTGCGTCGCTGTAGATTTGTGGTGTGCAGCAAACATGACCTCTAATTTCAAACTGTATGTTTTTTTGTTTTTGAAGTATAACAGAAATCTTATCCAGTTCCTTTTTAGAATTATTAGTCAGTCTGGCACTTCCCATATCAAATAGTATGTTTTCAAGATATATTTTATCGCCAACCTTTAATTTGTCTTTAAAAGAGGAATAAACTTCTTTTCCAAAACTGTTTCGTTTTACCACAATCAAATCAACCCGCCGATTGCGTAAACGTGTTTCGTATAAATTCTCCACAGTATCAGGCCGAACTACAACACGGCCTTTGCCTTCAAGAATGACAATTTTACTTTCTTTAAAGCCAAAGGAAAGCAGTAAGTTTTGAATCGTATTTACCCTGTCGTGAGACAGTTTAAAATTATAGTCGTCAGTGCCGCGGTCGTCACAGTAACCGTAGATTTGAATAGATTCAACTTTCGCGGTGTCTATCGATTTGATAAAATTATTTACAACCCTGCTTTGCGGTTCAGTAAGATCATACTTGTCGAAATCAAAATAAACTGTTTCGATTGGTTTCTGCTGTGCCGATAGATTGTAAATAATAAACAAAAACAGGACCCGGGAAAGTTTCATTTTTTTACATTTTTAAAATCGTTTTATATTCAGTCTGATTATTTAATACGTTTACTGCTCTTTTAATCTCTGAATTGTTCTTAATATAAAACTGATACAAACCTTCTTGGTATTGGTATCTTTTGATAAGCTCTTCCTGAATCAAACCTCTAATTTCTTTTTGGTTTTTATCCAGCAAAGTGTTTTCACTTCTCTCTAATGCGGCTAATAATTGTTGATATTCCGGAGCAATCGTTTCGTCAATTTTTTCAGTTTTGGCTGCAGCCAAAGTATTTTTCAGGGCAACCTCTGTTTCCGTATCAAAACTAATTTTGTTTGTTTTCAAATATTGTTTGAAAGCAGTATAATCAGTATCTGAAACAACAGGGATTTTATCGCCCAAATTTGGATTTTTATAATAGTACGTAGTGGCGTAATCGAATATTCCGTCATTTTTCAAAAGAGCGCTCGTAATAGGGCTCATTTTGGCTTCTTCTAACTCAATGTCCGGCAAAACACCGCCGCCGTCATAAACCGTTCTTCCTTTTCGGGTTTTAAAAGCATTGAAATTTTTAGCATCTGTTTTTTGGGCAACACCATTTTTATCTTTATGCGCATAGTCAAGCGCTTGTATACAACGACCTGATGGAGTGTAATAACGTGAAATAGTAACCTTCAGCTGAGTACCGTAAGTCAGGTCAACAGAGCGCTGAACCAAACCTTTTCCAAAACTTCTGCTTCCTAAAATCACGGCGCGATCTAAATCCTGTAAAGCCCCGGAAACAATTTCTGATGCTGATGCACTTCTTCCGTTAACCAAAATAGCAAGCGGAATTTCTGTATCGATTGGTTCTTTAGTGGTTTTATACGTATTGTTATGTTTTTCGATTCTTGATTTAGTCGTTACAATAACTTCATTCTTTGGGACAAATAAATTACAGATATCAATCGCTTCATTCAAAAGTCCGCCTGGGTTTCCTCTTAAATCTAAAACAATCTGTTTTGCACCGTCAGCTTTCAGTTTTTCTAAAGCCTCTTTAACTTCGGCGGAAGCCTTTCTGCTAAAATGTGCCAAAACGATATAACCTGTTTTCTCATCAATCTTTCCATAAAACGGAACCGATTTAATATCTACTTCATCCAAAACCAATTCAGTCGTAAAAGTTTTTCCCTGACGAAGATATTTTATAGCAATTTTTGTGTTTTTGGTTCCTTTCAGTAATTGCGAAGCATCATCTTTAAAATCAGCAATCAAAACATCACCAATCTGGATAATTTCGTCGCCTGCTTTTAGTCCGGCTTTATCTGCAGGATAATTTTTATATGGTTCGCGAACAATCAAACGGTCTTTTTTGCGTGCAATCATAGCACCAATTCCGGTATATTCTCCCGTATTGTTGATTTTGAAATTAACTACATCTTGTTCGTTAAAGTAAACTGTGTAAGGATCTAAACTTCCCAACATGCTTTTAATGGCCTTATCCATTAAATCACCCGGATTTGTTTCGTCTACATAATTTGTGTTTACGGCTTTGAACAACGTTGTGAAGATTTCGATTTGTTTGGCAATTTCAAAAAAGTCCTCTTTGAAACTGGTTCCAATAAATAATAATCCTGCCGCAACAGTTGGTATGATAAATCTCTTCTTGAAATAAGGATACATGACTATGGTTTTTTTCTTTTAATTCTCTTTCTAATAAAATAGGCTAATACAATAATTATAATAATAAACGGCCAAATGCTGATAATTGATATAAAGAAACTGGACAAGCTAAAAAATCCTGATTTAATGGCTGTCCAGACTTTCGATCCGTATGATAATTGCACTGCTTCTTGTTCTGGCAGGTTTTTGAAAAACTCAATTGTAACCGTACTTTCAGAAACTCTGCTTTCTAAATACTTTAACTGACCTTCTTTGGCTTCAATTTCTTCACGGATAATCGAAATCTGTTTTTCGATCTCTAAGATCTCACTAATTTTAGTGGCTTTCTGTAATATTTGAAGATAACGTTCTTCGAGTTTTCTTTTATTTTTTAATCTTGTCGTTAAGTCGATATATTGTTCGGTAACATCTTCTGCCGTAATTTCTTTTCTCTCAAAATAAGAAACGCCTTTTGAAATTGTATTGATAAAATTGTCAAAATTCTGGCTTGGAACTCTAATCGTTATATTTCGATAAAGCGTGCCATAGTCTTTACCTTCAGAATCACTTTGAACTTTTCCCTGACTTTGTTTAACCGCCGTTTGAATCTGTTTATATGTTTCTTCTAAATCATTGGTTTCAAACCGAAGCGATGCTTGTTTTATGATTTTTTGTTCAATCGTTGGTGAAGGAGCATCTAGATTTTTATCTTGATCTTTTTGAATATATTCGCTTTTACTTGCTGGCGGGGGTGGCGGTAATTTTATAGCACTTATCGCAACTTCATTAGGAGCTTCACTTTTACTACATCCAGTAAGAACACAAAAAATTACAGATAAAAAGAAAATGTATCGCATAAAATTTCAATTTAGTGCTAAAACTACAATTTTTTTATAATTTTTTATCTGATTTAGAGTACAAAGTTGACTTTGAAGCTTTATAAATCCTTTTTGATTTCAGAATCGGGAGTTTTGTTTAACTGCTGTACAAATTTCTCAAACAACTGAATCGTTTTGGTATTGATTTCTTCGTAAGATAATCTGTCTTTTGTCTGGTAAAAAAGCATGAAAGAATACGGCTGATTTAAATGATCCAGAAGCAAATGTTTGTTGAGTCTATAGGTTTCTCTTAGCACTCTTTTGAAATAATTTCTGTCGACTGCTTTTTTAAAGTATTTCTTAGAAACCGAAACGCCCACTTTTGTATTACCCTGATAGGCAGCTTCCGCTTGACGGTAAACCAAACGAAGCGGATATTTTGAAACCGATTTCCCTTCAGAAAAAAGTAATCCAATCGTGGTTTTGCTCTTTAAGCGTTCATTTTTAGGGTATGTGAAGTTCATTTAATTCAGAAAAAATTTGCAATTTTAAGGGCAAAGGTACAATTAAACCATAAAAACGGTTATTGTTTTCAATTTTTCTACCGCTAAAAATATATTTACTACTTTTGACCTCAAATTTTTTCAAGCATGCAAAAGATAATCTCATATCCAATCTCCGTAATTTTTTATTTATGTTTTGGATTGTGTTTGGCTGTTTTTCACCCAATACAATGGATTTGCCTTAATCTTTTTGGTTACCAGGCTCACAAAAAAAGTGTTGATTATTTAAATTTCTGTCTTTTAAGCTGTACGCGTTTAGTGGGTACAACTTATAAGATTACAGGCGTAGATACAATTCCGAAAGGAGTTCCAATCATTTTTGTAGCTAATCACCAAAGTATGTACGATATCGTGACAATGATTTGGTACTTTAGACGTTTTCATTGTAAATTTGTAAGTAAGAAGGAGTTAGGAAGCGGAATCCCAAGCGTGTCTTTTAATTTGCGCCACGGAGGATCTGTTTTAATTGACCGTAAAGACCCTAAACAAGCGATTCCAGTAATCAAAGGCTTGTCTGAATATATAGAAAAAAACACTAGATCTGCTGTAATCTTCCCGGAAGGAACCCGCAGTAAAACGGGAAAACCTAAAGAATTTGCCCAAAGCGGTTTAAAAATTCTATGCAAATATGCACCATCTGCATACGTTGTGCCGGTAAGTATTAATAATTCATGGAAAATGGTTCGTTACGGTATGTTTCCGGTTGGTTTAGGAAACCACTTAACTTTTACGGCACACAAAGCAATGGCTGTAAAAGATTATGATTTTGCCGAATTAATGGCATTAACAGAAAAAGCGGTTGTTGAAGGAGTAAACGAGTATAAACAGGATTAAGTTTTAGTCCGAGCTAAAATATAAATCCCAAATTTAAAATAAGTAATGTCTATAAAAAACATTAGATTAGAAGTGATGCAGTTTTTGGAAAAAAACGTTGACAGCTTCGTTGAACAGTATTTAATTCCGGTGGAAAAAATTTGGCAGCCGTCAGATTTCCTGCCTAATTCTGAAGGAGAAAATTTCTTTGAGGAGGTAAAGGAACTGCGTGAAATTGCTAAAGAATTACCATACGATTTCTGGGTAACGCTTGTTGGTGATACTATTACCGAAGAAGCGCTTCCAACATATGAGTCCTGGTTAATGGATGTAGAAGGAGTAGATCAGGTTGAGAATGGCGGTAATGGCTGGTCAAAATGGATCAGACAATGGACCGGAGAAGAAAACCGTCACGGAGATCTTTTAAATAAATACTTGTATTTGTCTGGTCGTGTTAATATGCGTGAAATCGAAATGACAACACAGCACTTAATCAACGACGGTTTTGATATTGGAACTGGAACTGACCCATACAAAAACTTTGTATACACTAGTTTTCAGGAATTAGCAACTTATGTTTCACACAATAGAGTAGCGCAGATCGCGAAAAAATTTGGTGATAATAAATTGTCTAAAATGTGTAAAATGATTGCGGGTGACGAAATGCGTCATCACCATGCATACAGCGAATTTGTAACCAGAATTTTTCAGGTTGATCCAAGCGAAATGATGTTGGCGTTTCAATACATGATGAAGCAAAAAATCGTTATGCCGGCTCATTTCTTAAGAGAATCAGGGCAAAAGATAAGTACAGCTTTCGAACAGTTTTCTGATTCAGCACAACGTATTGGAGTTTACACAGCAAATGACTATGTTGATATTATGCAGAAGCTAATCAACAAATGGGAAATCGATAAAATCACGAACTTAACAGATGAAGCTGAAAAAGCACGTGATTACTTAATGAAATTACCAGCTCGTATGGCGAGAATCTCAGAAAGAATTGTAATTCCACAAGAATCGCACATCTTTAAATGGGTTGAGCCAGCGAGATTGTAAAAAATTTTAGATTGCAGATTTCTGATTTTAGATTTTAAAATTGATTTTTTGCAATTGATATTGATATTGAAAATATTGTTGATTGTTGAGGTTTAAGAGCTTCAGCAATCAACATTTTTTATTTAAACCATAAAAACACCAGTGTAAATCCGTTGAATCAGTCAAATCAGCGGGCCATTTCATACAAACCAAAATACAACATGAGTAATCCTGAACTTATAAATAAAACCATCGCATTTGTAAAAGAGAAACTAAACGATGCCGAAGGCGGACACGACTGGTTTCATATCGAACGAGTTTATAAAAACGCACTTTTAATTGCAAAAGATACCGATTGCGATAAAACAGTTGTAGAATTAGGAGCATTGCTTCATGATATTGCCGATAGTAAATTTCATGACGGAGACGAAACAATTGGACCCAAAACGGCCCGTTTGTTTTTAGAATCACATAATGTTTCAGAAGAGATTATTCAGCATGTGGTAAACATCATCGAAAACATATCTTATAAAGGCGGAAATTTTGAAAAGAAGTTTTCTTCTGTAGAATTAGATATTGTTCAGGATGCAGATCGTTTAGATGCAATTGGAGCGATTGGAGTTGCAAGAGCGTTCAATTACGGCGGATTTAAAAACAGAGCTTTGTACGATCCTGAAATTGCTCCGGTAACCAATATGACAAAAGAGGAATATAAAAAGAACAATGCACCAACGATAAATCACTTTTACGAAAAGCTTTTGCTCTTAAAAGACAAAATGAATACCGAAAAAGGAAAACAAATCGCCGCTGAAAGACACCATTTTATGGAATTATTCCTGTCGCAGTTTTATGCAGAATGGGAGGGGATTAAGTGAGTTTACAGTTCTCAGTCGCAGTTTACATTCATATAAACTGAAAACTGTGACCGAATACTGAAAACTTTTTATCCTGTTTTAGATTTTAGATTTTAAAAGACACATTATTGCGAAAGCACACAAAAATCCAAAAGAAAACCATAATAATCTGGTTACTCTATTATCTCTTACGATCTCATTTTTTTCGAACTTTGTCATTGTTATTTGAATTTTATTTTGCAAAATTAATTTGTGCTGTATTGAGAACTAAGCCATAAAAGTTTTTTAAACATTAAAAAAAGGTATTTAACTCAGGTATAGATTTTTAGATAATAAAAAAGCTTCACAAAGATTTCAAAAATCTCTGTGAAGCTTTTATATTTATTTTGCTGAATAATAAGAAAACCTTAGCATCTTAGAATCTCAGCAACTTAGTAACTTAAACTAAGAACATCCGCAATTGCCATCGCCACAGTCTTTTTTCTTTTTAGATTTCCAAAAGAATTTTCTAATCAAAAAACCAACGGCGATAAATAATATGACAAAAGCTATAATTTCTTGGATCATAATATTTTACTTTAAAAATTGATACGCTAAAAGCGCGGTAATATAAGCAAGCCCGGTCATAAAGAAAAGCTGCATTACGGGCCACTTCCATGAATTTGTTTCTTTCTTTGTAATGGCTAATGTACTGGCGCACTGCATTGCAAAAGCATAAAATAATAACAATGAAATTCCAGAAGCAAAATTAAAGATTTTTTCTCCCGTTTCAGGATTTACCTCTTTCTGCATTTTACTCTTAATTGTTGATTCGTTATCGCTGTCTCCAACACTGTAAATCGTAGCCAGTGTTCCAACTAAAACCTCACGGGCAGCAAAAGAGCTGATAATAGCAATCCCAATTTTCCAGTCGTAACCAAGCGGAGAAATTACAGGCTCAATAGTTTTACCCATAATCCCGATATACGAATTCTCTATTTTTTGAGAAGCCACTTCATTTTCAAACTGAACTTGATTTAAAGTTGTATTGGCAAATCTTTCTTTTACGATGTTTTCCGCATCATTAAATTCTTTTCCAGGTCCAAAAGAAGCCAAAAACCACAAAATAACCGATATGGCTAAGATGATTTTACCCGCGCCCAAAACAAAAGCTTTGGTTTTCTCGACAACGTTAATTCCAACATTCTTGAAAAGAGGTAATTTATAACTCGGCATTTCAACAACGAAATACGTTTTTGAATCCAGTTTTAAAACTTTATTTAAAATATAAGCCGAAATTATTGCCGTTACAAATCCCAGTAAATACAATAACATTAAAGACAGTCCCTGCAAGTTTAAAAATCCCAGAACTCGTTTATTCGGAATCACTAATGAAATCATAATCGCGTAAACCGGTAATCTTGCAGAACAAGTCGTGAATGGCGTTACTAAGATCGTAATAAGGCGTTCTTTCCAGTTTTCAATATTTCGCGTTGCCATAATAGCGGGAATCGCACAAGCTGTTCCAGAAATTAAAGGCACAACGCTTTTTCCCGAAAGCCCGAATTTGCGCATGATTTTATCCATCAGGAAAACAACACGGCTCATGTAACCGCTTTCTTCTAGAATAGAAATGAACAAAAACAGGAAAGCAATCTGCGGAATAAAAATAATAACACCGCCAATTCCCGGAATAATTCCCTGCGAAAGTAAATCGGTCAAAATGCCACTTGGTAATTCTTTTGCAACCCAGCTGCTTAACGAAGCAAAAGTCGCATCAATAAAATCCATAGGAATTGTTGACCAGCTGAAAATAGACTGGAAAATGATAAATAAAATTCCAAGGAAAATAGCATAACCCCAAAACTTGTGCGTTAAAACACGATCCAGTTTAGCTCTAAAATCTGTCGCTGCTTCAGTGTCAATTTTTAAACCTTCTTTTAAAACATCATTTATAAACTGATATCTTTTGATGGTTTCTTTTTGCTGCAAACGCTTTAATTCTGAGTGTGATTTGGTAAAAGTATTTCGGATTTCATTTCGGTCTAAATTCGAGAAATTAACATCCTGAGTAATTACAAGCCACAATTTGTACATTAACTGATTTGGAAATGCATGCTGCAGTTTTTGAAAATATTCAGGATCAATTACAGATGCATTTAAGCAAGGTTCGTGCGGAACGGTTTTATAGGAAACAATCAATTCTTTTAATTCCTCAATTCCTAAACCTTTACGCGAACTTACTAAAGCAATTTTGGTTTTTAGTTTTTCTTCTAAAAGCGGAATATCTAAAGAAATTCCTTTGCTTACCATACGGTCAGACATATTGATAACTAAGATCGTTGGAATTTCAAGATCTTTTATCTGCGTAAAAATCAGTAAGTTTCTTTTTAGATTTTCAACATCGGTTACTACAACAGCAACGTCTGGATATAATTTGTCGTTTTTGTTTAGTAAAAGTTCAATTACCACGCTTTCGTCCATCGAACTTGCGTTCAAACTATACGTTCCGGGTAAATCCAGGATATTGGCTTTTACGTTATGAGGCAATTTACAAAACCCGATTTTTTTCTCAACCGTGATTCCAGGATAATTCCCAACTTGTTGATTTAAACCCGTAAGCTGATTAAAAACAGAAGTTTTGCCTACGTTAGGATTTCCGATAAGGGCAACATTGATATTCTGAACGCTCATTATAAATTGTTTTGTAAAAGTTCAACTTCAATTTCACGAGCAGTTTCAACACGAATAGCAACATGCGAACCGTTAATGTCTAAATATAAAGGATCTCCAAAAGGAGCAATTTGAAGTAATTCGACCAAGCTGCCCGGCAAACAACCCATCTCTAGTAATTTTAAAGGAATCAAATCGATATCAAAATCTTTGATAATGGCTTTATCGCCTTTTTTCAAGGTATGGATAGTATTTTGCAAAGCTTATTTAGATTGAATTTAGATTGCAAAAATAGGTAATAAATCTTTACCTCAAGGCAATAATAAGGTTTGAAAATGCTAAATCTTTCTAAAAATAAGGTATTTTACTCTTTTGATAAGAAATCTATGTCTTCCAGTAATCTTGTAATATCTTCCTTTTTTGTTCCGTCATAAAATCCGCGAACGCGTCTTTTTTGATCGACCAAAACAAAATTCTCTGTATGTACCATATCATAAAGCTGATCTGGGCGGCCCAACTTTACAGCCAGGTAAGATTTTCTGGCCATAGTGTAAATCTCTTTTTTATCTCCGGTAACCAAATTCCACTTGCTGTCTACAACTCCGTATTTTACCGCATATGCTTTTAAAACCGAAACACTGTCAACTTCTGGAAAAACAGTATGAGAAAGCAGCATTACTTTTGGATTGTTTAAAACCGCTTTTTGAACATCAGCCAGATTGGTTGACATTTTTGGGCAGATTGATCCGCAGGTTGTAAAGAAGAAATCAGCAACATAAATTTTTCCTTCGTAATTCTTTTGAGTAATTGTATCTCCGTTTTGGTTGATGAACGAAAAATCAGCAATCGTATGATATTTGCTTTTGTATTGAATTGTGCTGTCAACCAATTCCGGATTTACATCGGCTGGATTATAAATCGGAAGTGTTTTTTGTGGCTTTAAAGCCGAATAAAATAAAGATATAGTGACTACAGAAAATACAATTAATACAATGAAGAATTTGCGGTATTTATAAAGAAGCGATTTCATAAAAATAATTTGGCGCAAAAATACGAAAAGAGCATTTTAAAAGTCACAATTTTAATGCTTTTTAACAGAGAATCTACAATGCAAAAGAGCTTTTTTACGACAGGATTGTGAAATGACACGCGGATGACACAGATTCGCTTTGCGAAAACGCGGATTTATGCTGATTTTTATAAATAGTATTAATTCAAAGGTTTAAACACAATGTTTTTATCTCAAGCGAAGTCAAATGATTATAAAGTAAATCGCCAATTTTTTCAAGCTAATAAAAATAAAAAATCCGTGCAAATCTGCGTTTTCGCAAAGCGAATCTGTGTCATCCGCGTTCTATTTCATATAGCATCTTAACTCTTAGGTTTTCGGATAGATTTATTCACCATATACAATCCCGTTAAAGTTACAGCCGAACCAATGGCAATGGCCTGCGTAAGCGTTTCGCCAAAAATAATCGACCCCAAAATCATTGCAACAATAGGATTAATGTAAACATAAATACTGCTGATTTCTGTTGGAAGATGCTGCAGCGTGTAAATAAAAGCAATGAAAGTTAAAACAGAACCAATAATTACCAGATAACCAATTGCCCACCAGGATTCTGAAGGGATTTCTCTTAGCGGAATATTAACTCCGGTTGCTTCTGTAATTCCAAAAAGGAACACACTTGAAATCAACATCTGCAGTCCCAAACTAAAATACGGATTAAAACTGGCTGCTTTTTTCTTGGTGTGCAAAATTCCAAAAGCCCACGTAATCGTTGAAGCCGTCATTAAAATAATTCCGAATTGAAAATCTGGTCTTAAGAAGTCGGCAATATAATCGATGAAAATAATACAAATCCCCCCAAAGCTGATTAGAATTCCAAACAAAGCCATTTTTGCAATTCGTTCCCCATTAAAAAAATTAATGATAATAATCCAAATTGGGAAAAGTGCACTAATGATTGCGCCCAATCCGCTTGTCATATATTTCACGCCCCAGGTACTCAATCCGTTGCTGCAAACAAAATTTAAAAAACTCAAAACAAGAATCGTACGCCATTGTTTTCCTTTTGGCCAAGGCTCTTTTTTCAGCAAAAAATATCCCACATAAATCAGCCCGCCTAAAAACTGGCGAATTGTTGCCAATTGCAATGCCGGCATATGCTTAACACCTTCTTTTGAAGCTAACCACGTTGTTCCCCAAAAAAAACTTACCCAGCATAAAGCCATAATAGGTAAACCAATAGCTTCAATTTTTCCTGAAACGGCATTCTGAATTTTTGCTCTCATTTTGACTTTAAATCTTTAAGCAAATATTCCAAAAACAATTTCAATAAACAGTGAAAAACAAGGTTTTAATTCATGAAAATAATCGATGGTTTCCATTAAAATGTTATAGAAGAAACTTATACATTATTATTGCATAAATTTTAACATAGAGTTACAAATTTTAACGATATGTTTGTGTATACACTCGAAACACATTTATAAATGAAAAAACAACTTACTAAACCTTTGTTTTGTGCTTTTTCTGCAATGCTTTCTTTTACAGCAATCGAAGCGCAAACCACTGCAGCGAAAGAACCTGGTATCAATGTATCATACATGAATACCAAAATTAGTCCGAGCCAGGATTTTTTCCAATATGTAAACGGAACTTGGTTAAGCCAGACAGAAATTCCAAGCGATCGTACCACTTGGGGAAGTTTTAATGAATTGATTAAAAAGACAGACAAAGATGTAATGTCTATTTTAAAAGATGCATCAAAAAATCCAAAGTATAAATCAGATACTGATCAGGGAAAAGCTGTTAACTTATTCCTGACTGTTTTAGATACTGTTGGAAGAAACAAAGCAGGAATTAATCCGTTGAAATCCTATTTGGAAAAGATTGATGCCATTAAAAATGTAGCAGATCTTCAAAAGTTTTTGGTTGAAATGGAACCAGAAGGAGGTTCTGGATTCTTCGGAATTTATATTGGAGCCGATGAAAAAAACAGTTCTAAAAATTCAGTAAGTCTTGCAGTAAGCCAATTAGGACTTCCTGATAAAGATTATTACACTTCTGAAGATAAAGATTCTAAAGAAAAACGCGCTAAATACGAACTTCATGTAGCGAGAATGCTTCAGTTTATTGGAGAAACTCCAGAGAAAGCAAAACAAAGCGCTAAAGAAATTCTGGCTTTTGAAACTGAATTGTCAAAACCAAGATTAGACCGCGTTGAAAGCAGAGACAGCCGTTTGCAATACAACCCAATGACGGTTGCAGAACTTCAAAAATTAACTCCGGCTATAAAATGGGATGCTTATTTTGCAGGAATTGGTCTGGCGAAATTAGATACTGTAGTGGTTATTGAACCAAAATACATGAAAGCTTTACAAACTGTATTTACTGAAAATAAAGTAGCACAGTGGAAAGAATACCTAAAATGGGATTTATTAAATTCATCATCTACAAAATTATCTACTGATATTGAAACGGCTAATTTTGATTTTTACAGCAAAACGTTAAGAGGAGCTGTAAAACAATTGCCAAGAGAAGAGAAAGCTTTGCAGGTTGTAAACCGCGGTATTGGTGAAGCACTTGGTAAATTGTATGTAGAAAAAGTATTTCCTGCTGAAGCAAAAGCCAAAGCGGTCGATATGATTCATAATGTTATTACGGCTTACCAAAACCGTATTAACAATTTAACATGGATGTCTAAAGATACAAAGGCAAAAGCTATTGAAAAACTAAACAAAATAACCATAAAAGTTGGTTATCCTGATAAATGGAAAGATTATTCGGCACTTCAAATTAAAAATGTTGCCGAAGGCGGAAGTTATTTTGAGAATTCAAAAAGTTTGTCAATATGGAATTTCAAAAAAGGGATTGCGAAATTGAACAAACCGGTTGATAAAACAGAGTGGGGAATGTCTCCGCAAACCGTAAATGCGTATTACAATCCATCTTATAATGAAATTGTTTTCCCAGCTGCCATCTTGCAACCGCCTTTTTACAATTACCAAGCAGACGAAGCTGTAAATTATGGTGGAATTGGAGCGGTTATTGGTCACGAAATTTCACACGGGTTTGACGATTCTGGTGCACGTTACAATGCAGAAGGAAATCTAGTTGACTGGTGGACGCCACAGGATTTAGAACAATTTACAAAATTAGGTTCTGAATTGGCAGATCAATACAGCGCTTTAGAGCCGTTACCGGGAATTCATGTGGACGGTAAATTTACTTTAGGTGAAAATATTGGAGACTTAGGCGGAATCAACGCGGCTTATGATGGTTTGCAATTGTATTTGAAAGCACATGGAAATCCGGGATTAATTGACGGATTTACTCCAGAGCAGCGTTTCTTTATTTCTTGGGCAACCGTTTGGAGAACCAAGTCTAGAGACGAAGCGATTAAAAACCAAGTAAAAACAGATCCGCATTCGCCGGGAATGTACAGAGCTTATGTTCCAATTCAAAATGTTGATGCTTTTTATGAAGCTTTCGGTATTAAAAATGGAGACAAAATGTTTGTAAGCCCAGAGAAACGAGTAAAAATTTGGTAATCTCATAAATAGAAAACGGCGCTGAAATCAGCGCCGTTTTTTTGTTTTATAGTAAATCAATTATTGCAAATGACTGTTGATGTAAGTTTCAATTGCTTTTAACTCTTCATCAGACATTGCTTTTGTCACAGGAAAATTAGTCTGCATTACCGAAAACTGACTCGGATCAACAATTGGATCTGCATTCCCTTTTAAGAAAGTAGGGATATCACCTTTTTTATCTTTGTAGATTTTGGCAATTTCCTTAATGCTCGGTCCAATAACTTTTTGATCCGGCTGATGGCATGAAGTACAATTTCCTCTTCCTTCAAAAATTTCTTTTCCTAAAGCTTCAGGTGTTTTGGCTTTCGCCGATTCTCCTTCAGAATATGCTTCTGTGGTTTGATCTGTATTTTCTGAAACTTCTTTTTTACATGATGCAAATGCTAAAACGGCAGATAAGAATAATACTTTTTTCATTTTATTTATTTAAAAGTATTGAAGCCTCTTTTGCAAAATAAGTAGATATAATACTCGCACCTGCACGCTTAATGCAATAAAGTTGCTCTATCATGATTTTGTCGTGATCTAACCATCCTCTTTCGGCTGCGGCCTTTACCATAGCGTACTCACCAGATACTTGGTAAACTGCAACTGGGACATGAACGGCATTTTTTACCTCACGAACAATGTCTAAATATGCAATTCCCGGTTTTACCATAACAATATCTGCACCTTCTTCAACATCTAATAAAGCTTCACGAATTCCTTCAATTCGGTTTGCATAATCCATTTGATAGGTCTTTTTATCTTTTGGGATATTTTGAGAATCAACCGGAGCAGAATCTAACGCATCACGAAATGGTCCGTAAAATGCAGATGCATATTTTGCACTGTAACTCATGATTCCAACATTATGATGTCCGTTTTCTTCTAATGCTTTTCTTATTGCCAAAACGCGTCCATCCATCATGTCGCTTGGCGCAACGAAATCGGCTCCAGCTTCTGCATGGCTTAAACTCATTCGGGTTAAAGCATCAACCGTTGCATCGTTAATTAATTGACCGTTTTCGATAATTCCGTCATGACCATAGATAGAATACGGATCTAAAGCCACATCTGGCATTACAATCATTTCCGGAACGGCATCTTTTATCGCACGAATGGTTTGCTGCATTAAACCGTCTTTATTCCACGCTTCTGTACCTTTATTGTCTTTTAAATTATCGCTTACTTTTACGTAGATGTTTACCGCCTTTATTCCTAAATCCCAGGCTTCTTTTACTTCTTTAATGGTGTTGTCTAATGAATGACGATAAATTCCAGGCATTGAAGGAATTGCGGATTTGATGTCTTTTCCTTCGGCAACAAACATTGGAAGCATAAAATCTTGTGGACTTAAGCTAGTTTCACGAACTAAAGAACGAATTGATTCGTTGGTTCTTAAACGACGGTTTCTTTGTAATGGGAACATTGTTTTGAATTTTAGATTTTAGAATGCAGATTTTAGATTTTTCTGCAATCTTATTTTTTGATTTTTATTAATTAATGTCAATACTTTTGACTTTACGACTTTAAACTTTCGACTTACTTATGTTATTGAAGCTTCATAAATTCCTTGAATTGTCTTCTCTAATTTGGTATTAAAAATAGCATCCGATTGATTGGCAAAAAGTCCTTCAGATAATGCGCGGGAGAAACTTGCAATCAATCCGTGGTTTTGCGAAAGCTTTTCATTGGCTTCTTCCTGACCATATCCGCCGGACAAAGCCACAACTCGCACAACATGCGGATCAGATATTAGTTCACTGTAAAAGTCATTCACAGTTGGAATAGATAATTTCAGCATCACTTTTACATCTTTGTCTAATGCATTAAGCTGTTTTTGTATTTCTTCTTTTAGAATTTCTTCTGATTTTACTTTGTCTGTGCTGTAAATATCAACTTCGGGTTCTATAATTGGGATAAGTCCTTTTGCAAAGATTTGTTTCCCTACTTCAAATTGCTGCTTCACGATTTCACGAATTCCAACGGCATTGGCTTCTTTAATAACAGAACGCATTTTAGTGCCAAAAACATTTCGTTCAACAGCTCGATCCAACAATTCATCCAGATTTGAAATCGGTTTCATTAACTGAACTCCGTTTGCAAGATCAGCAAGTCCTTTGTCAACTTTTAGAAAAGGAACTATATTTTTTTTGTCCCACAAATAATCAGCAGTCCATTCTCCATCTATTTTGCGGTCCATGGTGTTTTCAAACAAAATAGCGCCTAAAATATATTGGCTGTCAAAAGTCGGACTTTTAATAATCCTGGTTCTCATTTCATGTACAAGAGTGTACATTTCTTCATCATTTGTGTAACTGCTTTCTTCAACGCCATATTGCGATAATGCTTTTGGCGTGCTGCCGCCGCTTTGATCTAATGCTGCAATAAATCCTTTTCCGGAATTCATGCGGTTTAATTGTTCTACGTTCACCTTTTCCATAATTTCTTATTTTAGATTAAACATTACAAACCTATTTTATCATTTACTTTATCATAAACCTTCTTCACTTCTTTTGGAGGATCAAATCGATAACCCAGAGAAAGTTTTAAAGTGGCAATATTATCATTAAGCCGTGGGTCGACTTTATCATCCTGAGAAAAACTTATCGAATTAAGGCTTGCATAACCAAAGAAACGGTCATTATTATAAGCCAGTTTTAAATTTAAATCTGCCTGATATAAAGCTGAGGTATCTCCGTCAATATCATTAATTCCGGCACCCAAAGCAACTCCTGCACCAATCAAAATGCGATCACTAATTACAAAATTATAGAAGTAGGATGGTGCCAATGTAAAGACATAGATATCACCCGGCGTTGTGTCGGGAGCATTTAAGTCTATGTTGGTGTAATAAAATGAGAAAGTCGGGATAAAACTTCCGGAACTTTTAGTCTGCCATTCATTTTGGCTTATCAATGTTTTAAAAGAGAACTTATCATTAAAAACATAAGATGTCGTTCCGCCAATTTTCGTAGTCCGCATTTTGGGCAATTGTGCCGTTACATTATCATCACTAACATAAAATCCTTTTTGATTGATGAAAGTAAACGACTGCATCCATTTTTTATAGTAAAAACGGGTATTAAAATTAAAATGCTTGGAATGAGAATCGCCTTTATTGCCGGAAAGAAATTTAGGTGCAAAACCAACCGAAATATCAATGATCTTATAATTCAGATTAAAACCAATTTGCTCTCTTCGATTCGGAATAAGATTAAGAAATGTTTTGGGTTCCTGAGCATCCGAAGCAATCTGAAAACTATTCGAAGTATCTAAATAATAAATACTGGCGGTAATTTTATCATTATATGATTTAAAATACGGATTTCGCAGCGAATCATTCTGGGCAAAGCACCCAAAAACGCTGACAAAAAACGTTATATAAATCATTTTTAGATCCATTCTCTCTGATTTTCTAAAACATCTACTAATTTTTCTTCCTCGCTTCCGGCTTCTGCATGATGATCATAAACCCATTGCACATGCGGAGGAAGACTCATCAAGATACTTTCAATTCGTCCGTTTGTTTTTAAGCCGAACAAAGTTCCTTTATCATGAACTAAATTGAACTCAACATAACGGCCTCGACGGATTTCCTGCCAGGTTTTATTTTCCG
This sequence comes from Flavobacterium sp. 2755, assembly GCF_031455715.1. Classification (NCBI taxonomy): domain Bacteria; kingdom Pseudomonadati; phylum Bacteroidota; class Flavobacteriia; order Flavobacteriales; family Flavobacteriaceae; genus Flavobacterium; species Flavobacterium sp. 2755. The sequence continues at coordinate 35,267 of NZ_JAVDTG010000011.1, forward strand.
GAGTATATGCTAAGTTTTTTCTTCTTTCTACAATTGGCACATAAGCTTCAAGGAAACTATTGCCGACTTCGGTTACAAAATTGAACCAGTTTTCCATTGACATTTGCTCATTTGCTTTGCAATAATCAAAGAATAAACCGCCAATTCCGCGGGCTTCATTTCGGTGTGCATTCCAAAAATAAGAATCGCATTGTTTTTTATATTTCGGATAAAACTCCGGATTGTGTTTATCGCAAGCCGTTTTACAAGTTTGATGAAAGTGTTTTGCATCTTCTTCAAACAAATAATATGGTGTTAAATCTTGTCCGCCCCCAAACCATTGTTCAATAACATTTCCAGATTCATCATACATTTCAAAATAACGCCAATTAGCATGTACCGTTGGCGTCATCGGGTTTTGGGGATGAATAACCAAACTCAATCCACAGGCAAAAAAATCAGCTTCGCCAACACCAAACATCTTTTGCATGGTTTCAGGAAGTTTTCCGTGAACAGCAGAAATGTTTACACCGCCTTTTTCAAAAACAGCACCGTTTTCAATAACACGTGTTCTTCCTCCACCGCCTTCAGGACGTTTCCAAAGATCTTCACGGAATTTTGCAGTTCCGTCAACAGCTTCTAATCCTGCGCAGATTTGATCTTGTAATTGTTGTATGTATGCGTAAAATTTATCTTTCATTGTAATTTGTATTCTGATTTAAGTAATCCGAAATAAACCGTGTTTTGCAATTCGCCATTCCCGTTTCTAAACTCGTCCCTTAAAATTCCTTCTTGTTTAAAATTGTGTTTCAATGCAATTCGCTGACTTGCCAGATTGATTTCAGAAGTACAAATAAAAACTTTGTTCATCATCAATTCGTTAAAACAAAATTCAAGTGCATCAGAAACCATTTTGGATGTGATTCCTTTTCCTTGAAAATCTTCATCAATAAAATATCCTAGTTCACATTTTGAAATACGAAGATCAATGCTCTTTATACATAAATAACCAATCAGATTATTAGTTTTTATATCTCGCGCATAGAAATAGTATCCCTCATTATTTTTCTCTTTATCCAAGCTGACAGATATAAAATCCTGTGTTTTTTCAAGAGAATCAGAATTAGCCAGAGTTACAGGGAAGGTTTGTCCAATGTGATTTTTATTCTTGTCAATTAGTTTATAGAACTCTTCAGGAAGAATGTTTTCAATTCGGTCTATTTTCCAATCTGTAAAACTCATCTTTATTTGTTTTTTAGAGAAGCAATTTTAGCATTTATTCCAAATGAAAAAACTTTGCTTTCCTGTTGGATATATTGATAAAGAGACAAAACTTTATCTTTAAAGTTATAGTTTTCTTCTTTTGAGAATTCTATTAAAATATCACCAAATTGTTCTAATTGTTCCCAGTCAAAATGAAGACGGGTTAATAAGGTGATTAATTCTTCATTGGAGTAATCGATTAATGTTTGAATATTTAGTCCAAACTCTTTTAATTGATTTTCGATATCTGATTTTTGTAAATGACTCAAAGGATAAGGTACAAAAATGAGTGTTCGTAACGTCTTGAGGACGTTATCAATTCTGATTTTTTCTTCGTCTCTTAAACCTTTGTTTAACATGTTTGTGTTTTCTAAATCTGAATGATTTGATATTATTTGCAAACCCCGGATTTCAATCCGGGGCTACAATATGAATCGTTCCTCCGGAACTTTATATAGTTTTATCTAGTGTAGAAACTGAATACTAAAAGCTGTATACTGAACACTAATTCCCGTATTCCTTAACCGCGTCAATAAACGCTTTTGCATGATCAACAGGGATATTTGGTAAAATTCCGTGACCTAAATTTACGATATATTTATCTTTTCCGAACTCATCAATCATTTCATGAACCATTTTTTTAATAGTCGGAATTGGAGATAGCAATCTTGAAGGATCAAAATTCCCTTGTAAAGTAATGTTTCCACCAGACAAGTAACGAGCATTTCTAGCCGAACAAGTCCAGTCTACACCAAGTGCAGAAGCACGGCTTTTACCCATTTCGCCAAGAGCGAACCAGCATCCTTTTCCGAAAACAATAACCGGTGCAACATCTGCTAAAGCTTCAACGATTTGGTTGATATATTTCCATGAAAATTCCTGATAATCAACTGGAGAAAGCATTCCTCCCCAAGAATCAAAAATCTGAACGGCATTAACTCCAGCTTTTACTTTTTCTTTTAAGTATAAAATTGTAGTGTCTGTGATTTTTTGTAATAAAGTATGTGCTGCAGCCGGATTTGAAAAACAGAATCCTTTTGCCATATCAAAACTTTTAGATCCTCTTCCTTCAACAGCATAACATAAAATTGTCCAAGGCGAACCAGCGAAACCAATTAACGGCACTTCGTCATTCAGCATTTCTTTAGTTAATTTAATGGCATCCATTACATAACCAAGGCTTTCCTGAATATCCGGAACGTAAACTCTATGAACATCTGCCATAGAACGAATCGGATTTGGAACAAACGGACCAATATTTTCTTTCATTAAAACTTCGATTCCCATTGCCTGTGGCACAACTAAAATATCCGAGAATAAAATAGCAGCATCCGGAGCAATTCTGCGAATTGGCTGAACTGTAATTTCTGCAGCTAATTCCGGAGTCTGACAACGTGTGAAGAAATCGTATTTATCACGCAATTCGATAAATTCCGGTAAATATCTTCCGGCTTGACGCATCATCCATACTGGCGGACGTTGAACAGTTTCTCCTTTTAATGCTTTTAAAAATAGGTCGTTTTTTAACATTTGTTTTTTATTTTAGGTTCAAAGTCACAAAGTGACAAAGTTGCAAAGGTTTTTATTTATATTCTTGTAAAACATCTTCAAGTACGTCTTCAATCGTTGGCTGATCTGCAATGATGATATTTTTGGTAATTTTATGTAAGGTTTCTGCTGTAGTTTCACCAATGCAGAAACAAGTTTCTTTTTTAATCGAATTATCTTTTAAATAACTCTCAACACCAGACGGACTAAAAAATAAAATGGCGTCAACTGGAGATTTTATTTTTTGAGGCTGTAATGATGTTTCATAAACCTGAATTTCGTTCAATTTTATTCCGGCTTCTTTTAAAGCGCTTGGTAAAGTCTCTCTTCTAAGGTTTCCGCTGAAAAAAGTATAGCTTTCATTACGGTAAATCAAAGTGATAATTTCTGCTAAATCTGAAGCATAACCCGTATAAGCCACAACATTGAATCCGTTTTCTGATAAAAGGATTTTTGTTTTTAAGCCAACACAATACACGTTTTTGCTTTTAAGCTCTTCCGATTTTGGATTTGATAAAACACTGTGAACAGCATTTTGGCTTGTAAAAATTAAACTTTCGTTGAGGTTTTTAAGTTCGAAAGGTTTGTTTTCGGTTTTGATAAAATCGGCTTCGATTACTTCGATGCCAGCTTTTGTCAACTCTTGTTTTTGAAGAGGAGATAATATTTTAGTAGATAATATCTGAGTTGCTTTTGCCATTATTTTTTCAGGGATTCTTTAATCTTCTGCATTAATTCTGTTCCGCCATTGTTTAAAATCTCCTGTGCAGAGTGAAAACCTAACTTTTTCCATTCTGAAATATCAACAGTTTTATTGATTTCTAATTTTTGTTTTCCATCAATAGAAAGTAAAACGCCTTGAAAATGCAAAGTATCTTCGTCTTCATTATAAGTTACCAAAGCTCCAATTGGCGCGGTACAACCGCCTTCCAGTGTTCTTAAAAACTGACGCTCGATATACGTACAAATTTCAGTTTCGATATCATTTAACTGTGAAAGCGCATCAAGCGTATAATTGTCATTTTCCATTGCCACAACAAGCATTGCTCCTTGTGCCGGCGCGGGAATCATCCAGTCTAAATTAATGTAGTTTTCAGGTTTTAGGTTAATTCGTTCTAAACCTGCTGCTGCAAAAACAGCTCCGTCCCAATCATTGTCTTTTAGTTTTTGCATACGAGTATTTACGTTTCCGCGTAAATCAACTACAGTATGATTTGGGTATTTGTTAAACCATTGCGCCTGACGACGTAAACTTCCGGTTGCAATAGTACTTGGTTTATTATCAAAATCAGGATTTCCTTTATGAACTAAAATATCCAGAACATTCGCTCTTGGTAAAACAGCAGCCTGAACAATTCCTTTTGGTAAAGCTGTTGGAACATCTTTCATAGAATGCACCGCAATATCAATATCACCATTGATCATGGCGATGTCCAGCGTTTTAGTAAAAATTCCGGTAATACCGAGTTCGTAAAGCGGTTTATCCAAAATAATATCACCTTGAGATTTAACGGCAACAATTGAAGTTTTATAACCTAAATCATTTAGTTTTTTCTCGACAGTATGTGCCTGCCAAAGTGCTAATTCGCTATCGCGTGTTCCAATTCTGATTGTTTTTTCAGCCATGTTTAGTTTTTTGAACCATATAAGTTATATAAGTAAGTTTAAGCAGTTTGGGTAAAACGGCTGTTTTTATTAAATGAACTTATATAACTTAAATGGTTTAAAATTTATTTAAGATGCTTTTATTTTGAAGACTTTCTCGATCCATTCGATGCTTTCATCAACCATGGTATCGTCGTCTTTTAAATGATTTGCGAAATGAGTAGTGATTTTTTGTATGATTCTGTTGCTGATGATTTCGGCTTGTGCTTCATTAAAATCAGCAATTTTTTTACTTTGAAAATCTAATTCCGAAACTTTAATCGCGTTTAGTTTTTCTTTTAAAGCATTAATCGTTGGCGCAAATTTTCGACCTTTCATCCAGATAACGAATTCTTCTTTGATTTCTTCGATAATTGCTTCTGCAGCCGGAATGTGTAATTTTCTGTTTTCCAATGTTTCATCTGTCAATTGAGACAAATAATCCATGTGAATTAAAGTTACACCTTCTAATTCCTCTACATTTTCGTGAACGTTTTTCGGAATCGACAAGTCCAAAATCAATAAAGGCTTTTTAAGATTTAAAATCGCTTTGTCAACTGTTGGGTTTTGTGCGCCGGTTGCTACAACCACAACATCGGCATTTTGAAGTTCTAAGTGTAATTCAGAATAATCTTTAACAATCAGATTTAGTTTTCCAGCCAGTTTCTCAGCTTTGTCTTTAGTTCTGTTGATTAAAGTAATGTGTTCGTTTTTAGTATGTTTTACTAAATTCTCACAAGTATTCCTTCCAATTTTTCCAGTTCCAAAAAGTAGAATATTTTTGTTGCTGATATCTTCAACATTTTTAAGAATGTATTGTACCGATGCAAAAGAAACCGAAGTAGCACCAGAGCTGATTTCCGTTTCGTTTTTAATTCTTTTACTTGCCTGAATTACTGCATTTACCAATCTTTCCATAAAAGTATTGGCCAATCCCATTGATTTTGAATGAGCAAAACTGGTTTTAATTTGAGATATAATTTCAAAATCGCCCAAGATCTGACTATCTAAACCAGTTCCTACGCGAAACAAATGATTAATTGCTTCTTGATTTTTGTAAACGAAACCTACTTTTTGAAATGCATCAACAGAACCATTGCTGTTGTCGCAGATAAGTTTGATTAATTGAAATGGATGTTCTGCAAAACCGTAGATTTCGGTTCTGTTGCAGGTTGAAGTAACTAGTAAACTTTCTATTCCATCGTTTTTAGCTTGTTCCAATAAGCGAGTCTTCGCAACGGCATCCAAACTAAACTGACCTCTGACCTCTGCATCAGCTTTTTTATAACTCAGACCAACTGAATAAAAATAAAGGTGTTTTGGTACATTATTGTTTTCCATAAATTCACTTTCATAAAAGTGCAACAAAATTATTACTATACTGTTTATAAAAGTAACGCTAAAAGTGCTTTTTGTATCGCTACATGATTTTTTGATTCTAAACGTCTCATTTTATTCAAAAAGAAGTACTTTTGTAGCAAAATCAACTTGTTTGAAATGATTTGTTTAGAGTCATTCTAAATAACATTTTGCTTTTCTTTTGATTTTAGTTTCAAAAAAATATCGCTATGAGTTCTCAAGAAGTTATAAAAATTGAAGACGACTTTACGCTGATCCGTTTTCAAAACGATGGTCCGGAGCCTTTTTATGCACAGCACGAAATAGGTACAGGCCTGATACAGTTTCACTTCGGGATAAAAGGCAATGCTAAATTTTTGTTCAATCAGGGCAATTATGCTTTAGAATTGAAAGAAGAAAAATCGCTGCTTTTATACAATCCGCAGAAAGAATTGCCTCTTAATTTAGAATTGGCCCCAAACTCGTGGGTGATTTCGGTAATTGTTTCCATTAAAAAATTTCACGCTTTGTTTTCTGCAGAAGCCGATTATATTACTTTTTTAAGTCCTGATAATAAGGACAAAAAGTATTATAACGAAGGAAATATTAGTCCGTCGATGGCTATTGTGTTAAGTCAGCTGTTTCATTACAACCTTCATCCGTCCATAAAAAACCTTTATTATAAAGGAAAAGGATACGAATTATTGAGCTTGTATTTTAACCGAACCGAAGATCCAAATGCAGAACAATGTCCGTTTTTGATTGATGAAGACAACGTTCTAAAAATCAGAAAAGCCAAAGAAATTATCATCGCCAATATGGCTGAACCTCCGGGATTGCAAGAACTGGCAGATGAAATTGGTTTGAATTTAAAGAAACTCAAAATGGGTTTCAAACAAATTTACGGCGACACGGTTTATGGTTTTCTATTTGATTACAAAATGGATTTCGCTCGAAAACTTTTGGACAGCGGTTCTTATAACGTAAACGAAGTTGGACTTAAAATTGGTTACAGCACCGGAAGTCACTTTATAGCAGCATTCAAGAAAAAGTTTGCCACGACTCCAAAAAAATATTTAATGTCTATTAATGCCAATGTTTAACTGAATGAAAAAATGCGTTTTCTTTTTAGCTCTTTTTTCTTTGGTTTTCAAAGGTATTGCTCAGAATAATTCTAAAATTGACTATACTGATTTACTAAAATTAGATGGTATTGAATATGTTGGAGGAATTACTTTTTATATAGATAAAAAGAATCAAACTTTAATAGCAATTCAAAACAATAGCATTAAATGGAAGGCAGATGTTGTAAAAGAATGTGGAAAAAGAAAAGATAAGATTCATTCTGTTTTTGTAAGATCAGGAAAACTGAAAATTTCTTTTGCAAAAGATAAGACTGCCCTAGTAGATATAATGAATGGAGAAATTGAATGCTTGACCAAAGAAAGTAAAAAAGATAAAGAAAGCGAAAGCATCAATTTTATAAATAAAGACATAATTAAAAAGTAATAATTATCATATTTCTAAAAAGCAGCAAGTTCTACTTTTGACGAAATTTAAAAAAACAAATAAAAAGCTTAAAGCCCAGAGCTTAAAGCCTAAAGCAAAAAAATAATGAAAGGCGTATTATTAGTAAATCTAGGATCTCCCGATAGTCCAACAACAAAAGATGTAAAACCATATTTAGATGAATTTTTAATGGATAAATACGTGATCGACGTTCCGTACTTATTGAGAGCATTATTAGTTCGCGGTATTATTTTAAGAAAAAGACCAGAAGAATCAGCGCACGCTTACGCAAAAATTTGGTGGGAAGAAGGTTCTCCATTAGTTGTGCTGTCAGAAAGAATGCAAAAAAAGGTTCAGCCTCTTGTAAACGTTCCAGTTTCTTTAGCAATGCGTTATGGAAGTATGACCATCGAAAAAGGACTTCAGGAATTGAGTGATAAAGGAGTTACAGATGTAATGCTTTTTCCTTTATATCCACAATATGCAATGGCTTCGACTTTGACTATTTTAGTAAAAGCTGAAGAAATTCGTAAAAAGAAATTCCCGCACATGACTTTTACAGATGTTCCGGCATTTTACAATAAACCGGATTACATCAAGAATTTAGCAGATTCAATTCAAAAACATTTAGTTGGTTTTGAATATGATCACTTATTGTTTTCTTATCACGGAATTCCTGAGCGTCACATTCGCAAAACCGACGTTACTAAATCACATTGCAAAATTGACGGTTCTTGTTGTAACACGCCATCTCCGGCGCACGATTTCTGTTATCGTCATCAATGTTACGAAACAACAAGACAAGTTGTTAAATTACTTGGCCTTCCTACAGATAAATACAGTCTGACATTTCAATCGCGTTTAGCAGGTGATAAATGGTTAGAACCGTATACAGATGTCGAAATTGATAACATGCCGGCAAAAGGAATCAAGAAATTAGCTGTTGTAACACCAGCTTTCGTTTCGGATTGTTTAGAGACTTTAGAAGAAATCGCCATGCGCGCCAAAGAAGATTTTGAGAAAAATGGAGGCGAAGAGTTTCTTGCAATTCCATGTTTGAATGACGACGACGAATGGTGTCAAACGGTTAGTAACTGGATTAACGATTGGGCTAAATAATATTTGTTTCAGGTTTAAAGTTTAAAGTTTTTCTCAAAGTTGATAACTTGAAACTTTAAACCTGAAACTTTAAACAAATAATAATGGAATATTACAATTATCTAAAATCACTGCATCTTATATTTGTAATCACTTGGTTTGCGGGTTTGTTTTATATTGTGCGTTTGTTTGTTTACCAAATCGAAGCCAATGAAAAACCATCTCCCGAAAAAGAAATTTTGCAGGCACAATACAAAATTATGGCCTACCGTTTGTGGTACATTATTACATGGCCGTCGGCGGTTTTGGCAAGTATTTTTGCTTTTTGGATGCTGTTTTTTACAGATCTGGGAAATGCCTGGCTCAAAATGCCTTGGATGCACGTAAAATTATGTTTCGTTTTTCTTTTATATTTATATCACGGAAAATGTCATCAAATTTTCAAGCAATTGCAAAACGATGAGGTAAAATATTCCAATAATTTTATGCGTTTATGGAATGAAGGCGCAACAATTATTCTATTTGCCGTTGTCTTTTTAGTAGTTTTAAAAAGTGCCATCAACTGGATTTTCGGCGTAATCGGAATCATTTTATTCTCCGTTTTAATAATGCTGGGATTTCGTTTCTATAAACGAATCCGAGAAAAAAAATAAAGAGAGTTTGCCACGAATTACACAAATTAGCACGAATTTATTTTTGTAATTTTTTGCCACAGATTAAAAGGATTATTAGGATTTATAGATTACTCTTAAAAAAAATCATTTAAATCCTTTTAATCTGTGGCAAAAAAAAAGAATTAGTGTAAATTCGTGAAATTCGTGGCGAAAGATAGTTTTTTTAGTTTCAGGTTTCAAGTTTCAAGTTGCCAATCGCAACTTAACCTGAAACTTGAAACCTGAAACAAACAAAACAAATAGAACATGCTAAACATTAAAATGACAATGCTATCTCTTCGTACCAGGATTTTCCTGTCGATGATTGTATTGATTGTTGTAGCATCTTTTTTATTGGCTTCGATTTCTATTATTCAATTTAAAACCGAGGCCAAAGAATATCATCAAGAACGTTTAGAACGAAAAGAAAATGCGGTAAAAGAACACATCAATTATGTGCTTTCTACAACTACTTATCCGCTTAAAACTCAAAATTTGGATTTAATCTTTAAAGATAAGATCCATGAATTAGCACAGATTCATAAAATCGAAATTAATATTTACAGTCTTGACGGAAAGCTGTTGAAATCTTCAAAAGAATCTTTCGCCGTTGATAAAATTGCGCCGCCAATTCCCGAATATATCTTGAAACTGGTTCGCTCTTCCATCGAAAAACGTTTTGTAGATATTAAAACCATCGACGGTGTTAAAAACAGATCATCATACAGTTTAATAAAAGACGAAAAATTCAAACCACTCGGAATCTTAAATCTTCCTTATTTAGAAGATGACGGTTATTACGATAACGAGTTGAATACTTTCCTGATTCGTTTAAGTCAGGTTTACTCTTTTATGTTAATTGTGGCTTTTGCCTTGGCGTATTTCCTTTCGACCTATATCACAAAATCCCTAAAAACCATTTCTGACCGTTTGGAAGAAACCAATTTAGATCAGAAAAATGAGAAAATTGTTTTAGAAGCCAATAGCAAAGAAGTCAACTTCCTGATAAAAGCGTATAACGGAATGGTTGATAAACTGGAAACCAGTGCGATTAAATTAGCGCAAAGCGAACGTGAAGAAGCGTGGCGCGAAATGGCAAAACAGGTTGCACATGAAATTAAAAATCCGCTTACGCCAATGCGATTAACGGTTCAGAGTTTTCAGAGAAAGTTTGATCCAAATGATCCTGACGTAAAGCAGAAAATGAACGATTACTCTGAAACCTTAATTCAGCAGATTGATACCATGACAGCGGTGGCTTCGGCATTTTCAAACTTTGCTTCGATGCCGGCACAGCAAAATGAAACCTTAAATGTAGTTGAGGTTGTGGAACTGGCGTTGGATATTTTCAACGAAGAATATATTTCTTTTGAAAGTGATGAAGAAGAAATTATTTCGAAAATGGATCGTACGCAATTGATTCGTGTGATTACCAATTTGGTAAAAAATGCGACGCAGGCCATTCCCGAAAGTCAGTTTCAAAAATCAATTGTGGTTACGGTAAAAAGGCGAAATAACAATGTTGAAATTGCCGTAAAAGACAACGGAATCGGAATCCAAAAACAAGACATCGGCCGAATCTTCGAACCAAAATTTACCACCAAAACCAGTGGTATGGGACTTGGACTCGGAATTATCAAAAACATTATAGAAAATTACAAAGGAACAATTACCTTTGAATCAACTTACGGAAAAGGGACCACATTTAGGGTTTCTTTACCTATTACAAACTCTTAAATTCAGCGTCATGAACTACGAAAATATCTTAATTTCTATTGAGGAAAAAATTGCTACAATCACAATAAACAGACCTACAAAACTAAATGCTTTAAACAAAGCAACAATTAGCGATTTAAGTAATGCAATTAAATTATTAGGGGAAAGTGACGATGTTCGTGTAATTATTTTAACCGGAAGCGGAGAAAAAGCTTTTGTAGCCGGAGCAGATATTTCGGAATTTGCAAATTATACCGTTGTTGAAGGCGCGCAATTAGCAGCCGAAGGCCAAGAATTATTATTCGATTATGTTCAAAATCTTAAAAAGCCAGTTATTGCAGCCGTTAATGGTTTTGCTTTAGGCGGAGGATTAGAGCTGGCAATGGCATGTCATTTTAGAATAGCTTCAGACAATGCAAAAATGGGATTACCAGAAGTTACTTTAGGATTGATTCCGGGCTACGGAGGAACACAACGTTTACCGCAATTAGTTGGAAAAGGCCGTGCAATGGAAATGATTATGACTGCAGCGATGATTTCTGCAGAAGAAGCAAAACGATACGGTTTAGTAAATCACGTAGTGCCGCAAGAAGAACTTTTATCTTTTACGAACGTAATCGCTCAAAAAATCATTAAAAACGCTCCGTTTGCGATTGCAAAAGCAATTAAAGCAATCAATGCTAATTTTGAAGACGGTAAAAACGGATTCGACACCGAAATAAAATCATTTGGAAAATGTTTTGGAACAGAGGATTTTAAAGAAGGAACTACAGCATTTTTAGAAAAGCGTAAAGCTGAATTTACAGGGAAATAATTTTCTTAACCGCAAAGTTCCCAAGGAATTACGCAAAGCACTCAAGAAAATTTAAAAACTTAGCTCCCGGTAGCTATCGGGATTGCGTAAATCTTTGCGACCTTTGCGGTTAAAAAGACAAAGGTTTTAAAAACTTAGAACCTCAGCATCTCAGAACCTTAGAATCTTAAAAAAATGTACGAACCTATATTTGCCCTTTTTTGTGAACGAGTTAAAGAAAGCATCCAGACTGGAACTTTCGCAAAACTGACTTTGGCCAAAACGATGGGCGATACCGAGATTAAGAACATCTATTTTCGTTTAGTTTTAAATGAAGATAATACGTTCTCAATTTCCTTAACTTCACGTTATAAAACAGAAGAAATCGAAAGCATTCATACTTTAGATGAAGCTTTATTGGTTTTAGGTTCTTATATCAAAAAACCGTTTCTAACTGCACTTTTATTTACTACAGATAACGATGTTACTTTCAAAGTAAATAAAAAGAACGCCGGAAGTATTATCGAACAGCCGCCGACATTTAAAAATGCTTCACCGGTAATGCTGGAAATGATTGAGAAGGGGATTGTTTAAAATTCAACTATAAAATGCAATGGATGAACTTAAGAAAATATTATGGAGACAATTTGGAGCTGTAATAGACATGCTAGAAAGTTCAATCTTAGTGTGTCCTGAGAGTTTTTGGAATAAAAAAGATTTTTGGTATTCTGTTTATCATACTATTTTTTGGCTTGATTATTACTCGTCAGTTGACATAGCTAATTTTTCCCCACCTAAGCCATTTTCTTTATCTGAACTTGATCCAAAAGGAATTTTACCGGAAAGAATCTACCTAAAAGAAGAATTGCTTGAATATCTTGAGCATTCCCGTAAAAAGGTTTTCTTTTTAATTGAAGGATTAAATGAAGAAACATCAAAAGAAAGATTCATCACAAAGAAGAAGAATTATAACAGAATTGAAATGATTTTATACAACATGAGACATGTACAGCATCATGTTGGTCAGTTAAATTTATTGTTGAGACAAAATGTTGATACAGCAGGAAAATGGGTTTCACAAACTGATAAAGAACATTGATAGAGTGAATACACTGAGAACCTCTTCATGTATCTCTGTGAAATAACTCGCTAAACCAGTTTCACAAACAAGTTAGAAGCAATTTTATTAGAAATAGACAATTCCTTCCCATCAACCTTAATTTTTACCGATAAATCGAAAGATTCTTTAGAAAGAAATTCAATTTTAGAACCCAAAGCTATTCCTTGTTTATCCAGATATTTAAGGAACTCAGAAGAAGTATCTTTTACACCCACACAAACTCCGGTTTGATTTTCTGATAATTCAGAAAGCAGTTGTTTCTCAATTTTAATAATTCGGCCGTTAGCATCCGGAATCGGGTCGCCATGCGGGTCTTCAGTAGGATTTCCCAAAAAATCATCCAAACGGTTAATCAATTGTTCCGATTTAATGTGTTCCAATTGTTCTGCAATATCGTGAACTTCATCCCAGCTGAAATTTAATTTCTCTACCAGAAAAACTTCCCATAAACGATGTTTTCTAACAATCATTTTAGCGGCCAGTTTTCCGTTTTCGGTTAACGAAACACCTTGGTATTTTTTATAATTTACTAAATCTTTATCAGCTAGCTTTTTAAGCATATCCGTTACAGAAGAAGCTTTTGTCTCCATGATTTCCGCAATGGCATTCGTGCTCACTTCAGTTTCTAAAGCCGCAGTTAAGTGATATATAGATTTTAGATAATTTTCTTCTGAAAAGGTCATTCTTTTTTAGGTTCTGAGGTTCTAAGGTTCTGAGGTTCTAAGTTAAGGATTTAAAGAAAAACCTTAGCAACTTAGCATCTCAGAACCTTAGTCCCTTTATTTAACAATCAACAAAGGTATTGAAATTTTATGTCTCAATTTATCTACCGTTGTGCCAAAAAGAATATCTTTTAATCCAGTGTGGCCGTGGGTTCCCATTACCAAAATATCGAAAATACCGCTGTTGATGATTTCCGGAATTATTTTGTTTGGTTTTCCAAAACCAAGCTCTGTTTCAATGTTAAATCCTTTTTCCGAAAGCATTTTTTTATACTCTAACAATAGTTTTTCATCAATTGTAGTTTCGTGATCATGAATGTGAATTCCATACATTAAGGCACCAACTGTTTCAACAACATGTATAAGAGTGTATTTTGCATCCATTCCGCCTAATTCGAAAGCATGATTAAGTGCAGCTTCATCCGCATGAGAAAAATCAACAGAAACAGCAATGTTTTTTACTTCCTGAGTTTTCTTTTGAGAGAAATGAAGTTTCAGGTTATGGGGCGAATGGTTTATAGTTTTTGATTTGGCTTTAGCAATAAAAGGCTTAAAAACAATATAAAGCAGTAAACCTAAAAAAGCAAAAGCAAGCGGTACAACGGTAAGCCATAAAACTATTGGATGATTTGAACTTGCAAGCCAAGATGTAATTTCATCATAAACCAATTTTGCATTTAATGAAACAATAATCGCAGCAATTATCCAGGAAACAACCTGAGTAGTTCTTGAAATATGAAAACCATTCATTTTTGATTTATCGCTCACAAAATGAATCAGCGGAATAATCGCAAATCCTAATTGTAAGCTCAAAATCACCTGACTTAGAATTAAAAGTTTTCCCGTTACACTTTCGCCATAAATCCAAATAACGATTAAAGCGGGAACAATGGCAATTAAACGCGTTATGATTCGGCGAACCCAAGGCTGAATACGCAAGTGTAAATAACCTTCCATCACAATTTGCCCGGCAAGCGTTCCGGTTACAGTCGAACTTTGTCCCGCAGCGATCAACGCAACAGCAAATAATATTGGTGCCCATTTTGTTCCTAGTAAAGGTTCGAGAAATTTATGCGCATCCTGAATCTCGGCGACTTCAAACATTCCATTTTTGTGAAAAGTTGCAGCGGCAAGGATTAAAATGGCAGCATTTACGAAGAAAGCCAAATTCAAAGCAATTGTCGAATCTATAAAATTGTATTTTAAAGCTTGTTTGATTCCGGCTGGACTTCTATCGAATTTTCTGGTTTGAACTAAAGAAGAGTGTAAGTAAAGGTTATGAGGCATTACAGTTGCCCCAATAATTCCGATGGCGATATATAAAGCAGCCGAATTTGGAATAGAAGGAATAAGTCCCGCAAGGATTTTTGGAACTTCAGGTTCTGCAAAAATCATTTCGAAAATGAAAGAAAATCCAATAATGGCGACCAAAACAATAATAAAAGCTTCCATTTTACGGATTCCTTTATTGATTAAGAAGAGTAAAAGGAAAGTATCTAAAACGGTAATCAAAACACCTTCAAAAAGTGGAATTCCAAATAAAAGATTAATTCCAATCGCCATTCCGAGAACTTCTGCCAAATCGCAGGCTGCAATCGCAATTTCGGCCAGAAAATATAAAATGTAGTTAATGTATTTTGAGTAGGTTTCTCTGGAAGCCTGCGCTAAATCACGCTGTGTTACAATTCCAAGTCTTGCACTTAAACTCTGTAAAAGTAAAGCCATTAAGTTACTCATCAACAAAACCCAGACTAAAGTATAGCCAAACTGGCTTCCGCCGGCAATATCTGTGGCCCAGTTTCCGGGATCCATATAACCAACGCTTACTAAATATGCCGGGCCTAAAAAGGCTAATATTTTCCTGAAACCTGTTTTTTTATGTTCTGTAGCAACCGATTGGTTAACTTCTTCTAATGATTTGGTCATTTCTAGTATATTGATTTACCAAATATATAGAAAAATTATATTCGCTCAACAATATTTTTAGACTTGTCTAAAACTTAAATGTTAGAATTCAAACATTTTGGACATAATCCCGAAAGAGTGAAGTTTATTTCGTTTACTTTATAATTATGAGGCATAATATAACTTGGCTTTACAGTTTCGAGACAAGTAATTTCATGACAGTTCTCGCAGCTAAAATGGGCATGATTATGAATGTGTACTCTTTGATGCGAATGATTGCATTTTGCATATTTTACCGTGCCGTCAAGATTCGAAATTTTATGAATGATATCGTCGTTAACCAAACGATCCAAAATTCTATAAATGGTAACGCGGTCGCAGACATCGTTCAATTGTTTTTGAATTTCGGTGTGGGACAGTGCTATTTTAGATTTCTCAAAAACCTCTAAAACGGCTGTCTTTGCTGTAGTTTTACGTGTAGCTTTCATTTTATTCTGAATTAAAAAATTTAACGCAACAATGTTGCAATTGATTTTTATGTGTATATTTGCAACAAAATTGCATTAAGCAAATGTACAAGAAATGAAGAAAACAACCTCATCCTTTTACGATATTTTAGGAATTTCGAGCGCGACGATCTGCCTGGTTCATTGTCTGATTTTTCCACTTTTAACAATCCTTCCTTTGGGCATAAGTCACAATCCAATTATCGATTTAGTATTTGCTTCGATAGGCTTATTTGCAATTCTCAAAATTACGAAAAAATCAAGTCTTTTGGTTTCGTCAATTTTGATTGTTTCAATGAGTTTAATCTGGATTAGTATTTTGACTGAAATCTTCTTAGAGATTCATCTGGACCTGATTTATTTTGGAGGAATCGGAATGATCATCGCGCATTTGACTAATTATATAAATCATAAAAGCATACACAAATGAAAAAACTGCCTGTTACAGTATTAAGCGGATTTCTTGGAGCAGGAAAAACCACGCTTCTCAATCATATTCTTCATAATAAAGAAGGATTAAAAGTTGCCCTAATCGTTAATGACATGAGTGAAGTTAATATTGATGCACAACTTGTGAAAAATCAAAATGCTTTGTCACGAACCGAAGAGAAATTAGTTGAAATGACAAATGGCTGTATCTGCTGTACTTTGCGCGAAGATTTAATGGTTGAGGTTGAAAGATTAGCAAAGGAAAACAGATTTGATTATTTGCTTATTGAAAGCACAGGAATTAGTGAGCCCATTCCCGTAGCTCAAACTTTTTCGTTTGTAAATGAGGATGAAAATATTGATTTGTCTAAGTTTAGTTACATCGATACCATGGTTACTGTTGTAGATAGTTTCAACTTTTTTAAGGATTTTGGTTCGGCTAAAACTTTGCAGGAACAAAATTTATCAGAGATTGAAAACGATACTCGCACCATAGTCAATCTTTTGGTCGATCAGGTAGAATTTGCTAATGTTATTATTTTGAATAAAACAGATCTTATCGATTCAGAATCATTAAAAATGCTTAAAGCCTCGATTCAGAAGTTGAATCCTGTGGCGAAAATAATCACTTCGGTTTTTGGAAAAGTAAATCCGAATGAAATTATAAATACAGGATTATTCAATTATGAAGAAGCCGAAAATTCAGCAGGATGGATTAGGGAATTAGAAGGAATTCATACGCCGGAAACAGAGGAATATGGAATAAATTCTTTTGTATTTAGAGATCCGAGGCCTTTTCATCCCAATCGATTATGGAATTTTATTACTTCAGATTTTCCGGCTGACATCATTAGAAGTAAAGGATTATTGTGGATGGCATCCCGACCGGAGCAGGCTATTAATTGGAGTCAGGCGGGCGGATCTATAAAAGCTGAAGGAGCAGGGGTCTGGTGGGCGAGTATGCCGTTAAGTGAACGAATGACATTTAACAATTTCGTTGAATTTCAGGATATTATAGAAGAACGCTGGACAGCTAATTTTGGAGACAGATTGAATGAGCTTGTTTTCATTGGTCAAAAAATAAAAGAAACTGAAATTCTCAACGAGCTTAAAAAATGCCTTTGTACAGAAGATGAAATTATAGATTATCATGAAGGTTTGTTTCCAAAAAAGGATCTTTTTCCGATATCAAGAACATCTTAAATATTTAAATTATGAAAGACAATTATACATATGATGTTATCATCATTGGCGGAAGCTACAGTGGATTATCTGCAGCAATGAGTTTAGGACGCGCTCTGCGTCAGGTTTTGGTTGTAGACAGCGGTTTGCCTTGTAACCGGCAAACGCCGCATTCGCATAATTTTATTACCCAAGATGGTGAAAAGCCCGCTGTGATTTCGGCGAAAGCCAAATTACAAGTCGATCTCTATAAAACGGTTCATTTTTATAACGGACTTTCCGTAAAAACGGTCAAGAAAGAAAGCGGATTTGAAGTTTCAACTGAGTCTGGTGAAACTTTCAATTCAAGAAAAATCCTGTTTGCAACCGGAGTTAAAGATCTGATTCCTGAGATTAAAGGCTTTGCAGACTGTTGGGGAATTTCGGTTTTGCATTGTCCGTATTGTCATGGTTATGAAGTTAAAAATGAAAAAACAGCCATCATTGCAAATGGTGAAATGGCATTTGATTTTGCTAAACTGATTTCGAATTGGACAAAAGATTTGAGATTATGCACGAACGGAAAATCAACTTTGACTTTAGAACAAACCGAAATACTTAAGAAACATGGTGTTCAAATTTTTGAGGAAGAAATAGATTCCTTCGAACACGAAGAAGGATATGTCAAAAATATCATTTTCAAAAATCAGGAAAAAGTTGCCGTAAAAGCCATTTATGCAAGACCGCCATTTGAACAGCATTGCCCGTTGCCGGCGGATTTAGGCTGCGATATAAATGAACAAGGTTTGCTAAAAGTTGATTTTATGCAGAAAACAAACGTTGCCGGCATTTATGCGAGCGGAGATTGCACCACTCAAATGCGATCTGTGGCTATTGCAGTTTCTACAGGATCTTTCGCCGGAGCTGTAATCAATAAAGAACTTATTGACGAGGATTTTTAACGAATGTATTTTTTAAACACATAGAGACATAGTTTTTATAGCTCTGAAAAGGCGTTTCACTTGCATTAACAAACATAGCTATGTGTGAAAGCTAGCTTTTTTGAAACGCTTAATTCAGTCCAAAAAAAAATCTATGTTTCTATGTGTTAAAATAGAAATATAACATATTGACATGAATTGAGTTATAAATTTCTAAATTTAAAATCATTATTTGTCAAATTTAATTTTTAGTTTTGTCTAAAATTAATTTTACCACGATGAAAAATTCAATTTGGATATTGATACTATTTAATTTACACTTTTCTTTTGCCCAGGAAACCTCAAAAATCTCAGGTTTTATAACCGGCAACGGACAAAAATTACAAGCCGCAAATGTTCAGTTATTAGGAACAAAACAAAAAACAGTTTCAGACAGTTTAGGTTATTATGTTTTTGAAAATGTTACTATTGAAGATGGAAAAATTCAAGCAGCTTCGACCGGATTTAAACCCGTGACCCAAAGATTTTCAATTACAAAAGGACAAAACCTAAATCTTGATATTGATTTAGAAGACAACGAAAACCAGCTTAACGAAGTAGTAGTTTCTGGAACGTTAAAACCGGTGAAACGTTTAGAAAGTGCTGTTCCCGTTGAGGTTTATTCTCCGGTTTTCTTCAAAAAAAATCCAACACCAAGTATTTATGATGCACTTCAAAATATAAACGGAGTTCGGCCGCAGTTGAATTGCGGAGTTTGTAATACGGGCGATATTCATATTAATGGTCTCGAAGGTCCGTATACTTTAGTTTTGATTGACGGAATGCCAATTGTAAGCAGTCTTTCGACAGTTTATGGTTTATCTGGAATTCCCAATTCTTTGGTAGAACGAATAGAAATCGTAAAAGGTCCGGCTTCGTCTCTTTACGGAAGTGAGGCTGTTGGGGGTTTGATTAACATTATAACTAAAAACCCAACAAATGCCCCAATGTTTTCTGCGGATTATTTCACAACTACTTATTTTGAAAACAATCTTGATTTGGGAATGAAGTTTAATGTCGGTAAAAAAGCGACTTCTCTTTTAGGTATTAATTATTTCAATTATGATATGGTCGTTGATAAAGACAACGATAATTTTACAGATGTTACGCTTTCTGACCGTATTTCGGTTTTTAATAAGTGGAGTTTTCAGCGAAATAATAATCGCCTTTTCACGATTGCAGCGCGTGGAATGTATGAAGATCGCTGGGGTGGAGACGTTCGCTGGGAGAAAAAATACAGAGGAGGAGACGAAATATACGGTGAAAGTATTTATACCAAAAGGGCAGAATTAATAGGAAGTTACCAATTGCCTTTTGAAGAAAAACTAATGCTTTCGTTTTCCGGAAATGTGCATTATCAAGACAGCCGATACGGAACGACTTCTTATATCGCCAATCAAAAAATTGGTTTTCTGCAGTTGACTTGGGATAAAAAGATTGGCAGTAATGATTTACTTGCGGGAATTGCTAACCGATATTCATATTACGACGACAATACTCCGGCAACAAAAGATGCTGAAAGTACTTGGCTGCCGGGAATTTTTGTTCAGGATGAAATTACATTTTCGCCAAAAAGCCAGGTTTTGCTGGGAGCGCGTTATGATTATAACTCGATTCACGGTTCTATTTTTACACCCAGATTTGCGTATCGTTTCAAGGCAAATGATAATACGATTTTCAGATTAAACGCCGGAACCGGATTTAGGGTTGTGAATTTATTTACCGAAGATCACGCTGCGCTTACAGGTTCACGAGAAGTTGTAATTAAAAATGATCTAAAACCCGAACAATCTGTAAACGTAAACTTGAATTACATTCAGAAAATAAACTTTAATAACGGAACTTTTATAGGAATTGAAACGACGGCTTTTTATACCCGTTTCAGCAATAAAATCATTTCAGATTACGAAACAGATCCTAATAAAATCATTTATGATAATATTGATGGTTATGCTATAAGTCAGGGAATTAGTACCAATGTAGATGTCAATTTTACCAATGGTTTAAAGTTTATTCTGGGCGCAACGGTTTTAGACAACAAAAATGTTCAGGATGGAATTTCAGAAAGACCTTTCTTAACCGAAAATTTCACAGGAACATGGAGTGTATCTTATAAAATAGAACCTTGGAATTTACTTCTGGATTATACCGGAAATGTTTATAGTCCAATGAAATTACCTTTGCTAAATGAATATGATCCTAGAAATCCAAATTCACCTTGGTACAGCATTCAGAATATTCAGTTTACCTATACAGGCTGGAAAAATTTTGAACTTTACGGAGGTGTCAAAAATTTGCTGAACTTTACTCCAAAGCAGAATAATCCGTTTTTGATTTCAAGAACAAATGATCCTTTTGATAAAAATGTGCAATACGATGCAGCTGGAAAAGTACTGAGAACTCCAGATAACCCATACGGATTGACTTTTGATACAACGTATGTTTATGGACAAAATCAAACTATTCGTGGTTTTTTTGGGTTGCGATATACTTTGAGGTAAATTTATGGGCCGCAGATTACATAACAATATAAATTGAAATAATGCAAAAAGATATATAATCATTTTAATCCGCGTCATCTGTGGGCTAAAAAACAACAACATGAAAAAGCTATTTGTAATATTCTTCTTCGGAATAACTTCAACAGGATTCTGCCAGTTAAAAAGCAGAACTTTTGAGGAAATAGATAGCTTGCAGCAAATTCAGAAACGAAAAATCATCGTTTTCATCCATACCGATTGGTGTCAGTTTTGTCAGCGAATGAAAGCTTCGGCATTTAAAAATCAGGAAATTATCGAAAAATTAAACACCAAATTCTATTTCATTGATTTCAATGCTGAAGAAAAACGAGATATTACATTTAATAATCAAATATTTAAATATAAACCTTCGGGAAATAATGTCGGCGTTCATGAACTGGCTTTACAGCTCGGAACAATTAATAATCAAATTGTATATCCGGTTTTATGCGTTTTGAATGAGAAAAATGAGATTATACTCCAGTACAGCAATTATTTGAGTCCAAAGGATTTTAACCTTCTTTTAGAAAAACTGAAAGAATAAATTTTCTTATTTTTGAGAATGAATTCTTCGCAAATTAAACACTTCGATTACATTTTTACAGGAACAGGACTGGCATCTTTAATGACAGTTTATAAAATGGTTTTATCTAAAAACTTCTCTGATAAATCAATTTTACTCTTAGATCAGGATTCGAAGAAAACAAATGACAGAACCTGGTGTTTTTGGGAAAAAGAAGATTCTATATGGAATCCGGTTATCTCTAAAAAATGGGATTTGGCATTGTTTACCAATGAAAACTTTAAACGAGATCTTGAATTAAAGCCTTATACCTATAATAAAATCAACGGATTAGATTTTTATAATTTCGTTTTTGATACTATTTCAAATCAGCAGAATATTACTTTTCTAAATGAAAAAGTAACCGATATCAACGAACTCGAAACCCATGTTTTTGTTGGTACAGAAGAAAACAGATATACCTGTAATTATTTATTCAACAGCATTTATACAAAGGCTTTCGCCGAAAGTCAAACGAAATATCCCGTTTTACAGCAGCACTTTGTAGGTTGGTTTGTAAAATCAGAATCAGAAGTCTTCAATCCTGAAGAAGTTACCTTCATGGATTTTTCGGTAGAGCAAAAAGAAAACACAAGGTTTATGTATGTTTTACCAACTTCTAAAACTGAAGCTTTGGTTGAATATACTTTGTTTTCAGAGAAACTCCTTTCGACAGAAGAATATGAAAACGAAATTCAAATCTATTTGCAAAAACTGGGAATTCAGCATTATGAAATTATCGAAAAGGAGCAGGGAAGTATTCCAATGACTTCTTGTCCATTTTGGAAGAAAAACACCAAAAGAGTTTTAAACATAGGCACTGCCGGCGGATGGACAAAAGCAAGTACGGGCTATACTTTCAAAAATTCCGATAAAAAATCTTCAGAATTAGTGAAATTTCTTTCTGATAATACTTCTCCCGAAACCACAGTATTACTCAGTATGAAAACATTTCATAAAAAAAGCCGATTCTGGTTTTATGATTTATTGCTTTTAGATATTCTGCATCGTCATAACGAATTAGGAAGCTCTATTTTTTCTTCTTTATTCAAAAAAGGAACCCCAAACTTGATTTTTAAATTCTTAGATGAAGAAACCAGTTTATTTGAAGATTTTCAAGTGATTTTAAAATGCCCAAAAGTGCCGTTTATAAAAGCATTGTTTCGAGTTTTATTCAGTTAAGATAAAAACTCAGCGTATATCAGCCTAAATCTGTAAAATCTGCGGCCCATCTTATTCTAATTTTTTTATCGCAATAAGGAGTGGATACTTTGAGAACTGTGACGTGATCGTATAAAAAAATACCTTATTATTTTATTTTTATGACTTTTTGAAGCGATTCAAAAGATGTCCCCCTAACTAATTTTGTATTTAGAAAACAATACAAAATTCATTCATCAATTGAGGCGGATTATGGGAATTACAAAGGACTTAAAATTTGATATAGAAACAGAAGCAATAGGAAAAATCTGCAAGGCGCTTGGTCACCCAACAAGAATTCAGATTATGACGCTTCTGTGGAGAAAAGACAATAGAACTTGCGGAGAAATTGTGGATTTAATCCCGTTGGCACAATCAACAATATCCAAACATTTGCTGGAATTGAAAAAAGCAAATCTGGTTGAGGTAAAATATGAAGGCAAAAAAACAATATATTCTATAGAAGTTGATAATATAGAAGTTCTTAAAAGATATGTAAGTAATTATCTTTCAACCATTGAGATTTCTGAACAGGATAAGGAAACGGTTTTAACAACAAAGCGTAAAATGAGAGGCAGAAACAGACATTTAAAACAATACAATTATCAATTTCCTGAAAAAAAAGTAAAACAAATAGCAGTTTAGATATTCTGAAATAAAAGACTTAAAATTTTATATCGAACTATAACAAAACTTTATACTTCAAATTAAGTAGTTGCGAGTAAACTTCGTAACTTTGCAGTTCAAAAGTAAAATTTAAAAGAATAAAAATATGTATCCAGAAGAAATGGTAAAACCAATGCAGGCTGAACTTACAGTTGCTGGGTTTCAAGATTTACATAGTGCCGAAGCTGTTGAGAATGCTATCAAAGCTGAAGGTACCACTTTAGTTGTTGTAAACTCTGTTTGTGGTTGTGCTGCAAGAAATGCACGTCCGGGAGCAAAAATGAGTTTAGAAGGAGCTAAAAAACCAGATCACCTTATTACAGTTTTTGCTGGTGTTGACAAAGAAGCGGTTGATGCTGCAAGACAGCATATGTTTCCTTTTCCTCCATCATCGCCATCTATGGCTTTGTTCAAAAACGGAGAATTGGTTCACATGTTAGAGCGTCACCATATCGAAGGTCGTCCAGCTGAAATGATCGCTGAGAACCTGCAAGATGCGTTTAACGAATTCTGTTAATTCTTAAGTTACTAAGGTTCTGAGGTGCTAAGATTCTAAGCTTTTTTCTTAGATTCAAAGTGACAGAGGTACAAAGATTTAAAACAAAAGCACTATGAAAATAGTGCTTTTGTTGTTTTTAAAGTATTTTTAAAATCTTAGAACCTTAGTATCTTAGCAACTCAGAACCTTCAAAAACTCCATCCCCCGCCCAGCGCTTTATACAACTGAACCATTGAACTTAATTGTTTTTGGGTTAACTGCGAAAGACTTAATTGCGCTTCAAACAAAGATCTTTGAGCATCCAGAACTTCCAGGTATGAAACATAACCATTGTAATATCTTGCGTTTGAAAGATCATAGTTTTTCTGGGCAGCAACGACTTGTCGGTTTCGGGCGGTCCATTCTTCTTTGAACATGGCCACGTTTTGAAGAGAATTTTCGACTTCGGCAATTGCGGTTAAATAGGTTTTCTGGAAGTTGAATTTCACTTCTTCGGCAATTTGTCGGTTGACATCAACACGGCGTTTGTTTTTTCCGAAGTTGAAAATTGGGCCTGCAACGCCAGCGCCAACATTCTGCATATACGAACCGTCATTAAATAAATCACCCACCATAATGCTGGTGAAACCTGCAACGGCAGCAATATTAAATGACGGATAACGCAACGCCTGCGCAACACCAATTCTTTCATAAGCCGCTTTGTATAAATATTCCTGACGTTTTACATCAGGTCTGTTTTCTAATAAAGCGGATGGAACAGAAGTTGGAAAAGTCGTTAAAATCAACAATTCGCTATTCGTTTTTCCACGCTGAATGGGTTGCGGAACTTGGCCTACTAAAATCGAAATTGAATTTTCCAACGCCGTAATCTGTCTTTTGATTAACGGAATATTCGCTTCGGCAATTGCCACTTGCTGTTCAATTTGAACTTTATCCAATTCGGCAACGTAACCGCTTATAAAACGTTCGTTAATAATGTCGTACGCCTTTTGTCTGGTTTCTAATGTATGTGTCGTAATTTCCAATTGATTGTCAAAATCCCGCAATTCAAAATAAGAAATAGCAATAGTGCTGACAATATTCGACAGAATTACTTTTCGGGCTTCATCGGTTGCTAAAAGTTCGTTTTGCAAAGCTTTATTCTGACGGCGGTATTTTCCCCAAAAATCCAGTTCCCAAGACATATTAGCCAATGCGGATGAAGGCTGCATAAAAGTTTCGGCACTATTTACCTGACCGGAATATTGAAAAGCAGGAAATAAATCAGCTTTTGCGATTCCAAGGTTGGCTTTTGCCTGTTCTAAACGCGCCAAAGCAATTTTAAGATCATAATTGTTTTGAATTCCTTTTTCGATCAGGCCAATTAAGACATCATCGTTAAATATCGATGACCATTTTATGGTTGTAACTGAATTTGTTGTGTCTTTGGACTGATTGCCAAAACGGAAAGTATCTGCCTGAGGTTGTTCGGGTTTGACATATTTTGGTCCAACCATGCATCCGTAAGGAAAAACAACCATCAAAAATAACGCTGAAAGTATTTTTAGATTTTTCATTTTTCTTCCTCTTTAGGTTCATCGATTTCCTCAGATTTTTTCTTTCCGAATGTTTCAATAAATACAAATAACACCGGAATCAGACAAACGCCCAAAATGGTGGCGACCAGCATTCCGCTAAAAACTGTCATTCCCATTACTTTTCTGGCCTGTGCTCCGGCTCCGCTTGCGGTTAACAACGGAACAACTCCCAAGATAAAAGCAAAAGCTGTCATAAGGATTGGTCGGAAACGTAATTTGGCGGCATATAATGCAGCTTCTTTAACCGGCATTCCTTTTTCATATTCTTCTTTGGCAAATTCTACAATCAGAATGGCGTTTTTTGCCGCCAGACCAATTAGCATTACGAGTCCAATTTGTGCAAAAACATTATTTACGTAATCCGGACTTAATAATCTGCAGAGATATAATCCGAGGAAAGCACCAAAAACGGCAAAAGGAGTTCCGAGTAAAACGCTGAAAGGTAATTTCCAGCTTTCGTATTGTGCGGCAAGAATTAAAAACACGAAAAACAACGCCATGATAAAAACCGTATTTCCTTTTCCTTCGGCTTGTTTTTCCTGATAACTCATATTCGCCCATTCGTAACCCATTCCAGCTGGGAGAACTTTTGCAGCGGTTTCCTGTAATGCAGTCATGGCTTCCGCCGAAGTAAATCCGGGCGAGGGCGTTCCTCCAATTTCTGCGGCGCGATACAGATTAAAACGGGTTGTAAATTCGGGACCGCTTTCTTTTCGAATGGTAGCAATACTCGTAATCGGAATCATTTTGTTATCCCGACTTCGAACAAAAATCTTATTAATGTCTTCGGGATTTACCGTAAAACTTGGATCGGCCTGAAGCAAAACAATATACTGTCGTCCGAATTTATTGAACTCGTTGATGTATTGTCCTCCTAAACTGGCACCAATAGCAAGATTAACATCGGATAAAGAAAGATTAAGTTCTGAAACTTTTTCCCGATCAATATCTAAACTAATCTGTGGAACATTGGGATTAAAGGTCGTTCGAATAGTTCCTATTTCGGGTCGTTTTTTGGCTTCGGCCATAAACCTTTGGGCATTTTGGAAAAGATATTGAGGCGTGTTTCCTTCTTTATCCTGAAGCATCATCGAGAATCCGGCGGCGTTTCCAATTCCCGTAATCGGCGGAGGTCCAAAAGCAAAGACAGTCGCTTCGGGAATTCCGAAAACTACTTTTCCGTTGACTTCTTTTAAAATCTGAAAAACATCTTGTTCGCGTTCTTTCCATTCTTTCAGAGCGACAAAGAAAAATCCATTATTGGTGGCAACCGAGTTTTTAATTAAACTGAATCCGGCAACAGAAGTATAATATTCAACTCCTTGATTTTTAGATAAGATATGTTCTACTTTTTGAATGACTTTGCTGGTTCTTTCTAAAGATGAAGCGCCGGGAAGTTCAATATTCACAAACATATAACCCTGATCTTCTTCGGGAACAAATCCGCCTGGAATTTTTCCTCCCAAAAGAATAATGGCTCCCACTACAATCCCGATAAAAATTAAACTTCGGGCTGTTTTCTTAATTAAAAAGCCTGAAAATCCGGTGTATTTATTAGTAAAATTTCCAAACTTGACATTAAACCATTTAAAGAATTTTCCGAGCCAGCCTTTTGCTTCCTGATTTGGTTTTAACAAAAGAGAACATAAAGCCGGACTTAAAGTCAAAGCACTTAATGCGGAGAAAATCACAGAAATAGCAATTGTAATGGCAAACTGCTGATACAATCTTCCGGTAATTCCCGGAGTCAAAGCAACCGGAATAAAAACGGCTGTTAATACAATTGCAATGGCAATTACCGGTCCCGAAACTTCACGCATGGCTTGGTTTGTTGCTTCTCGCGGAGACATTCCTTGTTCAATATGATGCATTACGGCTTCAACCACCACAATGGCATCGTCGACGACAATCCCAATGGCGAGTACCAATCCTAAAAGAGAAAGTACATTTATGGAAAATCCGAGTAACGGAAATAGCATAAATACTCCAATCAAAGAAACGGGAACGGTTAAAAGCGGGATTAAAGTGGCACGCCAGTTTTGCAGGAATATGAAAACTACCAGAATTACCAGAATAATGGCTTCGACTAAAGTGTGCATGATTTCGTTGATTCCTTCAGAAATAGCTAAAGTGGTGTCTAAGGAAACGGCATATTTTAAATCCTGAGGAAATCTTTTGCTGAGTTGTTCAATCGTGTTTTTTACATTTTCGGCAACTTCAAGAGCGTTGGAACCAGGCATTTGTTTGATTCCGATAGTTCCTGCGGGATTTCCATTGAGTTTGGCAACTGATGCATAACTTTCGGTTCCGAGTGTTACTGTTCCAACATCCTTCAACCTAACCTGTTGATTGTTTATGTTTGATTTTAAAATAATATTTTCGAAATCTTCAGGATTTACCAAACGATCTTTCAGCATTACATTATAGGTGAATTCGTTATTTTGCGTTGCTGGCGGTGCTCCAAATTTCCCTCCGGGCGCAATGGCGTTTTGTTCCTGAATAGATCGGATAATGTCGGGAACCGTTAAGTTGTATTTGGCCATGATATCGGGCTTGACCCAAATTCGCATGGCATAATTACTTCCTCCGTAAAGGGTAACTTCTCCAACACCTTTAATACGGGCGAGCGCATCTACAAGATTGATACTCGCATAATTGGTTAAAAAGTTATTGTCGAAAGTTTTGTTGGGAGAATACAGAGACAAAATCAACATGGGCATTGATAATGACTTTTTGGTTGTAACTCCGGTTGTTTTTACATCGTTTGGAAGTTTGTTGGTCGCTTCGGCAACTCTGTTTTGAGTTAACATAGTAGCGTTGTCCAAATCTGTTCCCATATCAAAAGTGATCGAAAGCGTCATACTTCCGTCACCAGTATTGGTCGACTGCATGTAAAGCATGTTTTCGACACCATTTACTTTTTGTTCTATTGGTGTTGCAACGGCTTGTTCCACATTTAAAGCGTTAGCTCCGCGGTAACTTGTCGAAACCTGAACGAGAGGCGGTGCAATTTCAGGATATTGCGCAATGGGCGTTGACAGAACCGAAAGTCCTCCAATAAGGACAATAAAAATGGAGAGTACAATAGCTACGATTGGTCGTCTTACAAAGAAATTATCCATAGCCTAATTGTTTAGAGATGATGCAATCTGCTTTTTATCTTTCTCGGCTACGTAGGGAACTGGAACGACTGTTGATCCAGGCTGGATAAATTGATTACCAATAATCGCGACTTTTTCGTTGGGTTTTAAACCTTTGGTAATAATCCAATCGACCCCAATTTTCTGACCCACTTCGACCATTCGGGTTTGAATGGTGTTTTTATCGTCAATAATAGAAACCTGAAATAACCCCTGAATCTCAGTTACGGCTTTTTGAGGAACGACGATAGCATCTTTCTGAGTTCGGAGTAAAACGCGGACTTTGGCAAATTGCCCGGATCGTAAAGTGCCGTCTGGATTAGGGAATTGTGCTTCAATGGTTACGGTTCCGGTTGTGGGATCTATTTTGGTGTCGGAGAAATTGAGAGTTCCTTTGTATGGATGCGTACTTCCGTCTGAAAGAATTAAAGCGAGATCCGTAATTCGTTCTCCGTCTTTGACTTGTTTTTGATATTGCAAGTAATTGGATTCGCTGACAGTAAATTGAACTCTGACTTTTTCTAGTTTTGAAACGGTATTTAGTTTAGAGTCATTTCCAATTTTGGTGATATAATCTCCCAATCTAGCATTCGAAAGGCCAATAACGCCATCGATTGGGGAGAGGATATTGCAGTAACTTCTTTCTATCTGCTGATTTCGTAAACTTGCCTGAATACTGTTTAGGTTAGATTTAGCGGCTTTGTCTTTGGCTACAGCCGCATCTAATTCTCTTTTACTTACGGCATTCATATCTGCAAGCGGACGAATTCTTTTTAATTCTTCTTCGGCATTTACAACATTACTCTGTGCAGCAGCTACCTGACCGCGAACTTGTTCCACTTTTGTATCGTATTCCAGCGGATCAATGGTATATAATAATTGTCCTTTTTTAACGCGCTGACCTTCTTTGAAGTGAATTCCGGTCAGAATTCCGTCAACTCTGGCGATTAATTCAATGTCTAAATCCCCAAAAGTCTGTCCCGCAAAATCTTTGTAAATGGGGACATCTTCACTCTTGACGGTTACAAAAGGCGCCTGCATGGGAGGAGGGGCTTTCGGTTTTTCTTTTTTACAAGAGATGAAAATTGTTAGTAGTAAAAGAATTGGGAAGAGTGGTTTGGGTAGTTTTAAAGCATTCATAATCATAAATGTTAAAATTGTACCTTATAAATTTAGTGAAATTTTTATAACGTATTGATAAACAGTATTTATTTTTTATTAATGCAATAAAGTTGCAAATTTAGAATCACAAAGATTATATCCCAAAAACAAAAAATGAAATGAACTTATATCACTTATAGGGTTTAAAACAGGGTTAGTTAATTGTTTTTTGAAATCGAAAAGAAAAACCTACCTTTGCGCCCGAATTCACTCAGAAAATAGAATTCGATTATATATTCTTAACTTAAAACTGTTTATAGCATGCAACTGTACAACACTTTGAGCGCAGAAGAAAGAGCTGTCATGATCGATGATGCAGGTAAACAACGTCTTACGTTGTCTTTCTATGCGTATGCCAAAATTGAAGATCCCAAAAAATTTCGCGATGATTTATTTCTAGCCTGGAACGCACTTGATGCTTTAGGCCGAATTTATGTTGCCAATGAAGGAATAAATGCTCAAATGAGTATTCCGGAAGAAAATTTGGAAGCTTTTAGAACAACTCTTGAAGTTTATGATTTCATGAAAGGCATTCGTTTGAATGAAGCTGTAGAACATGATGACCATTCGTTTTTAAAATTGACTATTAAAGTGCGTCACAAAATCGTTGCCGACGGTTTGAATGATGATACTTTTGATGTAACTAATATTGGCGTTCACTTGAAAGCTAAGGAATTCAACGAGATTCTTGATGATCCAAATACGATTGTGGTTGATTTTAGAAATCACTACGAAAGTGAAGTTGGACATTTTAAAAATGCGATTACTCCAGATGTTGAAACATTTAGAGAGAGTTTACCCATAATTAATGATCAGCTTAAAGATCACAAAGAGGATAAAAATCTGGTAATGTATTGTACTGGAGGAATTCGTTGCGAGAAAGCTAGTGCTTATTTCAAACATCAGGGTTTTAAAAACGTATTTCAGTTAGAAGGCGGAATCATTAATTACGCTAAACAAATTGAAGCGGAAGGTTTAGAAAGTAAATTCATTGGGAAAAACTTCGTATTTGATAATCGTCTTGGCGAAAGAATCACCGATGATATTATTTCACAATGTCACCAATGCGGAAAACCTTGCGACAATCACACCAACTGTGAAAATGACGGTTGTCATTTGTTGTTTATTCAATGTGATGAATGTAAAGCTGCAATGGAAAACTGCTGTTCTACAGAATGTTTAGAGATTATTCATATGCCTTTGGTTGATCAGGTTCGTTTGAGAACTGGGAAACAAGTTGGAAACAAAGTGTTTAGAAAAGGAAAATCTGAAAATCTAAAATTCAAACATTCAGGTGAATTGCCAAATACTGCATTGGCAGCAGCCGAAAAACCAGTTGATATTCGTCAAAAAGTAAAAGTAAAAAAAGTACTTCTTGGAAAAGCAGAACATTATTATGTAAAAGCTCAAGTGGGACAATTTACTATTGAAAATCAAGAGTTGAACGTTGGAGATAAAATCTTAATTTCTGGACCAACTACAGGTAATCAAGAATTGGTTTTAGACAAAATGATTGTTAATGAAGTTCAAGCTTCAACAGCAAAAATTGGCGATAAAGTTACTTTTGAGGTTCCTTTCAGAATTAGATTGTCTGATAAAATATACAAGATTTTAGATTGAATTTAATATGAGTGTTGCGGCATTTACGTTAAATTTTGATAATATAGAACAAAGCCCACGGTTTCAATCGTGGGCTTTTTTAATGATATACTGCGAATAATTTTTAAAATTAGACTATGATAAAAATCATAGGAATCTCATCTATACCCACATTATTTTTGTCATTTGAATAATAAATCAAAAATGACAGATACCAACAAAATCGAACTCATGTCTCCAGCCGGAGATTTTGAGTCACTTCAGGCTGCGCTAGATAATGGTGCAGATTCTATTTACTTTGGAGTAGAACAACTCAATATGCGTGCACGTTCAACGGTAAATTTTACAGTTGAAGATTTAAAAGAAATAGCGAATCGCTGCGAAGCAAAAAACGTTCGAAGCTATCTTACTTTAAACACCATTATTTACGATCACGATTTATCTGTTGTAAAAACATTATTGAACAAAGCTAAAGAGGCAAACATTACAGCCGTAATTGCATCTGATCAAGCTGTAATTGCTATGGCGAGATCAATAGGAATGGAAGTTCATATTTCAACCCAGCTGAATGTAACCAATATCGAAACCATAAAATTTTACAGTTTATTTGCCGATACTATGGTTTTAAGCCGAGAATTAAGCTTGCGTCAAATAAAGAATATTACGGCTCAAATTGAAAAAGAACAGATAAAAGGTCCAAACGGAAATTTAGTCGAAATTGAAATTTTTGGACATGGAGCTTTATGTATGGCGGTTTCAGGGAAATGTTATTTGAGTTTACATTCGCATAATTCATCTGCAAATCGTGGAGCATGCAAACAAAACTGCCGAAAAAAATATACTGTTATCGATCAGGAAACGGGTTTTGAAATCGAACTCGATAACGAATATATGATGTCGCCAAAAGATTTATGTACGCTGGATTTCTTAGATCAGGTTATAGATTCGGGAATTCAGGTTTTAAAAATCGAAGGACGAGGCCGTGCGCCGGAATATGTGGCAACAGTTATCAAAACATATCGTGAAGCTATTGATGCCTATTACGAAGGGACTTTCACAAAAGAAAAAATCACAGTTTGGATGCAGGCTTTAGAAACTGTTTACAATCGCGGATTCTGGTCAGGATATTATCTGGGACAGGAATTAGGCGAGTGGAGCGCTATTCCGGGATCTGCAGCAACGCAGAAGAAAGTTTATGTTGGAAAAGGAACACATTATTTCCCAAAAGCTAACGTAGGGCAGTTTAAAATTGAAGCTTACGATATTAAAATTGGAGATAAAATTTTGGTTACAGGTCCAAGTACGGGCGCTCAGGAAATGATTATCGACGAAATGTTTGTAAACGATCTTGAAGCTGAAAAAGCAACAAAAGGAGATGATTGTACATTTAAACTTCCGTTTAGAATCAGAATGTCGGACAAATTATATAAAATTGTTGAGGCATAATGGTTATTGTTACTTTACAAAGAGATAAATGTATTGGCTGTAATTACTGTGTTGAAATGGATCCAATACATTTTCAAATGTCCAAAAAAGATGGGAAATCGGTTTTGATTCACTCGGTAAACGCAAAAGGCTTTTTTACATTAAAATCACCAAATCATACAATTGTAGAAAGCTGTGAACTGGCAGCAAAGGTTTGTCCGGTTAAGATCATTACAGTTAAAGAGACTTAGAAAAGAATATTATATAAAAATAAAAACCCATATTTTGCTATTTACAAATATGGGTTTTTAATATTTATTTCTCTTTAGAATTGCTTCACTGCAGAATTATTCTATTGTTACAGAAGGTTTAATCTGAATATAATCATGTTTGTTTTCGACCTCTTTGTCTAGAAAAACGATATAATTGCTTAAATAGTTCGAGAGATTACGATCTTCAATTATTTGCTGTTCGGCATTATAAAATCGGGTTGAATGTATAAAGCTTTCTAAATCAAGTGTTTTTTTAGATTTGAATCTGGGCCTGGTTTGTTCGTCAAATTCTTCAAAGAAAAAAGTGCCATTTTTAGAAGTGCCGCTGTCTTTTAATAAATACCGTTTAGGGTTAACTGTTGGATAAGATTCATAAATGTATTTATTATCTAATTTAAAAAAGAGTGTATCCTTTCTTCTATTTTCAATAATTTTTGAATCTTTCTGTATAGGATAGTAAGAGATATATTCTAAACTTTTAGCTTGAATTAATTGATTGCAATCATCAAAAAAAATCACGTATTTATCAGTTAAAGAATCTTTTAGTTTCCATTTGTCTACTATTTTATTAGAATTCCCGTCATGATAAAACTTTTTGTTTTCAATGTAATCTTTTATGGAGATTATATTTTTTGGTTTAATGTTTTTTGCTGCAACAGAATCGCCACTAAAAAAAACATAGCCATCGGTATTTGTCTGTCTAAACTGCATTTTTTCGAACGCCAGTTTTTTGGTATAATTTTCATTTGAAAGCTTTAATTCAAACGCTGGCGATATGGTGTAATATTTATCAACGCTAAAAAAGAGTGTGTCTTTTTTACTATCATTGACTTGGGCCGTCAAACTAATCAAGGGAAGCATTGCGATAAATAATAAATATGTTCTCATGTTTAAAGAATCAATGATTATCTTGAATATTGATTTGTATAATTTTGTCTTAACCGTAATACAATTTTTACAAGCGTGCAAAGTTATTCCTAAATTTTTATTGAAGTAAGAATAACGTTTTAAAATTTACAAAATTGTAAGTTAAATATTTCAAAATAAAACAATCAAAGTACTATACGCAATTCAATTACAATATTTTTACTTAATAATCAGTTGTTTAGTCTTTTAACACCCCTTTAGAATTAATCTATAAATAGCCAAATAAAAAAAATACTATCTTTACCGATCAAACGTTTATGAACTTAAGCTGCGCTTTAGCGGCACTACATATATAATTATGGCATGTACAAGTTGTTCAACCTCAGATGGTGGCGCACCAAAAGGTTGTAAAAATAATGGGACTTGCGGCACCGATAGCTGCAATAAATTGACGGTTTTTGACTGGCTTTCTAACATGAGCCCGTCTAATGGAGAGGCGATTTTTGATTGTGTTGAGGTTCGTTTTAAAAACGGACGTAAGGAATTTTTTAGAAATTCAGAAAAATTAACTTTAAGTATTGGTGATATTGTAGCAACTGTTGCTTCACCGGGACATGATATAGGGATTGTTACTTTGACAGGAGAATTGGTTAAAATTCAAATGAAGAAAAAAGGAGTAAATCCGGATAGTAATGAAGTTCCTAAAATTTACAGAAAAGCATCTCAAAAAGATATTGACATTTGGTCTGTAGCGCGTGATCGTGAAGAACCAATGAAAGTTCGCGCACGTGAATTGGCGATTCAGCATAAACTGGAAATGAAAATATCTGATATTGAATTTCAGGGAGACGGATCAAAAGCAACTTTTTATTACACCGCAAATGACAGAGTCGATTTTAGGCTTTTAATTAAAGATTTCGCAAAAGAATTCAGCACGAGAGTGGAGATGAAACAAGTTGGTTTCCGTCAGGAAGCGGCTCGTTTGGGCGGAATTGGTTCTTGCGGAAGAGAACTTTGCTGTTCAACATGGCTTACTGATTTTAGAAGTGTAAATACATCTGCAGCACGTTATCAGCAATTATCACTAAATCCGCAAAAATTAGCCGGACAATGTGGTAAACTAAAATGCTGTTTGAACTATGAGTTAGATACTTATATGGACGCGTTAAAGGATTTTCCGGATTACGATACTAAATTAGTAACCGAAAAAGGAGATGCTGTCTGCCAAAAACAAGATATTTTTAAAGGATTAATGTGGTTTGCCTACACTAATAATTTTGCAAACTGGCATGTTTTAAAAATTGATCAGGTAAAAGAAATTATTGCCGAAAACAAACAAAAAAACAAAGTTTCTTCTTTAGAAGATTTTGCAATCGAAGTTACTTCAGAGCCTGAAAAAGACTTTAATAACGCAATGGGTCAGGAAAGTTTAACCCGTTTCGATCAGCCAAAAAGAAAGAAAAAACCAAATCGCAAACGCAAAAATGCTGAAAATGCAGTTGTTGCAGCACCTGAAAAACCAAAACAGGCGAGTAACAACAATAATAAACCTGCCGGAGGAAATGTAAATCCGAATCAGCAGCAGAACAAACAAAACAACCCAAATAAACCAAATCATAAGAACAAGCCGAATCCGAATAAAAACAATTCGAACAAGCCAGCTTCAAATGAAAATAAACCAGCTGAACCTAGAAAACCTATAATTATCACAAAAAATGAGAATAAAAAATAGCGTGATTCTTCTTTTGGCGGCGGTACTTCTTTTTTCGTGCGATAAAAAAAGAGTATTCGACGAGTACAAATCTGTTGGAAGTGCCTGGCACAAAGACAGCGTTGTAACCTTTGACCTGCCAGTTTTAGATTCTACCAAAAAGTACAATTTGTTTGTAAATTTGAGAGATAACAACAATTATCCTTTCAATAATTTATTTTTGATTGTGGCTATTGAAACGCCAAGCGGTTTCACAAAAGTGGATACTTTAGAATACCAAATGGCAAATCCTGATGGAACATTAATGGGAAATGGTTTTACTGATATTAAAGAAAGTAAGCTTTTTTACAAAGACAATGTAACGTTTAAAGGAAAATACAAAGTTCATATCAAACAAGCCGTTAGAGAATCAGGTAAAATTCCTGGAGTTGAGGCTTTAGATGGTATTACAGACGTAGGTTTTAGAATAGAACAAAAAGATTAGAAAAATAGTTATGGCTGCTAAAAAAAACAATCAAACCAATACCGTAAAGGATATTAATTATTACAAAAAGAAATTCTGGAGAATTTTTGCCTATTCACTTTTAGGCGTTCTGGCTTTCTTTTTATTTGCCTCTTGGGGATTTTTCGGTTCAATGCCTTCTTTTGAAGACTTAGAAAACCCGGATTCTAATTTGGCTACCGAGATTATTTCTTCAGATGGAGTTGTAATTGGTAAATATTTCAAAACCAACAGATCACAACTTAAATACTCTGATTTACCAAAAAGCTTAGTGGAAGCTTTAGTTGCTACCGAAGATGCTCGTTTCTACGAACATTCAGGAATTGACGGACGCGGAACATTAAGAGCTGTTTCTAGTTTAGGAACAAACGGTGGAGCGAGTACATTAACACAACAGCTTGCAAAACAATTATTTCACGGAGAAGGTTCTAAATTTCTTCCTTTTAGAATTGTACAAAAAATAAAAGAATGGATTATAGCCATTCGTCTGGAAAGACAATATACAAAGAATGAAATCCTTGCCATGTACTGCAACGTATATGATTTCGGAAATTATTCTGTTGGGGTAAGTTCTGCAGCGCAGACTTATTTCTCAAAAGATCCAAAAGATTTAACAATGGACGAATCAGCTATTTTGGTTGGAATGTTCAAAAATTCAGGATTATACAATCCGGTTAGAAATCCTGAAGGAGTAAAAAACCGTCGTAATGTTGTGCTTTCGCAGATGGCAAAAGCAAAAATGATTACGGAGTCTGAAAAAGAAAGATTACAGGCTTTACCAATTGCATTAAAATTCAAATTAGAAAGCCACCGCGAAGGAACAGCTACTTATTTTAGAGAATATCTTCGTGATTACATGAAAAAATGGGTAACAGAAAACAAAAAACCAGACGGATCTGATTACGACATTTACAAAGATGGTTTGAAAATTTACACAACCATCGATTCGAGAATGCAGTCTTATGCAGAAGAAGCAGTTTCTGAACACATGAAAAATTTACAACAGCAATTTTTTATTGAAATGAAAACCAATAAAAATGCGCCTTTCGTAAATATTACACAAGCAGAGACAGACAGAATCATGATGCAGGCCATGAAAAATTCTGACCGCTGGGCTCAAATGAAAGATGCCGATAAAAGTGAAGATGATATCATTGCTTCTTTCAAAGTAAAAACAAGAATGCGTGTGTTTACATGGAAAGGTGAGCGTGATACAATCATGACTCCATTAGATTCTATACGTTATTACAAACACTTCTTGCAATCAGGATTAATGGCAATGGAACCTCAAACAGGTAACATTAAAGCCTGGGTTGGAGGAATCAATTACAAATATTTCCAATACGATCACGTAGGTCAGGGAGCAAGACAAGTAGGGTCTACATTTAAACCTTTCGTTTATGCAACTGCGATCGAAGAATTAAATATGTCTCCTTGCGACTCTATTCTTGATGGACCATTTATGATTCATAAAGGACGCCACCACGTAACAGAAGACTGGGAACCAAGAAACTCTGACAACAGATACCGCGGAATGGTAACCTTGAAGCAAGGTTTGGCAAACTCTATCAATACAGTTTCTGCAAAATTAATTGACAGAACTGGTCCGGAAGCCGTTGTAGATTTGACTAGAAAATTAGGTGTAAAAACTGAAATTCCGGTACAGCCTTCAATCGCATTAGGAGCTGTAGATATTACAGTTGAAGATATGGTTGCCGCATACAGCACATTTGCAAATCAGGGAGTTTATGTAAAACCTCAGTTTTTAAGCCGAATTGAAAATAAAAGCGGTGAAGTTATTTACGAGCCAATTCCGGAATCTCACGACGTTTTAAATAAAGATATTGCCTTTGCAGTAATCAAATTATTAGAAGGTGTAACCGAAACCGGTTCTGGAGCACGTTTACGTACGCAGGGCGGAGGAAGTGGAGATAACCGCTGGACAGGATATCCATACATGTTCAAAAACCCAATTGCTGGTAAAACAGGAACAACACAAAACCAGTCAGACGGTTGGTTTATGGGAATGGTTCCAAATTTAGTAACCGGAGTCTGGGTAGGATGCGAAGATCGTTCGGCACGTTTCAAAAGCTTAACTTACGGACAAGGAGCTACGGCAGCATTACCGGTTTGGGCCTACTTTATGAAAAAATGTTATGCAGATGAAGGACTTCAAATCTCAAAATCAGAATTTGAGCGTCCGGCAAATCTTTCTATAAAAGTAGATTGTTACCAAAGACCAGCTGTTGTGAAAGATACAACGCAGACAGAACAAAACACAGACGAATTTGAGTTATAAACTTAAATTCAGTTTCATATAAAAATATCCTTTTGTGCTTTCAGAGAGAAAGATTACAAAAGGATATTTTTTTGAACTCAATTTTTATTTAACACATAGAAACATAGACTTTCAGATTTTAAATGAAGATGAAAAAAAGCAAGCTTTTACACATAGCTATGTTTGTTAATGCAAGTGAAATGCCTTTTTTCATATTCAAAATCTATGTTTCTATGTGTTAGAACTAAACAACTAATTTTGAATTTATTTTTTACGAAATCGATATAATTCCATCTAAAAATCTTATTTTTATCAAAAATATACGGTAATAAAGACAGTTTGTTATGATAACAAAAAAAGTTAAGAATGTTCAGGAAGCTATTGCAGGAATTGAAACCGGAATGACAGTTATGTTTGGCGGATTTGGTTTATGCGGAATTCCGGAAAATACAATTGCAGCATTGGTAAACACTCCAATTTCAGATTTAACTTGTATTTCAAACAATGCAGGTGTAGATGATTTTGGTTTAGGACTGCTTTTGCAAAAGAAACAGATTAAAAAAATGATTTCCTCTTATGTAGGTGAAAATGCTGAGTTCGAACGCCAGATGCTTTCAGGAGAATTGGAAGTTGAATTAACGCCGCAGGGAACTTTAGCAGAAAGATGCCGTGCCGCTCAAGCCGGAATTCCTGCTTTTTTTACTCCAGCAGGTTACGGAACTGAAGTTGCAGAAGGAAAAGAAGTCCGCGAATTCAACGGTAAAATGCACATTATGGAAGAAGCTTTCAAAGCCGACTTTGCGATTGTAAAAGCATGGAAAGGCGATGAAGCCGGAAATCTGATTTTTAAAGGAACTGCCAGAAACTTTAATGCTTGTATGGCCGGTGCCGGAAAAATTACAATTGCTGAGGTTGAAGAACTGGTTCCCGTTGGCACTTTAGATCCAAATCAAATTCATATTCCGGGAATTATGGTACAACGTATCTTTCAGGGAGAAAAATTTGAAAAGAGAATCGAGCAGCGCACCGTAAGACAGAGAGCATAATTAGATAATGAGATAATTTGTCAATTAGATAAGCATTATCTAATTATCAAATTTTCTAATTGACACATAAAAAAATATGGCACTTAGTAAAGAAGATATAGCAAAACGAATTGCAAAAGAAGTTAAAGACCGATATTTTGTAAACCTTGGAATAGGAATTCCAACTTTGGTTGCAAATTATGTCAGAGAAGATATTGCCGTTGAATTTCAAAGCGAAAACGGAGTTTTGGGTATGGGACCTTTTCCTTTTGCCGGAGAAGAAGACGCTGATATTATCAATGCAGGAAAACAAACCATAACGACATTGCCAGGAGCCAGTTTCTTTGATTCGGCTTTTAGTTTCGGAATGATCCGTAGTCAAAAAGTAGATTTAACTATTTTAGGCGCAATGGAAGTTTCTGAAAACGGAGATATCGCAAACTGGAAGATTCCCGGAAAAATGGTAAAAGGAATGGGAGGCGCAATGGATTTAGTGGCTTCCGCCGAAAATATAATTGTTGCGATGATGCACGTGAACAAAGCAGGAGAATCTAAAATCTTAAAAAAATGTACTTTGCCATTAACAGGCGTAGGATGCGTTAAAAAGATTGTAACCGAACTTGCAGTTCTCGAAGTAACAGAAAAGGGTTTTAAGCTCTTAGAACGAGCGCCAGGTATTTCAGTTGAGGACATTGTTGCTTCAACAGAAGCAGATTTGATAATTGAAGGTGAAATTCCCGAAATGGATATCTGATTTTAATCTTTCAGCTAATTTATATAAAAGAGAATCTTCATTATTGAAGATTCTCTTTTTTTATCCTTTGAGACTAAATAACAAGAATCTTTTTAGTTTTGTTGTGAATTAAAAAACACACATTTGGAAAAGTTTGAAATAGATATTAAATGGGGAAGCTATTTTTTTATAGTAAATATGACCATTTCGATTATAATAATGTTGTTAATGTATTTAATTAATAGCTACAGTTTAGTATATCTATCAGACTTTCTGATACCACTTTTTATCGTTCAACTGATTTATTTTACTATTAAAGCTGTAAGGGAAAATAATAAATATGATTTAAATAAAGGTTTTCGAAAGATTTTTGTATTTGTTAGACTTTTGGTTTTCTATTTCATGTTAATATCATTTTCAGATGGAAGAACAAATATTTGGTGTTTTTCATTATTACTTCCTTACAGAAAAAAGGATATTTCAGAATTAGTTGAAAATGATTCAAATAGAGATGATGAAATTACATTGAAAGAATTTATGGTTAGATTAAAAAGAAAGTTCTCCAGAACATAATCATTTTTGCATATACTGAAATAAAAAAACCGCCTTTTGGGCGGTTTTTTTATTTCTATTTTGATCAATTTAAAGGATTTTGTCTGTATTTCAGTACATTAAAAATAATTGATATATTAATTTTCGCACATATTTGCTGCTTAATTCTTATGCTTTGTTATATAAAAGTTAAATTTATGTAAAAAATGTTGCATTTTATCGATTAACGGCAAATTTCATCGATTATCTAACAAAATTAAAATACTTTTATCTCAAATTTAAGTATTTACTTACTTTAATTGATTTCAAAAATTATTTTAACCAAACTAAACCCCCCACTTATTATGAAAAAAAAATTACCAAAGATTATTGTGACCGCAATTATTCTTAATTTTTCTTTTTCTGCCTTTGCACAAGTTCAAAAAGACGACAAACGTGTAGAGGAGAAAAGCGTTTCAGAAAACGGACAACCCAACTTGATTAAGTTTAATGAACTTTCAAGTTATAAGAGTTCAGAATCGCAAAAGGTTTTTAAAGAACAATTAGGTTTAAAAGATTCTCAATCCTTCACAAAAATTAAAACAGAATCGGATAAACAAGGTTACACACATGAAAAATTTCAATTGTATGAACAAGGAATTAAAGTAGAATTTGCCAATTATACTTTACATTCAAAAGATGGGAAATTAGTTTCTATGAACGGTGAATTCTATAACATCGAAAATGTGAAACTAGCTCCGTCACTTTCTGCACAAGATGCTTTTAATAAAGCATTGGGTTATACCCGCGCAACCGAATACCTTTGGGACAAACCACAAGACGCTCGCGAACTGGGTTATGAAAAACCAAAAGGAGAACTGGTTTTACTTCCGGATATGGAACAGCAAGGTCAAAAAAGAGGAAGCGACAAAGTTCGTTTAGCCTACAAATTTGATATCTATGCAACAAAACCATTAAGCCGTGGAGATCTTTACATTGATGCTGAAACTGGAAAAGCATTGTTTTATAATGCCACTATAAAACACTTGAACGACAATGTTCACGGAAGTAAGGTTTCAAATTCTGCTAAAAATGAAACAGCTTCAAAAATGGCATTCGTTGCAGCAAATGCAGCTACACGCTACAGCGGAACGCAGACCATTCAAACTACGTTAAACGGTTCATCTTATATTTTACTTGACGGAACTCGTGGTTTAGGAATTCAAACTTATAATTCTGCGAGAACGGCGACTTATCCAACAACAAACTTTTCTGATGCAGATAATAACTGGATAGAATATAACAACACCAACAAAGACAATGGAGCACTTGATGCACATTGGGGAGCTGAAATGACATATGATTATTGGTCAGCTGTTCATGGAAGAAACAGTTTTGACAATGCAGGTGCAAAAATTAAAAGCTACGTGCATTATAATTTAATCGCTGCTGGATATTCAAGCAATAATAATGCTTTCTGGAATGGAAGTGTTATGACTTACGGAGATGGAAGCGGTACAGGCGGATTCGATATTTTAACTTCACTTGATGTTGCAGGTCACGAAATTGGTCACGCTGTATGTACTTACACAGCAAACTTAGCATACCAAAAAGAATCTGGAGCCATGAACGAAGCGTTCTCTGATATTTGGGCAGCTTGTATTGAATACCATTCAGCACCAACAAAATCAATTTGGTTAGTTGGAGAAGATATTGAAAGAAGAAGCGGACACGTTGCTTTACGTTCTATGAGTGATCCAAATGCAGAAGGACAGCCGGACACTTACGGAGGAACATATTGGGTAAACGTAAACTGTACACCAACAAACAACAATGACCAATGTGGAGTACACACAAATTCTGGTGTTTTAAACCATTGGTTTTACATCCTTTCGGTAGGTAAATCAGGAACAAATGACATTGGAAATGCATATAATGTTACTGGAATTACTATCGATAAAGCAGAAAAAATTGCTTTCCGTTTAGAAGATTTTTATTTAGGAGCGAACTCAACTTATGCTAACGCAAGAACTTACGGAATACAATCTGCTATTGATTTATACGGAGCAGGTTCTGCAGAAGTTATTGCAACAACAAATGCATTTTACGCAGTAGGAGTTGGAGCCGCATATTCTGGAGGAGGTAGTGATACAACTGCACCATCTGCACCAACTAGTTTAGCAGCTTCTGGAACAACAGGAACTACTACAAACTTGACTTGGACAGCTTCTACAGATAATGTTGCCGTTACCGGATATGATATTTACCAAGGAGCAACGCTTAAAGGTTCTTCAACAACAACTTCATATACTGTAACTGGATTAACACCTTCAACAGCTTATACTTTCAGCGTAAAAGCTAAAGATGCTGCCGGAAATATTTCTGCTGCAAGTAATACAGTAAACGTAACGACTACAACAACTTCTGTAATATATTGTTCATCACAAGGAAACGACGCAACTGATGAAAGAATCGGTAAAGTTGTTTTCGGAACAATTAATAATACTTCAACAGCAACAACAGGTTATGAAAATTATAGTGCTATTTCTACAAATGCAGCAAGAGGAACTGCCTATACAATTACAATAACTCCAACATGGACATCGACAGTTTATAATGAAGGGTACGGAGTATTCATCGATTATAACCAAGATGGTGATTTCTCAGATTCTGGAGAAACAGTATGGACAAAAACAGCATCAAAAACAACTCCGGTAACAGGGACAATTACAATTCCGGCAACAGCAGCTTTAGGAACAACTAAATTAAGAGTTTCTTTGAAATATAACGGAGTTCCAACTGCTTGTGAAAGTTTCTCATACGGACAAGTTGAAGATTACTCTATAAACATTACAGCTTCTGGAACAGTTGCAGCAGAAGAAATCACAGCAGGATTAGTTGAAACTGCTGCGCCAGCTGGTTTTGCAGTATATCCAAATCCGGTTGAAAGCGAATTAAATGTTTCAATTTCAGAAGTAAATGGATATTCATATAAAATCTTAAATTCATTAGGACAGCAGCTTGGTTCAGGACAAGTGGCAGGCGCAATTGATGTAAGTAAATTAAGCACAGGAATTTATCTTATCGAATTAAATAATGGAGATAAGAAAATCGTGAAGAAATTTGCTAAAAAATAAAAACCCGAATTAGTAGATAAGAGGCCTCGCAATTTTGCGGGGCTTTTTTCTAGGGTTTTTTAACGCAAAGAGCGCAGAGATTTTTACCGCAAAGGGCGCTAAGGTTTTTCGCAAAGTTCGCAGAAGTTTTTATTTCTTTATTAAAGAATCTCGCAAAGTCGCAGAGTCGCAAAGATTATTGTTTAGATTCAATAGCGTCCAGCTTTAGCTGGATGGTAAATAAGGAAAGGGAAAAGGCTTTAGCCAAACGATTATGTTTGGCTAAAGCCTTTTTTTATAAATCCTATACTTCCTCCAGCTAAAGCTGGAGGCAATTAATAAAAACTTTGCGACTCTGCGACTTTGCGAGATTTTTTCATAAAGCTTAAAAAAACCTTTGCGAACTTTGCGAAAAACCTTAGCGCCCTTTGCGGTTAAAATGCTTACAAACTAAAACTCATTCTTCCGAAATAGTAAGCTCCTGTAGTTCCCATTTGAACCGGTGCATATTTAAACACTCCGAAATAACTGTTCTCATAGATTTGTTTATCCGGGAAAACATCAAATAAGTTGTTCGCACCCAAAGCAAACTGAAGTTTTGGCGTTATTTTGTAAGCAATCGTCAAATCGGTAACCACTTTTCCGTTGTGTCTTTGGATTCCTCCAAAAGGGAAACCATCACGAACAACCTCACCAAAATAAGTATTTCTCAATAAAAAGTTCCATTTGTCGAT
The DNA here is from genome assembly GCF_031455715.1 of Flavobacterium sp. 2755. Lineage (NCBI taxonomy): Bacteria > Pseudomonadati > Bacteroidota > Flavobacteriia > Flavobacteriales > Flavobacteriaceae > Flavobacterium > Flavobacterium sp. 2755. Next base: position 79,748 of record NZ_JAVDTG010000011.1, read on the forward strand.
ATTGTAATTTACAGCAAAAGTTCCTTTATGTTTAGGCGTATTCGATTCGATCAAACTTCTTTCCTGCGGTCCGTAATACACATCTTCCTGACCAATAAATATCGACGGAATATTGTTTAATTGATTATCAACTTGGTTGTTGTTGTAATTGTATAATAACGAAAGATTCAATTTACCACGTCCGGCATTTAAATCATAATCAATAACCACATCAAGACCGTTTGTAGTAGTATTAATTGCATTTGTAAAGAAACGCCCCGTTTGCGCACCATATTGAGCAAACAAATTACGAAGTTCCGGAACAGGTTCTCCATACGCATCATTTCCTAAATTTCCGGTTAAGATGATTCTGTTATCAATTCTGATATGATAATAATCAGCTGTAATATGTAATTGTTTTGTTGGAGAAAAAACAACTCCGAAACTATAGTTTCTTGAGGTCTCTTCTTTCAATTTCGGAATTCCAAGCTGTTTAGCCACATCGCTGTCGTTTCTAAAAACACCCGAATTCAAAAGTTCCCCGTCAACAACATCTGTTGCGATATTATTGAAATATTGCTGATGCAAAGAAGGCGCTCTAAAACCAGAACTAATTGCTCCACGAACAAAAAGATTATCCAGAATTTTATATCTCAAAGATAATTTTCCATTAATCGTATTTCCAAAATCAGTATAATCTTCATAACGACCAGCAATTCCAACTAAGAATTTATCTGTAATATCTGCTTCAACATCAGCATAAACGCCCACACTGTTTCTGTCTTCGTTCACTTCATTCAAAGGAGAAAATCCAGGGAAAGATTGTGCACCGCCGTTGATATAAGAAGCTTCTTCGCCGGGAACAATTTTGTATTTTTCATAACGATATTCAGCACCAAAAGCAACATTCAATCCGCTGAAAATATCCTTATACAATCTTGAAATATCTGCATTTACCGTATTTTGAAGAAAAGAATGATTTCCCGCTTTAAATTCTGTCGGGCTTGCATCGCCTAAAGAAAAGTTGTTTGTATTTGAAACATCATAAACAAATTTGTTTTCACCAATAGTATTGCTCAAATCCAGTTTCCATTCGCCAAATTTAAATTTGAAACCAAAAGAAGAAGAAAGATCTGTTACAACCGAGTTCAATTCGGGCTGAAATCCAAAAGGAAAAATAGAAGCCACAACACTTTCAGTTTCACTTGGTAAACGTCTGAATCCGTAACCTGTTCCTTTTCTGTGGCTCACACCTCCAGAAGCATAAAACTCAATTTGATCGTTTAACGGAATTGAAGCATTAAAAAAACCTTGTAAATTCTGGATTTTGGCGTCACCAATCTGGAAATTGAAATCATCACGTTTCAAACCGTTTTGAGCTAATAAATTATCATCAATTTGACGTGACTGAGCCGGATCATCTGCATATTCATAAGCAAAGAAATTTCCTTGTGCCGATTGATCAAAAATAATAAGATTATGATTTTGAGAACGATTCGTTTTTTGGCGATCATTAAATTCACCCGTAAAATTGATAAAACCACCTTTGTTTCCAATTTTTGTTCCGTAATTCAGGTTTAAACTGGTCGTTTGTCCATCATCTCTTGATGTTGAGCCATAAGTAGCATTTGCTTCTAAACCCGCATTATCTTTCAAAACCAAATTTATAACTCCCGCAATCGCATCAGACCCATATTGTGCCGCCGCTCCATCACGCAAAACTTCAATTCGTTTAATTGCCGAAGCAGGAATTGCACTTAAATCTGTACCAACAGAACCGTTTCCAACCGTATTTTGATAATTTACCAAAGAAGTTGTATGTCTTCTTTTTCCATTAATTAAAACCAAAACCTGATCTGGGCCCAAACCTCTTAAAGAAGCCGGATCAATATGTTCTGTTCCATCGGCAGAAGATTGTCTGTTTGAATTAAAAGACGGAATCAAATACGTTAAAATATCATTTGTTGTAGTCTGAGGTGTTGTGTTTCTAATTTTAGCCAGATTTACTACATCAACAGGAACTGCTGTTTCCAATTTGCTTTTCTTTGGGTTTCTGCTTCCAACAACCACAATTTCATCTAAACTATTATTTTCTAAAACCAGCTGAATATCTACAAAATGATCTTTTGCCATAATTTCTCTGGTTTGATAGCCAAATAGCGATACAATAAGTGTTGGGTTATTTACTGTAGATGATATTTTGAATTTCCCTAACGCATCGCTTGTAGTACTTATTTGAGAACCTTTTACAAGAATTGTCGCAAATTCTAACGGAATTCCCGTTTCAGTTGTAATGGTTCCGTTGATTTCATGATTTTGGGCAAAAAACAAACTACTCGACAAAATGAGAACGAGAGTTATAAGACGTTTTAGTTGTTTTCTCATAATAAAATGGTTTTGTAATAAAAGAAAGACAAAAAGAAATTGCCTACTATTTATATAGGATAAAGAATAAAATGCAAATGTAATTGTAAAAAACTAAAATCAATTTATATAATCTTGTTTTTTCTAAGAAATGCATATCAATTTTTGGTTTTAATGAAATATCTTTGCATAAATTTAAAAAGAGAAAAAATGAAATTAAGAGTATTACTTTTTTTGCTTGCTATTACATTTAATAGCTTTTCGCAAAATAATGTATTGGTTTTTCAATCTGATTTTGGTTTGAAAGATGGAGCAGTTTCTGCCATGAAAGGTGTTGCAATGGGTGTTTCAACTGATTTGAAAATATTTGACTTAACACATGAAATTCCGGCTTTTAATATTTGGGAAGCAGCTTATCGTTTATCGCAGACCGCTCAATATTACCCAACGGGAACTGTTTTTGTTTCAGTTTGTGATCCGGGAGTTGGTACTGCAAGACATTCTGTAGTTTTATTGACAAAATCAGGACATTATTTTGTAACTCCGGATAACGGAACTTTGACTTTAATTGCTGAACAATTAGGAATTCAGGAAGTTCGTGAAATTGATGAGGTAAAAAACCGTCGTCAAAACTCAAATGAATCATATACGTTTCACGGACGTGATGTATATGCTTTTACCGGAGCACGTTTAGCATCAAAAACAATTACTTTTGAAGAAGTTGGACCAAAATTACCAAGTGAAGTAGTTAAAATTGATTACCAAAAACCAGTATTTGAAAACGGCGTTATAAAAGGCGGAATTCCAATTCTGGATATTCAATACGGAAACGTTTGGACAAATATTGATAAAAAGACTTTTGCTAATCTTGGTTTGAAAGCAGGGGATTTTGTTAAAATCCAGATTTTCAACGGAACTAAAAAAGCTTACGAGGGAAAACTAAAACTGGTAAACACTTTTGGAGAAGTCCCGGTAGGAACTGATGTTACCTATTTCAATAGTCTTTTGAACTTTTCATTGGCCGTAAATCAAGGCAGTTTCTCAGCAAAACATAAAATTTACAGCGGTTCAGACTGGAGTATTTTACTTAGCAAATAAGCTGAAGCCATCTTAATATAAAAAAAGAAAAACCGCTCAATTGAGCGGTTTTTTTATAAAACTTTGTGACTCTGCGTCTTTGCGAGATTAAAACCGCAAACTTCGCGTAAATCTTTGCGTTTAAAATCTAGTTCAAATTGAAAGAAGCCCCTAAACTAAAAGTAACCTGATTGTTTAAATGATCAAATACATCTTTCTCATCACTGTATTTTGCAATTGGAAAACCAAGTTCTGTAAACACACCAAATCCGTCAGTAAAGAAATAACGTCCGCCAATGTGTCCGCCAAAGTTACGTAAACCTAAATTTAAACCTGGATAAACATCTAATTGCTCAACACCAATAACACTGCTTAAATTAGCATTAATTCTTGCTTTTGCATCAAAACGATCTTGAAATTCTGGTTTGTAATCACTGTATGGATTTGGATTATTGTGGTAGAAACCATTAAAATTATCTACTCCAAGTAAATAACTAGAAACAAATCCAAAAGAGAAATTTTCTCCTAAACCAAAATCGATAGATCCCTGAATTCCTGAACCTCCATCTTGTAAATTAGCCCCTACGTTAACTCTCATATCGCCTTTGCCAGTAAAAGCTTTCTGCGCATGAATAAATCCGAATGACACTAAAAACAATAATGTGATAACTTTTTTCATAAACTTAAATATTAATTATTTTGCTGTGCAAATTTAAATTTTTATATATCAATTCCTACCTTTTTCGTTAGAATACAACTCATTTAACGGTTCGCTTTGCCAGAACTCCTTGGTATCCACATTCATAATCGTTAAAGGACCTTTAAAAGCTGCTCCGGTATCCACATTCCAAACGCAGGCTTTGTTTATTGGCACCGTTTCTCCAATTCTGGTAACAGGAGTATGGCCAATATAAATTTCTTTGTAAACCGTAAAACGTTTCGGGTAATATAAATCATCAGGTTTTAAATTTGGATCTAAAGCCAGTGCTGATTCCCAAAGTGTCCTGTCCCAATAAAATAATTTTGGAAAGTATTCCCAGACAACGCCATTTAAATTCGTAAATCCGGCATGAACAAAAAGACGGTTTTCATCATCCAGATAATAATCTTTCAGCGATTCAAAAAAAGCGATGTGTTCTTTTTTTCGTTCTGGAGAAATTTTAGAATATCCTTCAACAGTAGCTTTTCCACCATGTTTGTACCACATTTCTTCATCTAAATCTTCATGTCTGTTCTCCAGCCAGTCCAATGCCAGCTGATCATGATTTCCTCTGATGAAAATACAATTTTGTGTTTTTTTAAATTCTATAAGAAAGTCGATAACTTCTGCCGACTGGCTCCAGCCGTCAACATAATCGCCTAAAAATATGAGAGTATCTTGTGTAGTAACTTCGGCTCTTTTCAACACTTGCTCAAGTGCGAGTAATCCTCCGTGTATGTCGCCTATAACAAATGTTCGCATTGTTTAATATTTCGAGTAAACTACAAAAATAATTAAAATGATTCGTTTGGAATCATTTAGTTGTTAATCTTTAAAAATTGATACTATTTATAACTATAGCACCGTTCTTTTTATTGCTTTTACTGTTTAAATTTGCATAATGTCAGATGTGCCAACATATCGAAAAATTATCCATATTGATATGGATGCTTTTTATGCTTCAGTAGAGCAGATGGATAATCCTGCTTTGCGCGGAAAACCTGTTGCTGTTGGCGGCTCAGAAAATAGAGGAGTAGTTTCGGCAGCAAGTTACGAAGCCAGAAAATTTGGTGTGCGAAGTGCCATAAGCGGTGTTTTGGCGAAAAAATATTGCCCCGAAATTATTTTTGTCCGGCCGAGATTTGACCGCTACAAAGAGATTTCTTCTAAAATCCATAAAATTTTTCATGAATACACCGATTTAGTAGAGCCGCTTTCGCTGGATGAAGCTTATCTCGACGTAACCCAAAATAAAAAAGGAAATCCAAGTGCCAGTTTATTAGCAAAGGAAATCAGACTCCGAATTTTAAATGAAGTTGGACTTACAGCTTCGGCAGGAATATCTGTAAATAAGTTTGTCGCCAAAATTGCCAGCGATGTCAATAAGCCAAACGGACAGAAAACAGTAAATCCAGATGAAATTATACCTTTTTTAGAAGAATTGCCTATTCGAAAATTCTATGGAGTTGGAAAAGTTACAACTGAAAAAATGTACCAACTCGGGATTTTTACCGGACTGGACCTCAAGGGGAAATCACTGGAATTTCTGGAGAAACATTTCGGAAAATCAGGCACTTTTTATTATAAAGTAGTTCGGGGAATTCATAACAGCGAAGTAAAACCATTTCGGGTTACAAAATCTGTGGCCGCAGAACATACTTTTGATGTCAATTTATCTTCAGAAATCTTTATGCTTGAGCAGTTGGAAAGAATTGCGATTTCATTAGAAAAAAGATTAAAAAAGCATAATATTTCCGGTAAAACGGTTACGCTTAAAATTAAATACAGCGACTTTACCCAGCAGACAAGAAGTAAAACACTGCCTTATTTTATTTCAGATAAAAGTTTGATTATGGAAATTGTGGAAGAACTGCTGTATCAGGAAAAAATGAAAGATTCTGTTCGTTTGCTCGGAATTTCGCTCAACAATTTGAATAACGAAGAAAAAAAAGCTGTTGTAGTACAACTAAAGTTTGCATTTTAAATTTAGAAAAGTTTTAGTAAAATTTTACTAAATGAGGTTTTCCCGTAATTTATTTTGTAACTTTAGTAGTAAGTTTGAGAGAAAAGATTTCTAAAATTCATTTAATATGAAAAAGAATAGCTCTGATGAAACAGCAAACCGGACTTGGTTGCCTATTTTGGCCTTAGATCTTCATTATGAGTATTTAAATGAATTGAAGGCCGTTTTTGCCGACATGAAAAAGGTAAATAGAATTTCAAATCAATTTACCTGGAACGATACAAACCTTAAAATCGAAGAAAGAATTAAAGACGAAGTAGTGCTTATTACTGATTTAGATTTAAAAATCGTCTTTGCCTCCAACAGAATCAAAAGAATGACGGGATATTATGAAGAAGAAATTTTAGGTAAAACGCCTAAAATGTTTCAAGGCCCGGAGACTTGTAAAACTGTTTTAAAAGAAATTCAGGAAGCAATAAAACTGCAAGAACCATTTAAGAAAACCATCCAAAACTATAAAAAAGACGGCAGAAGTTATAAATGCAGCATGGATGCAGCTCCAATTTATAATTTGAAAGGAGAGCTCTCACATTTTATAGCTTTTGAAAAAGAAGATAAAAGTGCTTAAATTTTTTAATGCCACAAAGGCGCTAAGACACAAAGATTTTTTTGAGTAAAATATAAAATAAAACCGCCTATTGAGGCGGTTTTATTTTTAAAAATCTTTGTGTCTTAGCGCCTTTGTGGCAAAAACTTATAAATTTTCAAAGAAATCATTTCCTTTATCATCAGTGATAATAAAAGCAGGGAAATCTTTTACAGTGATTTTACGAACGGCTTCCATACCTAATTCTTCAAAATCAACAACTTCTACTTTTAGGATATTGTCTTGTGCTAAAATAGCAGCCGGACCTCCAATAGAACCTAAATAGAATCCGCCGTATTTGTTGCAGGCATCCGTAACTTGTTTCGTACGGTTTCCTTTGGCAAGCATAATCATGCTTCCACCATGTTTTTGGAATTCATCCACATAAACGTCCATACGTCCGGCAGTTGTTGGTCCAAAACTTCCCGAAGCCATTCCTTCCGGAGTTTTTGCCGGTCCTGCATAATATACCGGATGGTTTTTAAAATATTCCGGCATTGGTTTTCCGGCATCCAGTAATTCTTTAATTTTTGCGTGTGCAATATCACGGGCAACAATTACAGTTCCGTTTAGTTTTAAACGTGTTTTGATAGGATATTGAGATAATTTAGCCAAAATATCTGCCATTGGCTGATCTAAATCAACTTCAACCGGAGCTTCTAAATGCGGAGCTGTTTCTGGTAAAAATTGTTTTGGATTTACTTCTAACTGCTCAACGAAGATTCCGTCTTTCGTAATTTTTCCTTTGATATTTCTATCAGCAGAACAAGAAACTCCTAATCCAACCGGACAAGAAGCGGCATGGCGCGGTAAACGAATTACACGAACGTCATGTGTGAAATATTTTCCTCCAAACTGAGCTCCAATTTCACTTTCCTGACAAATTTTTTGAACTCGTGCTTCCCATTCTAAATCACGAAATGCCTGACCTGCCATATTTCCGGAAGTCGGCAAATGATCATAATATCCTGCAGATGCTTTTTTAACAGCACTTAGGTTTGCTTCCGCAGAAGTTCCGCCAATAACCAAAGCCAAGTGATAAGGAGGACAAGCCGAAGTTCCTAAATCTTTGATTTTTGCTCTTACAAAAGCATCCATTGATTTATCGTTTAATAGCGATTTGGTCTGTTGGTATAAGTAAGTCTTATTTGCAGAACCACCACCTTTTGCCATAAATAGGAATTCGTATGAAGTTCCTTTTTTAGCATATATATCAATTTGAGCCGGAAGATTTGAACCTGAGTTTTTCTCTTCAAACATCGAAATCGGTACAATTTGAGAATAACGTAAATTACGTTTTTGGTACGTATTAAAAATACCACGGCTTAACCATTCAGCATCGTCAACACCCGTAAAGATGCTTTCTCCTTTTTTAGCCATTACAATCGCAGTTCCGGTATCCTGACAGCTTGGTAATTGTCCTTCGGCAGCAACCGAAGCATTTTGAAGTAAATTGTAAGCTACAAAACGATCATTGTCTGTTGCTTCAGGATCGTCAAGAATGTTTCTTAGCTTTTGCAAATGTGTTGTTCTAAGCATGAACGAAACATCGGTTAAGGCTTCTTCAGCCAGTAATTCTAGACCTTTTGGATCAACAGTTAAAATCTCGCGTTCTCCAAATTGTTCCACTTTTACAAAATCAGAGGTGATTTTGCGGTACTGCGTATCATCCTTTAAAATTGGGTAAGGATCTTGGTATATAAAATCAATCATTTCTTTGTTTTTTTACAAAGTTAGAAATTATTTACCTAAGAAAGAATTTGAATTAGGGGCTTGTATTTATATTTTAAACCCCATTTAATTGAAAATATTTTTTTAAAAAAACCAAGTCGCCACAAAAATCGCCGTAATTACGCAAATTAAATCTACCAAAAGCATAGTGCCTAAAGCATAACGAGTATTTTTGATATTGACCGAACCAAAATAAACTGCGATTACATAAAAAGTACTTTCAGCGCTGCATTGAAAAATACTGCTCAGTCTCGCCGTTAACGAATCGGCTCCAAAAGTATTCATCGAATCAATTAAAAATCCACGGGAACCAGCAGAACTAAAAGGACGAAGCATTGCAACAGGCAACGCATTCGTGATTTCTTTACTTACTCCCATATTCGAAAAAACAAAAGCAATTCCATCGCTGATAATTTCAAATAAACCGCTGTTTCTGAATAAAGAAATAGCAACCAGCATTCCCAAAACATAAGGGAAAATGGTAACTCCGGTTTTCACTCCATTATTTGCACCAACAACAAAAGTGTCAAAAACAGTTGTATTTGCTTCGCTGAATTTCTTTTCGTTTTTGAATGAAAATATCAAAGTAAAAGCAATAATGGCAATTAAAATTAATCCCGAAAGGTTAGAAGTAAAGTAGTTTTTTCCAATTAAGTCCAAATGATTAACATACATCAGCAAACCAACGATGGCTGCGATTAATCCCATTAAGACGATAAGAAGAGAAGCACTTTTGAAATTGATTTTTTGTTTAATTCCAACAATTAAAAACGCAGCAATAGTTCCGATGAAAGAAGTAATAATACAAGGCAGCATAACATCGGCAGGATTACTTGCATTTGCAGCCGCGCGATATCCAATAATCGAAGTTGCGATTAAAGTTAAACCCGAAGCGTGAAGACACATAAACATGATTTGCGCATCACTCGCTTTGTCTTTATCGGGATTTATTTCCTGTAAACTTTCCATGGCTTTCAATCCGAATGGTGTTGCAGCCGAATCTAATCCGAGGAAATTAGCTGCAAAGTTTAAAGTCATGTAAGATATTGAAGGGTGATTTTTAGGAATACTTGGAAACACTTTTACAAATACCGGACTCAATAGTTTAGCCAGATTTCCAGAAGCTCCAGAAACGATTAAAAGTTCCATTAATCCGCAAAAGAAAGCTAAATAAGCAATAAGTGGCAGAATTAAATCAACTAAAGTGCTTTTACAAGTTGGCAGTAAACCATCAGATTTTTGAAGACCGCTGTAAATTTTTACAGTTTTGCTTTTGTAAACATAAGTCGTGTCGGCATTAAGCGTATCGCGATTGATAATCATGGTTTGATCAGGCGCTTTTTTTATACTGTCTTTAATGAAAGCCGGAAGTTCATGAATGTATTTTTCAGAAACTAAAACAGGATCATCTTTCTTTCCATTTAAAACAGAATCAATCGTATAAGTATTGGCAGTAAATAAACTGACTACAATAAAAACAATCGAAGAAATAAAAATAACTAACCAAAATCTACTTAATACCATAATGCTATTTTTTTGTAAATGTAATTATTTAGGCAGAATATGCACAAAGATTTTATTCCACAAAGGAGAAGTATTTCTAAGAAAGTGCAGACTTTTAGTGAAATTTTAAATTATTCAATAACAATTTTAGTTTCTAAGTAGTTTTCAAAAGCTTTAATTCCTTCAAACAGAATTTGTTTTTTAGAATCTTCGGTTTCATTAAAAAACTCCGTTTCGATTTTGGCGTGGTCTTTTTTAATAATTCGTTTCCATATTCCAATCACTTTCCCATTTTCAAGAATTATCGGTTTAAAGATGCCATTATTGGTAAAAACTCTATTTTGATGTTCAGATAAAAAAGAAGCTTCTCTGGTTTTATAAGAAATCAAAATTTCATCAAAAGCGGGAAGAAAGTGAATGCTTTCCTTGAAGTTAACCTTTTCAATATTTTGATTTACAAAGTAATAAATTTGATTTTTAATTTCAATAAACTCTAATTGCAACTTAATTGCATCAATGGTTTTTTGACAGATAGTAGGCGGAAAACCTGACCACCACGAAAAATCAAGCAAAGTTGCCGGACCGTGACTTTCAAAATAGCGTTTGGCTAGTTTTGCCAAACCTTCTTCTTTTGTTAATTGCGTTTTAGGTTTTTTAACTCGTTCTTCAAGTAATGCGTATGTGATTTTTTTACCCTTCATTCTGCCGTTACAAACCAAACCATCTTGTTCAGCATGCATCATAATCGCAGCACTTAGAAAATCTTCTTTTGAAGTTTTTTTAATACCAAGTTCCTGCATAATTTCATCCCGGGTCAAATGATTGTTTCCAGATAATAGCTTTTCGATAGCATTATTAGCCTGATCCAGTTTTTTTGCATCAAAATCAAATTTTTTAGCCCCGGATATAGTCATTCTTTTTATTTGTGGCCCTGCAAGATCTAACATCCAATAAATATCTTCGGCTGCAACAAAGTGCCAGGTTGGTCGTAAAATATGAGTTCTTATTATTTGTGCCGAGTTTACAGCTTCTTCAATTTCTTTTTCAGATGCATCACAACGGGAACCAATCGCCCATTTTGCCATTGCATAATCCTGAGCCTGCATCGCTCCAAAATGGTGTACAATTTCCTGAGGAGAACATTTGTCTGTTTTATACAGCTTCTGCGAAACAAGACGATGATGTGAAATTTCCGAATGTGTCATCTTTAATATTTTATTAAACCATATAAGTTATATAAGTTCATTTAAATAAAACTTTGTCCCTCTGAACCTTTGCACCTTTGTCCCTCAAAAATCAGACATGAATAATTTCATCATCAATCAATAAATCTTCACGGCGTAAACGAAGGAAAATCTGCGCTACGGCGATTGTATCTTTTTCACAATACGTTATAATTCGGTCTATGTCTTTTTCGACATAATAAACGTGTGCGACTTGGCTTCCATCAATATCGCCTTTTGGGGATGGGACTCCCAGAATTTTTGTCAATAGTTTTAGTGACGTAAAATGTTTATAATCGCCAAACTTCCATAATTCTAAAGTATCAAGATGCGCAATTTCCCAAGGTTTTTTACCGAATAAATTCAGCTTGTCCGGAATTGCGATTTGGTTGATAATCATTCGGCGTGCGATAAACGGAATATCAAATTCTTTTGCGTTATGTCCACATAAAAGATGCTGCGGCTGATTGAAATGATTGTTCAGCAGATTATTAAAATCTTTTAGTATCTTTTTTTCTTCTCCAAAAAAGGAAGTTACCCTAAAATTTCGAACATCGCCTTTGATTGTAAAATACCCAACCGAAATACAAATTATCTTTCCGAACTCTGCCCAAATTCCGGCGCGATCGTAAAATTCTTCAGGCGTAAAATCGTCTTTTCGCTGATACTGCGTTTTTAAATCCCAAAGAGACTTCATTTCTTCATCAAGAGAATTGAAGTTTTCTTCCTCCGGAACGGTTTCTATATCAAGAAAGAGAATGTTATTAAGGTTTATTTTTTCAATCATATTTTTTTGCCACGAATTTCACGAATTCTATGTGGAGATAAATGTACAATAATTTGAATTTTTTTCAGGCACGAATTTATTAATTGAATGAATTTTCTTTAAATAAAGAGATTTTTTGAGCCATAATAAAGAAAAAAATTCGTGAAAATTCGTGAAATTCGTGGCTAACACATTTTAGAATAAACTCTGTTGTGCAGAAGGGCTTTCGTGTTCAAGCAGCCATTTTTTGCGGGACAATCCTCCGGCATAACCGGTTAATGAACCATTTGTGCCGATAACTCTGTGGCAGGGAACTACAATCCAAAGCGGATTTTTACCATTTGCAGATGCTACAGCACGAATTGCTTTTATATCGCCCAGCTTTTTAGTCTGATCCATATAACTTACCGTTTTTCCATACGGAATTTCCAGTAATGCTTTCCAGACTTTTTGTTGGAATTCAGTGCCCTTTGGATTTAGCTTTAAATCGAAATCAGTTCTTTTTCCTTCGAAATATTCCTCAAGCTGCGAAACGGCATCTTTTAAAACTTTTGGTATTTTCTTTGAAACTTCGTTTGTGCCAACATCAGAAACGGAGATTATTGCAATACCATCTTCATCTCCAACTATCTTGGTGATTCCTAAAGGCGAATTAACATACACTGTTTCCATAATTTTTTTACCGCAAAGGCACTAAGGTTTATCGCAAAGTTCGCAAAGTTTTTTTAAACCATATAAGTTATGTAAGTAATTTAAGTTTTTATTGTTTTGCAAAGGTCACAAAGTTTACACTACTGTCACCCTGAGTGAAGTCGAAGGCTTATGGAAACAAAAAGGCTTCGACTTCGTTCAGCCTGACATTCGGAGTCTTTAATAATCCTCCAGCTTAAATTGATAATTTAAAGCGGTTTCGATTTTCTCGCTTGAAATAATCTTTTTGATGTTTGACTTTTCAGAACTGAATTTTGGTAAAACTAAGTTTTGTTCTTTTGCTTTTTGCGTATAATAATCTTCTCTTGATGGGTGAAAAGGTGCAGCGGCGTTGAAAACTTCATTCCATTTTAATTGGTTTATGATTTCTTCAATAATGGCGATGCAGTCATTTTGATGAATTAAATTTATTGGAGCATCGGGATTTTCTAGGTTTTCTTTTCCTGCTAAAAATTTAACTGGATGTCTGTCTTCGCCAATTAATCCGCCGAAACGTAGGATTGTGGTTTCGAAATTTTGATTTTTTTGAAGAATTGCTTCTGCTAAAACCAATTGTTTCCCACTTTCGGTATCGGGATTTGGTGTTGTTTCTTCTGTAATAAATTCATTTTCATCTCCGTAAACCGAAGTTGAACTCACAAAAAGGACTTTTGAAATACTTGATTTCTCTATAAACGGAATTAGGTTTTCAATTTTCTGAACGAAAATCTTATTAGACTCTGATGAAACAGCTCGCAATTTTGGCGGAATGTCAATAATCAGGATTTGGCTTTCGGCTAAAAAATCAGTAATGTTTTTAGAAACACTTTCGCTTTCTACATTAACCAAAAACGGATTTATTCCGGCATTTTCTAAAATAGAAAGCTTATTTTCAGAAGTCGTTGATCCTTTTATCGAATTTCCTTTTTCGATTAATTTTTTTGCTAAAGGTAGTCCGAGCCAGCCGCAGCCTAATATGCTTATTTTTATCATTTTCTTTTAGAGGTTCAAAGGTTATACGCAGTAGCTTGCCATCCTGAGGAACGAAGGATCGCACAAGAAGCTCCCCATGCTAAGTCGCCAATCTTTGTCGAGTTCCTGGTGTGATCCTTCGTTCTTCAGGATGACAAAATTGACGAAAACCGGATATTTTAATTTTACAAACTTAGTGTAAATCTAACTTTGTCTTTTCCTTTTGCACCAATTCTGTTGTAAAATTTAATAGCTCTAGTATTAAATTCAGGAGTTTGCCATTGAATGTTGAGGCAGTTATTTTTTGTTCCAATTTCTTTTAGCTTTTCAATTAAAACTTCTCCAATTCCGAAACTGCGGGCTTTTTCTTCCAGAAACAAACAATCCATGTACATAAAAGTGGCGGCATCCCAGGTTGAAAAATCAAAAGTATAAGAGACATAACCCACAATTGTTTCTTTTGCAGCGACAACTAAACAGAATAATTTTGGGTTTTTACTAAAAATGGCATTTTTTAATTTTTCTTCTTTTCCTTCCGGAGAAAAATTAGCTTTCTCGAATTCAGCATGTTTTTGGCAGAGAATAACCAGTTTAGGTAAATCGCCTATTTCACAATTCCTTATTGAATATTCCATTGCAGATTAATTTCGTTTTGTAGAAAATTAATAAAATGCTGAAAATAATCCGGATAAGTTTCGTTTGCTCTCGTCGCTATGAAATGTTTTCGTTTTAAGCCATTTTTGCCCACTTTTACCGCTTTAATTGGATTATTCTTTAAATGTGGTTGTAATGCCCATTTTGCCATCGACATAACGCCCATATCGGCTTTTACCATTTCAAGAGAAGCTTCTGTTAACGGAAGCGGGGTTACCTTTTTCGGTGTTACTTTGGCTGGAGCCAAAACAAACTGATGAATCGTAACAGTTTCCATCGGAAGGGAATGAATAATAAGATGTTCGTTGATAAAATCTTCGGCAACCACATATTTTTTATCTGCCCACGGATGATTTTCTGAAACCGCCATTACTACTTCATCCTGAAAAAGTTCGGTATATTTTATATGATTGTCTTTAATAGTGTCACTTACAATGGCAATGTCAATTGTGTTTTCTAAAAGTTTTTGCAGCGGAATATGTGTTGCTTCGGTTATAATTTTCAGTTCAACATTTGGGTATAAAAGGTGAAACTGTTTTAAAACTGGCGGAAGCCAGTGGTAACTTGAGAAACATTCGGTACTGATTCTGATTTCGCCATATTCACCATAAACCATCTGTTTGATTTGTGTTTGCGCCTGCGAAAGCTTATCCAGAATTTCATTTGCCAAATCATAGATTTTTTCGCCAGCCTTTGTGAGCACCAGTTTTTTGTTGGTTCTTAAAAAAATGGCCGTACCCAATTGATATTCTGCTTCTTTGAGCTGATGACTCAAAGCCGATTGTGTCAAATGAAGTTTGTCAATTGCTTTTGTAATGCTTCCTTCTTCAACAATTGCTTTTATCAATTTTAGGTGGCGTATTTCCATTTTTTGAGATTTATATACAAAGGAACAAAATTTTAGACTGGCTTTTGCATGAAAAAAACTAATGCGGTTCATGAATTCTTTTCGTTTTTATGGCACTATATGAGCTGCTACTTTTGAAAAAACAAAATCATTAAAACTACATTGTCATGGAAGAGCAAATTAAATTTTATGAGCATAAACTAGCATTTGAAATGGATCCGTCTGATTTATTTGATGCTTTAAATAATGGTGAAAAAGTAATTGCATTGGATGCCAGAAAAGCTTTTGGGTTTGAAGCAGAACATATTCCGGGTGCGATTAATATTCCGCATCGCGAAATGTCGGCAGAAACAACAAAACATTTAGATAAAGATATTTTGTATGTTACGTATTGCGACGGAATTGGCTGCAACGCTTCGACTAAAGGCGCTTTGAATATGACAAAATTAGGATTTAAGGTAAAAGAACTAATTGGCGGAATAGAGTGGTGGAAGTTTGACGGATATGCAACTGAAGGCGCAAAAGGAATTAAAACAGGTTTAAAAATTGAATGTGCGTGTTAAAAGTGACAAAGGTGCAAAGGTACAGAGTGGCAAAGGTTTCTCAGCATATCTAAAAAAAAAACAAAAAGCACTATGAAAATAGTGCTTTTTTTAAGGCATGTTGAGAAACCTTTGCCACTTTGTTATTCTGTCTCTTGGAAACTAATTTTAAGCTTCAACGACAGTTTTAAGAGCCTGTAGAATTGGATTTTCTTCACCTTGAGGTTTTTCCTGAACCGAGCCCGGACGATTATCTTCCTGAATTATTTCGAGTTTTACTTTTTGATTTTCTTCAGATAAAACATAACTCATTATGAAATAATTTTCGGGTTTGTCTTCTAGTTCCGGTCTTGGAAAAAACAGCGAATATTTTATTTTTTGATTTAGAGAAACTTCTAAAACCGTTCCCCATTGTTCAAAAACCTGACCTTCCCATTCATTCCTGAACCTGATTTCATTTCCAACTTTCCAATCGGTAATCAAATCACTTCCGTATTGCCATTGTTTGACCAATTCTGGTTTTGTCAATGCATTCCAGACTTTTTCTATTGGCGCACTTAAAAATATTGTAGAAACATTTGTAGCCATAGTATATTATTTATTGTTTGTCAGCTGTCGAATTATTTCAACGATCACGATTATAGCCCCAATCAGTATATAGAAAACATGATGCATTGACTGGTATTGACTAAAATAATCTTTTGTAAAAAATTTTCCGTTTTTAGAACTTAAAGATCTATACATCAACATACACAATACAAAAAGCAGAAGAAACAATGTTGTTAAATCGAGACCTTCCAAATTATATATTTATTATTCAGGCTTTATAACTGGTTTTACCAAACTGTCTTTTGCGATTACGGCACTATCCTGGACTGGCTCTGGCTGTAGAGGCGGAGCTATGGGAGCGGTATATCTTTTAATTTTCTGCTGAACCATAATGGCATCATTTAAAACAAAAGGCGTTGGCATCATCCAGTCGCTTCTTGGTTTCACTTTCAACAACGGATTTGTCATTAAGTCGAATGAACTTTCAATTAAATCCATATCAAAAATAGACGATTTATTGATGTAGAAATCCATAACCAGCGGTTCGTTCCCTACAACATAATAACACAGAACACGCATTCCGTCTCGTTCTAAACGATTTGTTTTTTCGCCAGAAGTTGAAACACCGTTTGCCTTAAAGTTGTAAAAAGTCATTTTTGGGTTGGCGTAGATATCGTAACGGTTTACTTTTCTATTTGGAGTTATCTGGATTTTGATGTATCTGTTATTACCAATAACACTGTCTTTTAAGAAAGAAATAGTAGGTTTTGGAATTTCCACAACCGGAGCAATTGCACTGTATGTAAAAGCAGAATTGTATTTGCTTGCAATAGGAAGACTGTTTAAGCCTACCGCTTTTTGGTTTTTCTGACCTAAATATGATTTTGTCCAGTCGTCAAGATTTACATCATAAGTTGCCCAAAGTGCTGAATTTGTATTGGCATTATAAACATAAAGCAAACTATTTGATTTTGCTTTTCCGTGTTCGTATCCTGAATGATATCCGGCGTAGATAAAAAAGCCAATTGATGCGGCGAAGAAAACCATGATCCATGCGCCTTTTTTAGCAAAAGTATTGAATATTGGCAGTAATAATCCGAAGAGAAGAACGGTTAAAACAGCACTTCCAAAAAGTATTTTTAATCCTAAACCAATTGGAAACATGACAATAAATGGTGCAATAATCGCTAAAGCCGGAATACTGAAAATTAGATTTACGCCCAAGCTGTAATGCTGTGTAAAAACAAAAATTCCGAATAAAAGAATTCCGAAATAAACCGGAATAATTAAAAATCCTCCTCCGGTTAAGCTGTTTGCTAAAAATGCATTTATAATAATCCAAAGAAGTAAAGGCGCTACAAAATGGTTCATCGTAATTTTTGCATCAGAAAAATGATGGTAAAAAGCGAAACAAATTGCAATGCTTAGTGTTACAAATGCGCCAATGTAAGCGTGACCATTATAAGTAAATCCGTTTAAGAGATCAGAATACTGCGGATAGATTTCTAAAATAATTTTCCATCCTAAAAAGGTAACTAAACCAGCTATAATTAAAGACCCTAAAAGCGGAACAAAACCTTTGAATATTTCTCTTAACGTAATCATTCTTTTGGCTTTCCCGATAAACATGAAAAGAACTAACAAACCAAAAGCGATTAAAGTCATTGGCATTACCCATGAAAACGGATAACTGATGAAAGAAAATGGAGCACTGAAATAAACATAATCTTCTGTTGAAGCCGTTTGGTTTAAATCAGCATTTGCGAAGTATCGTAATAATGGCATCAAATAAGATCCTTGATGCGCGAGAGTCATTTTATTTAAATGCTGAACATCGTCCTGTTGTGTGTGGTAATTATAATGTCCGTCGATAAAAGCGAAATTAAACCCCTGAATATTTCCCTGTTGTCTAAAAACGGTTAAGTCGGTATCATTTGGAAGCATTTTATAAATGCTGTACATCAATGAGTTTGATACCGGATAAGATGCTTTTGCTTTTGTAAATTCCTGTACAAGTGCCTGGTTTCCTTTGTTGGTTTCCATCAGCATATAACTTGGCCCGGAAGTTCCTCTTGCTTCAAAGTTTAAAACCAAACCTACGTCTTTTGCCCAAGGATGTTTGTTTACAAAAAGTGCAGCACCGTTTAAACCTAATTCTTCAGCATCTGAAAAAAGAATAATAATATCATTTTTTTGAGGTTCTTTGGCATATAAAAAAGCCCTGATTCCTTCCAGAATTGTGGCAACTCCAGAGGCATCGTCGCTTGCACCTTTTGAAAAAGAATGCGGTGCACTGTCATAATGAGAAAGTAATAAAAGTGCTTTTGAACTATTTGTTCCCTTAATTCTTGCAAGAATATTTTTAGACTTTACTAAAAGTCCTTTATCATTAAGTGTAAAACCTTCCTGAACACTCGTTTCTAATCCAATTCTGTTTAGCTCCAGTTTAAGATAATTCGCTACCAATTCATGATTTGTCGAACCCACATAATGCGGTTTCTGCGCAATAATTTCAACTTGATTTAAAGCTCGTTCCGTCGAAAAATCAGCAAGAGCTTCATCATTTTTTGAAATGTATTGCGGCATCATTGTGGCATAAATGATACCTAAAATGGCTAGAATTAAGACAACTGCCAGAATTGAGGTGGGGTTTTTTCTCATGATGAATAACTAAATTTCTTTTTTAACAAGCATATAATAATCATTGTCCAAAGACCTATATCCTTGGTCATACAAGAAATAGTAGGTATTCCCTGTTTTGGTTTGCAAGATATTAGTAAAGAAATCAAAATCAAAACCTTTATTAATCATTTTCTCCCTAGTTGCTTTTGATTTTCCGTCAACATTTAGCTCTGACAAAATACGGTAATTTTTTCGTAATTTGTTGTTTACATTTCGCATGAAATTGTTGCTGTCTTTATTAATTTTATTGTTGTAGGCATTTCGACAATTGTCTGAGCAGAACTTTTTATCTTCACGGCCCACAAGTTTTTCCGCACATTCAAGGCAAGTTCTCATCGATTATGTTTTTTTAATTTGATATAAATCGGTTCTTCTATCCTTTAAAATTCGCACACTTCCATGTTCATGAAGATTTTTCAGCAAGTCTAAATCGACATCAACAATCAGTGTCATTTCGGTATTTGGAGTGGCTTCTGCTTTGATTCCGTTACTTGGAAAAGCAAAATCAGAAGGCGTAAAAACCGAAGCCTGTGCATATTGAATATCCATATTATTTACTTTCGGAAGGTTTCCAACGCAGCCGGCAATCGCTACATAACATTCATTTTCAATCGCGCGTGCCTGTGAGCAATGTTTCACCCGAGTGTAAGCATTTTGTGTATCAGTTAAAAACGGAACAAAAAGAATATTCATTCCTTCATCTGCTAATAATCTTGAAAGCTCCGGGAATTCAACATCGTAGCAAATCAAAATACCAATTTTACCACAATCGGTATCGTAAGTTTTAAACTCAGATCCGCCTTTCATTCCCCAATGATGCACTTCATTTGGTGTGATGTGGATTTTATAATACATCTCAGAAGTTCCATCTCTTTTGCATAAAAAACCAACGTTATACAAAACACCATTTTCCAGATGCGGCATACTTCCGGTTATAATGTTGATATTGTACGAAATGGCAAATTCCTGAAAACGCTTTCTAATTGGATCTGAATGTCGGGCCAATTCCCGAATTGCTTCGGCTTCAGATAAATGATTGAAATCGGCCATTAAAGGTGCCGTGAAAAGTTCAGGGAATAATGCAAAATCACTTCCGTAGCCGGAAACAACATCGATAAAAAATTCGGCCTGTTCAAAAAGCGCTTCGACATTATTAAGCTGGCGCATTTGCCATTGAATTAATCCCAATCGAATAATACTTTTTCCAGAATTAATCAATTTCGGACTTTCATCATAATAAACATTATTCCATTCTAGAAGAACCGCAAATTCTTTTGATTCTTCGTCACCTTCCAAATAATTTTTGATGATGCGCAAAACGTGAAAATCATTACTTAACTGAAAAGAAAGGACAGGATCATGAAGTTCTTTATCTTTTACTTTTTCAATATAGGTTCTTGGAGTAAACTTGCCAGAATGTTGATTGTAATTCGGAATTCGGCCAGCAAAAACAATCGCTTTTAAGTTTAATTGTTCGCAAAGTTCTTTTCTGGCATCATAAAGACGTCGGCCCAAACGAAGGCCGCGATAGTTGGGATGAATGAAAACATCAATTCCATATAAAATTTCACCATTGGGATTATGAGTAGAGAAAGTATAATCGCCAACAATTTGTCTGTAATTGTGTCTTTTATCTACTAATTTTTCATCGACAATAAGCGATAATGCCGAGCCTACAACAACGCCGTCGACTAAGATTACCAATTGTCCTTCGGGAAATATTTTGAGTAATTTTTTAATATCGTTTGATCTCCAATAATTATTGGCCATTTCAGGATACGATTCTACCATTGAATTTTTCAATTGTTTGTAATCTTCAAACGCAAGGTTTCGTAACTCTACTTTTTTAATTTCTGTCTGCATATATGTACGATTTATCTCAAATATAGCAAAAATAATTTCCATTTACAAACGCTTACAAATAATTACAACCGAAAGTAAATAGTTTGCAACCGAATAATTTAGAAGAACGACCGCACCTTTGCCTCGTTGAAATTAATCAGCGAATTTTATATGAACATTTAAATAGTATACGCCATGAATGCAATGAAAAACAGAGTACAACTAATTGGTAACGTAGGACAAAATCCTGAAATTAAAACATTAGAAAACGGAAGAAAACTAGCTTATTTGAGTATCGCAACAAACGAAACGTATAAAAATGATAAAGGTGAAAAAGTAGAACAAACTGAATGGCACCGAGTTACGGCTTGGGGGAAAACAGCCGAAATCATTGAGAAATTTGTAGTGAAGGGAAAAGAAGTCGCAGTCGACGGAAAGTTAACGCACAGAAGTTACGATGACAAAAACGGAGAAAAAAGATATGTTACCGAAGTTGTTGTAAACGAGATTTTATTGCTGAGTAAATAATCGTTGATTAAAATCAAACCCGACAGGTTTTTAAAATCTGTCGGGTTTAACTTTTGTGATAAAATATAATTACAGTCTATAAAACCGAAGCTCCATTTATATCCGTCGAAAGTACTTCGCTCATATAATCAAAAAATGGCCTCATGTTTTGGAAGGTTTCTAAAGCCAGTTCTAAAAACTGCGGACTTAGAACTTCTTCATCTGTAAATCGTTTGATGATTAAATACTGTTTGAAACGAAGTAAATCTATGGCTTCGTGATCTTTGTCAAAACCTTTTGGAACTGTTTTAAGCTGTTCGCCTTGCAAGACTCCAAAAGTGCTTTTAAAAGATTTTGAGTTTAATATTTTTTTGAATGTTTCAGGATCGTGGGCAAACTCGCTTCTTATACGTTTTAGATCAGCAGCGTTTGGTCCCCAAAAACCGCCAATTAGAGAAGTGTTTCCTTTTTCGATGTGAAAATAATATCCGCCTCGGCGTGCGCTTGTGGCTCGTTTATAACTTCCGCCCCAATAAGCTTTAAATGGAGTTTTGTCTTTAGAAAACCGAATATCGCGATAAATTCTATAAACGCTTCTTTTTCCAGATTGAGTTTCTAAAACATCAGTTTTTGAAAGTTCCTGAAGAAGTGCTTCTGCAAAGGTTTCAATGTGATTTAATTCGATTAAATACTTGGGTTTATTTTCTTCAAACCAAGGCTTGTTATTGTTTTGTTTGAGCTGATATAAAAAATCAAGACTTGATTTTGGTATAAGGATTTGGTTTTTCATAATAGAATAGAAGACTCTTTAAAATGAGAAGACGAATATACTTAAAATTAAAAACCCACCAGATTTCTTGGTGGGTTTTATATATTTTGCTAAGCAGTTTTTTTGAATAAATCAAACATAGGACAGCGTGAGCAGCGTTTCTTTTCACTTTTCTTATATTTCTCACAGCAAGAAGATTTACAGTTTTCAATCTTCTTAATTTTATCAAGGATAACAGCGTTCTTTTTTTTCTTTTTATCCTTTTTCTTTTCCTTGTCTTTTTCTTTCTTGCCCAATTTTCCTCTGTATTAGTAAAAACAGAGACAAATATAAAATAAAAAAAGTTATTTTTAAATATTCTAAATAAACTTTAACTTTTTTATTTTGGGTTAATAGCAATTGAACTTGTAACTGTTAATTGCTGAATATCACGGTCAAACAAGTAAAGTCCGCCTTTATCTTCACCAATCAAGTTGATTTTATCTAAAATAGATTTAGCTGTAGCTTCTTCTTCGATTTGTTCAGAAACATACCATTGTAAGAAATTATGTGTTGCATAATCTTTTTCTTCAAAAGTTATGTGTACCAATTCGTTGATAGATTGTGAAACAAAAAGTTCATGATTGTAAAGCTCTTCAAACATTTCTTTAAACGTAGAATATGATAATCTTGGTGCTTTTAGGTCTGTAATCTGAGCGTGCCCTCCGCGTTCGTTCACATATTTCACTAATTTAAGCATATGTGCGCGCTCTTCATCTGATTGTGTGTACATAAATTGAGCGATTCCCTCTAATCCGTGTACTTCAGCCCAACAAGCCATAGAAAGATAAGTTTGCGAAGATTCTGCTTCTATGCGGATCTGCTTATTTAAAGCTGTTTCAATATTTTTTGATAGCATAATGATGTCTTTTTTGTAAAATTAGAAAAAATAATTCAAACCATTTTTTGAAACCCGTAAAACATTGAAACATTTGGATCAATTTTCAATAAATTTAATGGGTTTTAATTTGCCCAAAAGATGCCGGTTTCGAAAATACAGACTTATTCATAATTGGGTTTCCGTTGTCTTCTCTTATAAAACCATCTGTAAATTTACGAATTATAAATTGCTTTTGAGTATCATCATAATAGCTCAAAATAGAGTAGTCTTTTAGTTTTACAATGTTTTGAAGCAATACATTTTTATTTGTGCTTAAATAATAGAAAATGTTATCAATTGCCAGAGGCTCTGATTTAGCTGCAGTCAAAAAATCATTATTCTCATTCATTACAGCATCAAAGAAAACCATTTTGTTTTGAGAATAATAGGAGTTTCCAGCATCATAAAAATTATTTTGTCCGTATTCAAAATTGGAGACAATGTATTCTACATAACCGCCAAACGTAAGATAACTGTTTTTTCTGTTTTCTAAAACTGAAACTCCCACGCTTAAATCTGTCAATTGTTTCAGGAATTTAGCCGTAGTTTTTAATTCCTGAGGTTTGTTATTATTTGTTTGAAGGAATAAAGGGGAATTTTTAAAACGGATAGTATCATTTTTTGATATCGAAATGTTTTTAATGACTTTCCCTGATTCAAAATCTTTTATATCAAACAAAAACTCCTCACTGTTAGCCTTTATTTGGTAGAGTTTGTTTTGATTGTAAAATGAATTGGAAGTTTTAGAGGTTTTAAGAGAAACCGGCTGATCGAAATTTTTCTCGGTAACTTCAAGAGTTTTTATGTTAAGATCGAAAACCTGTGTTTTTTTAAAACTATAATCAAATGTCAAAATAATATGATCATCGAGAACATACATTTTGTTTATGTTTGAAGCTTTATCAAGCGGATTAAAATCATTCAATTCCATTTTTTGAATGGGATAATATCGAATAAGGGAGTTAAAAGTTAAGTTTTGTCCTTTTTCGGTTTGAAATTTAAAACCTGAAAAATCGAACATTTTTATTTCACAGTTTCCATTTTTAAATTCATAAAGCAGAAGATGCTGCTGGCTTTTTTCTTTGGCGAGAACGTAAAAATTATTGTTTTTTTGAAAACTTGTTATAATATATTCATTGCTTTCCGGAAAATCGAAATTTAAAGATCGCGAAGTTTTTGTCTCCAAAAAATATTTAACGATCCTGATATTTTTTGAATCCAAAGAATTCCAATACAGCAGCGGATTACCATCTTCATTAATGCTGCAGCCAATTAACGATCTGTTTTCTACATTTTTTATAGAATCAGTAAATTGATTGGTGAGAAAAAGTGATTTGTTATATTTTAAAATATTAACCTTTTTATCATCGGCTGCAAAGACATAAATGTTATGTGTTTTTACATCTTCAACATTTAAAATTTGACCGTCTTCTAAAGGATTTTTTAAGTTTAACGGAAATGAATTCAATACTGTCTGGCTTAACAATACTGATTTAGAAAGTAAAAGCAAAAAAAGTACAAGTTTTTTCATGGTTTTTTACGGGCAAATATTATTCCAAATTTAATGAAATAATTGTGATTATAATTTAAGCATAGAAAGTGGAATAGATATTTTGAAACAATAAAACACAAAAAAGCCCGAAAGATTTCTTTCGGGCTTTTAAAATTAATTACTTTTTAAAAGAATTATTTTACTTTAAAAGTAACTCTTCTAGCTAATCTTCTAGCTTCATCTGAATCTTTTTGGATTGAAGTATCAGATCCTGCAGCAACAACATTTAATCTTGAAGATGCAATTCCAGCTTGAGTTAAAATCTTTTTCACATTTTCTGCTCTTGCATTTGATAACTTCTCATTATAATCTGCTTTTCCTACCTGGTCAGCATATCCAATAATATCAAGAGATGCAGAAGGATTTTTTCTTAAATAAGATAATACAACATCAATTGCAGCAGTTGAATTTTCGATAGGAGTTGCTTTGTTGAAATCAAAGTATACACTGTAATACTTGTCATTAATCAAGTCTTTAACAACATCTCTGTCATTTACAACATTGTTTGTAACTGGTTTTTCTACGATAACTTGCTTTTCAGGCATGTTTTTGATTCTGTTTTCAAGATCAGCAATTTTGTTGTCATACGCTGAAAGATCAACATTTTCAGAAACTACAGTCCAGTCAGCATGTTTAGTATTTTTACCTAAATAAACATTTAATCCAACTGTACCGTTGAAAATTAATCCAGAGAAACCTCTGTTTTCAGGAAGGTAAGCTCCGTCAAAAGAACGATCCTGAGATGCATTAAAGATTGTAGAGAAATCTCCTGTCAAAGCAAGTCTGTTTGATAATTTTATTTGACCAGTTACACCAGCAATAAAGTTACCCATTTCATCAGCCCCTCTAAAATTGTCACTTCTCAATTGAGAATAACCAAAACCAGCATGTCCTAATAATCCAATAGTGTTAGTCCATGTTTCAAAATTCATGATACGTCCTAAGTTCGCAACAGCTTGTAAATCTACTCTGTAGTATTTTGAATCAAAATCTAAAGAATTGTTTTTACCAGTAAAACTGTTATAACCAAAATCAGCTTTCAAACCGAATTTGTTATTGAACATGTAACGTACTCCGAAATCACCAACCCATGGGCTCGGCGTACTTGTAAAGTAACCGTCTGAAAATGGTTTTTGAGGTTTGTTTACACCACCAGCAAATTCTATAGACCATTTGTTGTAATTGTTTGAAGAATTTGTTTCTGTTTGTGCATTCACGCCTGTTAAGCCTAAAGCAAATGCGAGAATAATTACAGATTTTTTCATTGTAATTTGAGTTTTAAAATTTTCCCCAAACCAACGAATTTAATGCTGCTTGTCTATTCCAGTAAAAGGTATTATAGTATTAAAATAAGACAAAAAGTAAGATAAGGATTATTTTTTATTCATCTGATTCTGAAGCAAATCTACAAATTGGCCTACATGTAAACCGTCCATCAAGCCGTGATGTACATGAACAGACATTGGAATAGTGCGTTTTCCTGTCTCAGAGGTTATCATTTTACCAAAAGAAACTTTAGGGCAGCTGTCTGGAAATGTAAAACTTCGGGCGTGCGAAAGCGATGTGAAATTTAACCAAGGAATTGCCGAAAAATGAATGACATTATCGTCATCAAAAGATCTGGTGAAAAGTCCGGTTGTATTTTGAATGCGTTCAATTTCTGCAAGGGCATTTTTTTCGAAGATCTTAAAATCAGGGCTATATTCAATTAATGAAAATCCGAAAGTGCCATCTTCACGGCCAATTGTTGCCGAAACATCGATACGGTCATTAATATATATTTTGTTATCGGCAATTCTGTACCTGAAATTTTCGATTGAATTTACAGCAACCAGCGTTTTATGTAGATAGAAAATGAAAAAAGAAACCTTAAGTTCTTTGGCAGTTTCATAAGCTTTGGTGCAGTCAATTTCGACAGTTGCGCCAAAAAAAGGTTCTTCCATTCTGCAGAAATGAGCAAAATGCTCTTTTCTGTTCCAGTTTTCTAAGTCTAAAAGTGTTTTCATTTTATTAAATTATGGACTACTTCTGTAATCTTTTCGAATGAACTAAAATGTTCATGTTCAACTTTATGGTTTATTTTTTCGTGTTCCCAAGTGGTGTGAAACGGAATATGAACGGCATAACCGCCAATTTCTAAAACAGGCAGAATATCTGATTTTAATGAATTTCCGATCATCAAAAATTCATGTGCCTGAATATCTAAACGGCCAAGCAGTTTCTCGTAATCAATTTCCTGTTTGTCTGACATTACTTCGATATGGTGAAAATAATGACCCAAGCCAGAACGATGCAATTTGCTGTGCTGATCTTTTAAGTCGCCTTTTGTAGCAACTACCAATTTATATTTTCCGTGTAAAGCCTGCAGCGTTTCTTCGATTCCGTCGAGAAGCTCAATTGGTTTTTCAAGCAGTTCTTTTCCGTATAGAATTATCTTTTCGATCACTTCAACCGGAATTGTATTGTTTGAAATGTTCATCGCCGCTTCGATCATCGAAAGAATATAACCTTTAATTCCATAACCGTACAAAGGTAAATTTGCAATTTCAATTTTAAATAATTCCTGCGAAATACCCTGATGTGAAAGATAATCTTCCATCAAAGCGCAAAACTTGTGTTCTGTTTCCTGAAAATAAGGTTCGTTTACAAATAAAGTATCATCGGCATCAAATGCGATTACTTTTAAGTTTGGTATTTTGCTTTTATGTAACATATGTTTTTTTGTTTCAGGTTTCGGGTTTTTTGCCACGAATTACACTAATTTCCACTAATTTTTTGCCACAGATTAAGAAGATTAAAATGATTTTTATCTGCCAAATCTGAGTGAAACTTTTTCAGCAACAAATTTAAAAAAACAATCCGCGTAAACCCGTTTAATCCGTAAAACCCGCGGGCCAACTTATTTAGAAAATATTCTTTTAAAAGAAATCGTTTTATCGTAAAACGTAATTCGGATTCCGAAAAGTAAAACGATTCCGCCGAAAACCATTTGTAAAGTTATTTTTTCTTCTAAAAATAACCAAGCTAAAATAGAGGTAATTACAGCCTGACTCAATAAACTCAACGAAACTCGTGTCGCACGCATGTGCTGCGTCGCATAACTAATCGAAAGCCAGGCACACAATTGACAAATTACGGCTTGAAGAATTAGGACAAACCAGCCTGTATTTGAAAATCCTGTAAAAGGTTCGTTTAAAGAATAACAAAGAATTCCCAAATAAACGCTTGAAGCCAATAAACTAATGGTCATAAACGATAAAACATCGACTTGAGAAAGTACATTTTTGCTAACCAAAAGATAGATCGAATATAAGATTCCGGATAAAACAGCAAACAGAAAAGCCTGATTGAAATTCAAATCAATAAAAAACTCAAATCCAACCAAAGTCACCATTCCGAATAAAGAGACAATTGTCCCAATCCAAAAGTTTGTCGCGGGTTTTGATTTTAAAAATAGAAACGAACCAATTCCTACCCAAACTGGAGATAAATTTGTTAGCAAAGATGCCTGAGTTGCGCTGGAATCCTGAATGGCAATATTCCAAACCGCAACATCCGAAGAAAATAAAACCCCGCAAAGCATTGCCAAAAGAGCAAATTTCAAACTCGGAAGCTTAAAGTTTTTACTTAAAACAACATAAGGTAAAAGTAAAACGACTGCAAAAAACATTCGGTAAAAAGCCGAAATTAATCCCGGCGTTAAACGTAATTTAACCAATATAGGAAAAATCGAAATGCAGAGTATACCGCAGATTAAGGCTAATCTTGGTTTGGTTATTTTCATTGTTATATTTTTTGCTAAGTTCTTGTTTTTAATAATGTGAATCAAGGAAAAATGTGCCGTTAGGCACATATCATTGGTAGCTAATTAAATTTTGAAATTCGTTAGCGTGCCGTAGGTACGCATCAATATCATGCGTACCTACGGCACGCTGGATTTATTTCGTATTTATATTTCTACCAATGATATGTGCCTAACGGCACATTTTTTCTTGAATTTGTATTAACTTAAAAATGAGGATTAAATTTGTTTTTGTGTGGTATTATGCATTCATGATTTTCCGGCAGGCATTGTTAATTTCCGTATCAGAAAATTGTCCGAGAGTTTCTGCCAGCATTTTGCTAGTTCTAATGGAGTTTATCATTCTGATTCTCAGATCGTGATCATCGCCCATTTCAGTTAACAGAATTGTCTCGAAAATTTCAGACAAATATTCGGGTTGATCTCTAAAATCATCTACAAACCAAAGGTCTGAAAGAAATTTTGCCATTGCTGTCATTACAGCCGTTTCTGTTGTTTTTTCATTTTCTTTTTGCATATCGAAAATATTAAACGCACGAAACCCTCGCTTTAGATGTGCAAAAATACCCAGAAGGATAGATTTCCCGAGTTTCCATAGGGGCATCATGGCGAGGGTTCGCTTATTTTAACTTTTAATAAAGTTCAGAATTACTTCTGGTATTTTTGCAAGACAAACTTACAATTATAAACTTATATAAAAGTAAAAAACATGAGAATTTTCTCATGTTTTTAATATTTCGATTCTGTGAAAGAACTTTTAATTTACAGTCGCTCCATTTGGCGCATCAGCATCTGGATTTACAAAAACCAATTTTCCTTCGGCATTTGTTGTCATTAAAATCATTCCCTGACTTTCAACTCCACGTAAAGCTCTTGGCGCTAAATTGGCTAAAACAGAAACACGTTTTCCGATGATTTCTTCTGGAGAAAAACTCTCGGCAATTCCCGAAACAATTGTACGAACGTCAATTCCGGTATCAACTTTAAGAACCAAAAGTTTGTTTGCTTTTGGCATTTTTTCGGCCTCAAGAATAGTTCCAATACGAATATCCATTTTGGCAAAATCATCAAACTGAATTAAATCTTTTTGTGGTTCAACTTGTTTGTTTTCAGCAAGGTTAGCGGTTTTTGTAGCTTCCAATTTATCTATTTGTTTTTGTATTTCTGAATCTTCAATTTTGTTGAAAAGAACATCTACTTTTTCGGTTTCAATTACATGATTTGGAGAAATTAATTCTTCCAGATTTGCAATATCATCCCATTGAATAGAATTGTTTAATTTTAAAATATCATTTAGTTTTTTTGCTGTAAATGGTAAAAAAGGTTCAGATAAAACACTTAATGCTGTTGTAATTTGTAAAGCAACATACATTTGAGTTTTAACTCTTTCAGGATCCGTTTTTATTTTTTTCCATGGTTCTTCGTCCGCTAAATATTTATTACCCATACGAGCTAAATTCATTAGTTCGTTTAATGCCTCACGGAAACGATATCTTTCAATCGAACTTGCAATGACCGCTGGATACGCTTTTAATTCTGCTAAAGCTTTATCATCGACATCATTAAAATCATTTGGCTGCGGAATCACGCCATTATAAAATTTCTGAGTTAAAACAACGACACGATTAACAAAGTTTCCTAAGTTATCCGCTAATTCGCTATTATTTCTAGTTTGAAAACTTTTCCATGTAAAATCATTATCCTGTGTTTCAGGAGCATTAGCTGTTAATGCATAACGCAAAACATCCTGTTTATCTGGAAAATCTTCTAAATATTCATGTAACCAAACCGCCCAATTTTTTGAAGTCGAAAGTTTATTTCCTTCTAAATTCAAAAACTCATTTGCCGGAACATTGTCTGGTAAAATATAACTTCCTTCAGCTTTAAGCATTGCAGGGAAAATGATACAATGAAAAACGATATTGTCTTTCCCAATAAAGTGAACCAGTTTCGTTTCCTCATCTTTCCAGTATGGTTCCCAATTTTTTCCTTCGCGCGCTGCCCATTCTTTTGTAGAAGAAATATAACCGATAGGCGCATCAAACCAAACATATAATTTTTTCCCTTCGGCACCTTCAACAGGAACATCAATTCCCCAGTCAAGGTCACGCGTTACAGCACGAGGTTCAAGTCCGCCGTCGATCCAAGATTTAACTTGTCCGTAAACGTTAGGTTTCCAGTCGTTTTTATGTCCAACTAAAATCCATTCTGTTAAGAAATCAGAATAACGGTCTAAAGGTAAAAACCAGTGTTTTGTTTCTTTTAAAATTGGAGTTTCTCCCGTAATGGTCGATTTCGGATTAATTAAATCAGTCGCATTCAAAGTCGATCCGCACTTTTCGCATTGATCTCCATATGCTTCCGGATTGTCACATTTTGGACAAGTTCCTACCACAAAACGGTCAGCTAAAAACTGATTTGCTTTTGCATCGTACAATTGCTCCGTTACTTCTTCAATAAAATCACCTTTATCATACAAAGTTCTAAAGAATTCTGAAGCCGTATCGTGATGAACTTTTGCTGAAGTTCTTGAATAATTATCAAAAGAAATTCCGAAATCAGAAAATGATTTGCGAATAATTCCGTCATATTTATCTATAACTTCTTGTGGCGTAACTCCTTCTTTTTTTGCTTTCATCGAAATTGCAACACCGTGTTCATCGCTTCCGCAGATAAAAGCAACGTCTTTATTTTGCAAACGCAAATATCTTGAATATATATCTGCAGGCACGTAAACCCCCGCCAAATGCCCAATGTGGATTGGTCCGTTTGTATAAGGTAATGCCGCAGTAATAGTATATCTCTTTGGATTTTGTATCATAACTCAATTTTATTGAGTGCAAAAATAAGCAATAGAATTGAGATTTTGTTATTACGCAAAGATTCGCAGAGAGTTTTCGCAGAGATTCACAAAGATTTTTGTTGTTGTGGCGAAATAATCTCGCAAAGTCGCAGAGACGCAAAGTTTTTTTTACACAATCTTGTCATTTCGAGGAACGAGAAATCTTCGTAAGAAACTCCGTTCCCTAAAATCGCCAATCTTTGTCGAGCTACTTGCGAAGATTTCTCGTTCCTCGAAATGACAAACAGGATGATTAATCGTTAACTTTTAAACAAAACTTTGCGTCTCTGCGACTTTGCGAGATTCAAAAAATAAAAAACTCCGCGAATCTCTGCGGCAAAACCCCATAAAATAGAACCAGTTTAAACTAGCATTACAAGTAAAATCTTCAAGATTTATTTCGCAATCTTTGCTTTCCGAAAAAAAACAAAAAAACAAGTTTATGAGCAAGACAAAATTAATCATCAATAAAAACGGATCGATCAAAATAGAAGGTGATTTTGAAATCATGGATCCGGAAGGAGTACTTTACGGTTTACAAGGAAGATCTGCACTTGGGCTTTGCCGTTGCGGATTATCTAATAACAAACCATTTTGCGATGGAGGTCACAGAAATAATTTCGAACATGATTCTGTTGCGTTTGATTTACCGCCAATGAAAACGAACTAAGAATTCGAATTATCGAATTGATATAAAAAAAGCGACATTGAATGTCGCTTTTTTTATTTAAACGATGCTATTCAGTAGTTTTTCAAACTCTTTAATGTCACCTTTATGCCTGCTTAATTCAGTATTCATTTTTAATAACCATTGTGGATTATCTTTATTTATACACCAAATTTTAACAGGAGTCCAATTTCTGTTTTTTGCAACAATTGCAGAATAACTACCCAATTGAATACGTTCGATAACCAAGTCTTCAAGGTTATAATTTAGTTCGGTTTCATTTATCCAGAGATTTCTCCATTGTTCGTCGTTATCATATTGAAATGAAGAGAAATGACTTTGTAAACTAACTGTACAATTATTATTTTTTCCAATTTGAAATTGGTATTCTTTACTGTTTGTTGATGTTATTTCTATTAGGTTCCAAGGCGAAGGAACTTTTTCGATATGGAAACCAAAATCAGTCTTTAAACTATTGATTTTTTGTTTATGGATTTCTATTTTAACAATAGAATTAATTTTAGGTGGATTAAGATAATCAAACAAATCTTCAACATTCGCTAAAATTTCACAATCGCAATAACCACCATTTTCGGACAACCATTCAATAACTTCAGCTATATTTGAAACTCCATTTTTTTGTAAAAATGTTTTTGTTATCACTGAACTATGATCACATCCATGTTCTAATTCATCATCTAAAAAATCAAATAACTTTGGGAATATATTTTCATTAATAGGAAGGCTTTGTCTGAATTCGATTAGTTCTTCTTTCTCAAGTTGATTTGATAATTCTTTTCGTTTTTTCTTATCCATAATATTGAAGCTATACCGTCAAATGTGATAATTTAAATATACAATTCCCCTTTCATCGTAATTATCGAAGAACCGCCTACTAAAATATCTTCTTCACGATTCATAACTTCAATCATTGACGCTTGTTTTAATTTTACACCTTGAAGAATTTTATATTCTTTCTCAGATTTAGTGAATTTCTTTTGTGTTAAAAAGCCAATTAGTGGGCCTGCAGCTGTTCCCGTCGCCGGATCTTCGTATATCCCTATTTTAGGATTAAAAAATCTCGTTTCGACTATATGTTCCTGACCTTCCTCGGCAATAGTGAAACAATAAAAACCTTCAAAATTATATTCTTTTGAGATTTCGATTAAGAGTTGGTTGTCTGGAACACAGCTATTGAGTAACTGACTGTTTTTTATGGGAACCATTGTGTGTGCGACTTCTGTTTTAACTATTGTTGGTACAAAAGCATTCACATCTAAATCTTCAATTTTTAAACCGAGAGCTACCGCAATTCTATAAGTTGGGATTTCTTGTTTGATGACGGCCGATTTTTGATGCATTTGAACAACAGGATAAAAAGTAACCGGATCAAAACTCACCGTTAATGGAATTGGGGAACGTTTCATAATTACAAAAGGCTCGCTTTCGTTTTGCTCATCAAAAATGGGCATTCCTTTTAGCAAAGCACCGCAGACTGCGCCTAATAAATTATGTCCTGCACCGTCGATTTCAATTCCGGTTGGAGTAAAGGAACGAACGGTTAGTGCTTTCTTTTCATTAGAATAATAAACGAATGAAGTTTCAGAATAGCCAAATTCTTTAGAAATATCCTGATAGGTTTCTAGTTTTAGATTTCCATCGGTAAAAACCACCGAAAGCGGATTGCCTTTGTAACTCTCGTTTGAAAATACATCTAAAACATAATATTCTAATGCTGTTCTTCCTTCCATTCCTTTTTTTTATTTTTTGACGGAATAAAATTACGGTTTATTATTGTAATTAACCTACAGGAAAATACCCGTTTTTATAGTTATTTTATTAAAATAAGTTCGCTTTTTGAATCAAAAATTTTGGGTTGAACTGTTCTTAGAATAAGCTTCTCATTATTTTCAAATTGAATGATTATTTGACTGTTATTTTGTTGAGGTTCACACCAAATTCTTGAAATTGTCTTTTCAAAAATCTCAAGTTCATTTGTTCTATCAATATAATTATAATCATCATCATCGTCAATTTCGTCCCAGTTTTGCCAAAAACCTAACCCCGCATCAAGAAAATATTGATGCCAATTGTTGTTTTCAACCTTTATATAAATAACAATAGGTTCCTGTGTTTCTGGTTCTTCACAAACTATAAGTTTCAATAATTTAAGATTATCAAATTCTGTAAACGTAAAATTATTGTCTTGAAAAATTGCTCCTCTTGACTCCATATTATTTACAACATTCGTTTTCCTTCAGCGCTAAATTTTATTGCTTTCTCTAATCTTGCAAGTCTTGTTTTTTCTTGTTTGGCGCTCATAATTACGTGAATTATTACTTTTTTGTATGATGGCGCCTGATTGTTGAAATATTCCCAAGCTGTTTCATTGGCTTTAAATTGCTTTTCGAATTCAGGATCTAAAACATATGCTTCATTTTCATGCGAGTAAATTTTAGATCTTTCTTCAGATCTGTGTTCGAAAGCTTTTATTCCGGCTTCTTTCATCAATCCGGCTTTTGTGAGAACTTCGACTTTTTTAATATTTATAACACTCCAAATACTCGATTTTTTTCTTGGTGTAAATCTAATCGTATAACTTTCTTCGTCAATAGTTCTTCGAATGCCGTCAATCCACCCAAAACAAAGTGCCTGATCTACAGATTCTGACCAGGTCATAGATGGTTTTTTGGTGCTCACTTTATAGAAACCAACGACAAGTTCGGTTTCTTTTTGATAATGCTTTTCTAACCATTCTCTAAATTTTTCCTGGGTTGGGAAGAAGGTTGGGTTCATGTTTATTAGTTCTCTTTTAAAGGTGGTGGTGGAGGCGGGATAGGAAGAATTGAACTTAAATTACCAAAGTCAATAACTTGTTTTGTTGTTATAAAATTCAAATCTTCTTTTAAAGCAATTAACGAATCAATATAATTATAAAGCTCTTTAGGAGAATCAGAGCCATGTATAAAAATCAATCTGTTTGTGTCTTTAGCTTTAACCTGAATTAAATAACTCTGACCATCGTCGAGGTTTTCATCATAGTATAGAGGCTTATATTTGTTTATGTTTAGATTTTGAAGATACTGGTTTAGTTCAATTTTTTTATCATTTGAAATTATTGCATAGAAATTTTGTTGAGGATCAGGATAATTCCTTTGAAAATACACGGTATCACTCTTTGTAAATTTTATTGAATTAATCTCAGCTAAATTTGAAGAAGATAAAACCAAACTGTCAAATGGAAATTCTGTTGTTTCTTCTTTTTTGCAGCCGAAGAAAAGACATCCAATTGTAATTAATAAAACTGTTTTCTTCATAATTTAAATAAACAAATTTGCCATCGCTCTAACAACCCATAAAAGTATAATAAATAAGAGAAAAGAGAATTGAACTTTATTGACTTTTTGATTTCCAAACTTTCTAACCAATAATCGATCAATCAATATAACTAGAGAAACAGGAATCAAACCCATTAAAATATAAATTCCCAACAAACCATCTTGCGCCGAATTTCCTGTTATCAAGATAATGGCATAAATTATTCCTGCTAAAATGGAGAGAATTCCTAAAAGGAAAAATAGGGTTAGATTTTTATTAAGGTTCATTTCGTTTTCTATATTTAAAAGTGATGTTGAAAAATGAATTAAGCTGGTTTTACTAATTCAATCCTTGTTTCATCAAGTTTTTCTAATTCGTCCGTAATTTCTTTAGAAATAGTTTCAACAGTAGCATTTTCAAATATTAATTTACGGTATAAACCTTCCATTTTTCTTTGTTTAAGTTTATTCCATTTTGATCTTGCCTCAAATTTAAATGTATTAGTTATTAATAGAATAATTCCCGGAATTGCAGCAATTGCTGATAATTCAGTTTTTGAAAACCAGTTTGTCGCAACATTAATTAAACAAATTCCACTTGTAATAATGGCAAGAAAAAAAAGAGTTTGAGCAAGTACGTTCTTAGTGCGGGATGCAAATTGATGTTGGCGAATTTCTTTTTCTAAATATTCCTTCAACTCGTTAAATTTATTTTGATCGTCAGCCATGATTTTGATTTTTAAAGAAACATTAAATTATGCAAACAAGTATACCGATAAAATTATACTAATCTATAGGTGTTTATACGCTATTTATTTTAAATAAGGCTTTTCCTTTTGTTTGACCAATAAAAATCTTTAAATTTTTAATTGGGCACGAATTAAATCGCCTTTTTATTCGAAATTTGCAAAATAATAATTAAGTAGAAAAGCGATTATATTACATTAATAAACAATATAAGTAATGGCAAAGGGACCCGAAAAAAATACAAAAAATAAGGCTTTGCACACTAAGTTGCTGAACAGAAAAAAGGCAAAGCTTCGAGAAGAGAAGGAAGCTCAGGCTAAAAGATTAAAGGCTTTAACAGCTAAAATGAATGAAAAAAAGAACGGCGAAGATCTTGATCTTAACAAAAATAAATCTCAAAACAAAACTCAAATGGAGGAATTCGGTAGAATAATAGTTTCTGAAACAGCAATGAAAAGTGAAAATCCGCAAGATGTTATTCACTCTAATATTTCGGTAATCAACTTAATGCGTGAAGAAGGTGTAGATGATGAATTTATTCACGAAGACGCATTGACGAGTTACTATCTCGATTATTACTATTCACAATATACCGAAGGAAATTTTTCGCAGTTTGTCTACAATTCAGGCTGGAACAAAGAACTTAACGAATTGATCGAAGAAGGCCTGGCGCTAATTGGTGCCGAAAAACATTTAGAATTGTTTCTGGAGCAAAGCAAAAAAGTGAAATTAATAAGTAATATCAAGCTCGGAAAATTCCTTAAAGCGAAATTAGAAGGCGTAAACCCGATTCGTGATTCATTGAACAACGATACTTTTTTTGAATTAGAAGAAAATCTTGCCGAACTAAACGCCAATTTCTTAAAAAACCATCCCGATTTTGAAGTCCTTTCTGTAGACGAAATGTTTGCGGATTTGGAGGAATATGTTGGGCATGAGATTAAACGTGCTTAGGTTTTTTTAGGTTCAAAGCGACAAAGATTCAGAGGTTATTTTGTCATTCCGAAGGAAGGAGGAATCTTCACAAGAAACTCCATCATCTAAATCGTCAATCTTTGTAGAGCTACTTACGAAGATTCCTCGTTCCTCGGAATGACAAGATTGTTTTTAAAACTTCGCGACTTTGCCAGATTAAAACATAAAACTTTGCTAATCTTTTGAAGTGTTCGTGTAACATTGTGCAATATCTTTATTAATTTCGCTTTGAGTGATTTATCTATTTAAAAAATTCGAAATGAGATATAAATACTGTCACATTCTGCTCATTATTTTTGCTCAAGCAGCAATTTCTCAAAATAAAATCAACCTTTTTTCAGAGATCAATTACAGTTCGATTCCTGCCGTTTCTTTATCGGATTATAAATCGGTTCAGGAAAGAGATCAAAAATTTCAGAACCCGCATATTGCACTAGGAATTGGGATTTCTGGCGGAGGTTCGCGCGCACAGTTTTTCAGTATGGGCGTTCTTCTCGGACTTGAAGAAATTGACGAAAACTATCTGCAACGCAATTTTTTAAATGAAATCGATTATTACTCAACGGTTTCTGGCGGTTGTT
The DNA here is from genome assembly GCF_031455715.1 of Flavobacterium sp. 2755. NCBI lineage: Bacteria > Pseudomonadati > Bacteroidota > Flavobacteriia > Flavobacteriales > Flavobacteriaceae > Flavobacterium > Flavobacterium sp. 2755. Next base: position 117,156 of record NZ_JAVDTG010000011.1, read on the forward strand.
TTTCGGCGGGATATTATTTAACCGTTTTAAAAAACAAACTGCATCATGATAATTGTTCTTTCAACGAATTTTACTTTTCAAAAGCCGATGCCTTCAAAGATTATGTAGATAAATCAGCCAATATTTTATCGCTTTTAAAAAACAGCCGAAACGAAAAAGGTGATAAAATATCGATGTCACAACGCATTGATGCTGATATTCTGCAATATGATGTTACAAATCCTGACAACAAAGATAAATTCGACACTCAAATGCTTTTATCTGATTTTTTTGTTCCAAAGGAAGGTAAAACAGAACCTTCGCTTCCCATGTTTGTTGCCAACGGAACCGCTTTTAATAACGGCGAGCGTATTCCGTTTATGCCGCATATCATCAAAGGATTAGCTATAGATGAATCACTTGCGCCCAATAAAGCTGATCTTGTTTTGAATCAAAATAAAATAAACGATGGCTACAATTTCCCAGTAACATATGGAATTACGGCAAGTTCTGCTTTTCCGGGTGTTCTCCCAAAGGTGAAATTCGGGATTAAAAATCAGGATAAAATTTTATGTATTATTGACGGCGGCGCTTCAGATAATACAGGTTATAAAACTTTAGTTGAGCTTCTCCATGCTGATACAAGTGTTGACGATAAAAACAAAAAAGCTCTTTTTATTGATTGTCTCGGACAAGGAAAAAAAACACCATATATCAATGATACAAAAATTGGGCTGCTTTCTCTTTTTGAAACTGCTTCACTTTACACCGTTCAAACCCGATATATAACTTTTGACAGAGACGTAGAAAACACTTTTGAACGTTATAAAATTCCAGTAAAAAATTATCAGGTTATTGGTTTTACGACCATTCGAAATCATTTACAAAAAATGGAAAAAGATGATAAGTACGAAGAACTGGTAACAGAATTGAAGAATACAAATGACGATGCTGCCGGCTGGTTTAAATTATTTTCTGAATTTAAAACCGATATTGTAAACAAATTCGGTGAAAGCGTATTCAGAAAAAATAAAGACGGCGAGATCATTGCTGCAACTCTTGAAAAAGATAAATTTTCAGAATTTACAGCCGGAGAAATTCTATTAATGTATGAATACACATCGCACATTGAAACAAAACTCCGAATCAGACCAGAAGAAAGAGATATGCTCCTTTTGGCAGGACGATTTGCAGTGTTTTTAAAAAACAATGAATTAAGAGAATTATTAGTAGAATATAAATAATTTACCAATTTTATTAAATTTTTGATTTTATTTAAAAAGCTAACTAAGAATATTTTATATTTGATAGCCCCTAATTTTAAAATCAACACCAATGAAAATTAAAACCTACTTAATTCTCAGTGGCATTTTTCTATTTCTATATTCTTGTGGAAAAAATGAAAAACAGATCATTGACGAAAACGCCCCATCGTTAGCCGTTCAGTCTGAAACCCCAAAACCAGCAGAACAGCTTCTTTTTAGAAAAAGTGAAGACATTGTTCCTTCTGAAGAACTCAATTTGAGCCTGCTCAAAAAAACCGCCGAAAATCTAAACATAAAGTATTCCAGAATTAAAATTGAAGATGTAAGTTCGATTCGCTACAACAACGAAACAACCTTTTTTGTAATTTGTATTATCAATAAAAGCAAGAAAGCAAAATTTGGCGAAGAAGATTTAGGCAATTACTACGAAAGAAAATTTGTGTTTGTTAATAATGAAAACGGAAAAATTCTGGCAGAAGAAACAGATAAAAATCTTGGCTATTACGAAAATGAAGGTTTAAGAGTTGCCAAAACGTATATTTTAAATTATGTATTGCAGCTGAATGATAAAACTCATGCAATTGCTTTTAGTACAGAAGTATATTCAAATAGCAGAGTTGTAATGTATTCTGAAGAAAAATTTACCATCGTTACTTTTGATGGAAACAGAATCAGGAAAGTTTTATACGAATATCCTATACGTTCATCAAACGGAGATTCAAACGGAGGCGGAACCTATCAAATTGAAACTTTAGAAACCGGAATAAGTCTTTCGGATTCGCAAACAAAAGGGTTTTATGATTTATTAGTTTCAAAAATCTATACTTATGAAGACGCGGCCGAAGAAGATTTAGAAAACGATGTGGAGCAAAAAAGCGATTTAAAAGTCAAAAAAGAATTCCAAAAACTGAAATTTGACGGAAAAACTTATTCGTTTAAAAAAGACGATAGGAATCGGTTTTTGTAAATTCGCATTCAATTGAAACTAAAAATGTCTAAAAAAATCTTTTTTGCTGTATTCATTTGGCCTTTTTTCTTGTTAGCTCAGGAAAAACAAAAAGAGGCCGCGGATGATGTTACGCGCTATTATTATGATGATAAAGTAGTTTCGGTCGAAATTTGGTTTGGTGCAGATAAAAAACAAGACAGTTCTAAAACTTATTATCCAAGCGGAAAGGTAAACGAAGTTTTCTATTTTGATAAAGACGGATTAAAAGATGGAGATTGTTTTCAGTACAATTACCAAGGCGAAAAACTCGTAACCTGGAATTTTGCCCACGGAAAAATGACAGGCAGAACAGATCATAAACTTCCGTTTAATAAAGACCGTGAAGAATCAGTCAAAAAAGCCTTAAAAATGCTGACGGATATTAATGCAAGAACAAATTTTAATCCAACAACTATTAATGATTTGTTTAATCGTGGTGTTTTAGAAGTTAGTCTTGGCAATAATACTTTGGCAATTGAAGATTTAAAAAAGGTTGAATTTGCCATAGACAAAGACCCAAAAAACAAAAAAGTAGTAGAATCAGATTCGGCTCAAAAGAAAACGGCAGTTTTTCGAAGTAAACTTTATGACCGAATGGGAAGCATATATGCAACTCTCGAAATGGAAGGTTTTGCCTATAACTATTACTTTAAAGCAATCAAGAATGCGCCCACTGATTATCGCATTTTATACAATTTTGCAACATTGTTGCAAAAAAGAAAATCGTATGATTTAGCACGTTATTATTTCGAAAAAATTATAAAAGAAAAACCAGACCATTCTCAGTCATACTCGGGACTTGCCAGATTATTGAGTGATGAAGGAGAGTATGAAAAAGCATTTGAATATATTGAAAAAGCCTTTCAATATGACAAAGGAAATATAAAGGGTGGAAGAGATTTAAAAACAACCCGAGGTCTACTTTATCATAAACTGGGAGAATCTAAAAAAGGAATTGCTGATTTAGAAGCTGCATTAGAAATGGATAAAAACAATTCGTATGCAATGAAAAATCTTGGAATAATTTATCTCGACAGGAAAAAATACGACGAAGCCTGCCAGTTATTCCAAAAAGCAAAAGAACTTCATTACACTTTGGTATATGATGAAAATGATTTGGATTCGCTTTTAGAAAGTGCCTGTAATAAACAGCCATTAGAGAAATCAGTTAAAAAGAAACCTTCTGTTTCTCCAAATCCGGCGCAGACAACCATATCTATCGAAAACTTCGATGCTAAAAACTTTGATTTTGAGTTTTTTAATTTCGAATCAAAATCGGTTTTAAAAGGAAAAACCAGCGATGGGACAATAAACATCATTAGTCTGGATTCAGGATTTTATATTTTAAAAACTATAGTAGGAGATTCTACAGCAACTTTTAAAGTCATAAAAGAATAAATTTCATTCAGAAGAAAAACTTTCTGTGCATCTTTGCGAAAACTTCGCGCATCTCTGCGGAATCCTCTAAATAACTTTAGACTAAACTTTGTACATAATCTTAGCAAACATTTCCTTAAATTTGCTTCCGTTATTAAAAAATACAATAGTTATAAAAATCAAGCTATGTTACAAATCGCATTTATTAGAGAAAATCAGGAGAAAGTAATCAAGGCTTTAGCAAAACGAAATATCGATGCTAAAAGCGTTGTTGAAGAGGTGGTGCAATTAGACGAAAATCGTCGTGCTACTCAAGTGGAATTAGATAATACTTTAGCTGAATCTAATAAATTGTCCAAAGATATAGGCGAATTAATGAAAGCAGGAGAGAAAGCTAAAGCAGCAATCTTAAAAGAAAAAACCGTTTCATTAAAAGAAAAAAGCAAAGAACTTGGTGAAAAAGCAGAAGCTTTAGCAGTTGAGTTAACCAATAAGTTATACACGTTACCAAATCTTCCGGCAGATATTGTTCCTGAAGGAAAAACTCCAGATGACAACCTGAATGTTTTTCAGGAAGGCGATATTCCGGTTTTGCATGAAGGTGCACAGCCGCACTGGGAATTGGTAAAAAAATACGATATCATCGATTTCGAATTAGGTGTAAAAATTACCGGAGCAGGATTTCCTGTTTACAAAGGAAAAGGAGCCCGTTTGCAACGTGCGTTAATCAACTATTTTTTAGATAAAAACACAGCTGCAGGATATAACGAAGTTCAGGTTCCGCATTTGGTAAACGAAGCTTCAGGATACGGAACAGGACAATTGCCAGATAAAGAAGGGCAAATGTACCATTCAACAATTGACGATTTATATTTGATTCCAACGGCTGAGGTTCCGGTTACGAATTTATTCCGTGATGTTATTTTAAACGAAAGCGAATTACCAGTTTTAAATACGGCTTATACGCCATGTTTCCGTCGTGAAGCAGGTTCTTACGGAGCACACGTTCGCGGGTTAAACCGTTTACATCAATTTGACAAAGTTGAAATCGTACGTATTGAACACCCGGATAATTCATATGCTGCACTTGATGGAATGGTAGAGCACGTAAAAGATATTCTGAAAGAATTAAAATTACCATACAGAGTTTTACGTCTTTGCGGAGGTGATATGGGTTTCACATCAGCTTTGACTTACGATTTTGAAGTTTTTTCTACAGCGCAGGACCGCTGGTTAGAAATTAGTTCAGTTTCTAACTTTGAAACTTTTCAGGCAAACCGCTTGAAATTACGTTTCAAAGACAAAGACGGAAAAAATCAATTGGCCCATACATTAAACGGAAGTTCATTGGCTTTGCCTAGAGTTTTAGCCGGAATTTTAGAAAATTACCAAACGCCGGAAGGAATCGTAATCCCGGAAGTTTTACGTCCTTACTGTGGATTTGATATAATTGACTAACTTTAGTATATAGTTTACAGTCGCAGTCTCAGTTTTCAGTTTAACTGAACCGATTACCGAGACTGTAAACTGTGACTGAATACTGAGACTAAAAATGCCACATTTAAAAACTGAAATATGAAAAACATCTTTATCTATATCGTTTTGTTGTGGTCTGGTTTTGCATTTTCGCAAAACGAACAGTTAGCGAACAATTACTACGACAAAGGTGATTTTGAAAAAGCAAAAATCATTTACGAAGATCTTTTAAGAAGTTCTCCATCCAATACCCAGTACTTTTTACGAACGATAGATTGTTATCAGCAATTACAGCAATTTGATCTTGCCGAAAAAACAATTTTAAGTCGTTACAATGCCTATAAACAAGGTGTTTTTTTGGTGGAATTAGGATACAACTACCAATTACAGAAAAACGAATCAAAAGCCAAAAACTATTACGAGCAGGCAATTGACAAAATCAAAACCAGTCCCAATGATGTTTACGGAGTTGGAAATGCTTTTGAAAAAAAGGTTTTATTAGAATATGCCTTAAAAGCGTATCAAACCGCAATGCAGGTTCAGCCGAATTACAATTTCAATTTTCAAATTGGAATGTTGTACGGTCAGTTAGGAAAAACCGATTTGATGATCGATCTTTTGCTGACAGAATCTTACAATAATCAGCAAAACGCCAATTTAATCCAGACACAGTTATCTCGTTTTATGAACGGCGAAACAGATAATACCGCTTTTAAAGATGCAATGCGAAAAGCGTTGATTTTAAGAACACAGAAAGATCAGGATGTTTTTTGGAATCATTATTTAAGCTGGTTTTATGTACAGCAAAAAGAATTTGGAAAAGCTTTTATTCAGGAAAAAGCCATTTACAAACGCGAACCGGAATCTTTAATCAGCATTGTAAACTTAAGTCAGTTTGCCTTGAATGAAGATGATACAGAAACGGCATCTGAAATTCTGAATTTTATTCTTCTAAACACAAAAGATACAGATTTACTGATTCAGACCAATGCCAATTTAATGCAGATTAAAATTGATAAAGCACAGGAAAAAGATTATCCGGCCATTACAGCAGAATTGCAGCAATTACTGGTTACTTATGAAATAAATCCTTTTACCTTATCTTTGCAATTAATTCAGGCGCATTTCCTGGCTTTTAATTTAAAAAAGACAGAAGAAGCTAAAACAGTTGTAAAAAGAGCTTTAGAGTTAAATTTAAATGCTTATCAGCAGGCTGACGCCAAGATGGAGCTGGCAGATATTTTGCTTTTAGAAGAAAAGTTCAATCAGGCATTGATTTATTATTCGCAGATTCAGCTGGATCTAAAAAATGATGTTATGTCGCATGAAGCAAGTTTAAAAGCCGCAAAAACAAGTTATTACAAAGGTGATTTTGAATGGGCTTTAAAACAATTTAAAGAATTAAAATCGGCAAACACACAATTAATTGCCAACGACGCTCTTGAATATTTCTTACTGATAAATGACAATACCGCTGCTGATTCAACTCAAACAGCTTTAAAGCAATTTGCAAAAGGGGATTTTTTACTTTATCAGAATAAAAAACAAGAGGCAATTACACATTTTCAAAACATCCTGAAAACCTTTAAAGGGCAGGAAATCGAAGCTGTAACATTGTTGCGTTTAGGTCAAATATATGAAAGTCAGAAGGATTATACTTCGGCTTTAAGCCAATACCAGCAAATCATCGACAACCACAGCGACGGAATTTATGTAGATGAAGCGCTGTTTTTCTCGGCAGAAATTTACAACGACGAGTTAAAAGATATAGAAAAGGCTAAGCCTTTGTATGAAAAGGTAATTTTTAATCATCAGGACAGTATTTACTTTGTTGATGCCAGAAAAAAATACCGCGAGTTAAGAGGGGATAAGAATTTATAAATGAGATTTTTAGATTGTTAGATCTTTAGACTTCTTAGATAAAAAAAGAAAGTCTAAAAATCTAAGTTGTCTAAGAAATCTAAGAAAGTCTAAAAGAAATATGATAATCTTTAACGTTACTACTAATATACACGAAAGTGCACACGATCAATGGTTAAAATGGATGCAGGAAAAGCACATACCTGAGATTTTGGCAACACAAAAATTTTCATCAGCAAGAATTGTAAAAGTTTTAATTGAAGAAGAAATGGGAGGAATCACGTATTCTGTACAATACACGACAGATAGTAAAGATACTTTAGAGAAGTATTATTTAGAAGACCAGCCTAGATTTGACAGAGAAGCTTTAGAATTATTTGCAGATAAAATGCTTTCTTTTAGAACAGAACTGGAGGTTATTTCAGAACATTGATTTTAGTTTTCAGTAAACAGAAATAGCCCGCGGATTTGGCTGATTAAACAGATTTACACAGATTATTAGATTTAAAATTTGTGATAATTAGTGTAATTCGTGGCAAAACAAAAAAATAAACTTTGTGCCTTCGAGCCTTTGTGGCAAAAAAAGTAGAAAAAGCAAAAATAAATCCTTGAGTCTTTGACCCTTCGCGACAAAAAGAATACTTTTGCGCCCTTGTGGCAAAACAAGAAAGAAAATGGAAAAAGTAAAAGCCAAAAAACATTTAGGACAACATTTCCTTAAAGACGAAAGTATTGCAAAAGCAATTGCCGATACTTTGAGTTTAAAGGGATACGAGGAGGTTTTAGAAATAGGACCAGGAATGGGTGTGTTGACTAAGTATTTGCTTGAAAAGCCAATAAATACACATGTTATTGAAATCGACACAGAATCTGTGGCGTATTTAGGCGAAAATTATCCAAAATTAAAAGATCAGATTATCTCTCAGGATTTTCTGAAATATAATATTAATGAAGTTTACAAGGATAAGCAATTTGCTATAATTGGAAATTTCCCCTATAATATTTCTACTCAAATTGTTTTTAGAACATTAGAGTTTAGAGATCAGATTCCGGAGTTTTCCGGAATGTTTCAAAAAGAAGTTGCAGAACGCATCTGCGAAAAAAAAGGATCAAAAGCTTACGGAATCTTGTCCGTTTTAGCCCAGGCCTTCTATGATACTGAGTATTTATTTACTGTAAGCGAAAATGTTTTTATTCCTCCGCCCAAGGTCAAGTCGGGTGTGATGAAAATGACCCGAAAGGAAGATTATAGCCTTCCTTGTGGTGAAAAGTTATTTTTTACGGTTGTAAAAACGGCTTTTCAGCAAAGACGAAAAACATTACGTAACAGTTTGAAAACATTAAATTTATCAGATAAACTGCGAGAAGACATTATCTTTGATAAACGTCCCGAACAGCTAAGCGTTGACGAATTTATTGTTTTGACTCAAAAAATAGAAGCCGATGGAGTTCAAAGTTAGCAAAGAATTTATTCATCAATTAGAAGATTTAATCGTTAAGAAAAATGACAATGAACTTGAAGTTTTACTTAACGACCTTCACCATGCTGATATCGCCGAAATCCTTGAAGAATTAGATTTTGACGAAGCAACTTATATCTTCAAAGTTTTAGATAGTGATAAAACCGCTGAAATTCTTCTTGAATTAGAAGAAGACCTGCGTGAAAATATCTTAAGCAGACTTTCACCGAAAGAAATCGCTGAAGAGCTTGATGAGCTGGAAACAAATGATGCGGCCGATATTATCGCTGAACTTTCGCAGGAAATCAAAGCAGAAGTTATCTCGGAATTACTTGACGTAGAACACGCAAAAGACATTGTTGAATTATTACGCTACGATGAAAACACGGCGGGTGGTTTGATGGGTAAAGAGCTTGTAAAAGTCAATGAAAACTGGAATGTTTTAACCTGCGTAAAAGAAATGCGAATTCAGGCAGAAAATGTTTCGAGAGTACATTCTATTTATGTTGTTGATGATGAAAACCGTTTAAAAGGCCGTTTATCACTTAAAGACTTATTGACTTCATCTACCAAAACTCAAATTGGAGAGGTTTATATCCGAAAATTGAATTTTGTAAATGTTGATACCGAAGATGTTGAGGTAGCTCGTATCATGCAAAAGTACGATTTAGAGGCAATTCCGGTAGTTGACGAACTTGGACGTTTGGTTGGAAGAATTACAATTGATGATATCGTAGATGTAATCAAGGAAGAAGCCGATAAAGATTACCAGTTAGCTGCGGGTATTACACAGGACATTGAAACAAATGACAGCGTTCTTGAATTAACAAAAGCACGTTTACCTTGGCTTTTAATTGGGATGGTAATTGAGATTGTGGCTTCTTTTGTTTTGAAAGATAATGAAAGTGCTTTTCAAAAATATTCAACCTTAATTATTTTTGTGCCCCTGCTTTCGGCTACAGCCGGAAATATTGGAGTTCAGGCATCGGCAATCGTTGTTCAGGGTTTGGCAAACGGAACTTTGAAGGAATTCAGTAAAAGTTATTTTAGTAAAGAGGTTACCGTTTCGATGATTTCCGGAAGTATAATTTCCCTGCTTTTACTGGGATATCACTCTCTTATGTACGGACAATATTTAGTGGGAATTGCTATTTCGATCTCTATGATAGTGGTGATTATGTTTGCCGCAATTTTAGGAACCTTAGTGCCGCTTTTTCTTCATAAAAATAAAATTGACCCCGCAATTGCAACCGGGCCATTTATAACTACAACTAATGATGTTTTTGGAATTATGCTCTATTTTGGAGTAGCCAAATTGATTCTTGGGTTTTAAATTTTTGCCACAAATTAATAGATTACAGTGATTTAAAATCCTTAAAATCTGCGTAATTTACAGCCGAAAAATATGCTGTTAGCCAGTCCAAAATAAATTAAAACCAAGCAGGATGAAAGTACACATTATAGGGGGAGGAAACCTTGGGGTTTCTATTGCCTTGGGAATTGCAAAATTTTCTAAAAACAATCAAGTTACCGTAACAAGAAGAAACATAGCAAGTATTCAATATTTAGCCGAATACGGAATTACGGTTTCTAACGATAATAAACATAATATTCAGGATGCTGACGTGGTGATTTTAACCATAAAACCGTATCAGGTTGATACTGTTTTGGCTGAAATTCTGCCGGTAATTCAAAATAAAACAATTGCTTCTGCCGTAAGCGGATTGTCTTTAGATGTCCTTCAAACAAAAACAAATAACGAATATCCGGTTGTGCGTATTATGCCAAATATTGCAGCACAGTTTGGAGAATCGGCCACCTGTATTTCTTTTCCTGAAAAAGACAGAGAAAAAGCATTGCCAATTGTTGACTTATTTCAGGATTTAGGAACAGCTCCTGTAATCGACGAAAAATTAATGGATGCAGCGACAGTTTTAGGCGCATGCGGAACTGCATATGCTTTAAGATATATTCGTGCTTCTATGCAGGCAGGAATCGAAATTGGATTCGATTCTAATACTGCTTTAGCAATTGCCGCACAAACCGTAAAAGGAGCCGCAAAAATGCTTTTAGAAGAGAAAGTCCACCCAGAACAGTTAATTGATCGTGTAACAACGCCTCAAGGCTGTACAATAGTTGGTTTAAATGAAATGGAACACAATGGTTTCAGTTCATCTTTAATAAAAGGGATTAAGACTTCTTTGAAACAAATCAAAGGGTAGTTTTAAACAAATTCCAATATTTTAAAAATTCCAAATTCCAATTTTGTTGGGGTTTGGGATTTTTTGTTTTAGATGAGATAAGTCTTAATGCCGCTTTGTCATTTCGAGGAACGAGAAATCTTCGTAAGAAACTCGACAAAGATTAAGACATTAGATTGCGGAGCTACTTAGGAAGATTCTCGTTCCTCGGAATGACAATATTGTGGATAAATTTGAAATTAATAGATTGTCAGTCTGAGCGAAGTCGAAGACCTTATGCGCAATAAAGTCCTTCGACTTCGCTCAGGATGACATTTAGGCTAATAATTGTTTTAAGCAAAAACCTCAAAATGCTCGACTTTCTCTTCAAACTCTAATAAAAAATCATCATCTTCAGGATAATATTTCGCTTTTTCGAAATCATCTCCGGCAAAATTTTTAATTACTTCGAGGTTTTTCCAATACGTAATTAGCGTAAAATGCGCTTCGTTGTTTTTGATATTTCTTAAAAAAGACAATTTTACAAAACCAGCTGTTTTTGAGTAATCAGGAATTGCAGTGTCATTTATGAATTGGGTATAAGCTTCATAATCTTCAACTTTTGTTTTTCCGTGCCATATTCTTGCTATCATAATAATGAATTTAAAGTTATTGTTCGCTTTTTTGTCATTCCGAGGAACGAGGAATCTTCATAAGTAGCTCCGCAATCTAATGTCTCAATCTTTGTCGAGTTTCTTGCGAAGATTCCTCGTTCCTCGGAATGACAATATTGTGGAGAAAATTGAAATTTGGAATTTTTACTTTTGAGATTTAATCAATCGAATATATTTCCTCCCACATTCTGAAAGCTTTGTATAGGAATTCATCGAGTTACCATAATTTTGAATAGTGAGCGTGTCTTTTACATATGCAGCTTCGATTCCAACTGGGATTTCTAATTCTTTTGAAGAGGTTTCAGAATCCGAAATCGAATCATTTTCTTCTTCATGACTTATATCACCTTCATATTCATCCCATTTTATGCCTTCTAAAACCAAATATTTTTCACCATATTTTTGGATTTTAAAAGTTGCAATTCCTTTAAGTTGTCTGGTTTTTGTTTTTAAGAAATAAGAATACCCGCTTTTTGTTTTAGTTATTTTTAAAGAAAGCTGACAATCATCAGAATCGTTTTCTTCGGCTTTTGTTTCATAAGTGCCTTCTATCAGTTTTTTGTCAAATGGCTTTTCTAAAGTAACAGTAACAATTTTTGGAATAGGAGTTTCAGAAACGGTTTTTTTGTCGTTACAAGAAACAAGAAAAGCAAAACCAAACAACAAACAATAATACTTTTTCATTTTTCGAATTAAGATTATTAAAATTAAATCTGTTTCAATTTGTTAAATCTGTGTGCCAAAATTAAACGTCTTGTTTTTTTGTCAAAACAAACTTTAAATAAGCAAATCCCAAAACGCCGGAAAGTACAGAAGCTATAATGATTGATATTTTAGAATACAGAATTGTTTCGGGATCTTTAAAAGCCAGTAGTGTAATAAAAATAGACATTGTAAAACCAATTCCGCCCAACATTCCGGCGCCTAAAATATGCGCCCATTTTAAACTTTTCGGTAAAGCACATAATCCGGCGCTTACACCAATGGAAGAAAAAAGCGCAATTCCTAAAGGTTTTCCAATTACGAGCCCAAAAATAATCCCAAATGTATTAGGATGGTTTAATCCGGCATGCCAATCAGAATTTATGGCGATGCAAGTATTGGCAATTGCAAACAAAGGCAGAATAAAAAACGCCGCGGGTTTATGTAAAAAATGCTGTAATTTATAAGATGATGATTTTTCGCTGCCGTCTCCAAACGGAATCACAAAGGCTAAAATAACACCCGTAATTGTGGCATGAACTCCGGAGTTTAGCATAAAATACCACATAATTACGCCGCCAATTAAATATGGAATCAGGTTGTAAACTTTCATTCGGTTTAAAAGAAATAATAAAACCCAGATTCCTAAAGCAATGCCTAAATTTAAAAAGGCAATTGATTTTGTGTAAAAAACAGCAATGACAATTATAGCGCCCAAATCGTCTATAACGGCAAGTGCAGTTAAAAAGACTTTTAAAGATGCAGGAACTTTATTGCCTAAAAGAGATAAAATTCCAATTGCAAAAGCAATATCTGTCGCCATTGGGATTCCGGCACCGTTTTGCGTTGCCGTTTTAAAATTTAAAGCCAGAAATATTGCGGCCGGAACCAGCATTCCGCCAAAAGCCGCCATAATAGGCAGCGAAGCATTTTTTATATTGGATAATTCGCCATGATAAATTTCGCGTTCTAGTTCTAAACCAATCAATAAAAAGAAAATGGTCATTAAGCCATCGTTAATCCAATGTGTGATCGAATGTCCGCCCAGATCTTTTTCCCAAAAAGAGATATACTCCGTCGCATAAGACGAGTTTGCGGCATACAAAGAAATAATCGTAACAAATAATAGAAGTAATCCTCCTGATTTTTCGTTTTCAAAAAAGGCTTTAAAAGTTTTTGTTAATTTCATTTTGACTTTGATATTTATTCCAGCGAAAATTCAATTGCTTTTTTAGCATGAATTTCTGCCGTCTTAAACAATTTTGCTTCGGTATATTCATTCGTAACTAATAATTCAATTTCTGTACAGCCTAAAATAATTCCCTCGGTTCCTTTATCAATTAAATCAGATATAATTTCTAAAAAGATATTTCGCGAATCATTGCTGATTATTCCTTTTACTAATTCGTTATATATAATTTGATGAATATCAGATCTTTGTTTTTCATTAGGAATTATGGTTTGTATATAATGCTTGTTAAGCAAACGGTCTTTAAAAAAACCTTGTTCCATCGTAAAAGATGTTCCCAGTAAACCTATTTTTTTAATATTGTGCTTTACAATTTCTTCAGCAGCTGTATCAACAATATGAAGCAGTGGGATTGAAACATTTTTTTCTATTTCATCAGATAATTTATGCATTGTATTGGTACATAGAACAATAAAATCTGCTCCGCTTTTTTCGAGCTTTTGAGCCGCTTCAATCATTAATTCTCCAAGTTCACCCCATTTTTCTTCTTTTTGCAAAATTGCAATTTCATTAAAATCAACAGAATATAATAAGGATTTAGCAGAATGGACGCCGCCCAGTTTTTCCTGAATGCCACGGTTTATTATTTGATAATATAAAGCAGAACTTTCCCAAGACATTCCGCCAATCAAGCCAATTGTTTTCATAAAACCCTTTTATGCGAATTTACGCATTTCTTGCCGAATTGATTTTGTTAAAATAATAAACGGCTATTTTTTTGTTACTTTGTTTTTCTAATTAAAGTTTAAGTTATGAGTATAAAAATTCTTCATATCGATAGCAATCACCCTATTCTTTGGCAGCAACTGGAAGAAGCCGGTTTTGAAAATCACGCCGATTTTAAATCTTCCAAAGAAGAAATTGAAGCTAAAATTCAGGATTATAACGGAATCGTAATTCGAAGCCGATTTAAAATTGATAAAACATTTTTAGACAAAGCGACCAATTTGCAGTTTATTGCCAGAGTTGGAGCTGGTTTAGAAAGTATTGACTGCGATTACGCCTTATCTAAAGATGTTGAACTAATCGCCGCTCCCGAAGGAAATCGTAATGCTGTTGCAGAACATACTTTAGGAATGATTCTTTCTCTTTTTAATAAATTGAATATTGCCGATTATGAAATTCGTTCTGGCCAATGGAACAGAGAAAGTAACCGTGGTCATGAACTGGATGGAAAAACGGTAGGTATTATTGGTTATGGAAATATGGGTAAAGCATTTGCAAAAAAGCTGAGAGGGTTTGATGTGGAGGTTTTATGTTATGATATTCAGGATAATGTGGGAGACGAAAATGCCAGACAAGTTTCATTAAAGGAACTTAATGAAAAGACAGATGTTTTGAGTTTACATATTCCGTGGACTCCGGAAACGGATAGAATGGTAGATGCGGCTTTTATTAACGAATTCAAAAAGCCAATATGGATAATCAATACTTCCAGAGGTAAGAACATTGTTACTGCCGATTTGGTTGAGACAATGAAAACTGGGAAAGTACTTGGCGCAGGTCTGGATGTTTTAGAATATGAAAAACTGTCTTTTGAAACTCTTTTTCAGGATAAAAATACGCCCGAAGCTTTTCAGTATCTGTTAGATGGACGAAAGGTTATCTTAACGCCTCATATTGCCGGTTGGACTTTTGAAAGTCACGAACGTTTAGCCCAGGTTATTGTAGATAAAATAAAAAAAGTGTATTCGAAGTAAATTATTGATATCAGAATTTAATTACTTCTTGATTTAAAGAAAATCACTTTAGTTTTTAATAACAAGGCAATTCTGTAAAAGTAATGTTCATTATTAGTTTTTAAAATTATTTTTGTTTAATATTGTTTCCGATTTTTTTAACAAAATTTTAGAAAAGGAGAAACTGAAAATCCTAAAAAGAGTAGGGATAAACTAACTAATTTATTAATTTATGATTGAATGGTACAAAAAAGTGGTTTTTGAAAACTATGCAAACTTTAAAGGACGTGCAAGAAGAAGCGAATATTGGTATTTTGCACTTGCAAACGGTATAATTTCGTTTTCATTAATAATTATTGGAGTTATAGTTGGGACAATATTTGGTGACGCTATGACAGGAGGAATCATTGGATATGCTCTTTTAGTACTTTATTCATTGGCAACACTTCTTCCAGGGTTAGGTGTATTAGTTAGAAGATTACACGATGTTGGAAAAAGCGGATGGTTTTATTTTGTTTCTCTTATTCCGTTAGCTGGTCCAATCTGGATTTTGATTTTATTATGTACAGATGGAGATTATGGTCCAAACCAATACGGATCAGATCCTAAAAATGAGATCGAAGAAATCAATCAAATTGGTAACGTTGAATTACAATAATTAATTAACTAAATATATAAAAATGGAGACTACAAAACCAGAATCTTGGAATACACCATCTGAACCAAAAGCAGAAAACAAAAAAGTTGTTGCCGGAATCCTTGGAATCTTATTAGGAGGATTTGGAATTCACAAATTCATCTTAGGATATACACAAGAAGGAATTATCCAATTAGTAATTACTCTTGTTACTTGCGGAGTTGGAAGCATCATTGGTTTCGTTGAAGGAATCATTTACCTGACAAAATCAGACGAAGAATTTTACCAAACTTACCAAGTAGGTAAGAAAGGCTGGTTCTAAAAATATATTTATCCCATTTGCTTCATAACAAATGGGATTTTTTTTGCCCAATTATTTTCTAATTTAAATACTAATTTTAAGAATAAAACTATGGAAAACACACAATCAGAATTTGGAGGACCAAAACCAGAAAACAAAAAAGTTGTTGCTGGAATTCTAGCGATTTTATTAGGAGTATTAGGAATTCATAAATTCTATTTAGGATATAGCAAAGAAGGAATTATTCAGCTTATTTTAGGTCTTTTATGTGGAATTGGAGGTTTAATTGCTTTAATTGAAGGGATTATTTACCTGACAAAATCAGACGAAGATTTTTATCAAACTTATCAGGTTGGTAGAAAAGGCTGGTTTTAATCTTAGAAAGTAAAACGAACTAGTTTTTAAATAAAAATTGTAAATAAAGAATCCCATTTGTATTAGCAAATGGGATTTTTTTATGTCTATATTGAACACAACTTCTATATTAAACATTAATTGCTGAAATGTCTTTTTCTGATATTATAAAAACTTTTAGTTCTTTAAGTCTACTGGCAAAGTGAGTATTCTTGCGTTTTTAAAAGAAACGGAGTAACCGAAAATCCTTAAGAGTAGGCAACCAAAAAGTTTTTATTATGTTAGAGACGTACAAAAAAGTAGTTTTTGAAAACTACGCAAATTTTAATGGAAGAGCAAGAAGAAGAGAATATTGGATGTTCACTTTATTGAGCACCCTTATAACTTATGGTATACTTCTTATTTTAATGCTTGTTTTACCAAACTTGGCGTTTATAAGCAATGTTTATAGTTTAGCAGTTTTGGTTCCATCACTTGCTGTTGGAGTTAGAAGAATGCATGATATAGGTAAAAGCGGGTGGTTTATACTTATTCCCATCTATAATATTGTTTTACTCGCTACAGAAGGTGAAAAAGGACCAAATCAATATGGTGCAGACCCTAAAAATCAATTAGAAGAAATAGATGAGATTGGAATGGAATAAATCTCAAACTAGTTTTTAAATAAAATTGTAAATAAAAAATCCCATCTGTTTATACAAATGGGATTTTTCTATTTGGAGTAAATCTGATTAATCTTCTTTTTCAGATAATTTACGTTCTAATTCTATTTGAAACTCTTCAATAACGGGTTTCATGGTGCTTTCTGGAATATCAGCGATTCTAATGTACATTAAACCATCGACAGCGTTATTAAACAAAGGATCGACGTTAAAAGCAACTACACGTGCATTTTGCTTGATGTACTTTTTAATTAAAACAGGCAAACGTAAATTTCCCGGTTCTAATTCGTCAATAATTTTGTCAAATTTATTTAAATCAGATTCAGCTTCGTCAAAAATAAAGTCTTTATCAGCATCTTTCAGTTTTACTTTATAAGCTTTTTTCGGGTGAATGTATTGCGCAATATATGGATCGTAGTAATTCGATTTCATAAACTCAATCATCAATGATTTAGAGAAATCAGAGAATTGATTACTGATACTTACGCCGCCTAATAAATATTTATGTTCAGGATAACGCAATGTAGTGTGAATAATTCCCTTCCATAATAAGAATAAAGGCATTGGTTTTTGCTGATATTCACGAATGATAAAAGCACGTCCCATTTCGATTGATTTATGCATCATATCGTGCAATTCCGGTTCAAAACGGAATAAGTCAGTCAGATAAAAACCTTCGATGCCGTATTTTGGATAAATCTCAGCTCCTAATCCCATACGGTAAGCCCCTGCTATTTTTTTGGTTTCATCATCCCATAAAAACATATGGTGATAATATTGATCGTATTCGTCAATGTCGATAGATTCGTTAGTTCCTTCACCAACTTCTCTAAAAGTAATTTCACGAAGACGGCCAATTTCATGTAAAATATTCGGAATTGATTTTGCGCGTGCAAAAAAGACCTCATAATTTTTACTCTGTAATAACCTGCAGTCACTGTTTCTTAACGCCTGAACTTCATCAATCATTTTTGATTCATTCGCCGGCGTAACGATTTTTTTAGGCGCTTTTGGTATTTTTAAACTTGCTGTGTCAATCAATTTGGTGTCTTTTTCAAAAGGATTGGCAAGCATATAGGTTTTCTTTCTTAAGAATTCTGAGTATTCTTCAAAAGATTCTATTTCATTTTGTTCGCTTACAGAAATTGGTTTTCCAATACGAACTTTAATAACACGGTCTTTTTGTGTAAGCAGTTCTGACGGAAGTTTTGCTGTACGCAGCGTATCATCAATTTTAGAAAGCCAGTAGAATAATTTACTGTTTTTAGCGTGAAAATAGATCGGTACAACCGGAACTTTGGCTTTTCTAATCAATTTTAGAGCGCCTTCTTCCCAAGGTTTATCTACAACTAATTTTCCGTCTTTATAAGTCGAAACTTCCCCGGCAGGGAAAATTCCTAAAGGCTTTCCGTCACTTAAATGACGTAGAGTTTCTTTAATTCCAACAACGCTCGATTTGGCATCCTTATGATTTTCAAAAGGATTAACCGGCATGATGTATTTTTTTAGCGGAACAATTCGATGTAATAAGAAATTAGCGATAATCTTGAAATTTGGTTCTCTTTCAAGCATTAATTTCAAAAGTAAAATACCATCAATTCCTCCAAGCGGATGATTTGAAATGGTTATATAAGCGCCATCTTTAGGTAAACGTTTTAAATCTTCTTCCGGGATTTCGAATTTGATTTCCATCTCATCCAAAATTCCGTTTAAAAATGCAACATCCTCTAAATGTTTATTATGATCGTAAATTTTATTAAGGGTAGAGATCTTAAGAACCTTCATAAGAATCCAGCCTGAGAAAGTACCAAGCACTCCGTACTTCTCAACATTTATTGCCTTTGCAACTTCTTTCGCGGTAACTAAACCCATGTACTATTTTTAATTTATTAGAGCAGCGAACAAAGATAACAAAAAACTCTACTTTTCCTTTATTCAATTACAAACTTTCCTCTTTTTTATTACATTTGGAATCCTAAAAAAAATATCCAGATGAAAATTATTTCTTATAATGTAAACGGAATTCGTGCTGCAATTACTAAAGGTTTTATAGAATGGCTTGAAGCAGCAAACCCAGATGTTATCTGCCTTCAGGAGATAAAAGCTACTCAGGATCAGATTCCTGTCGAAGAAATAACGGCTGCCGGCTATCCGTATCAATATTACTATCCTGCAACAAAAAAAGGATATAGCGGTGTTGCAATATTATCTAAAATAGAACCTAAAAAAGTGGTTTACGGAACCGGAATTCATCATATGGATTTTGAAGGCAGAAACTTACGCGCTGATTTTGATGATGTTTCGGTAATGAGTCTCTATCTTCCGTCTGGAACTAATATCGAAAGATTAGATCATAAATTTATGTTTATGGATGATTTTCAAACGTATATTAACGAATTGAAGCTTACTCTTCCAAACCTTATTATTTGTGGTGATTACAATATTTGCCATGAAGCAATTGATATTCACGATCCGGTTCGTAACAAAACCGTTTCAGGATTTTTACCTCAAGAGCGTGCCTGGCTGGATAGTTTTATGAAATCTGGTTTTATTGATAGTTTCCGTCATTTTAATAAAGATCCGCATCATTATTCATGGTGGAGTTACCGTGCAGGAGCCAGAGGAAATAACAAAGGCTGGCGTATTGATTATAATTTAGTAAGCGAAGTAATGGGGCATCGTTTAAAACGAGCTGTTATTCTTCCAGATGCTGTTCACTCAGATCATTGTCCGGTTTTAGTTGAAATTGAATAAAGTTTGGTATTGTTCTTGTTGGAAGAACTGCGGTTCAAAGATTTAAATACACATTCCATTAAAACTATGAATATTTCGGAATGAGAATTTAAAAACTTAGATATTAGAATAATTAACGCCCCAAATAAAAAACAAAAGTAAAATGATTAAAAAAGCCTCCATTGGATTAGTAGTTCTGGCATTATCTGCAACTTCTTGTGTATCCAAAAAGATTTACAATGATCTTGAAACTAAATATTCAGATCTAAAAAAAGAAAATCGTTCTATCGCTGATGAAAATGCAGATTTAAAAACAGCAAAAAATCAGTTAGAATTAGACCGAGATAAACTAACAAAAGATTTATCGGCAACAAAAGATGATCTTGCAAAGCAAAAAGCTGATTTAGCTGCAGAGCAAAAAAAATACAAAGTATTACAGGATTCGTATAATGCATTAGAGAAAAACAGCAACGACGCATTAGAAAGTAATATGGCTAAAAACCGTGATTTGCTTGCTCAACTAGAAGCAAAATCTAAAAAACTGGCCGATGAACAAGCACGTTTAGATAAAACAGCAAACCGTTTAAAAGAGCTTGAAGATATGATTGCTGCTAAAGAAGAAGCAATGCGCAAGCTAAAAGAAACTTTATCTAAAGCCCTTAATGGTTTTGAAGGTAAAGGTTTGACAGTAGAACAGAAAAACGGAAAAGTATATGTTTCGATGGAAAACAAATTACTTTTCAATTCAGGAAGCTGGGCTGTTGGAACAGAAGGTAGAAGAGCGGTTGTAGAACTTGGAAAAGTTTTGGGTGATAATCCAGATCTTTCCGTTCTTATTGAAGGACATACAGATGATGATCCATACGCAGGTTCAGGACCAATTGCAAACAACTGGGATTTATCGACTAAAAGAGCAACTGCAATTGTAGCTATTTTGAGCGAAAACAATAAAATCAACAAACAAAAACTTACAGCAGCGGGAAGAAGTGAATTTTCTCCTTTGGCAAGCAATGCCACTCCAGAAGGAAAAGCTAAAAACCGTAGAATCGAAATCATCTTAACACCAAGATTAGATGAAATCGCTGAAATGCTTAATAGTATTAATTAAGTTGCTAAGGTTCTGAGGGACTAAGTTTCTAAGTTTTAAAAAGGGTTCAAAGTTTTGCTTTGAGCCCTTTTTTTGTTCCTGCAAGGTTTTTAAAAACTTCGATCTTATTATTTTTGTAACTTTGAATATCTAAAATTAGAATTATGGGACTTCCGGAATTAAAAGATAAAATAAGAAATCAGCTTGATTTGGCAGATGAAAGAGTGTTGCGAATCGTGTCGTCGGTTTTTGATAATTATTTGAATGAAGTAGTTTCGTATGATGCGAAAGGAAATCCATTAACGTTAATAGAATATCACAATAAAGTAGAAGAAGGATTAGACGATATAAAATATAACCGAATAACTTCAAAAGAAGATTTACAAAAAGAAATGGAAGATTGGGATAATGAGTAAATTGGAAGTTTTTTGGAGTGAGAGTGCTAAGCTGGATTTGAAAGATATTTATTTATATTTAAAAGAACGATATTCTAAAGAAACCGCCCTAAAGATTAGAAAACAATTATACGATTGTACAGATATAATTGTTTTTCCTAAGCAATTTCAATTAGATGAATATAGACTCGATTGTCGAAGAATTATTGTTGGAAATTATAAAGTTTTATATCAAATTAGAGAAAATTCAATTTTGATTGTTAGAATTTTCAGTACATTTCAAAATCCGTTAAAAAGTTTAAAATAAAAAAAGGTTCAAAGTTTTACTTTGAACCTTTTTTATAGAAAAGAAAACCTTAGCAACTCAGAACCTTAGCCCCTTAAAAAGAAATCTTGTACTTTTTTTAACCTTTGTCAAATTTAGATTTGCAAAATCCCTTTGTACCTTTGCGCCTGAAACTTTAAACCTAATAAAAAGTATCAAAGAGAAAACTTAGTCCCGATAGTTATCGGGATAGCAACTCAGCACCTTAGAACCTTAGAAAAAAATGAAATACACTACAATCCCAAACACAGATATAAAAGTTAGTAAAATAAATCTCGGAACTATGACTTTTGGTCAGCAGAACACAGAAGCTGAAGGTCATGCACAAATGGATTATGCACTTGAACAAGGCGTAAACTTTTTTGATACGGCCGAAATGTACTCCGTTCCGGCGCGTGAAGAAACTTACGGAAGCACAGAAAAAATTATCGGAACCTGGTTTAAAAAATCCGGAAATCGTGACAAAGTTGTTTTAGCCTCTAAAATTGCGGGTCCGAATCCGAATTTTACTTATATGCGTGAAAAAGCAGATTTCTCTCCGGCAAGTATTAAATATGCTTTAGAAAATAGTTTAAAACGCCTTCAGACAGATTATATTGATTTGTATCAAATGCATTGGCCGGAACGTAAAACAAATTATTTCGGACAGCGTGGTTTTAATGGTCATGATGATGCGTGGGAAGATCATTTTAGAGAAATCCTCGAAACGTTTGACGGATTAATCAAAAAAGGAAAAATTAAACATATTGGGGTTTCAAATGAAAACGCGTGGGGAATGATGCGTCTTTTAGAAGAAAGTAAATATCAAAACCTTCCAAGAATTAAAACCGTTCAAAATCCGTATAATTTATTGAACCGTCTTTTTGAAGTAGGTTCTGCCGAAGTTTCAAAATATGAAAATGTTGGATTATTAGCATATTCTCCTTTAGCATTTGGAGTTTTAACGGGTAAATTTTTAACGGGTGAAGCACATCCAAATGCGAGAGTTAATCTTTTTCCGCAATACACACGTTACAAAAGCGAACAATGTACACAGGCAACGAAATTATATCAGGAAATTGCTAAAAAACATGGATTAACATTGACAGAATTAGCAATGGGATTTGTTTTGCAACAGCCATTTTTGACAAGTGCTATTATTGGTGCAACAACAATGGAACAGTTAAAAGAAAACATTGCCACAATTGATGTAGTTTTATCAAAAGAAATTATAGCCGAAATTAATCACGTTCAGGCAATTATTCCAGATCCGGCGCCTTAATTATTTGCTAAATAGGGCTTCGACTTCGTTCAGCCTGACAATATCAGGAACTTCTGAATTTTGAGTGTCAGCCTGAGCGTAGTCGAAGGCCTTTTATAAAAACAAATTCCACAAATTAACACAGATCAATCCGTGAAAATTTGTGGAATTCGTGTTTAAAATGTTATCTGTTTATAAGTTCAAAGTCTGATCTTTTGGATATTTCACTTTGTAACTAATTCTGAATTTCTTAGTTTCATTTGGTTTCAACTGCAATTGCCAGGTTAATATTCCAGTTTCGGCACTTACTTTTGCCGAATCACTTTGCAATAACTCTACTTCAATATCTTTATTTGTAGTTAACGGATATTGATCTTTCAACAGCAATTCAACCGCTTCTTTTTTATTATTTCTTACCGTAATATCAAAAGTAAAAGTCTGTTCTTTTTTGGCAGATAAAAACTTAGTTCCCGATTTATCAGCAACTTTTTCTCTTTTGATAGATACTTTTTTGTCACGCCCCATACTCAGGTTCAAAGTATCGCTGGTTTGATTCGGTTCTATAAATGTTTTACCCACATACATACCTTCAAAAATAATATTCGCTTCGCCTCGCAATAAATTGTATTTGCTGTAATCTGCAATTTCAGCAAGTAAAAAAGCATCGTTTTCCACTTTTGGAACCGCATAATATTTATACGTTGCCGGAAGTTTTATCTCTTTTAAAGAGACGCTGTGAATTTTCCCGTTCGATAAAATATCATACGGAATATCAATATCAAAAGAAATATTAAGCTGGTTTTCTGCAAGAGTTGTGTAATTCGAAACAGAAGATTCTGCTATAACTGGTGCAGCCATTTCCGTTTGGACACCTGCTATTTTATCTTTAAAAACACTTCCCTGCAGCTGATTCCTTTTTTTCTGTGTTCCATAACCAATAGTCACAACTTCATCATTATATACCTGATTAGCCAGAAACCAAGAACTCAATATTGGCGCCTGATTATGTTGATTTGGATAACCGCTCGAAAGAGTCAGTTTTACTTTTTTCCAGTCAATTCCAGTATTTTGAACCACTTGTGCTTTGTACATCATATTGATTGGCGCCGCAACACTTTCGGTACGTAAATCATAAAAAGGAGACCAGCCAGCGTTATTGGTTAAATACGATATTTCTAAAGGAACCGGCCCGGCAGCACTATTCATTACCTGAACAATCAGTTTTCCGGATGAAGTTTTTTCTTCTTTGCTTGTATCAACTTCAAGTTTGTTGTTTAGCTTTTGAAGCGTTTCGTCCAGTTTTTGCTTTTTCTCAGTTAAAGTATTAATGTTATTGGCAATTTCAATTTGTTTGCTTTTATAATACTCCACCATTTTCATTAATTCGGCAACATTTAATCCAGAATTTACGCCAGAAATCTGTTGGTTTTTATCTAATAACTGAATGGTTTTTGATTCAGAATTAATAGTATTATTTACTTTTTGAATTTCCTTTTGAACCAAAACAATACTGTCACGAACTCTTTTCAATAAAGGAGATTTCGGATCGGTTTCATATTCTGAAATGTAATTATTAGTAAACTGAACCGACAAAACCGTTACACTTGCAGGCGTACCAATTTGAATAGAGCTTTCATTTAAATTTACTGCCACATTTTTAACTACAATTTCGCTTGTTCCTAACGGTAAAGTTGTACTTGCAGTTTGAGAAATTTCGGCAGCATTAAAATATACCGTTGCCGCTTTTACTTTTGCAGTGGTGAAAATGGGTTTTTGCGCAAAGGCAAAAATGCCTAACAATAGTAAAAGCGCCGTTGCTTGTTTCTTAATCATTGGAGTATAATTTAAAGTGTTTGATATAAGTATAGATGACAAAATGGAGTGAAAGGTTGGTTTAATAATACATTACTAAAAGAATTTTCTTTTTAGAATTATCAATCATCTTTTCGATTACGCCAAAAAACTTTTCATTAACCATTGGACATCCCAAACTATTACAAATAGGATTTATTTGTTCTTCATAAGGAATATCTACATATTTGTGGAGTACGATATTTCGATCAAAAGCATTACTATTGGTTTTGTCTAAACCGTATAATTTGTATGCTTTTCCAAAAGTTCCAAAATAAGAATTGCCAATTGCATATTTGCCAAGTGAACTGCAATTCGAATCTTTGGTATTGCTAAATTGTAGTTTTCCGGCAATTCCGGTTTCAGATCCGGAACCGTGGCCAACCAAACCTTTGTGTAGTATTTTGTTGTGTTTTAAATCATAAACAAAAAACCGGTTTTTTCCAGATTCAATATTCATATCTAATAAGAAGACAACATTTGAATTGTATTTAGGAGTTTTCCCCAAAAAATTCCTAATCTCAGTTATCTCACTTTTTAGTTTCTCTTCGTAGGAGTAAACCGGTTTTGAACTTGTAATGATTTTTGGCTTTTCTTCCTTATTGTTACAGGCAAAACTCAAGCCAAAAATGCTCAGCCAAAGCAAAAAGAATTTTTTCTTTTTCATGTTTCAGGATTTGCAGCATGATTTATTTCTCAACCGTATAACCTTTCACTTTTGCAAAAGCAACTATCGAAGTATTTATAGTGTTGCCAAGATCGTCTTGCTTTTTGGTTTTTTTGGCTTCGGTATCAATATAAGCCTGACGTTTTTTAGCCAAAACACTAATCTCTTTTTGAATCGTTTCTCTTTCTTTCGTTTTCTCGGCTACAATTTTTTGCAATTCTTCAGTCGATTTACCCTGAAGTTCAACAGGCAGTTCTTCTTTTCTAATTTTCGAAAGTGTCGCTGCATCATCTTTTGTTTTATCGACTAAATCCCAGCTTTCATTTTTATAAACGGCTTTTGATTTGCTCACCGCGCGGTCTGTATAATTAGCTTTTGAAACCTTTTTTGCATTTTGATCCTGGATAACCTGATTCATTTTTTTTGCTTCGCCTTTAGAACCATAATTAATGTAGGTTTTGTTTATTTTTTCATCGCATTTAGTGATTTCATCGTCATATGGCGTTGCGATATATTCTACAGATTGATTGGCATCGATATTAAAATATTTCCCTTTTCCGATGTCAGCACCATCTTTCCAAAAAATGTTTATGCCTTCTGTTTTATTACCGCAGAAAATCGTGTTTACATAAATATCATTTTTTAAAGCACTGCTGATCGATTCTTTATAGCTGATTTTTCCCTGATTGAATCCTTCATTTCCGGCAATGTAAATCAGTTTCATGCTGTTGTTCTCGTCTGCCCATTTTAATTCCTTTGTCGCATCCTGAATTACAGCGCCGCAATATTCATTTCCGCCATTGGTTCTAAGTGCAAATAATTGCTCCGAAATCAAATCTAAATCCGTTGAAAGCGGTGTAATTTGTCTGATGTAATTTGATTTTTCTGATAAGCCGCTATTTCCATATTCATACAACGCTATTTCAATATCCGGAGTTTTTCCTTCATATTTTAAAGTCGTCAAAGTATTAACGATGTTCCATAATCTAGATTTTGCCTGATCAATTAATCCTTCCATACTGCTTGATGTGTCCAGTAAAAGTGCAACCTGAATTTTGGTAGACACAACAGAATCTGATTTCTTAATCTCAGTTTTGTTTTTCGGATTTGCATTAGCTGAATTACAGCCGGCAAAAGAAAACACAATAGCAAAAAGCGCGGAAATAAAAAGATTTGATTTCATAATTTTAGTTTTAATTGGATGATTACAGATCAAACTTAAAAACTAAAAACGCGCGCTTTTTGCACAAATGGTGAAACGGCATTTTGACTTGGTGAAATACTTCTGTCAGATTAATGAATTGGTCGGGCTGTACTCGTATTCAATGTTTTTAAATCACCATTTGGAGTAATCAGAATAAATTCTTTCTCTGTTTTGTCTGCTTTTAAAGGCTGTTTCTTTTCTCTGCTAATCGCCATTTTAACCTCATATTGTACTTGAATAACAGGTTCTAAAACAGTAGGATTAATTACAAAATCAAATTCTTTATTAAATACAGGCTGATAATAAAGTGTAACCGATTTGCTAAGCTGATTAACGTTTGCCGCTTTTTTCAAGTTTAAAGAAGAACCATTATAAGCCTCATACGATTTGTACATTTCTATAGGAACATTTACCATATAATCATCGACAATTCTTTTTTCGGCATTTGTAAATGTTTCTCCAAGCAATTCCTGATAGTTTTTTATTTTTTCCTGAACCAAAAGTTTTGCTTTTAGCATCATTTCTCTCTTAACGGTTTCTAAAGTATTAGAGAAATAATCCACTCGTACCAAATCATATATTTCATTATTGGATAAAATGGAAATAAATTCATTAAGCTGATTTGGATCTGAAAATTTGATATGAATGTTTTTCTTCAACTCAAATCCTGCCGGAACTTCATTATAAGTTTTACGATTAAAAAGTTTTTTCTCGGCTTCATATTCATAAGCAGGAACAAACGAAATCATGTCGACAAAAGTCTCAACGCCTTTTTTAAGTTTAATGGCATTGATCGATTGCGTGATTCTTTGATCAATTAATTCATTTACTTCTTTAGTTGTTTTGCCGGTTTGAGTTACGCTAAAAATGGCTGTATAAGCATCTGCTTTAATATTAGCAAGCCCTTTTACGCTTACCACAATATCGCCATTTGAAGGGAAATCTGTGTCGATCGTATTATTGTCGTTATTATAAGATTGCGGATTTTTATAATTGACATTTCCCGAAGCCTGACCAATTATAAATGAAGAAAATAGAAGAGCTAAAAATGTAAAGGATAGTTTTTTCATGATTATAGTTTTTAAGAATTACTAGTCAAATGTATTGATCGAAAAAACGTATTTTTGACAGAATGGGTCAACAGGTCGTTTGACTTGGTGAAAAATATAGGATAGGAATTTGAAATTAGGTTACTTTACATTTCTAAATAACATATTGTGAAACGTCATTTATTAATTGGTTTTAGTCTGCTTTTTTTAGTGTTATTGTTTCCACAGCGAACAATGGCGCAGGAAGCTTCTGTGCAGAAAAGTGAAAAAAGCAAACAAGTCAAAATCAGTAAAGCAGCCGACGATTTATCTAAATCATTAGATGAAAACGATGAATCAAAAATTGCTCAGAATTATGAAAGGCTGGCGAATGAATTTTTAAATAACGGTGATAATGCCAAAGCCGAAGAATATTTTAAAAGAGCATTAAACAGTTATACCAAATTAAAACTAACGGAAGATAAAACCCGTGTAACCAGAAGTTTAGCTAAAACACAGGAAAACCAAAAAAACTTTGATTCGGCAATTAAAAATTATGAAGTTGCGGGTTCATTGGCAAAAGATGTCTCTGAAGAAAAGATAAATTTAAACGATGCGAACCGACTTAAAAATCAGTCGAATCCGGAGAGTCAAAAAGGTTATGTAGATTCTAATATTGAATTGCTGAAAAAGGAAAAGAAAAGCCAGGAAGT
Source organism: Flavobacterium sp. 2755 (assembly GCF_031455715.1). Taxonomy (NCBI): domain Bacteria; kingdom Pseudomonadati; phylum Bacteroidota; class Flavobacteriia; order Flavobacteriales; family Flavobacteriaceae; genus Flavobacterium; species Flavobacterium sp. 2755. The sequence continues at coordinate 145,242 of NZ_JAVDTG010000011.1, forward strand.
TACAGATGCGTACGTGCAAAAAGCGCAAAATTCATTAGATTTAAAAGATAAAAAGGTTGCGATAGAAAGCTATAAAAAAGCATTAGTGTATGCAAAAGACAAACCAGAATCTGTAATTAAAATCAAAAATGAAATTGCAAAAGTTTATGCCGAAGATAATCAGTTTGATAAAGCCGTAAGCATAAATGAAAAACTGCTTGCCGAAGCCAAAACCAATAAAGATTATAACACCGAAATAAAACAATTGCAATCGCTGGCGTCTCTTTATTTTCAAAAAGCAGAAGCCGAAAAAGCAATTTCGTCTTTGAAACAAGCCTATGATTTATCGTTTCAAAAAGGAAATTCGGCGGAAGCCAAAAAAAGTTTGTCATCCTTAATTAAATATTACAAAACAAAAGGCGAAGACAAAGAAAGTATGGCATTGTACGAACAGTTTTTTGAAAATTTTGAAAAGCTGATTCATTCTGATACAACTTTAATCGATGCCAAAACGTTTCAGATTACCGAAGATAAAATTCGTCAGTTAGAAAAAGAAAAAACCTTGAAAGACGAATTGATTTCAAAGAAAAATACCTTCAATTATTTTCTGATTGGTTCGGTAATTTTACTGCTGCTTTTGTTTACGTTTATTTCAAAAGCATTGTATTCCATCAGAATAAAAAATAAAGAAATCGCTTTGCAGTCTTTGCGTCGTGAAATGAACCCGCATTTTATTTTCAATAGTTTGAATAGCGTGAATCAATTTATATCTGAAAATAAAGAACTGGAAGCTAATAAATACCTGACTTCGTATTCGAATTTGATGCGAAATATGATGGAAAACTCCAATAAAGATTTTATTTCTTTAGATAAAGAAGTCGAACAACTTAAGAAATACCTGGATTTAGAACATTTGCGTTTTGAGGATAAATTTGATTTTGAAATTATTGTAGATGATTCGCTGGATGCTGAAAGGGTTTTTGTTCCGAATATGATTATCCAGCCGCATTTAGAAAATTCAATTTGGCACGGATTACGCTATTTAGACCACAAAGGATTTTTATCGCTTCGGTTTGATTATAAAAACGGCAAAATAATTGTTACCATTGACGATAACGGAATTGGCCTAACTAAAAGCCGTGAACTAAAAACAACGAACCAGAAAATCTACGAATCCCGCGGTTTGAACAATACAAAAGAACGAATTGATCTTTTGAACGAATTGTACAAAAAGAACATTTCGTTTAATATTTCGGAAAAAGAAGGAGCAGAGAAGGGAACTATTGTTGAAATTGTTTTTCCATTAATTGACAAAATATGATGACACTGCAAAAGATAAAAAGTGTAATTGTCGAAGATGAACTTGCCGCGCGTGAAGTGCTTAAAAATTATTTAAGTAAATACTGTCCGCAAGTTGAGGTTGTGGGTGAAGCTCAAAATATAAAAGAAGCCGTTCCACTGCTTCATGAAGTGAAACCGCAATTGGTTTTTCTGGATGTCGAAATGCCTTTTGGAAATGCTTTTGATGTTCTGGAAGCTTGTAAAGATTTACATTTTGAAACTATATTTGTCACCGCTTTTTCTGAATATTCGCTGAAAGCATTGAATCAGAGCGCGGCATATTATCTGTTAAAACCCATAAGTATCGAGGAATTGATTGTTGCTGTAAATAAAGTGCAGCATCAAATAATGAACAATGAAATCTTTAACCGAAATAAAATCATCGTAGAAAATTTCCACGAACAAAAACCGGAAAAGCAGCAAGTTATTCTGCCAACGCTAGAAGGTTTTGAAGTGGTAAAAATGGAAGAAATAGTACGTCTTCGCGGTAACGGCAACTTCACCGATTTATATCTCCATAACGGCAATAAAAAAATGGTATGCCGATTTTTAAAACACTTTTCAGAGATTTTACCTTTGCCTTTTATTCGTGTTCATAAATCGCATATTATTAATATGAATTGTGTGAAATCATATAATAAAGGCGGAATTGTCACGCTCAATGACGAAACTGAAATCGAAGTTTCATCGACTTATAAAGAAGAGTTTTTAAAGAATTTTAGGTAGTTGGGTTTTGCCGCGAAGGCGCTAAGGCACGAAGTTTTTTTTAAGTGTAGTGTTATAATCTCGCAAAGTCGCGAAGCCGCAAAGTTTAAATCTAATTAAAGAAAACTTTGCGGCTTCGCGACTTTGCGAGCAAATTTCGCCCAGAACTTACAAAACTTCGTGTCTTAGTGCCTTAGTGGCAAATATCTACAAATCAAATTCCTCATCAGTAGATAAAGAATCATTTTTAACTGCAGTCGAATCCGGAGCTTTGATTTTTATTAACGAGCGCGCATTTCCTGAAATATAAACCGGTAATTGACCAATTGTATCTTCAGGAATCAAAAGACCACGACGGAACATTAAATTCTTCAGGAATTTTTGATTTTTCAATGCATATTCTTTCAGGTTTCCTTCGTCATTAAACTGATACATGAATTTTCTTGGTTTCGGAATAATCGTTGCCAAATACAAACATTCATCAACATTTAAAGCTGACGGACTTTTTTGGAAATAAAAATGACTTGCTTCGCCAATTCCGTATACGTTTGGTCCCCATTCTATGATATTGAAATAAACCTCGAGCATTCTTTCCTTGCTTACAATTCGGTTATTTTCTAAAATGTAAACAAGCAAGATTTCTTCAAGCTTTCGCGAAAGCGTTTTTTCTCTGGTCAAAAACACATTTTTAATCAACTGCATGCTGATTGTACTCGCTCCGCGGGAGAATTTCTTAGTTCTGATATTTTTCAGAATCGATTGTTTGAAAGCTTCATTTATAAAACCACGATGTGAGAAGAACGATGGATCTTCGGTCGTTAAAACACATTTTCTCAAATATGGAGAAATTTGGTCTAAAGGCGTATAATTTGGATTCGCATTTCCAACTAAAACGGGTCTTTGCAATACATTTTGAATAATCGCACGATAGACAAATTCGCCGTTTAGTTTATTTAAATCGGCTTCGCCATATTTTGTAATTCGTAAATCTTCTTTGTTTAGTTTACTGTCAAAAACAAGCGTATTTGGTTTGTTTTTATTGAATTTGAAATCGAGTTTATAATCGAAATTCCCAGTTGCCTGCATTCCCTGGAAATGCGTAAACAAACCGTCAGGAAGTGAAACAATAAAATCCTGCGCTTTCATTTTCGGAATATCAACTTTTAGAGTATAAACCGTATCTTTTTCAGTATCGTAAGAAACGTAAGGGCGCAGTTTAATTTTATTCAGCGTCATTGACGAAGTGCTGTCAATCGAAATAAAGTCATCACCCAGTAAAAATCTATAATCAAAACGTGCATTTTTTATAACAACATCTTTGCTGGCAATTTTTGGATGATTGATTTTTAGGTTTACGATAGATGTAAAACCATCAAGATGAAATTCGCTTCCGCTTTTGTCAATATTTTCAACGTTTAAACGGATAGAATCAAAACTTGCTTTTAAGCCGTATCGTTCGTCTAAATACGGAACACGAATCGCTCCAGTATCTAAATTAAAAAATCGAATATCTGCTTTTTGATTTCTTGGGTCTGCAAAACCTTTTAAGTTCCAGCGCTGATCAAAATCTTTACTTTGGACATGAATACTGGTTTCAAGTTGTTTGTTGTTTAAAACCAGTTTATTGATTGCTACAGCCGTTTTTTTGCCATTATCATCAATTTTGAATTGGAAGTTATCCAAATTCATATCGGTAGGAACTAAATTGAGAAGTTTTGAAATAATACGGTAGGCAAAAGCACCATATTTTCGTTTTTCGCTTTTTTCAGAATCGTCACGGTCTCTTTTTAAGAAAGCATCAAAGTTGCGGATTTTTCCTTTTTTGACTAATTGAATATAGCCGTTGTCGACTTTTAGAGTTCCAAGCTGAACATCACCAATTAATAAATTGCTTAAACTGACGCTGGTTTCAATGTTTTTAATTTTTAGAAGTGTATCGGCATTTTTAGGAACCAAAACAACGTCGGTAAGTTTGATGCTTGATAAACCATTAAAAGAAGCATCTTTTATTGAGAAATCACTGTTGTAATCAACAGCCATTTTATGGGTTACTTTTGCAATGGCTTGTTTTAAAAGTGAATTGCGAAAAAAGTATAATCCAATGCAAAGCAAAACTACTATTACAGCCAGTATTTTTAAAGCTTTGAATATTTTTTGTTTTGGAAAATTCATAGTGGTATTTTTATAAAAAATCAACCAAAAAGAATACTCGCGACATCTTCAATTTTTGCCACAAGTTCAATCTTGATCCCGGTATTTTTTAAAGCGATTTTGTTGTATTTAGAAACAAAAATAGTGTCGAAACCTAATTTTTCAGCTTCCTGAATTCTTTGATCAACGCGGTTTACAGGACGAATTTCTCCAGAAAGCCCAACTTCGCCGGCAAAACAAAAACCTTTTCCAACCGGAATATCTTCATTTGATGATAAAATTGCAGCGACAACGGCAAGGTCAATTGCAGGATCATCAACAGAAATTCCTCCGGTTACGTTTAAGAAAACGTCTTTTGCGCCTAAACGGAATCCGGCTCTTTTTTCTAAAACTGCCAAGATCATGTTTAGTCTTTTAGCATTGTAACCTGTAGTGCTTCGTTGCGGTGTTCCGTAAACTGCTGTGCTCACCAAAGATTGAATTTCTATCATTAACGGACGCATTCCTTCAAGTGTTGTAGCAATGGCAGTTCCTGATAATTCTTCGTCTTTGTGCGAAATCAAGATTTCTGACGGATTGCTTACTTCTCGTAAACCGCTTCCAAGCATTTCGTAAATTCCGAGTTCAGAGGTTGAACCGAAACGGTTTTTTAACGAACGTAAAATTCGGTAAATGTGATTTCTATCTCCTTCAAACTGAAGAACTGTATCAACCATGTGTTCCAGGATTTTTGGTCCGGCGATATTTCCGTCTTTCGTAATATGTCCAATTAAAATAACAGGAATATTAGTTTCTTTAGCAAATTTGATCAATTCGGCAGTCGTTTCTCTAATTTGAGAAATACTTCCGGCAGTTGATTCAATATAATCCGTATGTAAAGTCTGAATCGAATCGATGATTACGATTTCTGGCTGAATGGCTTCAATTTGTTTGAAGATATTCTGCGTTTTAGTTTCCGTTAGAATATAGCAATTTTCACTGCTTGGCGTAATTCTTTCGGCACGCATTTTTATTTGCTTCTGACTTTCTTCTCCAGAAACATATAAAGTTTTATAAGGTAATTTTAATGAGATTTGAAGTAAAAGTGTACTTTTTCCAATTCCCGGTTCTCCGCCTAAAAGCGTTAAAGATCCCGGAACAATTCCGCCGCCCAAAACACGATTCAATTCGCCATCGGTAGTATCCATTCGGATTTCCAAAGCCGAATCAATTTCATTTATTTTTAAAGGTTTCGGCGCTTTGCTTGTTGAGGTTGGTTCACTTTTCCACGCTACTTTTTCCTGCTTCTGAATTATTTCTTCAGCAATAGTATTCCATTCTTTACACGCATTGCATTGGCCTTGCCATTTAGCATATTGTGTGCCGCAATTTTGGCAGAAGAATGAAGTTTTAACTTTTGACATTATTTTGTTTTTTTAGCAAGCGTATTCATTTCGTCAATTTTCTCATACATCAAATCTTTATTCAAGTCACCAATTGGCTCCATTTGTGAAGCATTTTGGTATTTTTTTGAAGCATGTTTAGGATCGCCCATTTTTTCATACATCAAGCCTAATTCATATTCTCCTAACATGGCTTTTGGATAATTTACATTTCCAATTTCAGCCATTCTTCCTAATTCGTCGTAGGCATTTCTTTTTAAAATAATATTTTCAATTACTTTAAAGTCACTCATTCTAACGGGAATCTGAACGCCTAAAACTTCAGACATATCGTTGTATTTTTTTTGCAAATAATCGGCATAACCCGTTTGAAGAACCGCAATTTTGTCGTTGTATTCGGCAGAATTTATAGGTCTGTATATATCAAAAATCTGATATAATGCACTCGGGATCGAATGTAAAACTTCAGTATAATGTGTCGCACCTTTAAATACTTCGTATTTATAATTCACTAACGGATTATTTGCAATTTTAATATTTCCGGCCAATTTTTCAATTGGTTCTTTTATTTTTTTGATATCACCTTCTCCGGCAGAAAGATAATAGAATATTGGTTTTTGTATTTTGGCAAATTTTTCAGCAATACGAACTTCCATTTTTGGTGCAAGTTCCGGGCTCAAACAAATGTATGCATTAAAAAGAGGTTCTTCTTTGTAAAGATAAAAGTTAGCAAAACTTGCTGTTACATCATGACCAGCGATAATTCTGAAAGGAGATGTACGGTATTTTTTCTCTACATACGGAATAAGTTCTGAACCAATAAATTCGAAAAATTTTGCTCCTTTTTCAAAAGGTAGTCCTTCGTTTTGATCAATTGTGGTATCGTCGTAACGTTCTTCATCTTTATTTTGATGAATACCAATGATGATCATTTCCGGAATATCGTCCCAATAATTACCATAACTTACGGCTCCTGCAAACGGGTCAAACAAATAATCGCCATCTAATAAATATAAAACAGGATATTTTTTATCTGATTTTGCATCGTAAGAAGCAGGAAGTCCAATAGTTATTCTTCTTTCTTCTCCTAGTTTTTCGGATTGAATATTGTCAAATTTTTTCTGGGAAAAAACAGAAATGGAAATTAAGGTAATGAGTAGGTAAACTTTTTTCATGATTTGTGGCATTTCAGTGAATTAAAAAGTATTCGAAATAGTGTAGCAATATAATACTTTATTTGCTTTTTGTGATTTGGGGATAATAAAAAAAGCAATGATTTCTTACGGCAAATAAATTTTCGATTTAGGCAAAAGAAAATCTGTTTGTACAAAAATATTTTTTGACAAATTATACACGTAAGGATAAGAAAGGAATGTGGGTTATGTTAACGAATTATCGTTTTCATTTGGAAAAATGATCCACGGTTTGAAGGTTTTAGCTTCTTCAAAATCCAGTGTTGCATACGAAATGATAATAATAATGTCGTCTTTTTGAACTTTTCGGGCAGCAGGTCCATTCAGCGTGATTTCGCCTGAATTTTTTTCTCCCTTAATGGCATAAGTTTCAAAACGTTCTCCATTATTAATGTTAACAATAGCTACTTTTTCGCCTTCAATAATGTTTGAAGCCTCTAGTAAAGTTTCATCAATAGTAATACTGCCAATATAATTTAAATCAGCTCCAGTAACTTTTACTCGATGAATTTTTGATTTTATAACTTGAATTTGCATGGAGCAAAGGTAATTTAATTTAATGAAATGGTGTCTATCAGTCTTATAGAATTAACAAATACCGCTATAAACGCGCGGTATTTTTTATCGTTTGTTTTGTGATCGATAGGTAATAATGTCGATTCATCAGCAATGACGAAATATTCGAGGTCAAATCTTTTGTTATCTTTAAAGGAATCCTCGACAAATTTAATGATTTCTTCAGGCGTACTGTTTTGGAAGATTTCTTTAGCTTCTGTTAAAACTTTATAGATTATAGAAGCTTCTTTTCTTTCTTCAGGAGTTAATCTTTCGTTTCTGGAACTCATTGCCAAAAGATTGTCTTCTCTAAAAATTGGACAACCCACAACGTTTACCGGAAGATTATTTTTTTCGACCAGTTTTTTAACAATTTGAAGCTGCTGAAAATCTTTTTCACCAAAATAAGCATTGGTTGGAGTCACGATTTCGAACAAACGTTTTACGATTGTTCCAACACCATTAAAATGGCCTGGACGGAATTTTCCTTCCATCTGATTTTCTAAACCGTCAAAGTCAAAAGACTGCGAAATAGTCTGTCCTTCGTAAATATCATCGACAGAAGGAGCATATAAAATTATTTTGTCACTTAAACCTCTCATTTTTTTAACGTCTTCTTCAAGAGTACGAGGGTATTTTTCAAGATCTTCGGGATTGTTAAATTGCGTTGGATTTACAAAAATACTTACAACAGTATCGTCATTTTCTTTAAGTGAACGTTGCATTAAAGCCAGATGCCCTTGGTGTAAAGCTCCCATGGTTGGGACAAATCCTATAGTCGAATTTGCGGTTTTGATAGTTTTTAAATAAGCTATCAGAGCTACTTTACCGTAGAAAATATGCATGGCGGTATTATTAAAATTTAGTGCAAACATAATATATTAGTTATAAACTGCATAAATTTTTGTAATTTTGCGACGTTTTTATTACCAAAAATTAAGTAAAATACTATTATGAAAGATAAGAGGATATTATACGTATCATCTGAAGTCGTGCCTTATTTGGCTGAAAATGAGGTTTCTTTAATGTCTTATGACGTTCCTAAAATGATTAATGATCAGGGAGGTCAGATAAGAATTTTCATGCCAAGATATGGAAATATCAACGAAAGAAGACATCAATTACACGAAGTGATCAGGCTTTCAGGGATGAATTTGGTAGTGAATGATTTAGATATGCCATTAATTATCAAAGTAGCTTCAATTCCTAAAGAAAGAATTCAGGTTTACTTTATTGATAATGATGAATATTTTAAACGTAAAGCCACTTTTGCAGACGAAGAAGGGGTTTTATATCCAGACAACGACGAGCGTGCTATATTTTTTGCAAAAGGAGTTGTTGAAACTGTAAAAAAATTAAATTGGGTTCCGGATATTATCCATGTTCATGGATGGTTGGCAGCTATGCTTCCAATTTATATGAAACACTATTATAAAAATGAGGCTTTATTTAATGATACAAAAATCGTTACCTCAGTTTATGGTCAGTCTTTTGATGAAAATTTAGATTTAGAAATGATAAACAAGGTTAAATTTGATGGTGTTCCGCACGAATCAATTTCTGATCTTGAAACTCCAAATTACGAAAATGTCTTAAAGGCCAGCATATTGCATTCTGATGCTGTCATTATTGCGTCAGAAAATGTTTCTCCAAGTTTAACAAAATTTATAGAATCTTCAGGAAAACCTTTTTTACCTTTCGCCGCGAAAGATGCATTCGCTGAAGCGTATACAAATTTCTATAAAACTATGGGTCTTTAAATTTTTAACTATTAATACGAATATGTACAATACTTCTTTTATTAAGAAAATTCTATTAGCTGCAACAGTTGTTTTTTTATATTCTTGCGACAAAGATTTTAATGCAATTGGTGATGATTTAATTGGTGATGATCATTTTGGATTGGAACCTGAAAAATATGATGTTATAGCTTATAATCAAGAAGTAACTCCAATACAATCAAACTCTTTAACAATAAATGCTTTAGGGATTTATGATAATCCGGTTTTTGGTACAACTACTGCAAATTACAATACACAAGTATCGCTTGATTCGTATGCTCCATCAATTGGAGAAACACCAGTTGTAGAAAGCGCAGTTTTAAGTATACCATATTTTAGCCATATAACAAGTACCAATACAGATGGAACTCATGTATATCAGCTCGACTCTATTTATGGCGCCCCTACAGGTAAGCTTAAATTAAGTGTTTACGAGTCTGGTTATCAAATGAGAAGCAATTATTATGAAAATAATAATCAATTCCCACAGCTATACTATAATGATCAATCTGAATTTGAAGGCGCTAAAAAGCCTTATGCAGTAACTGGAAAGCCTTTAAATGATGGTGGTGTACTTGAAAACAGCGAATTCTTTTTTGATTCTAAAGAAATTGCAGATGTAACCAAAGATAAAGATAATAAGGATGTTACAACTTTGGTAGCACCAGAGATGCGCTTAAATTTAAATAAGCAATTCTTTCAGGAGAAAATTTTAAATGCTGCGAAAGAAAAACTTTCTGCTGCAGATGTATTTCAGGAATATTTTAAAGGATTGTATTTCAAGGTTGAAAAATCTGGCGGAAGTTTAAGTAATATGGCTTTAATGGATTTTTCTAAAGGAAAAATTACTATAAAATATAAAGCCAAAACTGACGTTACAACAGATGGTGATGCAACTGAAGATAGGTCTGTAGTAATCAATTTAACAGGAAATAATGTTAGTCTTTTTCAGGATGTTAAAAATGCAGATTATGAAACTGCAATAAAATCGCCAAACAAAGCTGATGGTGATGAGAGTCTATATTTAAAAGGAGGTCAAGGATCTGTTGCAGTTATTGAGCTTTTTGGCAGAACAGATCTAATCTCATATGATGATAATGGTAATATAAAAAATGAGCCAAATGGTGTTCCTGATGGTTTAGATGAAATTAGAAATAATTTTAAGTTTAAAAATTGGAGAGTTAACGAAGCTAATTTAGTTTTTCATATTGACGCAGCGAAAATGTCTGCCAAAGGAACGGATAATTTACAGGCTAAAGAGCCAAAAAGGGTGTATTTGTATGATTTAACAAATAATGTTCCTCTTTTAGATTATTCGGCTGATGGAAGTTCAAGTGTAACTAATGACCCGAAAATGTCAAAAGTTATTTATGGAGGTATTATAAGTGTTGATGAAACAACAAAAAGAGGGACAACTTATAAGTTCAGAATTACAAATCACCTTCGTAATTTATTAAAAACAGCAACTGCTGCTAATGTTAAGTTAGGTATTGTTGTTACTGATGATATAAGTATTGTAACATCAAACAAATTGAAAAATAGGGTTCTGCTTAATCCAGCTGTGGAGCCAAATGTATATTTTTCAGAAGCGCCTAGAGCATCAGTTATGAATCCTCTTGGAACAATATTATATGGAGGGAAATCTTCTGTTCCGGAAGCTAATAGACTAAGGCTTGAGGTTTACTACACGAAACCAAATAAATAAGTAATATATGTGTGGAATTGTTGGATATATCGGCCATAGAGAGGCCTATCCTATTGTTATCAAGGGCTTAAAGCGGCTTGAGTACAGAGGATATGATAGTGCCGGCGTTATGTTGTATGATGACGAATCAGGTATAAAAGTTTGTAAAACAAAAGGTAAAGTTTCAGATCTTGAAGCTAAATCTCAGGAAGGTTTTACAATAAATGGAAATATTGGAATTGGTCACACTCGCTGGGCTACCCACGGTGTACCAAATGACGTGAACTCGCATCCTCATGTTTCTAATTCTGGAGATTTAGTAATCATACACAATGGAATTATTGAGAATTATGCACCACTTAAAGAAGAGTTAATTAAGCGTGGTTATTCTTTTAAATCTGATACGGATACAGAAGTTCTAGTAAACTTGATTGAAGAAGTTCAGAAAAATGAAAAAATTAAACTTGGTAAAGCAGTTCAAATTGCATTAAATCAAGTTGTGGGAGCTTATGCAATTGCCGTTTTTGATAAAAAAAATCCAAACGAAATTGTTGCTGCAAGATTAGGCAGCCCATTAGCAATTGGAGTAGGTGAAGGAGAATTCTTCATTGCTTCTGATGCTTCTCCATTTATTGAATATACAGCAAATGCGGTATATTTAGAAGATGGTGAAATGGCTAATATCAGACTGCACAAACCTCTTAAAGTAAGAAAAATTAAAGATGACTCTTTAGTTGATCCTTATATTCAGGAGCTTCAATTGAATTTGGAGCAAATTGAAAAAGGAGGTTATGATCATTTCATGCTGAAAGAAATCTATGAACAGCCAAGTGTAATTAAAGATACTTACAGAGGAAGACTTCATGCAAATGAAGGAATTGTTCAAATGGCTGGTGTTGAAGATAATTTGGAGAAATTCTTAAATGCTAAGCGAATTTTAATTGTTGCTTGTGGAACTTCATGGCATGCTGGTTTAGTTGCTGAGTATATTTTTGAAGAATTTACACGTATTCCGGTTGAAGTAGAATACGCTTCTGAATTTAGATATAGAAACCCAATCATAAATAAGGATGACGTTGTAATTGCTATTTCTCAATCTGGAGAAACTGCAGATACTATGGCGGCTATTAAATTGGCTAAAGAAAACGGTGCTTTTGTATTTGGAGTTTGTAATGTTGTAGGTTCATCTATTTCAAGAGAAAGTCATGCAGGTGCTTACACGCACGCAGGGCCAGAAATTGGAGTAGCTTCTACAAAAGCTTTTACTACCCAAATCACAGTTCTTACTATGATTGCTTTGCGATTAGGAAAAGCAAAAGGAACTTTGTCAAACCCTGATTTCCATGCATACTTACAAGAATTAGAATTAATTCCTGAAAAAGTTGCTGAAGCATTAGAAACAAACGACAGAGCGAAAGAAATCGCAGCTAAATTTAAAGATGCTCCAAACTGCCTTTATTTAGGTAGAGGATATAATTTCCCGGTAGCACTTGAGGGAGCTTTAAAACTTAAAGAGATCTCTTATATTCACGCAGAAGGTTATCCAGCTGCCGAAATGAAACACGGTCCAATTGCTTTAATTGATGAGCAAATGCCAGTTATTGTAATTGCGCCTAAACAAGGTCACTACGATAAAATTGTAAGTAATATCCAGGAGATTAAATCCAGAAGTGGTAAAATCATTGCCGTTGTTACAAAAGGAGATACGCAAGTTCGTGAATTAGCCGATTATGTAATCGAAATTCCAGAAACTTCAGATGCATTGTCACCACTTATTACGACAATCCCTTTACAGTTACTTTCATATTATATTGCAGTTATGAGAGGATGTAATGTTGATCAGCCGCGTAACTTAGCAAAATCTGTTACGGTGGAATAAATATTTTCAAAATATAAATAATGTTAAAAAAGCGAGATTTAGGTCTCGCTTTTTTTATTTATCAAATTTTTTTTCTGACCCATGTATTTTTAGTAAATCCGCAATTTTTCTTTCAAATTTTATATGTATGCATAGTATTAATGTTTTTCTTGGTTTCATAATTGATTTTTATCTAATAAAAGCTATTATGAAATAGTTAAAATAGTTTAAAATTTTGTGCTGAATATGAATTTTTTTTAACGTTTTTTTATTAATATTAAAAATATTTGTATTTTGGCTATTAAAACTAATAAGAACTAACCAAAAACTAACCCTAATGAGAGTCTACTTGCTAATTATGTTGTTTTTCAGCGGAATATCCTTCGCGCAGAATACAATTACAGGTTCAGTTACTGACAGTAACAAACAATCTATTCCCGGTGCCAATGTTGTTGTACTTGGAGGCAGCGGTGGTGTATCCACTGATTTTGATGGAACATTTAAATTAACCACAAGTGCAAAATTGCCTTTTTCGATAAAAGTGTCGGCGGTAGGTTTTGAAGCTCAAACAATCAACGTTTCATCTGTAAACCAAAGAATAAATGTGGTTTTAAAAGATGAGGAAACTAAACTAGACGAGATAGTGGTTTCTGCTTCAAGAACTCCAGAGAGAGTTATTGAGTCGCCAGTTACTATTGAAAGGATGGGTATTCAGGAAATTAAGAATACAACAGCTCCTAGTTTTTATGACGGATTAGAAAATTTAAAAGAAGTGCATTTCAATACGAGCAGTATTTCTTTTAAATCGATCAATACCCGTGGTTTTGCTACAGTAGCCAATACCAGATTTATGCAATTGGTAGACGGAATGGATAACTCTTCACCAGCCTTAAACTTTGTTTTAGGAAACTTAATTGGTGTTTCTGATATTGATGTGGCAAGTGTTGAGCTTTTGCCGGGAGCATCTTCTGCCCTTTATGGAGCAAACGCCTTCAACGGAATCATGTTTATGAACAGTAAGAGCCCTTTTACAAATGAAGGAATTAGTGTTTACTATAAATATGGTAAAACTAGCCAGGATATAGCAGGAACAAATGATTATAATGATTTCGGAATTAGAGCAGCAAAAGCATTTACAAAACATTTTGCAATGAAGGCTAATTTTACTTACATGACTGCAACGGAATGGATTGCCGGAGATAAAAGAAGTATGACAACAGGAGGTGATAGTCATGCGGTGAATCAAAATTATGACGGGTTAAATATATATGGTGACGAGGTTACTACTTTTATTCCAAATGTTGGTCAGGTAAGTAGAACTGGATATCGCGAACAAGATTTGACAGATAATAAAGTTAAAAGTATGAAAGCTGATTTTAGCGCTCATATTAAACCTTGGGCAAACGACACAGAATTTATACTACAATATAAAATAGGTACAGGAAGTACTATTTATCAAGGTGCAAACAGATATGCTTTAAAAGATTTCTTAATGCAGCAAGGTAAATTTGAAGTAAAAGGGAAAAACTTTTTTGGTAGAGTATATTTTACAAGTGAAGATGCCGGTGATTCTTATGACATGAGATTTGCAGCATGGAACGTTAACAGAGCTGCTAAGTCAGATACAGAATGGTTTACAAATTACGCAACAGCTTACCAATATGCTGGTGCAGTTATGGGAACAAATGCAAATCAATCTGCTGCAATAGCAAGAAATTTTGCTGATTACAACGTGCTTCCGGCTGCTATATCATTTATTCCAGCTCCAACAGGTTCTCCTAGATTTGAACCGGGTTCTGCGAAATTCAACAGTGCTTTATCTACAGTGGTTTCAAATCCTGATTTAACGCAAGGAGCAAAATTTATCGATCATTCAAAATTATACCACTCAGATGTGAACTATAATTTTAGAGATATAATCAAATGGGCAGAAGTTCAGGTTGGTGGATCTTGGAGAGAATACATAATGAACTCTGAAGGAACAATCTTTACAGATTACGACGGACCAATCTCTTACAGAGAATACGGTGCATATGCGCAATTACAGAAAAAATTCCTAGATGACAGATTGAAATTTACAGGATCGTTACGTTATGATAAAAGTCAAAACTTTGATGGAAATGTTTCGCCTAGAGTTTCATTTGTATATTCTGCAGGAGCATCAAAAAGACATAACTTCAGATTGTCTTATCAAACAGGTTTCCGTAACCCAACAACACAAGATCAATATATTGGTTTAGATTTAGGGCCATTTGCATTGATTGGTTCAGCAGCAGAAAATTTAGATCGTTTTCAGGAAACTGTAAATGTAAGTACGGCAGGACAAACAATCGCTGGTCAGCCGGCAACTATTGGAATGTCTGGTCAAAACGCATATCGTAATGCTTATACTGTGGCATCTGTTCAGGCATTTGGTGCATCAGGAAATGTAGCCGATCTGCAGGTGGCTAATATAGGATTGGTAAAACCGGAACAAGTACAAGCTTTTGAAGCTGGTTACCGTACAGTAGTTCAAAACGATTTATCAATTGATATTAATGGATATTACAATATTTATAATGATTTCATGAATACAGCGAGAGTTATTTCTCCGTATTATGGAACGGTAGGAACACCGCTAAGTTATCAAGCATTAGCTTTTGGAGACAGAAGAGTTTATCAGGTTTATACAAATACAACAGCAGAGATTTCTTCTTTAGGATTTGGAGTTGGCTTGTCTAAAAAAGTATATAAAGATTTTGAATTAGGAGTTAATTATAACTATGCTCAATTTAACTTTAAGCAGCAAGATGACCCTGATTTCGTTGCAGGATTTAATACTCCAAAACATAGAATTAAAGCTTCTTTAGGAAATGCGAAAGTGATTAAAAATTTAGGATTCAATGTAAATGTTAGATGGAATACAGAATATTTATGGGAATCTTCTTTTGGAGACGGAATAATTCCGGAAAATACTGTTCTTGATGCTCAGATAAACTATGCAATACCAAAACTAAAATCTGTTATAAAAGTTGGTGCAACAAATCTTTTCGGATCAGATTATCTTCAGGTAATTGGAGCGGGAATGATAGGTCAGCAATGGTTTGCTTCGTGGACAATTAATCCTTAAATGATATAATTATTTGTGTGAAATTGATTCGGCTTCCTTGTCGTTCAATGAAAATGAAGAGGTAATAATTTAAAAAGTACTAACATGAAAAAAAATATAAAATGGCTATTATTGGTTTCTTTAACCTTTATGGCGGCTTGTAATAGTGATGATGATAATAATACAGTCGAAGAAGTTCCAGTAACTCCCGGTTCGGCAGTTTTCACAAAATATGTTGCTCTTGGAGATTCTTTTGCAGCTGGTTACAGTGATAATGCTCTTTTCAAAAAAGGACAGGAAGGAGCTTATACTAATATTTTAGCACAGCAGTTTGTAGCTGCAGGCGGCGGAACTTTTGCAACTCCATTTATGAACGATAACCTTGGGGGGTTATTGTTAGGAGGAAATGTTGTGGCTGCAACCCGATTGTATTTTAATGGACAAGCTCCGGTAAATGTAGCTGGAAAACCAACAACAGAAGTAACAGCGCATCTTACAGGGCCGTTTAATAATTTAGGAGTTCCGGGTGCAAAAAGTTTTCACTTAGTTGCACCGGGATACGGAAATGTTGCAGGTGTAGCTACAGGAGCAGCAAATCCTTATTTTGCAAGATTTGCTAGTACGCCTACAACAACAGTTTTGGCTGATGCAGCAACACAAGCGCCAACATTTTTCTCTTTATTCATTGGAGGAAATGATGTTTTAAGTTATGCAATTTCCGGTGGAGCTGGAAAAGATCAAAAAGGAAACCTAAACCCGGCTACCTATGGCCCAAATGATATTACAGATCCAACTGTTTTTGCGAATATATATTCTACATTGGCAACAACTCTAACAGCAAATGGAGCAAAAGGAGTAGTAGCAAATCTTCCGTATATTACAGCTTTGCCTTATTTTACAACAGTACCTTATAACCCTGTTCCGCTTTCAGCGGCGTTGGCGACACAATTAAATACAGGTTATGCATTGTATAATGGAGGTTTACAGCAAATGGTAGCTAATAAATTATTATCAGCAGATGAAGCGGCTCGCAGAACTATAAACTTCAAAGCAGGAAATAATGCTGTTGTGGTTGTAGATAGTTATTTAACTAATCTTTCTGCTTACGGGCTTCCATCATACAGACAAGCAACAAAAGATGATTTAGTTATATTGTCTGCCAGAACTTTTATAGGTACAGCAGTTGGAGGTGATCCAACAAAAGTAAATGGATTATCAGTTCCTTTAGCAGATAACTGGGTTTTGACAAAAGAGGAAGTTGCAGAAGTTAAAGCTGCAACAGATGCTTATAATGTAACTATTGATGCAGTTGCTAAAGAAAAAGGTTTGGCTTTTGTTGATACAAGAGCTTTATTGACTCAACTGGCAAGCGGAGGATATAGATTTGGAAATTATACAATGTCTTCTACTTACGTAACCGGTGGTGCTTTTTCTTTAGATGGAATTCATCCAAGCGGAAGAGGATATGGTTTGATTGCTAATATTTTTGTTGACGCAATAAACGCTAAGTATGGTTCTACACTTCGTCATGTTGATTTGGCTTTATATCCAATTCAATATCCGGCGTCACTATAATATACCATTTTTTTAATTAAGAAAGCCACTCGTTTTATAAAATGTAGTGGCTTTTTTATTTCGTTAAAAAATGATATAAACGACAGTTTAAAAGTCTGTTTTTATGAATCAAACAAAATCGTGCTATTTTTTATGAAAAAAAAATTGATTTTATATTTTAAAAAATTATCTTTGCGCTCTGAAAAAAGAGGTATTTTCGATAAACCTAAATAGCTATTTAATAAATACATAAGTAATGTCAAAAGTAATAGGAAAAGTTGCTCAAATCATTGGACCAGTAGTAGACGTAGTTTTCAACGGTAAAGATGTTGAACTTCCAAAAATTTATGATTCGTTAGAAGTCACTAAAAAAGATGGAACTTTATTAGTTCTAGAAGTACAATCTCACATTGGAGAAAACACTGTTCGTACAATCTCTATGGACTCTACAGACGGTTTGTCAAGAGGATATGAAGTAGTTGGAACTGGTAATCCAATCCAAATGCCAATCGGTCCAGATGTATATGGACGTTTATTCAATGTAATTGGAGATGCAATTGATGGTTTAGGAAACTTGCCAAAAACAGGAGAAAACGGTTTGTCTATTCACAGACAAGCTCCTAAATTTGAAGATTTATCAACTTCATCAGAAGTTTTATTCACAGGTATTAAAGTAATCGATTTGATCGAGCCTTATGCAAAAGGAGGTAAAATTGGATTGTTTGGTGGTGCAGGTGTTGGTAAAACAGTATTGATTCAGGAGTTGATCAACAATATCGCAAAAGGTCACGGTGGACTTTCTGTATTCGCAGGAGTAGGTGAAAGAACACGTGAAGGGAATGACTTACTTCGTGAGATGTTAGAGTCAGGAATTATTAAATATGGTGATGATTTCATGCACTCTATGGAAAATGGAGGATGGGATTTATCTAAAGTAGATATGCCAGGAATGAGAGAGTCTAAAGCTACTTTCGTTTTCGGACAAATGAATGAGCCACCTGGAGCTCGTGCACGTGTGGCACTTTCAGGATTATCTATCGCTGAATATTTCCGTGATGGAGCTGGAACTGATCAAGGTAAAGACGTATTATTCTTCGTAGATAATATCTTCCGTTTTACACAAGCAGGTTCTGAGGTATCGGCACTTTTAGGACGTATGCCTTCTGCAGTAGGATACCAACCAACTTTGGCAACAGAGATGGGAGCTATGCAAGAGCGTATTACATCTACAAACAAAGGATCTATTACATCTGTACAAGCGGTTTACGTTCCTGCGGATGACTTAACTGACCCGGCGCCGGCTACAACTTTCGCTCACTTAGATGCAACAACAGTATTGTCTCGTAAAATTGCTGAGTTAGGTATTTATCCAGCGGTTGACCCGTTAGATTCTACTTCAAGAATTTTGACTCCTCAAATTTTAGGAAACGAGCACTATGACTGCGCACAAAGAGTTAAAGAAATTCTTCAAAAATACAAACAACTTCAAGATATTATCGCCATCTTAGGTATGGAAGAGTTATCAGAAGAAGATAAACTTTCTGTATCAAGAGCTCGTCGTGTACAACGTTTCTTGTCTCAGCCGTTCCACGTAGCAGAGCAATTTACAGGTATTCCTGGAGTTTTAGTAGATATTAAAGATACTATCAAAGGATTCAACATGATTATCGATGGTGAATTAGATCACCTTCCAGAAGCAGCTTTCAACTTAAAAGGTTCTATTCAGGATGCTATTGAGGCTGGAGAAAAAATGTTAGCTGAGGCATAATCTAGTTTTCAGTATTCTGTCACAGTATTCAGTACTGGGACTGTTAGCTGAGACTGTAAACTAAAAAAAGATGATTTTAGAAATAGTATCACCAGAAGCAAAATTATTTTCAGGAGAAGTAACTTCGGTTACACTTCCGGGAGTTGATGGAAGCTTTCAGATTTTGAATAATCACGCTCCTATTGTTTCTATTCTAGAAAAAGGAACTATTAAAATTGCAGCGGCAAGCTTTGATTTTTCTAAAGAGGTAGCAAATAAATTTACGAAAGTTAATGACCAAACCTATACATTAGATATTACGTCAGGAACAATCGAAATGAAAGATAACAAGATAATTGTTTTAGTAGACTAACAACAATTTCGAAATAATCTTAAAAGCCATTCACATAGTGAGTGGCTTTTTTTATGCAATGCTTCAAAAATATTTTTTACTTTTGAAGTATTAAAATCTCTTTATAAAATATTGATTCAATTATAAAAGCTCAGTAAGCTTTTATGTTTTCGTTTTATCGACCTGATAAAGCGCAAATTATTTATGTCAAATTTTATAAAGAATACATATGAGAAATATATCAAAAGTGGCTGTTCTGGGCGGCGGCGGAAGAACTGGAAAATATCTTGTAAACCAGTTATTAAAAGAAGGATTTAATTTAAAACTTTTATTAAGAAATCCTGAAAATTTCGAAATTCAAAATCCTAAAATTGAAATCATTCAGGGTAATGCGCTTGATTTTGAATCCATAAAATTATTGTTGAAAGATTGTCAGGCAGTAGTAAGTACAATTGGTCAAAGAAAAGACGAACCTTTGGTTGCAAGTGCAGTAACCAAGAATGTTTTAAAAGCAATGAATGAATATGGAATTGAACGTTATGTTCTTCTTGCGGGTCTTAATATAGATACGCCATTCGATAAAAAAAGTTCAAAAACTATTATGGCAACAGATTGGATGAAAACCAATTTTCCAGTAATTCAGGAAGATCGTCAAAAAGCCTATGATCTTTTAGTCGAAAGCAACATAAATTGGACGCAGGTTCGTGTTCCTTTTATTGAATTCACAGATGATAGTTCTGATATAGCAGTAAATCTCGAAGATTGTTTGGGAGACAAAATCAGTGCGTTTGATATTGCTGAATTTATGGTTAAGGAAACGATTGAATCAAATTACAGCAGGCAATCGCCATTTATAAGTGCCATTTAGAATACACTAAAGAACAGCGGGAAATATCAAAAACCCGCTGTTTGTTTATATCAAGTTTCAATTTCATAACTTTGTTTTTATGAAATTACCTGAAAATCTTAATCAGAAACTTGAAAACCGAAAGCAGAATAATTCGCTTCGCAAACTTCCCGTGTTTAATAATTTGGTTGATTTTTCTTCGAACGATTATATTGGATTTTCAAAATCCGAATCAATTTTTAAACATACGCATGCTTATCTGCACGAAAATGAAATTTTTCAAAACGGAGCGACAGGTTCCAGACTAATTTCAGGAAATCATTCTTTATATCAAATTGCAGAGAATTTTATTACCCAATTTCATGAAGCAGAAGCCGCTTTAATTTTTAATTCGGGCTATGATGCCAATTTAGGTTTTTTTAGCGCTGTACCGCAAAGAAATGATGTTATTTTGTATGATGAGTTAAGTCATGCTTCCATTAGGGATGGAATTGTAATGTCAAACGCAAAATCATATAAATTCAACCATAATGATTTTGAAGATTTAGAACGTTTGATTCTGAAATTCCCAGACACAAATATTTATGTAGTTACCGAAACTGTTTTTTCTATGGATGGCGATAGTCCGAACTTAGAAGAATTAGTACAACTTTCTGAAAAATACAATTGTTATTTAATAGTTGATGAAGCTCATAGTTTGGGTGTTTTTGGAGATAAAGGTGAAGGTCTTCTTCAATATTTGGAATTGCACAACAGAATTTTTGCCCGAATCATGACTTTTGGAAAAGGTTTAGGTTGTCACGGCGCGGTTGTACTTGGAAGCCCGGAACTTAAAGAATATCTAATAAACTTTGCCCGAAGTTTTATTTATACCACAGGATTATCTCCACATTCTGTCGCTACAATTTTAACAGCATATCAACAGCTGGAAACCGAAAAAGAAGCAATCGAAAAGTTACGCCAAAACATTGTTTTCTTTAATCAGCAAAAAAACTTGTTGGGATTAAAACCTATGTTTGTTCGAAGTAAATCAGCAATTCAGTCTGCCATTGTTCAGGGAAACGAGAGTGTCAAGAAATTAGCCCAGCAATTACAGGACAAAGGTTTTGACGTAAAACCAATTCTTTCTCCAACAGTTCCTGAAGGTCAGGAGCGTTTGCGTTTTTGCATCCACAGTTATAATTCCGAAGAAGAAATAAAGCAGGCCTTAGAATTATTAGGAAATTACGTATATTAGGCCCACCGATTAAACGAATTAAACGGGTTTACACAGCGTATAATGTCTGACTTATTACACAAAGAAAAATCAAAATCTATTCTAAAAGTATTTTATGATGTTTATAATCAATTAGGTTATGGTTTTCTGGAAAAGGTTTATCAAAATGCAATGTATTTTGAACTAAAATCTTTAGGATATAAAGTCGAAGCTCAAAAACAAATCAAAGTATATTTTAAAGATCAATTAGTTGGCGAGTATTATGCCGACTTGGTAATTGATGATGTAATTATAATTGAATTAAAAGCCTGTGAATATCTTTTAAGTTCACATATTGCCCAATTAATGAATTATCTCAAATCGACAAAAATGGAAGTCGGCCTACTTTTAAATTTTGGAGAAAGCCCAGAATTCAAACGCTTAATTTACACCAATAACAGAAAATCAAATTTAATACTGCGTTAATCCGTTAAACCTGTTTTATCAGTGGGCTAAAATAATTTTTAATATTTTTTTGTAACGTTTCGACTATTCCTATACTTACGAGTTGTAATTACAAAATGAGTTTTAGTCCTTAACTTAATCAACCCTCAAAATGAAAAAAGTATTCTATTTATTTATAGCATTTATATTAGTTGTTTTTAGCATAAAATCACAGGCTCAAACCAAATCTCCTAAATTAGAAAATTCTCTTTTATGGGAAGTTTCCGGAAACGGGCTTTCTAAACCTTCTTATTTATATGGAACGATTCATATGATTTGTTCTTCAGATTATTTTCTAACTGAAAAAACGAAAAAAGCTTTTGAATCTTCAGAAAAATTAATACTTGAAATCAATTTTTCTGACCCAAAAGAAATGTCAGAAATGCAGCAATTAGCAATGGGAAAAGAACCTTTAAGCAAAAAACTGAACCCGGAACAGCTGGCAAAATTAGATGCAATTCTCAAGAAAACTACAGGAATGACAGTCCAGAAAGTTGACAGCTTTAGTTTACTGACTGTAATGAGTTTGATTTCAATGAAAAGTTTTGGCTGTGCCGATTTAAAATTCTACGAAATGGAATTTATTGAGCAGGCTAAAAAAAGAACTATTGAAATTGGCGGGCTTGAAACTGTAAAAGAACAATTCGGGATGTTTGATAAAGCCTATTCAACTGATGAAATGATTTCGATGCTAGAAGAATCGACTCCAGAAGAATCGGCTAAATTAGTTTCGGCATATAAAACCGAGAATATTGATTTAATGTTTGATTTTTACAACAGATAAAAAATATACAAGCGAAAAAACCAAAAAGATTATTCTTGACGAAAGAAATTTAAATTGGGTAAAAAACATGCCCGAATTAATGAAGAAGCAAAGTGTCTTTTTTGCTGTTGGATCTGGACATTTGGCAGGAGAATTTGGAGTTATTAATTTATTAAGAAAAGCAGGTTATACAGTAAAACCAATTCTGAATTAATAGATTTTGAAAGAAAGGGAACAAGAGTTTTTAAATCGGATTGAAAGTCATAAAGGGATTTTGTATAAAGTTTCTAAAATGTACATGGATACACATGACGATCAGCAAGATTTATTTCAGGAAATTATTTGCCAGCTCTGGAAGTCGTATGATTCTTTTCGAAATGAAAGTCAGTTTTCGACCTGGATGTATAGGGTTGCTGTAAACACGGCAATTGTTTTTCTGAAAAAAGAAAAACAGAAAGTTGATAAATATGAAATAGCTTCAGAAAATGTAAAAGAAGAAGAAGGTGATTCTCAGATCAAAGAAAACCAGATCGAACACTTTTATAAAGCTGTTCAAAAACTGGAAAAAATTGATAAGGCGATTATTTTTTATCAGTTACAAGGGTTTTCACATAAAGAAATTGGAGAAAATCTCGGAATCTCAGAAGGAAATGCCAGAGTAAAACTGAACAGGGCAAAAGAAAAATTAAAAGAAATAATTAAAAACCAAGGATATGGATTTTGATGAAATACAAAACGCATGGAATAACGATAAACCAAAAAATGTTGTTGTTCCCCATAATTTAGAGAAAATACAATCGGCAAATACACCTTTGGATAAAATCAAAAAAAATCTGAAAACAGAATTTTATTATCAAATCCTGTCCATAGTTTTCATTGGCACAGTTCCTTTGATTGGTAATTTACCACCAAAATGGACTTTTTTTTATTATTTACTTTTTAGTCTTTTTGTGGCCGTTTGTGTTTATTATTTACTGAAGCTTTATTTCTTTTATAAAAGATTAAACAATACAACTTTAACAACAAAAGACAGTTTGTATGAAACTTATTTTGACATAAGACTGAATATGGAATTGTACAAAACATTTGGGTTTGCCTTAACGCCGTTTTTGGTTTTATACCTTTTGGGACTTTCTTATTACTCGTTTTCAAAAATCCCGGGATTTTTTGATCACGAATTCTCAAATGGACAATTAGTTGGATTCTTTTTGGTTGTTGTTTTTGGAGTACTTTTTATGGGAATCTCTTTAGAATGGTGGGTCCACAAATTTTATGGAAAATTTGCCAAAGAAATAAGAAAAGTAATTGACGAATTAAAAGAAGAATAATAAACAGAACCCATCATAATGATGGGTTTATTTTTATTGGTATTTTTGTTGATGGCTCACAGACAAAACAGATGTGACAGATTTACACTGATTATTAAGCCAAGATTGATTAAAAAAATAAAAATCCGCGTTAATCTGTTTAATCAGTAAAATTCGTGGCCAATAAATTATGAAAATATTTGTAACAGGAATTTCGACAGATGTGGGTAAAACAATCGCGTCTTCGATTATTGTCGAAGCTTTAGAAGCTGATTATTGGAAACCCATTCAGGCTGGAGATTTAGATAATTCTGATAGTCATAAAGTTCAATCCAGAATTTCTAATAAAAAAACTCAAATTTTTGAGAACAGTTATAAACTGAATACACCGGCAAGTCCGCATTTGGCTGCAGAAATTGATGGAATAAAAATAGAATTAAATCAAATTCAGGAACCGAAGACGAAGAATAATTTAGTTATTGAAGGTGCTGGCGGAATCTTTGTTCCGTTAAATGATAAAGAAACAATCATCGATTTAATAAAATCCGATTATAAAATTATTGTCGTTTCAAGACATTATCTGGGAAGCATCAATCATACTCTATTAACGGTTGAAGCAATTCAGAATCGCGGATTTAAAGTCGCTGGAATTATTTTCAGCGGAAGCGAAAACAAATCAACAGAAAGTTTAATTCTGAATAAAACAGGGATAAATTGCATCGGAAGAATTGACGAAGAACCCTATTTCGATCAAAATGTAATTAAAGAGTACGCCGATTTATTTAGAGACAACATATTGGCTTTAGAAAAATCTAAAATCTAAACTCTACAATCTGAAATCAAATGAGCTTAACAGAAAAAGACCGCCAATACCTTTGGCATCCTTATACACAGCATAAAACTTCACAAACGCCAATTGCAATTACAAAAGCAGAAGGTGCGTTACTTTGGGATGAAAATAATAAAGAATACATTGATGCAATTGCTTCCTGGTGGGTAAACCCGTTTGGGCACAGTAATAAATTTATTGCCGATGCTATTTACAAACAATTGACGACTTTAGAACACGTTTTATTTGGCGGTTTTACACACGAACCGGCAGTAAAAGTTGCGGAGAGATTAATGGAAATTCTACCTAAAAATCAGCAAAAGATATTCTTTTCGGATAATGGTTCTACGGCTGTTGAAGTCGCGATAAAAGTGGCACTTCAGTATTTCTTCAATAAAAATGAAAAGCGAACAACGATTATTGCTTTTGAAAATGCTTTTCATGGAGATACTTTTGCGGCGATGGCGGCGAGCGGAATTTCATTTTATACCAAGGCTTTTCAAGGAATGTTTATAGACGTAGTTCGAATTCCGGTTCCCATAAAAGGGCAGGAGCAGACAAGCTTTGATGCTTTAGAAAATGCAATTAAAAAACATAATTGTGCCGGATTTATTTTCGAACCTTTGGTGCAGGGCGCTGCAGGAATGGTAATGTATGAACCTGAAGCGTTAGGAAAATTGATTCAGATTTGTGCAGCAAATAAAGTCCTGACAATTGCCGATGAAGTAATGACGGGTTTTGGAAAAACCGGAAAAACTTTTGCCATGGATTATGTTTCAGAAGAACCGGATATGATTTGTCTTTCGAAAGCATTAACCGGAGGGACGATCCCAATGGCGATTACAACTTTTACTCAGGATATTTTTGATGCTTTTTATGATGATGATATCAACAAAGCACTATTTCATGGTCATACATTTACAGCAAATCCAACAGGTTGCGCAGCGGCTTTAGCAAGTATAGATTTATTGCAGACAAAAGAAATGCAGCAAAATATTGAAAGGATAAATGCAAGTCATTTAGATTTTCAAAAGAAAATTGAGAATCATCCGAAAGTAATTACTGCCAGAACATTGGGAGTAATTTTTGCCGTTGAAATAAAATCAGATTCAGAAGAAAGCTATTACGGATCAATGCGTACAAAATTGTATAATTTCTTTATTGATAAAGGAGTCGTTTTACGTCCCGTTGGAAATATCGTTTATATTTTACCGCCGTATATAATGACCGATGAACAGCTTCATAAAGTATACACTACAATTGAAGAAGCCATTGAAATGGTATGATTTGCCCACAGATTTTAACGAATAAAACGGATTTACGCAGATTAATTATTTACTCTGTGTAAATCTGTTCAATCCGTGTCATCAGTGTGCCATTTTTTTACAGACCTTTGTGATAAATAAATTATTGTGAATACACCAAAAATTGCCATAACCGCTTTCTCATCAATTTCTCCGTTAGGGAATAATAGTGATCAAGTTTGGGAAAAATATCTCGATAATAACCATTGTTTTACGAAACATTTTTTGGACCAGCAGGAAACATCTGTTGCTGCTCTGGATGCTGAATCGAAGCAAATTGTGGCCGAAATCCGTGAATCTGATATTAAGTATAAATTTTTAGATGATTCTGTTTTGTTTGCTTTAGGAGCTTCGCGAAAAGCAATTGAAAAAGCAGGCTGGAATTCAAATGATATTTTCGGAATTAATATTGGTTCTTCAAGAGGCGCGACAGATCTATTCGAAAAACATTACAAAGAATATCTTGAAACAGGAAAAGCACAAACCTTAGCTTCACCAACAACAACTTTGGGGAATATTTCGTCCTGGATTGCACATGATTTACAAAGTGCAGGCCCTGAAATTTCACATTCAATAACCTGTTCAACGGCGCTTCATGCACTTTTAAACGGAGTGGCGTGGTTAAAATCCGGAATGGCTGATAAGTTTTTGGTTGGAGGAAGTGAAGCTCCTTTAACCGATTTTACCATTGGACAAATGCGGGCTTTGAAAATTTATTCACGATTGGATCAGGAAATTGATTTGTGGCCAAATTTAGCTTTTGATTTCAAGAAAACACAAAACACCATGATTTTGGGAGAAGGCGCAGGGGTTTGTTGTTTAGAAGCTGGAGAAAAAGAAAATGCAATAGCTTATGTGATTGGTGTTGGTTATGCGACTGAAATTTTGGAACATAATATTTCAATTTCTGCGGAAGCGGACTGTTTTCAAAAATCTATGAAAATGGCTTTAAAAGATATTGATTTAGAAAGTGTTGATGCAATTGTAATGCACGCGCCCGGAACAATAAAAGGAGATTTGACAGAATTACGAGCAATTGAAAAAGTATTTGGATCTAATTTGCCTTTATTAACCACTAATAAATGGAAGATCGGACATACTTTTGGAGCATCTGGAATGTTGAGTTTAGAATTGGCACTTTTGATGCTACAGAACGACATTTTTATAGAAACACCTTTTTCAGAATCAAAAAAGCAAGACAAATCAATTAAAAGGGTTTTAATTAATGCAGTAGGTTTTGGCGGAAACGCTGTGAGTATTTTTATTGAAAAAGCCTAATATTCATCTTATTTAAAAACAAAAAATCCATTCCGTTTTCGGAATGGATTTTTTTATTGAATGGAGTTTTTTTTCTATTTAAAGATAATCTTTCTTGTTACTTCAGCTTTGTTTTCAAGAGTTACTTTTACCAGTAAAACCTGCTCTGCTACCTGAAGATT
>NZ_JAVDTG010000012.1:0-163977 GCF_031455715.1 Flavobacterium sp. 2755
TGTGATACTGTAACTTCAAAAGTTGTGGTTGGGGCAGCGGTAATCGATGCGGTAACAGAAACCACGGCATCTATCAACGGAAACACAGGCGGTATAACAGCAGCCTTAACAGCAAATGATACTTTAAACGGAAACCCGGTTGTAATCGGCAGTTCAGCAGGTCAGGTAACATTGACTGCAGTAGGAACACTTCCGGCAGGATTAACATTAAACGCAGACGGAACAGTAACTGTTGCACCAAATACAAAAGCAGATATTTATGATGTTACATACACTATCTGTGAGATCAGCAACCCGACAAATTGTGATACTGTAACTTCAAAAGTTGTGGTTGGGGCAGCGGTAATCGATGCGGTAACAGAAACCACGGCATCTATCAACGGAAACACAGGCGGTATAACAGCAGCCTTAACAGCAAATGATACGTTAAACGGAAACCCGGTTGTAATCGGCAGTTCAGCAGGTCAGGTAACCCTTACTGCAGTAGGAACACTTCCAGCAGGATTAACCTTAAATGCAGACGGAACAGTAACTGTTGCACCAAATACAAAAGCAGATATTTATGATGTTACATACACTATCTGTGAGATCAGCAACCCGACAAATTGTGATACTGTAACTTCAAAAGTTGTGGTTGGGGCAGCGGTAATCGATGCGGTAACAGAAACCACGGCATCTATCAACGGAAACACAGGCGGTATAACAGCAGCCTTAACAGCAAATGATACGTTAAACGGAAACCCGGTTGTAATCGGCAGTTCAGCAGGTCAGGTAACATTGACCGCAGTAGGTGCTCTTCCAACAGGATTAACACTAAATGCAGACGGAACAGTAACCGTTGCACCAAATACACCGGCAGGAACTTACGATGTTACATACAGCATCTGTGAGGTTACTAACCCGACAAACTGTGATACCGTAATCTCAAAAGTTGTGGTGACAGGCGGAGTATTAGTAGCTAATACCGATGTTATCGGATCAGTTACAGCTTCAAACACACCTCAGACATTACCATTAAATGTATTTGATAACGATACTAAAAATGGAACAGCATTAGTTCCATCAGATGTAAATCTGACTACGACTACTGCAGACCCGACAGGATATTTAGTTCTAAATCCAGACGGAAGTTTAACATTAGGTGCAAATGCTCCGGCAGGTACTTATCAGTTGACTTACACCATCTGTGAGAAGCTAAACCCATCAAACTGCAGTTCAAACACAGTAAGTGTAACTGTAGGATCACCAACACCAACACCGGTAATTGATGCAGTTACAGAAACTACGGCAGCCATTAACGGAAACCTTGGAGGCACAACAGTATCATTAATAACTAACGATACGTTAAACGGAAACCCGGCTGTGATCGGCACTTCAGCAGGTCAGGTAACATTGACTGCAGTAGGAACGCTTCCAACAGGATTAACACTAAATGCAGACGGAACAGTAACCGTTGCACCAAATACACCGGCAGGAACTTACGATGTAACATACAGCATTTGTGAAATTACAAATCCAACAAATTGTGATACCGTAATCTCAAAAGTTGTGGTAACGGGTGGAGTATTAGTAGCTAATACCGATGTTATCGGATCAGTTACATCAACAAACGCACCTCAGACATTACCATTAAATGTATTTGATAACGATACTAAAAATGGAACAGCATTAGTTCCATCAGATGTAAATCTGACTACGACTACTGCAGACCCGACAGGATATTTAGTTCTAAATCCAGACGGAAGTTTAACATTAGGTGCAAATGCTCCGGCAGGTACTTATCAGTTGACTTACACCATCTGTGAGAAGCTAAACCCATCAAACTGCAGTTCAAACACAGTAAGTGTAACTGTAGGATCACCAACACCAACACCGGTAATTGATGCAGTTACAGAAACTACGGCAGCCATTAACGGAAACCTTGGAGGCACAACAGTATCATTAATAAATAACGATACGTTAAACGGAAACCCGGCTGTGATCGGCACTTCAGCAGGTCAGGTAACATTGACTGCAGTAGGAACGCTTCCAACAGGATTAACACTAAATGCAGACGGAACAGTAACCGTTGCACCAAATACACCGGCAGGAACTTACGATGTAACATACAGCATTTGTGAAATTACAAATCCAACAAATTGTGATACCGTAATCTCAAAAGTTGTGGTAACGGGTGGAGTATTAGTAGCTAATACCGATGTTATCGGATCAGTTACATCAACAAACGCACCTCAGACATTACCATTAAATGTATTTGATAATGATACTAAAAATGGAACAGCATTAGTTCCATCAGATGTAAATCTGACAACAACTACTGCAGACCCGACAGGATATTTAGTTCTAAATCCGGACGGAAGTTTAACATTAGGTGCAAATGCTCCGGCAGGTACTTATCAGTTGACTTATACAATCTGTGAGAAACTAAACCCATCAAACTGCAGTTCAAACACAGTAAGTGTAACAGTAGGGGCACCAACACCAACACCGGTAATTGATGCAGTAACAGAAACTACAGCGGCTATTAACGGAAACATTGGAGGCACAACAGTATCATTAATAAATAACGATACGTTAAACGGAAACCCGGCTGTAATTGGTACTTCAGCAGGTCAGGTAACATTGACTGCAGTAGGAACGCTTCCGACAGGATTAACATTAAACGCAGACGGAACCGTAACAGTTGCGCCAAATACACCGGCAGGAACTTACGATGTAACATACAGCATTTGTGAAATTACAAATCCAACAAATTGTGATACCGTAATCTCAAAAGTTGTGGTAACGGGTGGAGTATTAGTAGCTAATACCGATGTTATCGGATCAGTTACATCAACAAACGCACCTCAGACATTACCATTAAATGTATTTGATAATGATACTAAAAATGGAACAGCATTAGTTCCATCAGATGTAAATCTGACAACAACTACTGCAGACCCGACAGGATATTTAGTTCTAAATCCAGACGGAAGTTTAACATTAGGTGCAAATGCTCCGGCAGGTACTTATCAGTTGACTTACACCATCTGTGAGAAGCTAAACCCATCAAACTGCAGTTCAAACACCGTAAGTGTAACAGTAGGGGCACCGGCACCAACACCGGTAATTGATGCCGTAACTGAAACTACAGCAGCGATTAACGGAAACCTTGGAGGCACAACAGTATCATTAATAAATAACGATACGTTAAACGGAAACCCGGCTGTGATCGGCACTTCAGCAGGTCAGGTAACATTGACAGCAGTAGGAACGCTTCCGACAGGATTAACATTAAACGCAGACGGAACAGTAACGGTTGCACCAAATACACCAGCAGGAACTTACGATGTTACATACAGCATCTGTGAGGTGAGCAACCCAACAAACTGTGATACTGTAATCTCAAAAGTTGTGGTAATTAGTGGAGCACTATTACAAGCGATTGATGATGTAGTAGGATCAGTAGTTGGAGTAAATCATCCGCAAACCATTATTAATGTTTTTGATAATGATACTAACAACGGATTACCAGTTGTTGCAAATGATATGAACCTTTCAATTGTAACTCCAGATCCAACAGGATTCTTAACATTGAACCCTGACGGAACAGTAACATTGGTAGCAAATGCACCAAGAGGAACATATGAATTGACTTATCAAATTTGTGAAAAACTGAATCCAACAAATTGTAGTTCGGCTTCGATTAAAGTAACAGTTGATGAACCAACAATGACAGTAACAGCAAGCAGTTATTGCTTGAATAACGTTCCTTATGTGACATATAATGTTGTAGCAGATAATTTCACACCTACTAATTTGTTAACAATTCAATGGGTTGATAGTGCAAATAATGTAGTGGCGACTCAAACTAACTTACCATTAAGCGGAAATATTTTATGGCCGGGTGCAGTAATCGATGGCAGCGGAAACGGAGTAGACTGGCCGGGATGGATAAATACAAACGGTCAATGGACAGAAGGTGCTGATGGATTTGAGAAAACAAGACCAGGTGTTACAATGGTATTCTCATTAAATCCAACAGTTAGCGTGCCGGTAAATTACCCGGCAGCTACAGGAGATTGTAATGCAAGACCAACTTTTGCTATCCAGGCAAATAATGATACAGCAGGACCAATCGATGTAAGCAAAGGAGAAACTCCTAGTATAAATGTATTTAACAATGATACACATAACGGAGCAGCAGTTATTCCAGCAAACGTAATTTTAAGTACAGTTACTCCAGATGCTAATTTAACTTTAAATGCAGATGGTACAATTGGTATTAAAGCTGGAACACCAACAGGAACGTATCATTTGACGTATCAAATATGCGATGCTTTAAGTTCATCTAATTGCAGTCAGGCAGTTGTAACTATTGAAGTCTTGAATACAGTTATTCCAGTTACACCAACAAAACCAATTGTTGCAAACAATGACGGAGTAATATCGGTTGATGGAATTAATGGTTCTCTTGAATTCATAAATGTTCTGGATAATGATTTATTAGACGGATTAGCAATTAATCCTGCAGATGTTACTATTACAAACACATCTGGTGATAACAATTTTGAATTTAATGCAGACGGAACCGTAAATGTAAAACCAAATACACCAGGCAGAACGTATCAAATTACATATCAAATTTGTGAAAAAGCAGCAACGACTACAAATTGTGCTACAGCAACATTGACAGTTTTTGTAGAAGTTCCGGGAATTGCAATTGTTAAAACAGCAGTCTTCAATGATGATAATCATAACGACATTGCAAATGCAGGCGAAACAATTACATACAAATTTGAAGTAACAAACACAGGAAATGTACCGTTAACAGGAATTACAATTTCAGATCCACTGCCGGGAGTAATCGTTTCAGGACAAGCTATCAGCTTAGCAGTTGGCGAATCAAACGATACAAACTTTACAGCAGTTTATAAAATAACACAAACCGATATTAATAACGGAAAAGTTACAAATCAGGCAAGTGTTAAAGGAAGCAGTGGAAAAGGAGTAGTAGTTGAAGATCTTTCAGATAATGATGGAATAAATGGAGACAAACCTACAGTGATAACATTAAATGGTTGTGAAATTGATGTTAAGAAAGGTTTCTCTCCAAATGGAGATGGTAAAAATGAGCGATTCTACATTCAGGGAATAGAATGCTACCCAGATAATACAGTAGAAATCTACAACCGTTGGGGAGTATTGGTTTTCGAAAAATCTGGATACAACAATGAAGACAGAGTATTTAAAGGATATTCAGAAGGGCGTACAACTATGAAACAATCAGAAGGATTGCCAGTAGGAACCTATTTCTATATTCTAAAATATAAAGACAGCGGTTCAAACCCTCACGAAAAATCAGGTTATTTATATATCAATAAATAAAAATTACAAACGGCTTAGTACAAGCTAAGCCGTTTTTAAAACTCTTATAAATGAAAAAATTAGGCTTAATTTTCATGTTTTTTACAATTGTGTGTTCTGCTCAGCAAGATTCTCAATTCACACAATATATGTATAATACAATCGAAATCAATCCGGCATATGCAGGTTCGCGCGGCGTATTAAGTGCTTTCGGTTTATACCGTACACAATGGGTTGGTCTTGAGGGAGCACCGGTAACAAGTACTTTTTCTGTAAATACACCTCTGGACAATAGTAAATTAGGATTAGGGGTTTCGCTGGTAAATGATAAAATTGGACCAACGACTGAAAACACTTTATCGGCAGATTTGTCTTATAGCGTTCCAACTTCAGAATCATTTCAACTTTCATTTGGTATTAAAGCAACAGCCAATCTTTTTAATCTTGATGCAAGTAAATTAAGCTACGAAGATCAAAATGATGAAATGTTTCAGGATTTAAGAAACAAGTTTACACCAAATATTGGAGCCGGAATTTACTGGCATTCAGATCGTGCTTATTTAGGATTATCAGTTCCAAATTTTATCGAAACAAACAGATACGATGATAACGATGTTGCCATATTCAAAGAAAAAATTAACTACTATTTCATGGCAGGTTATGTTTTCAATTTAGATCGTTTAGAATACATAAAATTCAAACCGGCATTGTTAACAAAAATGGTAGAAGGCGCACCTTTGCAGGTAGACGTTTCAGGAAATTTTATGTTTAAAAATAAATTTGTTGTAGGTCTTGCTTACCGTTGGAGTGCATCTGTAAGTGCAATGGCAGGTTTTCAGGTTACAAGAGGAATGTATATAGGATACGGTTACGATCATGAAACCACACGTTTACAAAAATACAATTCAGGATCACATGAAATTTTCCTTCGTTTTGATTTCTTCAATAACTACAGCAAACTAACTTCACCAAGATTCTTTTAATATTTAAATATGAAGATGAAAAATTTAATTTATTCCTTTTTGTTCTTTTGCCTTTTCATCAATGCAAATGCACAAACTGCCAGTATAAAAAATGCAGATCAAAAATATGATAATTACGCTTACGCGGATGCTATAAAAGCGTACGAAAGTTTAGTAAAAAAAGGAGTTAAAGAAGAAAGAATATTTCAAAGACTTGGTAATTCCTACTATTTCATAGGAGAATTAGAAGAAGCCCTAAACTACTATCAGGAACTATTCAATTTAAATGAAAATCAGGAAGCGGAGTATATGTACAAATATTCTCAATGCTTAAAATCAATTGGGAGTTATCGTAAAGCCGATGAAGTTTTAGAAAAATTCAGCCAAAAAGCACCTTCAGATAAAAGAGCCATTTTGTTTTTAAAGAACAAAAGTTACCTGGAAGATATCAAAGCAAATTCAGGCCGATTTGATATTGCTGATGCCGGAGTTAACTCAAAAGATTCAGATTACGGAAGTACAATTTTAGACAATAAATTAGTATTTACATCTGCAAGAGATACGGGTGCGATCATCAAAAAGAATTTTAAATGGACAAACAAAGCCATTTCTACATTATATACAGTAGAGTTAAATGCTGACGGAAGTATCGAAAAACCAGTATTATTTCACAAAAAGAATTTAAAAGTAAACTTCAATCAATCGACTCCGGTTTTTACAAAAGACGGACGAACCATGTATTTTACCAGAAACAATTCTGTAAACGGTAAAAGAAGACAAAACGAAAAGAACATTACACTTTTAAAACTTTATAAAGCAGTTTTAATTGATAACGAATGGAAAGAAGTTCAGGAACTTCCTTTTAATAGTGACGAATACAGCGTGGCGCATCCAGCCTTAAGTCCTGATGAAAAAACATTATATTTTGCATCAGATATGCCGGGAACATTCGGCCTTTCGGATATATTCAAAGTAAGTATAGCTGCTGATGGAACTTTTGGAACACCAGAAAATTTAGGACCTGAAATTAATACAGAAGGAAGAGAAACGTTTCCTTTTATTTCAGATGAAAACGAACTTTATTTTGCCAGCGACGGAAGACCAGGTTTAGGCGGACTTGATATTTATGTTTCAAGAATAACGAAAGAAGGTGTATTTGATGAAGTACTAAATGTTGGAGAACCAGTAAATAGTAAACAAGACGATTTTGCTTTTATAATTAATAGTAAAAACAGAAACGGTTTTTTCTCTTCAAACAGAGTAAACGGCCACGGACTTGATGATATTTATCGTTTCACAGAAAACCGCAGACTAATCTGTGAGCAGCAATTATCAGGAATCGTTACAGATCAGGAAACAAACGAACCGCTTTCAAATGTTAATTTGATTTTATTTGATGAAGCTGGTAAAACTGCTGTTGAAACAAAATCAGATGCAAACGGAAATTATGCTTTCGCCGATGTAAGATGCGGGAAAAAATATTTCATCAAAACATCAAAAGAAGATTATTTGTTTAAAGAAGTTTCTATTGCACTAAAAAAAGCAACAGGTTCAACTACGCTGCCAATAGCTTTAGAACAAAAACCAAAACCAATTGTAAAAGCAATGCCGGTTGTAATAAAAGGAAACTCTATCAAACCAGTTAAAGTTAACATTACAATAGGAACCGATTTGGTAAAACTTTTAAACATACCAATGAACTTTTTCGATTTAGGTAAAGCAACAATTAAAAAAGAATCTGAACCTAAACTGCAAAAAATCGTTGATATACTAAAACAATATCCAAACATAAAAATTGATATTCGTTCGCATACAGACAGCCGTTCATCATCAGAAAGCAATCAAATTTTATCAGATAAAAGAGCACAATCTTCAAAAAACTGGCTGGAACAAAGAGGAATTGATCCAAGCCGTTTAACAGCAAAAGGATACGGAGAAACTCAGCTGGTAAATAATTGTGCCGATGGTGTAAAATGTACTGAGAAAGAACATCAGCAAAACAGACGAAGCGAATTTATAATTACAAGTATGTAATTTTATAATATAAAAAAAGCCCTTTTCAAATCCAGAAAAGGGCTTTTTATTTATGAATTGATATTGTTATTTTTCGGAATAAACATGTCGCTAATTTCACTTAAAAACTCAAATTCATCTAAAGGAAACATTTCTAAAACGGTTTCTAAAATTAGAGATACATTAACTGGATTTTTATTTATTTCCGAAATTTTATCTGCTTGTTGGTCTAATGTCAAAATGCACATTTTTAACATATTGGTTATAACACAGCCAAGTTCAAAATAATTTGAAAATTTAATTTGAGCGACATTATTTTCTGTTTTATCATTAGCTGGTTTTAGGGTACGAAAATATAAGGCAGTTAATTTTTCTAATCGTTCTAAATTTTTAATTTCATTCGTTTCCATGATAGGATATTTTTAATTGTAAATAGTTACATATTTAAACTTTTTTAATTCTTCTGATGACGTTGTTTTATTTTCTGCAAGGTGCGTTTTCTAATTATTATTTTTAACATACGATAATATGTAATGTAAAATTTTTCCTATTTTTTTTCAAAACCAAATTTATTAAAATGTAAAAAAAGAAACGACGACATATATGTCGGGTTCATAAGTTTTTGAGATTTTATGTAATCCCTACGGGATATTTTTGGATTGGGATTTCTTTTTTTCTACCGATATATAACTCCTAACGGAGTATCCCTAAAAATTTTATATTCGGTTTTGCTATCATTTAATATTTCGTAGAAATTACATATCGGTAGCTATTGTAAAATATCGCCATGTATTTTGTCTCGTAGAGACTATAACATTTCATATTGTTTTTTATATAATCCCTACGGGATATATTTGGATGGGTGTATTTTCTTTTTCTACCGATATTTAACTCCTAATGGAGTATTTCCTAAAGATTTATATTCGGTTTTGTCATCATTTAATATTTCGTAGAAATTATATATCGGTAGCTATTGTAAAATATCGTCGTACATTTTGTCTCGTAGAGACTATACTTATAATATTGTTTCATATCTCCCTACGGGAAATTATTGGATGAATGATTTCATTTTTTCTACCAACCAGTTACTCCTAACGGAGTATTCCATACAAATTGTAACATCTGATTTTACAGATATTTAACTTCTAATGAATTTCATCTAATATTTAATTTCTACGAAACACTCCGTTAGGAGTGACTGGTCGGTAGCAAAAAAAAATATCCAACATGCATTTTGTCCCATGGGGACATTTGTTCGTCGACAAAAACAGGAATATATAATGAAATTCATATTTTATAACCAATACTTAAAAACGTTAAAAAAACTATTTTTCTACAAAAAAACTTTGTAAATCTTTTCTTTCTTTAGCGTATAATTTTGAAAATTCCAATTTTTGTGTATTTTGTTTAAAATGAACAAGTTGGGATTTTAAAAAATCGATTTCGTTGCGCATCGTATTTGTTTTTATTTTAACTTTATAAATCTAAAATTTTTCAGATATGACTGTACATCAAATACTTAATGCAAAAGGAAGGAATGTATATTCCGTACGTTCAACAACAACCGTTTTTGAAGCCTTAAAAGTAATGGGCGATAAAAATATAGGCGCCATTCTTGTTATTGACGGAAACGATTTAAAAGGAATTTTGTCTGAGAGGGATTATGCTCGAAAAATTGTTTTAAAAGACAAATCTTCAAAAGAAACTTTTGTACATGAAATTATGGAAAGCAATGTTTTCTCGGTACTGCTTTCAAATAATATCGAAGACTGCATGGAACTCATGAGTTCAAAAAGAATCAGACATCTTCCTGTTTTAGAAGATGGAACAGTAGTGGGAATTATTTCAATTAGCGATGTTGTTAAGGCAATTATCGAAATTCAAAAAGACACTATTAATCACTTAAACTCTTACATATCACAGTAAATACGCTTATTAAAATACTTTTTTCAATAGTCCGATACAGCTCGGACTATTTTTTTTGACTTCTCGATTTTGATATTTTAACAAAAGAAAGAACCAAAACGCCCCATTTTAAAACTAAGACTTATATCTTTGTAAGCTAGAATAAAAGCTAAAATAATGAACAAAGAGAGTAAAAAAAGAGAGGCGTTACTGTATCACTCAGAGCCAACTCCAGGAAAAATTCAGGTAGTTCCAACAAAAAAATATGCAACCCAAAGAGATTTATCGCTGGCTTATTCGCCAGGAGTTGCTGAGCCTTGTTTAGCAATTGCAGAAAACATTGATGATGTTTACAAATACACAGCAAAAGGAAATTTAGTAGCCGTAATCTCAAACGGTACAGCTGTTTTAGGTCTTGGAGACATAGGCCCGGAAGCAGGAAAACCTGTAATGGAAGGAAAAGGTTTGTTGTTTAAAATATTCTCTGATATTGACGTTTTTGATATCGAAGTTGGTACAAAAGACGTTGAAGAATTTATTCAGACTGTAAAAAATATTGCTCCAACTTTTGGAGGTATTAATCTTGAAGATATCAAAGCACCGGAATCCTTTGAAATCGAAAGAAGATTAATAGAAGAATTAGATATTCCGGTAATGCACGATGACCAGCACGGAACTGCAATTATTTCTTCTGCAGCTTTAATCAACGCGCTTGAATTAGCAGGAAAAAAAGCCGAAGATGTAAAAGTAGTAGTTTCCGGAGCAGGATCTGCAGCAATTGCTTGTACAGATTTATACGTATTATTAGGTGTGAAAGTGGAGAATGTTTTAATGTATAATAGTAAAGGACTTTTAACAAAAGACAATCCTTCATTATCAGACTTACAATTAAAATATGCAATCGACGGTCCAAAAATTGAATTAGCAGAAGCTGTAAAAGGAGCTGACGTTTTCATCGGATTATCATCTGGAGATATTCTTTCGCCAGAAATGTTATTGACAATGAAAGATAACCCGATTGTTTTTGCAATGGCAAATCCAAATCCGGAAATCGATTATAATTTAGCTGTAGAAACTCGTAAAGATGTTATTATGGCTACAGGCCGTTCTGATTTTCCTAATCAGGTAAATAACGTTTTAGGATTTCCTTACATTTTTAGAGGAGCGTTAGATGTACGTGCTACAAAAATTAACGAAGCTATGAAAATGGCCGCTGTAAAAGCATTAGCTATTTTAGCAAAAGAACCAGTTCCAGAACAGGTTAACGTAGCTTACGGAGCAACAAAATTAGGTTTCGGACAAGAATATATCATCCCAAAACCATTCGACCCAAGATTAATTACCGTTGTAGCACCTGCTGTTGCAAAAGCAGCAATGGAATCTGGAGTAGCAAAAAATCCTATTACAGACTGGGCTGCTTATGAAGATAAGCTTCGCGAACGTATGGGTAATGATAATAAAATGGTACGTTTAATTACAAACCGTGCTAAATTAGATCCTAAACGTATTGTTTTTGCTGAGGCAGATCAGTTAAATGTATTAAAAGCAGCACAAATTGTACACGAAGACGGAATTGGTATCCCAGTTTTATTAGGAAGTAGAGAGACTATTTTAGAATTAAAAGAAGAATTAGGTTTTGATGCTGAATTAGAAATCATTGATCCTAAAACAAACGAAGAAGAAGAAAGACGTAACAGATTTGCAGCTTCATACTGGGAAACAAGAGAACGCAGAGGGGTTTCATTGCTTGATGCTCAAAAATTCATGCGCGAAAGAAACTATTTCGCAGCCATGATGGTAAACGAAGGCGAAGCAGATGCTCTTGTTACTGGGTACTCAAGAAGTTACCCAAGCGTAGTAAAACCAATGCTTCAATTAATTGAAAAAGCACACGGAGCTTCACTTGTGGCAACAGCAAACATGATGTTAACGTCTCGCGGGCCAATGTTTTTATCAGATACGGCAATAAACATTAACCCATCTTCTGAAGATTTAGTGAACATTGCCTTGATGACTGCTAAAACAGCAAAAATGTTCGGAATTGAACCTGTTATTGCAATGGTTTCGTATTCAAACTTTGGTTCATCATCACATCAAAATGCTTCAAAAGTAAGAGATGCTGTGGCGTATTTGCATAAAAATCACCCTGAGATGGTCGTAGATGGTGAAATTCAGGCAGACTTTGCTTTAAATTCAGAAATGCTTCAGGAGAAATTCCCTTTTTCTAAATTAGCAGGAAAGAAAGTAAATACACTGATATTCCCTAACTTAGAGTCAGCAAATATCACTTATAAGTTGATGAAAGAGTTGAATAAATCAGCTTCTATTGGACCAATTATGATGGGATTGAATAAACCAGTTCACATTTTTCAATTAGGAGCAAGCGTTGAAGAAATGGTAAACATGGCAGCAATCGCTGTTATCGACGCTCAGGAAAAAGAAAATAAAAAAAATAAATTGGCTCAATAGCAGCATTAAATAAGGATCAAATAATATTGTCTTATTTTTATTGCATTTTTATTATATTTGATACTTATTAATAATACTATGATAGCACATTTGCAGGGGAAATTAGTTGAAAAAAATCCCACAGAAGTTGTAATTGATTGCGGTGGAGTAGGATACCACGTAAATATTTCGTTACATACTTTTTCATTAATCCCTAATGCTGATTTTATAAAATTGTATACGCATCTTCAAATCAAAGAAGATGCGCATACTTTATTCGGATTTGTAGAAAAATCTGAGCGAGAAATATTTAGAATGCTTTTGTCTGTATCGGGAATTGGGGCAAACATTGCACGAACAATGCTTTCTTCAATAGAACCAAGACAAATTATTAATGCAATTGCCTCAGGAGATGTTGGTTTAATTCAATCCATAAAAGGAATAGGAAATAAAACTGCACAGCGAGTAATACTGGATTTGAAGGAAAAAGTGTTAAAGTTGTACGATTTGGATGAAGTTTCAGTAGTTCAAAACAATACAAATCGAGATGAAGCGTTATCTGCTTTGGAAGTTTTAGGTTTCGTTCGAAAAACTTCAGAAAAAGTAGTAGAAAAGATCGTCAAAGAAGATCCGGAAGCTACTGTAGAAACGATCATCAAAAAGGCTTTAAAAAGCTTATAAAACCAATTTTTTATAACCAATTGTATGCGTAAAATTTGTATTTTTTTACTGGTTTTATTTTGTGGTAATGTTATACGATCACAAGTAAATCCGGCGGTTCAAGATACAACTAAAACTCAGTTTTCTGTAGGGAAGCTCGAGATCGATAATCCTCCAAGCATACTTTCGGCTTATAAATACGATCCCATTACAGATCGATATATTTACACCAGTTCGGTTGATGGTTTTTCAATCGATTATCCTATTGTTTTAACTCCTAAAGAATATGAAGATTTAGTTCTAAAAGAATCACGAAGAGATTATTTTAGAAAAAAGGCGGATGCAATCGACGGTAAAAAAACCGGGGCCGAAGCTGCTAAAAAAGACTTATTGCCAAGATACTATATCAATTCAAGTCTTTTCGAAAGCGTTTTTGGAAGTAATACTATTGATGTAAAACCTACAGGTTCTGTCGAAATGGATTTAGGTGTTCGTTACACCAAACAAGACAACCCTTCATTCTCACCTCGAAACAGATCAAGTCTTACATTCGATTTTGATCAGCGTATCAGTATGAGTTTAATGGGGAAAGTAGGAACCAGATTAGAAGTAAATGCCAATTATGATACCCAATCAACATTTGCATTTCAAAACTTATTTAAGTTAGCGTATACTCCTTCAGAAGATGATATTATTCAAAAAGTAGAAGTAGGTAACGTGAGCATGCCGCTGAATAGTACGCTAATACGTGGAGCACAAAGTTTATTTGGGGTAAAAGCACAATTGCAATTTGGAAAAACAACCATTACAGGGGTTTTCTCCGAACAAAAATCACAAACAAAAAGTGTAGTTGCAGAAAACGGAGGAACGGTTCAAAACTTTGATTTATATGCTTTAGACTACGATAGCGATCGTCACTTTTTCTTATCTCAGTACTTTAGAAATAAGTACGATGCATCATTAAAAAAATATCCATTTATTGACAGCCGTGTGCAGATTACAAGATTAGAAGTTTGGGTAACCAATAAACAAAATCGTGTAAGCACAAATAATAATAACCTGAGGAACATTATTGCGCTTCAGGATTTAGGTGAAGCTCAAATTACAGGAATTCCAGATAATCAAGTTGTAGTTATTGGTTCAACTACAGGATTTTTCAATAATCCTATAGATTCGCCAACGGATAACAATAACAATAAGTACGATCCGGCAACAATAGGTCAGGCAAGTTCTTTCCTGAATTCTAAAATTAGAGAAATTGTAACCGCAAAAGCAGGGTTCAACAATACAAACGTAAGTGAAGCAACAGATTATTCTGTTTTAGAAAATGCCAGAAAATTAACCACGGCAGAATATACATTTAATCCACAGTTAGGATATCTTTCTTTGCAGCAGCGTTTGGCAAATGATGAAATTCTTGCCGTTGCCTTCGAATATACAATTGGAGGAAAAGTGTATCAGGTTGGAGAATTTGGTAGTGATGGTGTTGATGGAACAGTTGTAACAGGAAATAACAACGCAAATCAGGCAATTATTACGCAGAGTTTAGTTTTAAAAATGCTGAAAAGTAATTTGACAAACGTTCAAAATCCGGTTTGGAACCTGATGATGAAAAACGTTTATCAAATTCCACAAGCATATCAAATTAAACAAGACGATTTCAGGTTAAATATTCTTTACACAGACCCTTCGCCAATAAATTATATTACGCCGGTTCAGGGATCAAGTTTTCCTTCAAACCCAACATCGGATATGAAGGTAGAAAATACCCCATTATTAAATGTTTTCAACTTAGATCGTTTAAATTATAATAACGATCCGCAAGCTGGAGGAGATGGTTTCTTCGATTATATTCCGGGTGTTACGGTCGATGTTCAAAACGGACGAATCATATTTACCACAAAAGAGCCTTTTGGGGAACTTATATTTGACAAATTAAAAGATGGAGGTCAGAATTATAACGATCCATCAACTTATAATGCAAACCAGCAGAAGTACGTGTTTAGAAATATGTACCGAAATACACAAGCGGGTGCATTGCAGGATAGTGATAAAAACAAATTCTTATTAAGAGGAAAATACAAATCATCTGGAAGTAACGGAATTCCTATTGGAGCATTCAATGTACCGCAAGGTTCTGTTGTCGTTACAGCAGCCGGAAGAGTTCTGGTTGAAGGAATCGACTATAGTGTCGATTATCAATTAGGAAGGGTTCAAATTCTTGATCCTTCATTACAAGCATCAAATACACCAATTGAAGTTTCGTTAGAAAATAACTCCATCTTCGGACAGCAGACTCGAAGATTTATGGGATTAAACGTAGAGCATAAAATTTCGGATAAATTTGTAGTAGGTGGAACTTTCTTAAAAATGACAGAAAGACCATTTACTCAAAAATCAAGTTATGGTCAGGAATCTGTAAACAATACTATTTTTGGATTCAA
Source organism: Flavobacterium sp. 2755 (assembly GCF_031455715.1). Lineage (NCBI taxonomy): Bacteria > Pseudomonadati > Bacteroidota > Flavobacteriia > Flavobacteriales > Flavobacteriaceae > Flavobacterium > Flavobacterium sp. 2755. The sequence continues at coordinate 15,779 of NZ_JAVDTG010000012.1, forward strand.
CGGAAACTATTCAACAGAAGTTCCATTCTTAACCAGATTAGCAAACAAGCTTCCAAATGTTGATACAGATGTTCCTTCGAATTTATCTATTCGTGGTGAAATTGCATTTTTAAAACCAGATGCGCCAAAAGCCAGTGATTTTGAAGGAGAAGCAACAATTTATGTTGACGATTTTGAAGGTTCGCAGTCAACCATAGATATGCGTTCTGCTTATGCATGGAGTTTATCTTCTGTTCCATTTATTAATAATGATGGAGATAATACTTTTAATGCAATTTCAAATACTTTAAGTTACGGTTATAAAAGAGCAAAATTATCTTGGTATACAATTGACCCTGTATTTTATACCTCAAAACCATCCGGAATCTCAAATGATGATTTATCATTAAATACAACAAGAAGAATTTACAGCCGAGAGTTGTATCCAAATACCGATATTGCGCAAGGACAGATACAGGTTGTTAACACACTCGATTTAACGTATTATCCATCTGAAAGAGGTCCGTATAATAATAATCCTGATTTTGCGACAACCAGTCCAACAACAAATTTTGGTGGAATTATGCGTGCTTTAAATTCAACCAATTTTGAGCAGGGAAATGTCGAATATATTCAGTTTTGGGTTCTTGATCCATATGTTGGAAACTCAGAAGCTCCGGCAAATAATACAGGTAAAATTTATTTCAACTTAGGAGAAATCTCTGAAGATGTTTTAAAAGACGGAAGAAAACAATACGAAAACGGACTAGGACCAGACCAGATTAAGGTTAATCCGAGGCCTCTTTGGGGTGATGTTCCGGCTTCGCAATCTTTAATATATGCTTTTGATACCAATCCTGATAATAGAAAGAATCAGGATATTGGTTTAGATGGTTTACCAAGTTCTCAAGAAGGGCAAATTTATACCAATTATGCAGGCGAGGCAGATCCCGCTGCAGATGATTATACTTATTATTTAAATACAGACGGAGGTGTTTTAGAGCGCTATAAAAATTATAACGGTACAGAAGGAAACTCTGCGGTAAGCATCGATGATCCTAATCGTGGTTCTACAACTTTGCCGGATGTTGAAGATATTAACCGTGACAACACGATGAGTACAATCAATGCCTATTATGAATATAGTATTGATATTAAACCAGGAATGCAGATTGGTCAAAATTACATTACAGACATTCGTGAGCCAGGTGATTTAGGACCTATAGAATTACCAAATGGAGGAACTACGACTGCGAGATGGATTCAGTTTAAAATTCCGGTTTCTCAGCCGCAAAACACTATTGGAAACATTACAGACTTTAGATCTATTCGTTTCATGCGTATGTTCATGACTGGATTTAGCAGCCAGGCAACAGTACGTTTTGGTGCTTTAGATTTAGTAAGAGGGGAATGGAGAAGATACACAGGAACACTAGATGTTAATCACCCAAAACCAGAAGATTCTACTGTAGAATTTGATGTTGCAGCGGTAAACATTCAGGAGAACAGCAATAAATGTCCAGTTAACTATGTAATTCCGCCGGGAGTACAAAGAGAACAGTTGTACAATAACAACACGGTTATTAATCAAAACGAACAGGCATTAGCAGTTAGAGTTGCGGGTTCTGGTTTACAATATCAGGATTCGAGAGCAGTTTTCAAAAACGTAAGTGTCGATATGCGTCAGTATAAAAAACTGAAAATGTTTTTACACGCAGAATCTTTACCACGTGAAAACACACTTGAAAATGATGAAATGGTAGGTTTCATTCGTTTTGGAAATGACTTTACACAAAACTTTTATCAAGTAGAAATTCCGTTAAAAGTAACTCCAACAGGAGCATCTTGTAACATAAGTCCAGATCAGGTTTGGATGGAAGAAAATGATATTGATTTGGCGCTCGAATTGCTGACCAAAATGAAAATCAAAGGGATGAGCATTGACATCAATTCTACTAAAAGAGATGTCAATGGTATTTATTATCCGGATAATGACCCTGATGCTGAAGGTGGTGACGGAAGCGACAGATTAACTTTAGGTATTAAAGGAAATCCTAACTTCGGTTTAGTTCGAAATTTAATGGTCGGAGTAAAAAGTAGGGCAGATCATAAAGATATTAAAGGAGAGGTTTGGTTTAACGAACTTCGTATGTCTGATTTAGAAAACAAAGGCGGTATGGCAGCGATATTAAATGTCGACACCAATATGGCCGATCTTGCTACACTTTCTGCAACGGGTAGAAAAAGTACAATTGGTTTCGGATCTTTAGAGCAGGGAGCAAACGAACGCAGTCGTGAAGATATTCAGCAGTATAACATTGTTACTAATTTAAACATAGGAAAGTTACTGCCTAAAAAATGGGGAATTAACCTGCCATTTAATTATGCCATTGGCGAAGAAGTAATTACTCCGGAATATGATCCGTTTAACCAAGATATTAAGTTAGATCAATTAATTAGAGAAACGACAGATCAGGCAGAAAAAGACAATATTAGAACTCGTGCTGTAGATTATACAAAACGTAAAAGTATCAACTTTATCGGAGTAAGAAAAGACAGGGCAGCCGAGCAAAAACCTCATGTTTATGATGTCGAAAACTTTACATTCTCACAATCGTACAATCAGGTAGAACGTCACGATTATGAAGTTGAAAGCTATGAAGACGAACAATCAAATTCGGCTGTAAACTATGCTTATACTTTCCAGCCAAAAGAAGTTGTTCCGTTTAAGAGTACTAAATTCATGAAGAAAAGTGATTACTGGAAATTACTAAGTGATTTCAACTTTAATTATCTTCCTTCAAATATATCTTTTAACTCTAATATTTTAAGACAAAGCAATCGTCAGCAGTTTAGAGAAGTTGAATTAACAGATGGTAGTATAGGACTTGATCCGCTTTACAGAAGAAATTTTGCCTTTAATTATCAATATGGTTTTGGTTTTAATTTAACTAAATCTTTAAAGCTTAATTATAGTGCAACATCAAATAACATTGTTCGAAACTTCTTAAATGATGATAATACTCCAAAAGAAGATTTTAATATCTGGGATGATTACTTCGATATTGGAACGCCAAACCAGCACGCACAACAATTGGTCTTGAATTATGAGATTCCAATTAACAAAATTCCAATTTTTAGTTTTGTAAAAGCGAGTTATTCTTATACGGCAGATTATAACTGGCAGCGTTCATCAACAGCGTTTTCTGAATACGAAGATCCTAATACAGGTACTATTTATAATTTAGGAAATACAATTCAAAATGCGAACTCAAATACGCTTACAACAACCTTAACCATGGCTACGTTGTATAAGTATTTAGGTTTAGTTCCTGGTGCAAAAAAACAAGCGAAACCTAAACCAACGGCACCGCCAAAACCGGGAGAAAAAATTGTAAATACAGCTAAACCAGTAGTAAGCAGCAGTCCGTTTTACGATGGCTTAATAGGAGTATTAACAAGTCTTAAAAATGTACAGATTAATTATACCAAAAACAGCGGAACTGTTTTACCTGGTTATACGCCAAGTATTGGTTTCTTAGGAACGTCTAAACCATCTTTAGGATTTATTTTCGGAAGTCAGGATGATGTACGTTACGAAGCCGCTAAAAACGGATGGTTAACAACTTATCAGGATTTCAACCAAAGCTATTCGCAGGTTACTAATAAACTATTGAAGGTTACGGCTAATATTGATTTACTGCCAGATTTAAAAGTTGATTTATCGATGGACCGTTCTTATTCTGAAAATACTTCAGAACAATATAGTGTTGATCCAACAACTCGTGAATATATGCCATTGTCTCCTTATACTTATGGAATGTTTTCTATTTCGACAGTATTGATAAAAACAGCTTTTCAAACTAGCAACGAAAACGAGTCTGCGGCATTTGATGATTTTAGAAATAACCGTTTAATAATTGCAAACCGTTTGGCAGAGCAGCATTACGGTTCAGGAGTTGAGATTCCAAGATATGGAGATGTGAACAATCCAATTCCGGCACCGACCGCTCCAAATTATGCAATTTATACTGCCAATGAAGGATATCCAATAGGATATACGAAGAGTAACCAGGCTGTATTATTGCCGTCATTCCTTGCAGCGTACGCAGGAAATGATGCTTCTAATTCGTCAACAGACATATTTAGAAGTTTCCCAATTCCAAACTGGAGTATTAAGTACAATGGGCTAATGCGCTATAAATATTTCAAAGATAAATTCAAGCGTTTTTCATTACAGCATAATTATAGAGCATCGTATACAATCAATCAGTTTAGATCAAATTTTGATTATAATGATACGCCAACAGTGCAGGACGTTAATACCAATTTCTTCAATAAAATTATTATGTCGAATATCAACTTGGTAGAACAGTTCAGCCCGTTAATCAGAATGGATTTTGAGTTGAAAAGCTCGCTGAGAGTTCTTTCTGAAATTAAAAAAGACAGAGCATTATCAATGAGTTTTGACAATAATTTATTGACAGAAGTTAAAGGGATTGAATATGTAGTTGGTTTAGGATATCGATTTAAAGACGTTATATTTTCATCAAGACTTGCTGATAATCCAACAGGAATTATTAAAAGTGACATCAACATAAAAGCTGATTTTTCATTTAGAAACAATCAAACTTTAGTTCGTTACTTAGATTATGATAACAATCAATTAGCGGCCGGACAAAATATCTGGTCATTAAAATTAACAGCAGATTATTCATTCAGTAAAAACCTTACGGCAATATTCTATTATGATCATTCGTTCTCTAAGGCAGTGATTTCAACATCATTCCCGTTAACGAACATTCGATCTGGTTTTACGCTTCGATATAATTTCGGAAATTAAATTTAGGTTTATAATCGAGAATTTATTAGAAGATTATTACATTTGTTGCTGAATTATTAAAATATCAATTTTCAAACATACTATTATGAGCATACCAGCAAATTTAAAGTACACAAAAGATCACGAATGGGTTAGCATCGAAGGAGATGTTGCGACTGTAGGAATTACTCATTTTGCACAAAAAGAGTTAGGGGATATCGTGTATGTTGAAGTAGAAACTTTAGATCAGACACTTGATAAAGATGAGGTTTTTGGAACAGTTGAAGCTGTAAAAACAGTTTCTGATTTGTTCTTGCCTTTAACTGGAGAAATTATTGCTTTTAATGAAGATTTAGAAAGCGCTCCTGAAACTGTAAATTCTGATCCTTACGGAGCTGGATGGATGATTAAAATTAAAATTGCTGATGCATCAGAAATAGATAGTTTATTATCTGACGAAGCTTATAAAGAACTTATCGGTGCCTAAACAATTATTGTTAATCTGGGCAATTATCTGCTCCGGAATCATTGCGTATTTTTGTTTAATAGATTCAAGCAATATTCCGCAGGTTAATTTTCCGAGTATTGACAAGATTGTGCATTTTTGTTTTCATTTTGGTTTTACGATTTCCTGGATCCTATTCTTTAAGAAAGAGCTTAAAGGAAAAGATGCTAACGATTACAAAGCGTATTTGATTTCGTTTATCTTTTCTGTTTTTTTCGGAATAACAATCGAAATTCTACAAGGTGTAATGACAATAACTAGAGCATCAGATGTAACAGATGTTTTAGCAAATGCATTAGGTGCATTCGTAGGCGTTTTTTCGGCGATAGCTTTTAAAAAACAAATCGATAAAATATAAGAATATAATTACCCACTTCGGTGGGTTTTTTATTGGCATAAAATCAAGCTTTTAAAACAGTATTTTTTCTGAATTTAAATGTATTTTTGCCCCATTCGATCTAACTTCAATATTATGAATGTTAAGCAATACTTAGATTCTACTTATTTAAAAACTGCTGCTCAAGCCGGAATTTCGGAAGAGGGGAATAGTATTGTAGTTAAAAACGCAATTACAGAAGCGATTCAGGAAAAGTTTAAACTCATCATGATTCGGCCTGAATATGTGAGTCTGGCGAAAGAAATGATCTTAAAAGAAAACTCGAATTTACTGGTTGGTACCGTAATAGATTTTCCGAAGGGGGATTCAAGTTTGGAATCTAAGATCAAAGAAGCAAATGAAGCGATTGAAAATGGTGCCGATGATTTAGATTTTGTCTGCAATTATGAAGCTTTTAAAAACGGAGACGTTTCATTAATAAAAGAAGAAATTCTAATAGGAAGCCAAATCGGATTAGCCAGCAATAAAATAGTAAAATGGATTATTGAAGTTGCAGCGTTAACGGATAAAGAAATTATTCAGCTTTCGGCTTTAATAAAAAATGTTGTTATATCGAATTTTAAAGAAGAAGATTATGCTTCTGTTTTTGTAAAATCATCAACAGGTTTTTATAAAACCGAAAATAATCTGCCAAACGGAGCCACAATTCCAACTATTATAATGATGCTCGAAAACGCATCGCCTTTGCCGGTAAAAGCTGCCGGCGGTGTTCGCTCTTATGAAGATGCAGTAGAAATGATTCGTTTAGGAGTTAAGCGCATTGGGACTTCGGCAGCAAAAGCGATCACAGACGGAAAAAATACTACAAATCAATATTAAATCATTAAGCCCCAATCTAGTGAATAAGTTTTTTTTATCTTTTATTATCAGCCTCTTTACCTTGCTTAGTTTTGCACAGCAGACTAATGTTACACCTGCTTTTACTTCAGAGCAGTTTCCTGTTTTTCCGCATTGCGAAAATCTTCAGTCTAAAAATTTAGAAAATTGTTTTTACAGAGAAGTGCAGAACTTTGTGTATGATAATTTTCAAATTCCTGAAAACTTAAAACAAAACAATTATAAAGGAGAAGTAAAAGTACTTTTTGAAGTGGATGCAAACGGTGAGTTTAAAGTAATTTACGTAAATGCAGCAGATGATTTATTAGTTGAAGAAGCAAAACGTGTTTTTGGGAAATTTCCAAAAATAAAACCTTCGACTTATAACGGAAAACCGACTTATTCAAAATACACTATTTCAATTGATATTCCTTTAAAAAGCGCAGACCAGATTGCGGCAGAAGCTTTGGCAGCATCTGAAATTGAAAAGCCAATTGAAAAACCAATGACGGAATTAGACAGTATTGTATACAAAAAATACAATATGCCTGAATTTGAAAGTCATTTAAATATTCCATTTTCGCATAGTTATTATGCACAGTTTGATGGCGCAATGAACCAGGTAGGAAGCAATAATCATACGGCTTCAAAACCGTATACTTATGCTGAGGTTTCAAAATATTATAATTTAAAAGCAGTAAATGAATCGCTTCAGAAAAAAGTTTCTGGCTGGTGGGGCAGAAAGCTTTGGAATGAAAACCTGGTTCAGATTCAAGGTGAAGATTACTGGCTGGCATTAAACCCAATTCTTGATTTACAAATGGGAAAAGCGTCAGATCTTGATGCTTCTTATTCTTATGTAAATACGCGCGCACTTAATTTTAGAGGAGGTTTAGGAAAACAGATCAATTTTACGACAACTATTTTTGAAAGTCAGGGAAGATTTGCTGGTTATTACAACGATTATGCAGAAACATTAAAGCCTTCTGGAGGAAATCCGGCGATTATTCCGGGAATGGGAATTGCTAAGAGATTTAAAACAGATGCTTATGATTTTCCTTTGGCGGAAGCCAATATTACTTTTGCACCAAGTAAAATATTTGACTTACAATTAGGTTACGGAAGAAATTTTATTGGAGATGGATACCGTTCTTTGCTTGAAACTGATGGAGCAAGTCCTTATCCTTATTTTAAAATCAATACGACTTTCTGGAAAATTAAATATACCAATACTTATATGTGGCTTAAAGATGTTCGTCCAGACGTAACAGTAGACAGAACGTATGCAAGCAAATATATGGCGAATCATTATTTGAGCTGGAATGTTTCGAATAAACTGAATTTAGGTTTCTTTGAATCTGTAGTTTGGACAGATACCAACAACAGAGGATTTGATGTTAACTTTGTAAATCCTATTATTTTTTACCGTTCTGTTGAGTTTGCTTCATCATCACGAAGCGGAAATGCACTTTTAGGAATGACATCTAAATACAAATGGAATAACAATGTTAATTTATACGCTCAGTTTTTATTAGATGAATTCTCTATTGGTGACATGAAATCTGGAGATCAAAGCTGGAAAAATAAATTTGGTTACCAGTTAGGAGCTAAATACTACAATGCTTTTCATGTAAAAGATTTGCTTTTGCAATTAGAATACAATCACGTTCGTCCTTATGTGTATTCTCATAGTGATCCAATTACGAATTACGGACATAATAATCAAAGTATCGGGCATCAATGGGGAGGAAACTTTGAAGAATTTATCGCAATTGGCCGTTACCATAAAGGCCGTCTTTTTGCCGATGCTAAATTTACAGTTGGTAAAAGAGGTTTGGATTTTGATACCGCAGAAAACAGTTTTAATTATGGAGGAAATATCTATAAAGATTATGACGAAAATCGTCCGTATGATACAGGTGTAAAAGTGGGGCAGGGAAATAAAACGAGTATTTTTATTGCTGATATCCAAGGAGGATATTTAATAAATCCAATCACAAATTTAAAACTGTTTGGAAGTTTTATTTATAGAAATTTTGATCCAACACAGGAAACAGCGACAACATTTAAGCAAAGTACGACCTGGTTTACTATCGGTTTACGTTCAGATATTTTTAATTGGTATTTTGATTACTAGAATTTTTAATAAGATTTTTCGAAATAATAGTGTTAAAGATTGGAAAGTTCTTATTTTGTAGAGGTTTTATTGGAAAAAATCTAAATTTAAAGTTCCAAATTCTATAATCTAATTTGTACATTTGCAGCACTCAAAAAAAATATACAAAGACTACGGTATTGAACGCTGCTAAAAATACAATTTCAATCAAATCAATATTTCTGGATTTCAAAGAGATAACTAAGGCCGGCTTGGCTATTAGTGTTTTGTTTTCTTCAATCGCCGGATATTTATTAGGAGTTAATGACGAACACCCTTTTAAATGGAGTGTTTTGATTATTTTGTCAATTGGCGGCTATTGCATGGTTGGAGCTTCAAACGCTTTCAATCAGGTAATTGAAAAAGATATCGATTCTTTGATGGATCGAACAAAAAATCGTCCGGTTCCTTCTGGAAGAATGTCTCCCGTAACAGCGTTAATTGTTGCAAGTCTGCTTACTATAATAGGTATTGCATTGTTGTACACGATCAATGCAAAGTCGGCAATGTTTGCCGCAGTATCAATATTTTTATATACAAGCATATATACACCATTAAAAACCGTAACTTCATTGTCGGTTTTTGTTGGTGCATTTCCCGGAGCAATTCCATTTATGTTAGGCTGGGTTGCGGCAACCGGAGAATTTGGTATCGAAGCCGGAACATTATTTTTAATTCAGTTTTTCTGGCAGTTCCCTCATTTTTGGGCTATTGGATGGTTTTTGTATGATGATTATGCAAAAGCAGGCATTTACATGCTTCCAACCGGAAATAAAGATAGAAAAACAGCTTTGCAGGTTATTTTATATACGATTTGGTTAATTATAGCTTCTCTATTACCGGTTTTAGGATATACAGGGCAGTTGTTTATTTCGCCAGTTGCAGCAGTTTTAGTGTTTTTATTAGGTTTATGGATGTTGTTTTATGCGGTGCGTTTGTACCAATTAAGAACACCAAAAGCGGCAAGAACATTAATGCTGGTAAGCGTATCGTATATTTCGTTACTGCAGATTGTATTTATAGTAGATAAATTTTTAAGATAGTTATGGAAATGACAATTAAAGTAAGTGAAGAGCAGGTGCAGAAATCAAAATCAGCCAAACTGATTTTGTTGTTCGCAATGGTAAGTATGACCATGATGTTTGCAGGACTTGCAAGTGCGTTTGTGGTAAGTAAATCAAGAGCAGACTGGTTGACGAATTTTCAAATACCAACTGCGTTTTATTTTAGTACAGCAGTTATTATTGCCTGCAGTGTTACTTTTTATTTAGCAAAAAAAGCAATCGAAAAAGGAAACAGAAGTGCAACTTCTGCGTTTCTTTTAGGAACATTTGCTTTAGGAATTCTGTTTGTAATTTTACAATTCAGAGGTTTTGGGCAAATTGTAGAAAGCGGGTATTATATGACGGGACAAGGTAGCTCAATTACTACAACTTTCCTTTATGTAATTGCGTTTACACACCTATTGCACTTGGCGGGCGGATTAATTTCGCTTTTAATTATAATTTATAATCATTTTAAACAAAAATACAATCCGACTCAAACTCTTGGTATAGAACTAGGTGCGATGTATTGGCACTTTTTGGATTTATTATGGGTATTATTATTTTTATTTTTATATTTCTTTAAATAAGAAAAAAACGTAAATTTGGGAACTTTTTAACGAATATCTTTTATGGAAGCGACAGTTACTACTGCAAATAACGACGAAAAAACTTGGGGAGGCGGAGAGCATAGCCAGCCACTAGGAGCAAGTTATGGTAAAATGATGATGTGGTTTTTTATCGTATCGGATGCCTTGACATTCTCTGGATTTTTAGGTGCTTACGGTTTTTCTAGATTTAAATTTATTGAAACATGGCCATTGGCTGACGAAGTGTTTACTCACTTTCCTTTTATGCATGGTGTTTCGGCTCCTATGTATTATGTAGCCTTAATGACTTTTATCTTGATTTTCTCATCTGTAACAATGGTATTAGCTGTTGATGCAGGTCACCAATTAAAGAAAACAAAAGTTGCGGTGTACATGTTCTTAACTATTATTGGAGGTTTAATTTTCGTTGGTTCTCAAGCTTGGGAGTGGAAAAACTTCATTAAAGGAGAGTACGGTGCAGTTGAAACTAAAGGTGGAAGTTTATTGCAGTTTGTTAAAGCAGATGGAACAAGAGTTGCTCTTGCTGATTTTGCAGTAAAATTGCCAGAACAAAGAGAAGAATTAACAAGAAGCCATGCAACTTGGTTTGTTCAAGATGCAGAGACACAGCCAACTTATACTGTTGCTGAAATTCAGGCAGGTTTTAAAGCACATCCTGATGTATTAATCAGAACTGAAAAACTTACTGCTGAAAAGAAAAAAACGGTTTTAACTAGAGCAGAATCTGAAGCTCGTCTAGCTGATGCAAGATATGTAGTAGAAGGAGCAAACCTAACAAGAAATGAATACGGTAGTAAACTATTCGCTGATTTCTTCTTCTTCATCACAGGATTCCACGGATTCCACGTATTTTCTGGAGTTATCATTAATATCATTATTTTCTTTAATGTGTTATTAGGAACTTACGAGAAAAGAAGAAGCTACGAAATGGTAGAGAAAGTTGGTTTGTACTGGCACTTTGTAGATTTAGTTTGGGTATTTGTATTTACAGTTTTCTACTTAGTTTAATTTTAGATTTTAATTATTATGTCACACGAGCACGTATCAAATACAAAAAGAATCTGGTTTGTTTTTGCATTATTATCAGTAGTAACTACAGTAGAAGTTATTCTTGGTATTTACAAACCGGGAGTTTTAGAGTTTAATCATTTTGTTGGTTTGAATTTGTTAAACTGGATATTTTACATCCTAACAATTTTCAAAGCTTATTATATTGTATGGGCATTCATGCACATGGAAGGTGAAAAAAGCAGCCTTAGATGGTCTGTTGTATCACCAGTTATTTTCCTAGTATTATATTTATTGTTCATCTTGTTGACAGAAGGACACTATATTTATGGGGTTTTTAAAGATTCTACTATTAAATGGAATTTTTAACATGATATTAATTCGAAAAGAAGCTCCGTTTAACGGAGCTTTTTTTATTTTTGTACCTCAATAACTTCCGTTAAAACAATGAAAAAAAATATAGTTCTTTTTGTGCTTTTTGTTTTACCCATTGTAGCCTATTTGTTTTTCGCTTCAGGTGTAAATAGTTTTACAAAACTTCCCATAATTACCCCAAAAATTGCCGACTTTGGAAACTGGAAATCTCTCGACGGCAAAAAAGTTTCCTTAGATAAAAAAATTACTGTTTTAGGTTTTTCCGGTACTGATATTTTAGGCAATAGAGGAAACTACTTTAACCTTAACGAAAAAATCTACAAACGCTACCACGGTTTCGAAGATCTTCAGTTTGTAGTAATCTGTCCGCTTGGAACAGAAACTGAAGCTCAAAAGCTTGTTGATGCCCTTAAACCTTTTACAGATGTTTCTGGATGGGAGTTTATTTTTGCTTCACCAGATGATATTCAGGCATTTTATAATCAATTACATTTAAAAGGAAAACTGGATGATAAATTGGGTACATCAAATGTTTTCATTGTAGATAAAGAAAGAAATTTAAGAGGCCGCAAAGGTGGAAATAAAAATGAAAAAGATGACGAATACAAAGAAGGATACGATACTTTTCATCCGTCAGAATTAAGCAATGAAATGCTCGATGACTTTAAAATCATTTTGTATGAATATCGTGCCGCTCTTAAAAAGAACCATAACGCCACAAAACAACTTTAAATACACATATAATGTTCAAAAATAAATCTTACATAGGGATTTCGTTTATTATTCTGATTTTCGGAATCTATGCAGTGCCAAAAATTGTTGACAGAATTAAAAATGGTGATGTTGTAAAAGGAAATCGTTTAGATAATGTTGGTTCTAAAAGTTCTAAAGACGCAAAATTAATAACGATTGGTGCAGCTCCAAAATTTGAATTGACCAATCAGAATAACGTTAAAATATCTAATGCGACTTATAAAGGAAAAGTATATGTTTTAGAATTTTTCTTCACAACTTGTCCGTCAATCTGTCCAAAGATGAATATGAGCATGTTGGAAATTGAAAAAACATTTTTTGGCAATCCTAATTTCGGAATCGTTTCTATTACCATTGATCCAACTCATGATACACCGCAGGTTTTAAAAGATCATGCAAAATTATTAGGAGTAAGATCTTCAACGTGGAATTTTTTAACCGGAGACAGAGCTACAATTATGGATTTGTCGAACAAAGGTTTTAATCTTTATGCTGGAGAAAATTCAAAAGTTAGCGGTGGATTTGAACATTCTGGATTGTTTGCTTTAATTGACAAAGACGGAAACATTCGCTGCCGAAAAGATGAATTTGGAAACCCAAATATCTATTACGACGGTTTAGATAAAAAAGGCGTTAGAGAAATTCAGGAAGATATTAAAATACTATTAGAAGAATAAAAATGGAAGATCATTCATTAGAAAAAAAATACAATAAATACATCATTGCGGTTTCAATTGTTATACCGGTACTCGTAGGAATTCTTTTTGCAATCAAATTAAAAGATTTCGGAATAAATGTAGAACCGCTTTCCTTTTTACCTCCAATTTATGCTTCTACAAATGGTCTTACGGCGATTGTTTTAGTTGCAGCAGTAATTGCCGTTAAAAACGGAAAACTTAAACTGCACGAACGTTTAATGACTTTTGCAATTGCTTTATCATTGGCTTTTTTGGCCATGTATGTTGCATACCATATGACTGCTGATTCTACTAAATTTGGTGATGTAAATCATGACGGAATTTTAGATGCAGTAGAAAAAGCTAAAATTGGTGCTGTTAGATATATATATGCTTTTATTTTAATCACGCATATTCTTTTATCCATTATCATTATTCCGTTTGTATTGGTAACCTATGTACGAGCACTTGCGAAGCGTTTTGATAAACACAAAAAAATAGCTAAAATAACATTCCCGCTTTGGTTATATGTTGCGGTAACTGGTGTTGTAGTTTATTTAATGATTTCTCCTTACTATGCAAACTAAAACTCAAAACTCAAATTCCAAATTCCAAAGCTTTATTTTTGGAATTTGTATTTTCCTAATTGAAATTTCGGCGAACGCCCAATGTGCTATGTGCCGTGCCGCACTTGCAGGAGATTCTAACATAAAGAAAGCAGAAGCTGTAAATGACGGAATCGTTTTTTTAATGATAATCCCGTATTTACTTGTAGTCATAATTGGTTTTCTTATTTATAAGATGTACCGATCTAAAAAGAAAAATGCAGTATAATATATACTGCATTTTTTATTTCAATTCGTTTTAAATCTGCTTATTTTAATCCATTAACGGAAACATTTACAGTTCCGTTTATTTTGATAAAAGCGATAATCGCCTGATTTGTTAATTGGATTTTGTCAAACTGAATATCGTCCATTTTTCCGTTTACAAAAACGCCTGGCATTGGCGAATAATTTTTAAGATAAGCCGCCATGCTCTTTTTACCTTCTTCTAAATTAGGCTGTATAGAATATCTGCAGCTTTCTTCCATTTTTCTTAATACAAAACCTTGTGCAAGCCAGTTTGCAGTTCGCATTAATTTGCTTTTGGTATCTAAAACATAATCCAGTTTGTCGAAATAAATTTCTTTTGTCTGCGCATTGTATTGCGGAATTCCGTTTAAATAAAGTGTTCCGTCAATAGAACCCAGAACATCAAGAGCAATAATCATTTTTCCGTTTTTATGCCAGATTGAAACGTTTTTAACCGTTACTTTTTTGCTTCCGGAACCAAATTCCTGTCCAGCGAAATTCTTCGTCATAATTTTTGAAGCATCCATATAACTTGAAATTGCCGCAATATTTGCCGATATCTGATTTGGGATTTTAGTAACTGGTTTCAAAACAATTTTACTTGCATTAAACTTAGATTCCGGCTGTTTGCCTACAATAGTTTCCATATTGCATTTCATTCCCATTTCGAGTAAAAAAGAATCATTTTTCAGTTTTGCATTGGTAGAATAAACTTCAACAGGAACAATTCTTAGCCAGCTTTCATAAGTATCGCTCATTTGAAAAGGCGTACAGATTTTTTCTAAAGCCGATAAAACATTCGGTTTAAAATCCATAGATTTTTCGATTGCTTCATCAATCTTATGCTCAAGTTTAGATTTAAAAATAGAGATTGCCGGATTAATCAAATAAGTAATCGGCATATTTTTTCCAAAAACCGTCATCGTTGGACTTTCGTTCCAGTCTAAAGATCTGAATTCGGTTTTAGTGTTCAGTTTCCAATTCGTTAAAGCAACATCACTGGATAATGTAATAACGCCATTTAAATTAAATTCTCTAGTATCGTAAAGTTCAATACCCATTTTTTTTGTTCCAATTCGGTATTTAATAGTCGCTTTTAACGGAAGAATCGTTTTTATCTTTTTATCTGGATTTGCAGGATCATTTTGAATTTTTATTGGAGCCTGTTTCCAGATTTTCATTTCAATATCGTCATCTTCGATATTGTTGTCTTCATAAATTAATCCATTTAAGAGTGTATTGGTTTGATTTTCTATATCATTCAGTTTAACCGTAATAGGCAGATTTATGAAGGAAGGATTGGCATCATAAATTAACGGACTTGCGTCATCTGGTTCTGGTTTTAAAGTTTCTAATTTTTGAGAAGTTGAACAGCTAAAGAATGTGGCAGTTACCGCAAACACTGAGATTATGGAAAAAAATTTCATAATTAATGATTTTTTTAAGTGAAGCAAAATTAAGAAAACTATTAAATTATCTTGATAAAGTGTAACATTTGATAACAACTGCCGTCTTATTTAGATAATGAAACACAATTATTAACGTTTTATTATCATAATTTACTTATAAAATATATTATTATTGTTTTAAAAATTTAACAATACCATGATCGAAATTAAAGATTTGCATAAATCCTATAAAATGGGAAGTTCGGAACTGCATGTGTTGAAAGGAATAAATTTTAATATTGCCGAAGGAGAATTAGTAGCGATTATGGGATCATCAGGATCTGGAAAATCTACGCTTCTTAATATTTTAGGAATTCTGGATGAAGCCGATTCTGGTAGTTATACTTTAGACAATACGCCAATTAAAAAATTAAATGAAACCCTGGCTTCAAAATACAGAAACAAGTTTTTAGGTTTTGTTTTTCAATCTTTTAATTTGATCAATTATAAATCAGCATTAGATAACGTTGCTATGCCATTGTATTATCAAGGTGTAAAAAGAAAAGAGCGTTATGATATTGCAATGAAATATCTTGAAAAAGTAGGTTTGGGTTCCCATTCTCATCACTTACCAAACGAACTTTCGGGAGGACAAAAACAACGTGTTGCAATTGCAAGAGCATTGGCCTCGAACCCAAAAGTTTTACTTGCCGATGAGCCAACGGGAGCTTTAGATACCAAAACTTCTTATGAAGTTATGGAGCTTATTCAAGGAATTAACGATGAAGGAAAAACAATTTTGATCGTTACACACGAACCTGATATTGCCGCAATGTGCAAAAGGAATGTAGTCCTGAAAGATGGATTAATTATCGACGATAAATTAGTAGAACAAGTTAGAGCTTCATCTTATGTTTAATATTGAGCGTTGGCAGGAAATATTTGATGCAATTTCCAAAAACCGACTCCGAACTTTTTTGACAGGAGTATCGGTGGCATCGGGGATTTTTATTTTGGTGATTTTGCTTGGAGCCGGAAAAGGGCTTCAAAACGGGATTGAAAAACAATTCGAGCGCGATGCTGCTGGAATTATTGAGGTTTGGTCTGGTACGACCACGAAAGAGTATAAAGGACTGAATCCTGGAAGACAAATTCAGTTTAGAAATAGCGATTACAATCAATCTGTTCAAAAATTTGAGGATAAACTGGATTTAAGAGCTTCAACACAAAATTATTGGGGAGCGCAATTTGCTTACGGTAAAGAAAATGGAAATTATCAATATAGAGGTGTTAATCCTGATTATGGCGGAATTGAAAACCTTACGATAGTTCAGGGACGATATATAAATAGTAAGGATTTAGAAAATAACGAAAAAGTTGCTACAATCGGGATGAAAATAAAAACCGATTTGTTTAAAGACAAAGACGCTCTTGGAAAAGAAATTCTAATCAACAATATCAATTTTAAAGTAATTGGAATATTTACAGATCCGGGAGGAGAAAGAGAAGAAGCAAGAGCTTATTTGCCTTTGACAACAGTACAAAGAACTTTTGGTGCCGGAGACAAAATCAGCAACATATTTTTTACTTTAAAAAAGACTGATAATTATGATGAAGCTTTAGCACAATCTGAAAAGTTTACTAAAGAATTAAAGGAATTATTGAAAAGTAAAAATGTTGTAGCTCCGGATGATGACGGCGGAATAAATGCCTATAACTCGGTTAAAGATGCCAAACAGTTTTATGATTTAAATTTATATATCAGGTTGTTTTTCTGGTGGGTTGGTATTTGTACTATTATCGCCGGAGTTGTGGGTGTGAGTAATATCATGCTTATTATTGTAAAAGAAAGAACCAAAGAAATTGGAATTAGAAAAGCCTTAGGTGCATCACCATTTTCTATTATTTCGATGATACTTCACGAATCCATTTTTATTACAACAATAGCAGGTTTTACTGGGCTTTTAGCAAGTTTGCTGTTGTTAGAATTGGTTGGGCCGATGGTTCAGAGTGAATATTTCAGAAATCCCGAAGTAGATTTTAGTGTGGCTTTAACAACACTATTTTTACTTGTATTTGCCGGAGCCGTTGCAGGATTTTTTCCGGCATACAGAGCAGCCAAAATTAGACCTATTGTAGCACTTAGAGACGAATAATCATGTTTAAAAAAGATAATTGGGATGAAATTTTACAGGCCTTAACGGCAAATCCCTTCAGAACTATTCTGACTGCTTTTGGTGTATTTTGGGGAATTTTTATTTTGGTGATTTTGCTTGCAGCCGGTAATGGTTTGGAAAACGGAATTAAAAAAGGGTTTGACGGAATTGCCACAAATACGATGTTTATGTGGAGCCAGACAACCTCTAAAGCGTATAAAGGACTGCCAAAAACACGTCGTTATGATTTTAGAAACAGCGATGTTGCGGCTTTAAAAGCAGCGCTGCCGGATTTATTATATGTTTCGCCAAGAAATCAATTAGGAGATTTTAACGGGACAAATAATGTGGTTAGAGGTACAAAAACTTCTGCTTTTACGATTTATGGAGATTATCCGGAGTTGATTAAACAACAGCCGATGGATATCATAAAAGGCAGATTCATAAACCAGCAGGACATTCTGGATAAAAGAAAAATTGCCGTAATTGGAAAAGGGGTTATCAGCGAACTTTACGGAAAAGAAGAAGAAGCTGTTGGAACATATATCAAAGTTAACGGCATCAACTTTATGGTTGTTGGCGTTTATAAATCTAAGCAACAAGGAGGAAATGCAGAACAGGAACAAAAAAATATTTTTATTCCGTTTACGACTTTTCAGCAGGCTTTTAATTATGGAGATAAAGTAGGATGGATGGCGCTTACGGCAAAAGATGAAACATCGATTACCGACTTGAAACCTAAAATTTTAGAAATAATAAAAGGGCTTCATTCCATAAATCCTGCAGATGACAGGGCAGTAGGAAATTTTGATTTGTACGAACAATTCAACAAAGTGCAGAGTTTGTTTAATATTCTAAAAATCATTGCCTATTTTGTGGGAACATTAGTTTTGATTTCGGGTGTTATTGGAATCTCAAACATTATGCTGATTGTAGTTAAAGAGCGTACAAAAGAAATAGGAATTAGAAGAGCTTTAGGCGCAACTCCGGGAGCAATTCGCAGTCAGATTTTATCTGAATCTATATTTTTAACGATCATTTCAGGAATGTTTGGTATTGCCGTCGCAACGGGAATTATTGCCCTCTTAAATATGGCTTTAGATTCGATGCCGCCCGGCAATGATACCATGTTTGCAAACCCGAGTGTTGACTTAGGAGTTGTATTTGTTGCCTTAATAATATTAGTAGGATCTGGTTTGCTGGCAGGATTTATTCCGGCGCAGACCGCAATTAATGTAAAGCCAGTAGATGCTTTACGAACAGAATAAAATTATCAATCAAAAAAATAATCGATTAAACTAAAAAACAAAATGAAAAAAGGAGTAACCGTAACCATTTTAATTTTAATTGCAGTAGTCTTTTTTGGCGCGCTTTACTATTTGTATGCAAAGAATCAAGAATCGCCAATTGTTTTTAAAACGGAGAAAGCAGAGATTAAAACGATCGTAAAAAATACAATTGCGACTGGTAATATTCAGCCTGATGAAGAGGTATTAATCAAACCAAATATTTCAGGTATTATTGAAGAAGTTTATATCAAAGCAGGAGAAAAAATCAAAGCGGGAGATATGATTGCTAAAATTCGAGTAGTTGCAAACGTTTCTAATGTAAGCAGTACTCAAAATCAGGTTCAGACTGCTAAAATTGCTTTAGACAATCAGGAGAAAATCTTTCAGAGACAAAAAACACTTTTTGATAAAGATGTAATTTCTGCCAATGATTTTGATGCAGCGCAAGTAGCTTATAAACAAGCAAAACAAACATATTTGGCTGCAAGACAAAACTTAGATATCGTAAAAACTGGTACAACGACTTCATTAGGAAATTATGCTAATACCTTAATTCGTTCAACAGTAAACGGAATGGTTTTACAGGTTCCGGTAAAAGTAGGAAACCAGGTTATTGAAAGTAATAATTTCAACGAAGGAACTACAATTGCAAGTGTTGCCGATGTTGGAAGAATGATTTTTATTGGAAAAATTGACGAATCTGAGGTTGGAAAAATTAAAGAGAAAATGCCAATTGAAATTACAGTTGGAGCAATTGAAAATAAAAAATTCGAAGCAGTTTTAACTGATATTGCACCAAAAGGAGTTGTAGAAAACGGAGCAATTCAGTTTGAAATAAAAGCAAGATTAGAAAATAGAGATGATACATTTATTAGAGCTGGTTTAAGCGCAAATGCATCTATTATTCTTGAAAAAGCAGATAAAGTTCTGGCTATAAAAGAATCATTAGTTCAATTTGACAAAAAAACTCAAAAACCATATGTAGAAGTTGAAACAGCACCTCAAAAATTTGAAAGAAGAGACTTAGTTTTAGGTGTAAGCGACGGAATCTATGTTCAGGTTAAAAGCGGAATCAAAAACACGGATAAAATTAAAATCTGGAATCAGGGTTTAATTGACGAGAAAGAAGAGAAAAAGTAATTTGAAGCTGTAAAGAGTTTTTTGGTTTTAAAAAATGTTAAATTTGCGTAGTTTGGTTTACTGCGCTTTCATTCAAAATATATGAAAATAAATAAATATAATAGTCTTGTTTTTGCCATGTTGTTTGGGTTTGGATTAGCCGGACATGCACAAACAAAACAATGGACACTGGAAGAATGTGTGAGATACGCATTAGATAATAACATTACAATTAAATTATCTGAACTGGATGTCAAAACGGCAACTATTGACAAAAGAGGAGCATTAGGAAGTTATCTTCCAACAGTAAACGGGAACGCTTCACATTCATGGAATATCGGTTTGAACGTTAACCCTGTTACCAATATTGCGACTACACAAACAACGCAGTATTCTTCATTAGGTGTAAATGCGAATGTTGATATTTACAAAGGTCTGCAAAATCAAAATGCATATAGAAGAGCTTCTCTTTCTATAATAGCATCAAAATATCAACTGCTGAAAATGCAGGAGGATATTTCGTTGAATGTTGCCAATGCTTTTCTTCAAATTTTATCTAACAAAGAAGATTTAAAAATAAAGAAAGAACAATTAGCGATCGACGAAAAACGTTATTCCCGTTCTGAAGAAATGGTAAACGCAGGAACAATTCCGCGTGGAGATTTATTTGATTTAAAAGCAACTGTAGCTACAGATAAACAAAATATTACTGTTTCTGAAAACAATTTGTTGATTTCAAAATTAAGTTTGGCGCAGCTTTTACAATTAAAAGAATTTGCAGATTTTGATGTAATCGATGATACAAATGCTAAAGACGAAAACAATATCATGGCGCAAAGCCCAATCGATATTTACAATAAAGCAAAAGAAACAAGAACAGAATTAAAATTAGCTCAGACGAATCTTGAAATTGCCGAAAAGAATGTTTCGATTGCAAAAGGTGCTTATCAGCCAACTTTGAGAGGTTTTTATCAATTTAGTACAAGTGCCAGTTACAGTGATCGATTAATTGGAACTGATCCCGTTACTAAACAACCAATTTATGCAGGACCAGATCCTGTTTTTACTCAGTTTAGTGATAACAAAGGACACAATTTTGGTTTTCAATTAAGTGTTCCAATATTTAATGGATTTTCTGCTAAAAACAATGTTGAAAGAAACAAAGTAAGTTTAGAGAAATCTAAAATAGATTTAGAGCAAAAAAGTTTAGATTTGCAACGTAACGTTTATACAGCATTTACAGATGCAAAAGGCGCTTTAAATACTTATGAATCTTCAACAATTACTTTAGAAGCAAGACAGCAGGCATATAATTATGCTAAAGAAAAGTACGATGTTGGTTTAATGAATTCATTTGATTTTACACAAGCCCAAACTTTGCTTACAAATGCACAATCTGATGTTATCAGAACGAAATACGATTACATGTTCAAAATAAAAATACTTGAGTTCTATTTCGGAATTCCAATTGTTCCAATTATTACAAAATAATTATTATGTCAAAAAAAACAGTTTACTTCTTCGTTGGTATAATCGTAGTTATTATTATAGGCTTAATAGTATACAAAGGAGTAATAGGAAAGAAAGATGAAGGAAAAGAAGTTGAAACATCAAAAGTAGTTGCTTCAACAATTGTAGAAACAGTTTCGGCTACAGGAAAAATCCAGCCGGAAATTGAAGTAAAACTTTCATCAATGGTTTCCGGTGAAATTATTGCATTAAATGTAAAAGAAGGCCAAGTTGTAAAAAAAGGAGATTTACTGGTAAAAATAAACCCTGATTTGTATACTTCAGGTTTAGAAAGATCAGTAGCAAATTTATCTGGAACTAAAGCCGGTTTAGTGCAGTCTGAAGCCAGTTTTAAAGAGGCAAAAGCAAATTATGAGCGTAATAAAACGCTTTATGATAAAGGAGTAATTTCAAAATCAGATTGGGATAAAGCCATATCGACATATGAAGTCGCAAAGGCAACAAAACAATCTTCTTACTATAATGTTCAAAGTGCTTCGGCTTCTGTTACAGAAGCCAGGGACAACTTAGGACGTACAACGATTTATGCTCCTGCAGATGGTACAATTTCGGTACTAAATGTGGAATTGGGAGAACGTGTATTAGGAACGCAGCAAATGGCGGGAACGGAACTTTTAAGAGTTGCGAACCTTAATAACATGGAAGTTGAAGTTGACGTAAATGAAAATGACATTGTAAAAATTAAAATAGGGGACGAAGCCAATGTTGAAGTCGATGCTTATTTAAAAAAGAAATTTAAAGGTGTTGTAACCAGTATTTCAAATTCTGCAAGTACAACATTAACTTCTGATCAGGTTACCAATTTCAAAGTTAAAGTTCGTATTTTAAAAGAATCCTATCAGGATTTATTAGAAGGAAAACCAGCAGCGTATTCGCCTTTTAGACCCGGAATGACAGCTACTGTTGATATTATTACAACAACTAAAAATAATGTTTTGGCCGTGCCAATTAGTTCTGTTGTAGTGAAATCGGATACAACAGCCGTTACTGACTTTAAAGTAGAAGATCCAAACGAGAAAAAAGCGGCTCCCAAAAGCGATAAAAAATTCGAATGTGTTTTTGTTAAAGTAGGGGACAAAGCTAAAATCAGAATCATTAAAACAGGAATTCAGGACGATACAAACATTGAAGTAATGTCTGGTTTGAAACCAGGTGATGTAGTAATTACAGGGCCTTACACGACAGTTTCAAAAGAATTAAATTCTGGAGATAAAGTAAAACTTAAAAAAGAGGATGCTCCAAAAAAGTAAATCAATAGTATGATCATTGCATTGCATGGAGTTCCGGCAGAAATGATTTTCAGTTTATTGGGCGCTTTTATTTCTGTCGTTATATATTTGATATGGGTGCATTACAGTGTCTATAAAACAAAATATTATAATGATGAATTTAAATATTTTGCAATACAAAAAAGACGATCCTATATTTAGGCTTTTTATTAGCAAATTTAGGTGTGGCATTTCTGTTATTTTGGTTATTAACCCTTATTTTTGCAGCTACAATTTTCAGATGATTTTTTAATAAAAAACACTTACTACATTGTCTTTCATTCTCAATATCGAAACCGCTACCAAAAACTGTTCAGTCTCAATTGCAAAAAATGGAGAAACTGTTCTCTGTAAAGAAATTGCTGAAGAAGGATACTCGCATGCTGAAAAACTTCATGTTTTTATTGAAGAAGTTATTGCAGAATCCGGTATTTCAGTTCAGGATTTAAAAGCTATTGCAGTAAGTCAGGGACCAGGTTCTTATACGGGTTTACGAATTGGGGTTTCGGCGGCAAAAGGATTGTGTTTTGCATTAAATATTCCATTAATTGCTATTGATACTTTGCAGACTTTAGCATCAAAAGCGAATGTTTTAGATGGAAAAATTATCCCGATGCTGGACGCCAGAAGAATGGAAGTGTACAGCGAGATTTTTACTCCTGATTTAGAAGTTGAAAGAGGAATCCAAGCAGAGATTATTACAGAAGAATCTTTTGCAGCCTATACAGAAAAAATTTATTTCGTTGGAGATTGTGCTGAGAAATGCAAACCGGTTTTAAATAAAGAAAACTTTATCTTTTTAGAGGAAATCAAATACCCTTCGGCAAGAGAAATGAGTAAAATCAGTTTTGATAAGTATCAAAAAAGCGACACTGTAGATGTCGCTTATTTTGAACCTTATTATTTAAAAGATTTTATGATGACACTGCCATCAAAAAAACAATAAATCTATTTTATTTTTGAAGAGTAAACGGCTGAACAGAAATTCCTGCTTCGTCTAAAGCTGTTTTGCAATTTTCTAAAGTATCAGAAAAAACGGCTCCATAATTAATATTTTTTGCCCACGGACGAACTGCAAAATCAACAGAACTTGCTGATAAATTTTTTACGAAAACCTCAGGTGCCGGCTTTTTAAGCACCTTTGGGTTTTTATTTAAAACATCCAATAAAACTTCTTTCGCCTTTTTAATATCAGAATCATAAGAAACCGAGAAAGTCAAATCGGCTCTTCTTTCTCCCTGCATCGAATAATTAATAATAGTTCCGTTTGACAAAGCACCATTCGGAACAAAAACCGTTTGATTATTTCCGGTAAGCATTTTGGTAACAAAAATCTGGATCTCTAAAACCGTTGCAATAACTCCCTGAGCTTCGATTGTATCTCCAACTTTAAAAGGTTTGAAAACGATAATCAGCATTCCGCCCGCAAAATTCGAAAGCGAACCCTGTAGTGATAAACCAATTGCAAGACCCATTGCGCCCAGAATAGCAACAAATGAAGAAGTTTCGATTCCGAGTTTTGAAATAAAAGTAACAAACAATAAAACTCGAAGCGCCCACAATAAAATGTCAGCAAGGAATTTGGTTAATGTTGGGTCAAGATTTCTCTTAACCATTACTTTTCTAATTACTCTGTTGATTAATCGAATGGCATATAAACCAATGAATAAAATCAGCAATGCCGAGATTAGTTTTGGAGAATAATCGATTAAAATATTGATGAATTTTGTAGCGTAATTGCTAAACTGTTCAGGATTGATGTACATATTATTTTGAATAAAAAAAACCTTCTCAAAGAGAAGGTAAATTGATTTTGCAAATATAGCTATATTTTGTTTTTATATGAAAATAGTTCCATTACTTCTCTTCTTCAGAGTCTGAATCTGTTACTGCATCTTCGCTCACATCAACTACAGTTTCTGTAACCAATTTATAATCCTCATTGGCAGTTTCAGTAATTACTTCTTTGATAGAATCAATCACGTCATGTATTGAGTCAGATGCTTTTTCTACATATTCACTCACGGCATCTTTAGTATGTTCCAAATATTCTGCTGCAGAATCGATTATTGGTTCTGAGGCTTCTTTGACTTCTTCAAAAGTATTTTCGGCCTGATCTGCAAAATCTACCGCTGTTTCTTTTGCCGAGCCAAACAAATTGCTGAAAAATGATGATAATCCCATGGTTTTAAAATGATTAGTTAAGGTTACAATATTAATTATTTTTGGAGAAAAACAATTTAATTTTCGTTTAATTAATTATGAAATAAAAAAAGCGCCTCAAATGAGACGCTTACAATTATAGATAATTGAAATTTTTTATGCATTTAAAGCTTCAACTTTAATAGCTTCATCATTCAACATACTTTTCAGCATATTTTCGATACCGCTTTTTAAAGTAAAAGTAGACGATGGACAACCGCTGCATGCACCTTGTAAAATCACTTTTACAGTCTTGTCTTCTTCATTGTATGAATCAAAAGCAATATTTCCACCATCGGCCGCAACCGCTGGTTTTACGTATTCTTCTAAAATATTGATAATTTGCTGAGATGTAACATCTAATTTGTCAAATGCTTCATCTTTTGTAACATCATTTTTAGTAGTAGTCTGAATTAAACTTTCATCTAAAACAGTTCCTCCGTTTTCAATAAATTGTTTAATGAATGTTCTTACTTCTAAAGTAATTTCAGACCAGTCGTTGATTTCGTATTTAGTAACAGAAATATAATTCTCATCAATAAAAACCTCTTTTACATAAGGAAATTTGAATAATTCCTGTGCAAGCGGAGAAGAAGCAGTCTGATCAATATTTTTGTATTCAACCGCATTTCTTGTCAGCATTCTGCTTACCACAAATTTAAGGGCAGAAGGATTTGGAGTTGTTTCTCCATAAACCGTAATAGGCTGTTTTTTTGCTTTGTTTTCATCAACTTTAATGATAACGCCGCCTTTGTCTACAAATGCTGCAATTTGCTCGGCAACATCGTCCTGAACATCGCTCCATTCTACAATGCTGTATCTTTCAATTGCAATAAAATTTCCTGAAATATAAACGGTTTTTACAAACGGCAGATAGAACAATTGCTGTGCTAAAGGCGAAGCTTGGGCTTCATCTATATTTTTGAATTCAAAGTTTTGATTTTGAGTAATAAAATCTTCAAACTCGAACTTTAGGATAGTAGGATTTTGAGTCTGTTTTATAGTGATTTTTGTCATGGTAGTAATTTTTTGCAAATTTACTAAAGTTATTTTCTACTATTACCTATATTTGATTTTTTAATAAAATAATTAAGACTCTATTCAAATAATTCGTACGAAATTATTAAGAGTGTAAAAATTAGACTAACTAGCCAGCCATTATGAAATTAAAAATCAAGTTATTAATTGTTTTTTTAATAACGACTTTTTATACTTATTCTCAAGAAGGAATTCCTGTTTATTCTGATTATTTATCAGATAACTACTACTTAATTCACCCTTCGATGGCCGGAGCTGCTAATTGTGCAAAAGTTAGATTAACAGCCAGAAAGCAATGGTTTGGTCAGGAAGATGCGCCAACACTTCAAACTTTAAGTATTAATGGAAGATTAGGAGAGCGTTCCGGAGCCGGAATTATTGTTTTTAATGATAAAAACGGATATCATTCTGAAAAAGGAGTAAAGCTTACCTATGCGCATCATATTATGTTTTCAAGAGATGAAGTCGATTTAAATCAGCTTTCTTTTGGTATTAGCGGCGGATTGATTCAGAATCAATTAGATGAAACAAAATTTGGCGGTACATTTGACCCAATTGTTTTTGGTTCAATTCAAAAAGACTCTTATTTTAATGTAGATTTTGGAGCTTCTTATAACTATTTAGATTTTTATGCACACGCAACAGTTCAGGGCGTTCTTGAAACCAGAAGAGAATTGTATACAGATTATGAAAGTGATAATTTAAGAAAGTTCCTTTTCAGCGCAGGTTATGTATTTGGAAAAAGAGATAAAATTACCTGGGAACCTTCTATTTTATTCCAATTGTTTGATCAGACAAAAGAAAAATCTATCGACCTGAACTTAAAAGCTTATAAGAATTTAGATTTTGGAAGTTTATGGGCGGCTTTATCGTATAGAAGAAGTTTTGACGGAGCTCAATTTAGCACTGGAAGCGGAGTTTCAAATCAAAAACTACAATATTTTACCCCAATTGTGGGCGTGAATTTTAAAAACTTTATGTTTGCTTATACCTATTCTCAGGTTACGGGCGATGTTAAATTTGATACTGGCGGATACCACCAGATTACTTTAGGAGTTAATATATTTTGTAGAAAGGAACGTTACGATTGTAACTGTCCGGCAATTAATTAAAATTTTATTATGCTTATTAAATCTGTAAACGGAAAATCACCTGCAATTCCAGAAGATTGTTACGTTGCCGAAAATGCAACTATAGTTGGCGATGTTTCTTTTGGTGAATCTTGCAGCGTTTGGTTTAATGCAGTTGTTCGCGGGGATGTTCACTTTATTAAAATAGGAAATAAAGTAAATATTCAGGATGGAGCAATAATTCACTGCACGTATCAAAAACACCCAACAATTATAGGAAACAATGTTTCTATAGGACATAATGCCATTGTTCACGGTTGTACAATTCACGACAATGTTTTAATAGGAATGGGCGCTATTGTAATGGATAACTGCGTTGTCGAAAGTAATTCGATCGTAGCGGCCGGAGCAGTTTTAACCCAAAATACGGTTGTTCCTTCAGGAACTATTTTTGCGGGTGTTCCTGCTAAAAAAGTAAAAGATATAGATCAATCTGACTTTGCAGGCGAAATTGAGCGTATTTCAAACAACTACGTAATGTATTCCGGTTGGTTTAAAGAATAAATTCAATAAAATTCCAATAATAAAAAATTCCAAATTCCAATAGCTATTGACGCTTCATTGGAATTTGGAATTTTCATTTTTGGAATTTAATGCTTTACAAATTAATTTTTTCAAAGAAAGCATTTTTATAACTTTCGCTTATTGGAATTCGTTTATCGCTAATCAAAACTTTGTTTTTTTGTATTGACTTTACGTGTTTTATATTGATAATATAAGAGCGGTGAATTCGCGAAAATCCTTTACTGGAAAGCAGGTTTTCTAATTTTATTAAACTGATTAAAGTCAGCGTGAATTTATTGTCTGTCGTGTAAATTTTTACATAATCTTTCAAACCTTCGATAAAAAGAATATCCGAGAAATTCATTTTTACATTTTCATATTCGGCTCTCACAAACATAAAATCCTGTTCCACTTCCGGAGTGGCAATGCTTTCAGAAATGGGCTGAATAGCCGCTGAAGGATTATTGATTTGCTGTGCACGAACTACAGATTTTAAAAAACGATGAAATGGAATAGGTTTTACTAAATAATCAACTGCGCCAAGATTAAATCCTTCAACGGCATAATCAGAATAAGCAGTTGTAAAAATAACCAAAGGTTTTTTTTCGATGGTATTTAAAAAGTCAATTCCTGAAAAATGCGGCATTTGAATATCAAGAAAAATCAAATCAATATTATTTTGATTGATAAACGAAACAGCGTCGATCGCATTATTAAAAGTGCTGACCAGTTCAAGCGAATCTACCTTCTTGACAAAATCTTCTAATAGTTCAACTGCTAAAGGTTCATCATCTATAATTACACATTTCATCTGTTGAAAATTAAGTTTTTAAATTTGTTTTGGCAGTCAAAAGTAGTTTTAAACCAATGAATTAAGTTTTAAAATTATCATAAAAGTACGCAATTAATCCATGTATCATTTTAACGTTTATATCATTTTAATTTCGTCTAATTTTAAACTTAAATGAACGCGATAAAAATGATTATCCTGATTAATAGTTAGTTCGTGTGCGTTTGGATAAAGTAAATCTAATCGGCTTTGAATATTTATAAGCCCGATACCAGAATTGTCAGGATCTTTTTCATAATTTTCGATAGTATTTTCGATCCAAAAATCCAGATCATTTTCAGAAATGAATATTTTAATTTTTACATGCGTAGCACCTTTGTAATCGGTTCCGTACTTAAAAGCATTTTCGACAAAAGAAATTAAAAGCAAAGGTTCAATAAACTTGTTTTTAGTATTGCCGTGAACATTTATTACAATGTCTT
The DNA here is from genome assembly GCF_031455715.1 of Flavobacterium sp. 2755. Lineage (NCBI taxonomy): Bacteria > Pseudomonadati > Bacteroidota > Flavobacteriia > Flavobacteriales > Flavobacteriaceae > Flavobacterium > Flavobacterium sp. 2755. The sequence goes on from NZ_JAVDTG010000012.1 coordinate 44,670, forward strand.
CAATATTATTTAACCTGAGTTTTTGCAGTTCAATATAATTCTGGATGTAATTGATTTCTTTTTCTAAAGCCACCGTTTTGTTATCTGTTTCGTAGAGCATATAGCGCATTAATTCAGATAAGGTTACGATGGCATCAGGGACCAAATCAGATTTCTTATGTGCCAGAGAATAAATACTGTTTAATGAATTGAATAAAAAATGCGGATTGGTTTGCTTACGCAGATATATCAATTCGGTATTCGTTCTGTGTGTTTCGGCGATTAATTTGTTTTGCTGATTATTGTAAAACTCTGTCAGTGTTCTAATAACGGCGCTTATGGTAATAATTAGAATATAGAAAAAAGATGGGCCAATTTTAAAAAACAACGGCTGTCTCGCCGGCGCCATCATTACTCTGCCTCTTTGTTTATACAGGTTAATTGCTTCGGGCGGAATCATTCTTGTTCTCATGTGTCTAAACTCAGGAATAAAATAATGTATCCTGATAATCATGAAAACGGCGATAATAATAAAAATGAACAGACAATATTTCCAATACTTTTTTTGTAAAAGAAGGGCAGGTACCAAGTAAAAATAATTCAGATAAAATAACAAAATTCCTGTTGCCCATTGTACATAGAAATCATTATTGATTCTAAACGGACTTTCATAAAATTGAATCAGCGATGTTAGAATAAAGAAAATCCAAATCATAAAATGGAATAGTATTTTATTTGAATTTGTATTTTTAATGGTATCTAGTGTCATTTATAATTTTATTTTTAATAAAATTAATTCATTTTTGGTTACCGTTGGAGATAAGTTTTGTTTGAGTTTTTCAACCACAAAATGAGCTGTTTTTAAAGCATCTTTTTCTGTCGAAAAACTTTTATTATCATTTATTACAGGAATAATCGATTGTTTGATTATGATTTTATCTTTATAAGAAATCGAATATCCCCAGCCTGAATTTGTTTTAAATGATTCGGTTTTAAAAAACTCCTTTTTTGTACAGGAAACGATTTGTAAAACCAGGATCAAAAGCAATAAATTCTTCTGGATTTTACCCCAGAAGAATTGTTTAATATTAATTGTCATCGTCGCTTTGTTCATCTTGAGGTCTAAATTCCCATGCATCATCAAAGTAAGAAGAACCAATTCTTCCTAACATATAAAAACCACGATTGTTAATTGCAAAAGCAACAGCATCAATTCTGGTTGCGCCTTCCATTGATGTTCTTTCTACCCAAAGATCTGTTGAAGGATTGTACTCCCAAACCGTTTTGATGTTTTCACCGCCCACAACATATCCTAGTCCGCTCATTGTAAAACTAGAAGCATTAGATCTTGTTATAGCATAATCATCATTCCAGGTGTAATCATCATCTGTATCTTTATCAATGTCTCTTTTTCTGGTCCAGACATCAGTTGCAGGGTTAAATTCCCAAAAATCTTCCTGATAAACACCGTTATTAATTCCGGTTACCAAATAAGCTTTATCTGAAATTACAAATACAGTTGCATTACGTCTTTTATTACCGCTAAATCCGTTTACAAGCGTCCATGTATTTCCTTGGTCATCATATTGATAAAAATCTTTTAAATAATTTCCATCATAACCAGTTCCAAAATAAGCTTTTCCACCAGCCTGAAACCCAACGGCTCCATAACGGCCAGTTCCGGCAAAATCAGCTTTTTGAGTCCAGCTGTTGCTTGATGGATCATATTGATAGAAATCTTTTAATTTATTAGTTCCATCATAACCAAGTCCAACATAACCTTTATCATTTAGCGTAAAGCTAGATGCCGAACTTCTTGCAACACCTGTGAAATTAGCTTTTTGTTCCCAGTAATCTCCAGTTGAGTTGTAAGCCCATAAATCTTTTAAATATTCATCACCAGTGTAGCCCGTTGCTACATAAGCATAATCTCCAATTACAAAACTTGTTGCACTAGATCTTGCAGGACCGTCAAACGCTGATTTTTTAATCCAGTTACCTACTAAATCATCGTCGTCGTCGTCATTGCTGCAGCTTATAAAAAAGAGGCTTGAAAGCAGGGTTGCGAATAATATTCCTTTTTTTAGATTATTCATAGTGTTTAAAATTTATTTATTGTTTGTATTTGATGCCAATTCCTAAAATGTATCCGTTACTTATGTTGAAATCATAAACGGTATGATTTTCACTGTTGGTTAATTTGTATTTTTTGTCAAAATCATATCCGGCTTTAAAATTTAAAAACCAGTTTTTATCGACATTTCTTTCATATTCAAAAGAGGCTGTCATTTGTGATAAAGTTGCTTTTGCAGCATTTTTATCAATTTCATTTTGAATATTTAAATTGTAAAAACTTCCGTTAAAGCTGTTATTTAAGCTAAACTTGTTGCGAATGTTATTCGAATACGAAATCCTTGAATCCGGAAAACCAATCAGCACATTAGCGTTGTCATTCACTTTATAATTTAAAGATGCTGAAGGCAGAAATTTTGGGTTTCCAAAAACACTAGTTCGGGCCGCTCCAATACTTAAAGTTGTTTTTGAATTTAATTCCTGTTTTATTTCAAAACCTCCTAAAAGTGTAAAATCAGAAAAACCTAAATTTTCCTGAAAACTGAACATTGGCGTAACCGCAAAATTCAGTTTTGTCGAATTTGATATTTCCTGCGAAAATTCAAATTTGTTCTTAATCAGCTGCAGCTTGTCTAAATTCTCAAATGATTCATAACTGCCTAAATCATAGTTTACATTCAAATTCGAATATTCCAGCGTATTTGTTATCAGGCTTTTTGAACTTATTTTTTTGCTGAACGAGATACCAATACCTGTTTCAGTAAAATCAATTTTGTCAGTGGGTTCTGTTTTTAAATTCAGTTGCACTGAAAAATTTTCCTGCGCTTTCATATTTAGAAACGACACTAAAAAAACCGAACAAATTATAAACCTTATTTTCATTACTTATTTATTGGTTCAAAAGTAGGTTGGAGAAGGTTTTAAAAAAAAGAAGATATATGTATGGCTCTTTTTGATAGACAAAACAGCCTTTTTTAAGGCCGAATGAAATATTTATTTGCGATATTCCATTGTAGATGTTTTTTCGCCGTTTATAGTCTAAAAACACGAGACTGTATATGTTATAGTGTGGTGCAGAAGACAGCATTTTATATTTGCTCAAAAAATTGATTATGAGCAAGTTTTTATTAATGTTAGTTTTTGCTTTTACTATATTTTCATGCGGTACAGATACTGATGGAGGAGAATTTGTTGTTGGCTCTGATTATTTGGCTATAAATAATAAAGTGGTTATGATCGACACGTTAACAGTCGAAATGTCAACCATAAATTTTGATTCGCTTGTGACTTCGGGCCAAAGCCGTATTCTGGTAGGTAATTATGATGATCCTGTTTTGGGAAAAGTAAAATCAAACAGTTATTTCCAGCTTTCCGGAGATTCTTACGCCTTGAATAATTCAGGTTCAGATACGGAGACCGTAAAATTCGTTTTTGATTCTATCTCAATGATTTTAAAATATGATAATTACTATTACGGAGATACTACTCAGGTTCAAAAATTTGACATTCATAGATTGACCCAAAAAGTAAAACCAAATACAGACGACGATAGTTTTTATAATAACTCCACGTTAAGTTACAGCGACGAAAGTCTGGGCACTATTTCGTATAAACCCCGCCCAATTGAAAAAGATTCTATAAATATCAGAATGAGTGATGTTTTTGGAGAAGCGCTTTTCCAAAAAATAAAAAAGAGAGAAATTACAGATTTGGATAATTTTACAGAATACTTAAAAGGATTAGTGATTGTTCCTTCGACTTCTAATTCATCAAGTGTAATAGGTTTTCATGCTTCTACCAGTAAGGTTCGATTGTATTATTCAAAATACCAGGCTGATACAGAAGCCGATTCTTTTTTTATTGATTTTTCGATGTCAGGCACATCGACACAATTTAACTCTATATCGCTCGATAAAACAGGAACCATAATTCAAAATTTACCCGTTTCCAGTAGTAAACTTTCAAGTTCCTTAACAAACAAACAAGGATTTATTCAGTCTGGTACCGGAGTTGCCTGCCGCATTGATTTCCCCAATATAAAGCAGCTTAAATATATTTCAAATAACGGAGCCATTGTCGATGCCCAAATGTTTATAAAGCCGGTAAACAATTCATATTCTAATAAATATCCTCTGGCAGATTCTTTAAAAGTGTATGTGGCCGATAATTTAAACAGAATCAGCGGCAGTTTGCTTAACTCTGCAGGAGCGGCAGTTTATGGAAATTTGAGTAAGAAAAGCGATGAGTTTAATGAAAATATAGGTTATACCATTCCACTTGGCAGTTTTTTGCAGAAAGAAATGCTAAAAACATCAGACTCAAGATCATCCCTAATATTAACATTACCCGGAATTTCTAAATCAGTTAACAGGCTGGTTTTAGGAGATCAAAAACATCCCGAAAATAAAATTCTAATAAAAATTTATTACCTCTCCTATTAAATGAAAAAGAAAATAATTTTTGTAAGTTGCTTCATTTTAATGGCGCTGACTTCATTTTCTCAAAGTATTTCGAGTTCTCCCTATTCATTGTACGGTTTAGGAAGTGTGTATGATGCAGATTTTGGCGGTATTTCATCCATTGGATCTTCCGGAATTGCTTTGCCGTCAGATAGCTTTATCAATAATCTAAATCCGGCATCTTTGGGTTTTATGCCTTTAAATCATTTTATGCTTGATATTGGAGGAAAAGCCATTGGAACAACATATCAAAGTAAATCGAAAACAGAGAAGCGAAATAATTTTCAGTTCTCGCATTTGGCTTTTGCTTTTCCCGTAACGAAAAATTCAGGCTTTAGTGTAGCGCTTAAGCCATATTCAAGTTCTACGTATAAAATTTCAAATCTTTTACTGCCTATTGCAGATAGTAAGGAATCGTATAATTTGACGGCTACAGGTTCTGGAGGACTAAATAACTTTGATTTTTCATACGGATATCGTTTTGGTAAAAAACTTACTGTTGGAGCTTCTGCAGCTTTATTATTTGGAAGTATTACTGATGACCGAAGTTTTCTTATTTTGAATTCTCTTACTACTGTCCATAAAAAAACGGATTATAACGGACTTCGTGCTACTTTAGGAACGCAGTATAAAATTGATTCGACATTAACAATTGGAACAACGTTTAAGCTTCCGGCTCAAATTAAAGGATCAAAAGTTCAATCGGTTCAAACCATTGCAGATGAGGTTACCAATGATATTGAGACTGGAGTAAGTTCGAAAGTTGACAATTATTATATGCCTTTAGAAATAGGAATAGGAATTAGCAAACGATTCAAGAATGTTTTGAACATGACTTTAGATTACGAAAAAAGTTTGTGGAATGATACCAGACAGTCTGATCTTTATGGCGATTTTGTAAACCAGGACAGATTTGCCCTTGGATTTTCTTATTTTAATGTCAATAGGAATATGCGAAAATATTGGGATAGAATAACGTATTCGGCGGGAGCAAATTTTGATACCGGCTATTTAGAAGTTGACGGCAAAAGAGTTAACAATGCCTCCATTTCTGTGGGCGTTAATCTGCCAATAGAAAACACTTATTCGGCCTTAAATATTTCATACTCCTATGGACAAAGAGGCAGGATATCAGAGAATCTTATAAAAGAAAATTATCATAAGATATCTCTTAATTTATCTTTAGACGGAATTTGGTTTGTGAAACGAAAGTTTGAATAATTAAAAATCTTTTTCAATTACCGGATATTTATCTTCTAAAATAGATTTTAAAACCGCTGGATTTGAATTAACATAAAATATAGGCTCGCTTTTTGGGGCGTCAGTAAAACCGACTTTTTCACGCAATATATTTTGTGTTTGTCTTGCTACTGCCTCTCCAGAATCTATAATTTGAATGTGATCAGGAAGTATCTTTTTAATCTGCGGAATTAAATAAGGATAATGACTGCAGCCTAAAACAAGATAATCAATATTGGCATCGATCATAGGCTGTAAATACTCTTCTAATAATTGGGTCATTTCCGGAGAATGTAAATTGCCGTCTTCAATTAATTTAACCAGGTTGTAACCAACCTGTTCAATAATTGTAGTATGCTGAAACATCTCTGCTGTTTTATTAAACAGTTCGCTGTTTAAAGTTCCTTTTGTAGCCAGGATTCCTATAACCTGTGTTTTAGAATTATTGGCAGCAGGTTTAATTGCAGGTTCAATACCTATAAACGGTACATCATAATCATTACGAAGTTCCCAAATTGCATTTGTTGTTGCGGTGTTGCATGCCACTACAATTAATTTGCAATTATTTTCCAGTAAAAACTCTACATTTTTTTTACTTAAGGCCACAATCTCTTCCTTTGTTTTTTGACCGTAGGGAGCATTTTTGCTATCGGCTAAATAAATTGTTTTTTCGTTTGGAAGTAAATCGTGAATTTCTTTCCAGATTGAAGTTCCTCCAATACCAGAGTCGAAAACGCCTATAGGATTATTGTTTGTCATAATACAAAATTAGTATTTTTTGAAATAAAAATATATTCCAATTTAGTAGAAATCTGGAAATATTAATGGTTTTTAATTTTAAATAAATGTAAAAAAAAACTGCTTAAATTTTAAAAATTTAAGCAGTTTAATTTAAAGGAATTCGTTTATTAGAATCCTAAGTCTTTTTTAACGTCAGCAGTAATGTTTGGACCATCAGCTAATAAAAGAGTAGAACCATCTAAAACATATTGGAAACCTTTAGCTTTACCAACTTTTTGGATAGAAGCTCTTACTTTTTCCATTAAAGGTTTTACGATATCAGTTTCTTTTTGTTGAAGTTCTTTTTGAGCATTGTCTCTGTAATCAACAATTCTTTTTTGCATATCCTGAACTTCTTTAGAACGGTCACCGTTTACAGCTTCAGTTACAGTTGCAGCTTCAGCTTCATACTTTTTAATTTTAGTTTGGTATTCATCAACCATTTTTTTGTATTCAGCATCATATGTCCCACTTAATTTTTGCAGTTGATTTTGAGCATCTAACATAGCAGGCATTTTCGACATAATCTCGCTAACATCAACATGGGCAACCTTCGCCTGTGCGTTCGTTGTATTACTTGCTCCTAAAATAAGTATTGCAGCAATTAGTAAAGTTTTGATTTGTTTCATCATTTTAAAAAATTAATTAATTATTGGTCGTATTTGTTTTTTGTGTTTCGGCCTCTTTTGCTTTTTTAGCCGCTTCTCGTTCCTCGAGTATTTTTTTTCTTCTCTCTTCTAATTCTTTTTTACGCTGTTCGTAAAGCTTTTGTCTCTCTGCTGCTTTATCTACTGCAGGTTCTGTTGTCGCAGGCTCAGTAGTTGTTGTAGCAGGTTTAGCCGTTTCTCCAGGTTTAGCCGTTTCAGTTGTTTTTGCTGCCTCGGTTGTTTTTGCTGGTTCAGAAACCGTGCCATTTTTTTTAGCTTCTCTCTCTGCCTGAATTGCTTTTCTTCTGTCGTCGTATTCTTTTTTCTTAGCTTCCTGCTCCAGTCTTCTGTCTTCAATCAGTTTTTCTCTCGCAGTTCTCTTTTCATCTAATGCTTTTTGACGATCTGCCATTGCCGGATTTTCATCAATTGCATTTTCCTTGCTCTCTTTGGCTTCCTGATCTTTCAATTGTTTTTTAGTCAATTGCTCTCTTTTCTCAGTTCTGTTTAAAACACGCAGTACCTGATCACTGATATCGAATCTTTTATTGCTGAAAAGCATTGTCAAATCTGATGACTTATCAAAAATGAAATCATAATTTTTAGCTTCAGCAATATCTTGAACAGCTGTAAAAACCTGATCCTGAATTGGCTTTGCTAAAGCTGATTTCTGTCTCATTAAATTTCCATCAGCACCAAATTGTTTTTGCTGATAATCCAGCATTTCATTTTCCTGAAATTTAATTTCAGTTTCTCTTTCATCAATTAACTCTTTAGTCAATAAAGCTTTTTCTGCCTTAAGATTTTCTTTAAGAGTATTGATGTTTAATTTTTTGGCTTCTATTTCTTGTTTCCACTTTTGAGCTTTTAGCTCTAATTGTGCTTTTGCTTCTTTGTAATCAGAAACATTTTCCAAAATATATTCCATATCAATGTAACCGATTCTAGTCGTCTTACCTTGAGCCTGACTTGTATTTACCGCAATCAAAACTAAAAATATAAATAAAAACCGTTGTTTCATAACATTACTTTATTTTGAATTTTTAGCCAAAGGTATTAAAATTTGTACTAAAACCCGCACTAAAACTGTTGACCAATAATAAAATGTGTCTCCCAGCCATTTGCCTTGTTTGTAACTGACCCTGGAAGAGCATCAAAACCGTAACCGAAATCAATTCCTAATAATCCAAATGCAGGCATGAATACACGTAAACCAGCACCAGCAGAACGACTCAAATCAAACGGGTTATAATCTTTAAATGATGGATATGACGAACCTGCTTCTAAAAACGTCAAAGCATAAATCGATGCAGACGATTTTAATGTAATAGGATAACGCAATTCCATTGAGAATTTGTTATACACAGTCGCTCCAATCTGTTGTCCTAATGCATTAACAGGTGTCAGCGAGTTGTTCGGATAACCTCTTAATTGTATTGTTTCTCTACCATCCATAGAATAGTTTGCCATTCCATCTCCTCCTAAATAGAAACGCTCAAACGGAACAACACCTCTTGATTGATCATAAGCTCCTAAGAAACCAAATTCTGTTAATGTTCTTAAAACTAATTTTCCATACACTTTAGTATACCAGTCTGCTTTAAATTTTACTTTATAGTATTCTAACCAGTTATATTTCTTTTGATCAACTTTAGCAGCATCAGTGTCAGCGCTCTGATAATCAGATCCTACACTCACATATTGAGATGATCCGTTTATAACTTGAGCCTTCATGTAATCACCTGGATTTATAGGCTGGCCGTCTGGTCCTTGTTTTGCTTCTCCTGTATATTGTACTTTATATTCTTTTTGATTTGCTAAATCTCCATAGTTAATTCCATTAAATAATGAGTAAGGAGGTGTAACTTTTGCAGAGATGCTAAATTCAGAACCATAAGTTGGGAATATTGGGTTAACCCCTTTGTTACTTCTTGAAAGTCCTATTGTATAAGCAAGGTTTCTTGATGCCCCGTTACCAAATGTAAATAATCCTGTATAGTAATTGTTTAAGTCATAATGCTGATAACTCACAGATTGTGAAAGAACGAAATAATCATCCGGCACCGTTAAACGTTTCGCTAAACCAACTTGAACAGTAAAAATATTAAAACTTTGGCTTTTATCTACAGTTCTGGTTACATAATTGTTATTGAACTGTTTACTGTATGAAATAGAAGAACTGAATTGTACTGGTTTTTTACCTCCAAACCATGGCTCAGAGAATGACAAACTGTACGTTTGGAAATAAGTACTTCCTTGCAAACGAAGTGCTACTTTTTGTCCGTCTCCCATAGGAAGCGGTTTGTAAGCATCTTTATCAAATAATTTTCTAGCCGAGAAGTTGTTGAATGACAAACCTAAAGTTCCAATGAAACCTCCTCCGCCATAACCTCCCTGAAGTTCAACCTGGCTGGATCCTTTTTCTACTAATTGGTATTCGATATCAACTGTTCCTGCAGCAGGATCAACGTTTCTAAATTCTGGTTTAATAGCCTCAGGATCAAAGAAACCTAATTGACCAATTTCACGAATTGTTCTAACTAATTCTTCTTTGCTGTATTTGTTTCCTGGCTTAGTTCTTAACTCACGGTAAATAACGTGGTCATTTGTTTTGTCATTTCCAGTAACATAAATTTTATTGAAATAGGCGATAGGACCTTCAGTAATTCTAATCTCAAAATCAATTGTGTCATTTACAGTTTTTACCTCTACAGCATTAATTTTAGAGAATAAATAACCATTATTTTGGTATAAGTTCGTGATATCTTCTCCGTCAGGTTTTGTGTTATCAGCGATTCTTTTTTCTAGTAAAACACCATTATAAGTTTCTCCTTTTTTGATACCTAAATAACGGTTTAACTGCTGATCTGAATATACGGTATTACCTAAAAACTTAATGTTTCCGAAGTAGTATTTATTTCCTTCTTCTACATTAATTTTTATAGCAAGCATATTTTTGTCTTTGATATAATTAAGAGAGTCATAAATAATACGTGCATCACGATACCCTTTTTCTTTGTAAGCAGCGATAACTTTTTCTAAGTCGGTTTTGTATTTTTCAGGAATGAATTTAGAGGCTTTAAAAACACGAAGCAGGTTTTTCTGTTTCGTATCCTTCATAGCAGCTCTTAGTTTTGTATCGCTAAGCTGTTGATTTCCTATGAAATCAATACTTTTAATTTTAACTTTATCTCCTTTGTCTACCCTAACAAGCATATTTACCTGATTTCCGGCGGTACTGTCTGGAGTAGTAGTAATGGTAACTTTTGTATTGTAAAAGCCGTCCTTTTTATACTTGTTTTCGATGTAATTTTTAGTAGTCGTAATTAAGTTTTCGTTTACAATTTTATTTTTGGTTAAATTGTTATCCTTAATTAATCCTTCGACTTTACTTTTCTTAACGCCGGTGATTTTAACTTCATTTAATTTTGGAAGTTCAACAATATTTAAATCTAAATAAATACTGTCGTTTTGGACTTTATTGATATAAAAAGAGATTTCGTCAAAAAGGCCTAGTTTACCTAATTTTTTGATAGCGCCAGTGATTTCTTCACCTGGAACTGTTATTTCATGCCCCACTTGAAGGCCTGAGAAAGTAACAACAGTCTGCTCATTGAAGCTTATTTTACCAACAACAGAAACTTTAGCCAGAATATATTTTTTTCCTTGGTCAAAAGGAACTCTATCTTGAGCTTTAACTTGTGAAAAACTACCCAATAGTAAAAGGGTACAGATTATTTGTGGTATTCTTTTTTGTAACACTAAAAAATTATTTAATTTGTTCACTGGTTTTTCCAAATCTACGTTCTCTTTTTTGATAACTAATAATAGCCTCATATAAATCTTGATCTTTAAAGTCTGGCCACAAGACATTAGTAAAATATAATTCAGCATAGGCAATCTGCCACAACAGAAAATTACTTATTCTATGTTCTCCACTTGTTCGTATTAATAAATCTACGTCAGGTAAATTTTGCGTGTAAAGATGCTCATTTATAATTGAATCGTCAATAGTGTCTATTGAAATTATATTATTTTTAACTTTATCACTAATCACTCTAACAGCATTTACCAATTCCTCTCTGGAACCATAGCTTAAAGCAAGGGTTAACGTTAGTCTGGTATTGTTTTTGGTCTTCTCAATTACGTCTAAAAGTTCCTTTTGTGCCGATTTTGGTAATTTATCAAGATTTCCAATTGCATTAAGTCTGATATTGTTTTCTTGAAGTGTAACTAGCTCTTTTTTTAAGGAATTGATCAATATTTTCATTAATGCCTCAACTTCAAGTTTAGGGCGATTCCAGTTTTCTGTAGAAAAAGCATACAAGGTTAGGTACTCAATACCAAGTTTGGCACAAGTTGTAATTGTTTTTTTTACAGATTTGGTGCCGTTTTCATGTCCAAAAGCTCTTAAGAAGCCTTGCTGTTTAGCCCAGCGCCCGTTTCCGTCCATAATAATGGCCAGATGTTTTGGTAAGTTTGATTGATCTATAGAGTCTAGTAAATTCATTTTTATTATTCTGCGCAGTAGCAAGGTTTTTGTCCAAAGGTATAAGTTAAAGTAATACCTGAAAAGACATACCAGTCATTATTATTTAAATTTCCGAATTTTAAAATGTTTTCATTGCTGGTATCAGGATTACTTCCGTCAATATTGTCGGTAAAAGTATATCGTGCTCCAACTTCGGCACCTATAACAAAATGAGGAGTTACATTTGATTTGATTCCGAGTGTTATAGGTATAGCAAATGAATTTGAATTTATCTTTTGCGTTGTATTAAGGCTGTTTATATTACGATATAAGCCATCATAAAGAAAGAAGCTTAAACCTGAATATATATAAGGAGTAATTTTTGTGTGATAATCATGAAGATTAAAATCGAAAAAATTAAATTCTAAACCAGCAGAAAATTCTTTTACCTCGTTTTCAAAACGATATCCTCTGTTGCTGCGGCTTGTTTCGTCTGAATCTGCATCATTTCCAAGAATATTAGACTGTGTATAAGAGAAACGATAAGAGTGTCTTGGACTTTTGTTCCATTTGTACAAAATACCAAAAGCCGGTTTATTTGGGTTAATGTAAGTTGTACTTCCCACATCACCAACAAAGTTACTTCCGCCAATAAACACACCAAGCTCATTGATTTGAGCATTAAGTGTAATAAAAGGGAAAAAACATAACAATAAATTAAAAATTTTCTTCATTTAATTCAGAATTGCGTGCAAATATAATAATTATCAATACGAATCAAAGTTCCTTTAGATAAATGTGCTTTTTTTTCAATTTACATTATGATTTTGAGCAATTTAATGATGATTCGCTATATGCAGAACGAGAAAATGTGGTATTATCGTATAGTGATGAAGGAGAAAAGAGTTTAATTTCTCTTGTCTTCTCCCCAGAGCAGTTTGTTTCTTAAGGTTTTTAAGAACGTTTCGCCTGGAATCTCAACCATTTTTATTTTATAATCTGTTTTTTTAATCTTAAGAATCGATTCGTTTTTTACCGAAGAAATTCTGGAATCTAAGGAAACCAAATATTGATCTTCTCTTCCTGTTACGCGTAAAGTAATTTCAGTATCGTCTGGAATAACAAGCGGTCTGGCAGTTAAATTATGGGGTGCAATTGGCGTGATTACTAAACTTTTTACATCTGGAGTTAAAATTGGTCCACCACAGCTTAAGGAGTAACCTGTAGAGCCTGTTGGAGTAGAAATGATCAAACCATCTGCCCAGTAAGAATTTAAATATTCATTGTTTAAATAAGTCTCAACAGTAATCATCGAAGTGGTGTCTTTTCTGCTGACTGTAACCTCGTTCATGGCAAAATTAAGTTCTGCAAATGCGTCATTTTTAGGTTCGCAGGTTATACCCAGTAAAGTTCTTTCAGAAGTTGTGTAGTTTTGATCGATAACATATTGCAGCAGACTGTCAATGTTTTCCTTTTGAACTTTTGCAAGAAAACCTAATCTTCCTGCGTTTATACCTAATAAAGGAATACCTGAATTACGAACAAAAGCCGCCGCTCTCAAAATCGTTCCATCGCCGCCAATACTAATCAGCATTTCAAAACTATTATCTAAAGTAGTACTTGGAGAAAAAGTTTTATACTCCTTTTTTACAAGCTGCTTATCGTAAAGCATATCCAGAAAATTTTCCTCAATTACCATTTCTACATTATTGGAATTGAAAAAAGAGAAAATATCTTTTATAATAGGTTCGGTACTGTTTTGATAATATTGTCCGTAAATGGCTATTTTCATTCTTCTTAATTAGATAATGAGGAAATGTGTTAATTTGATAATTTATTAGTTGAGAATATTTTCTAATTTTCTCATTGACCAATTTTCTAATTTAAATATTAAGATACTTGTCTAAATAATCAGAGCGTTCTTTTAAACTATTGATATAGGTGTCTTCCTGATGTTCTGAAATAATTTCATAACCATATCTTCTATACGTCTGAATAATTTCATTCATCGCTCCCAAACCTATTTTTATAGTAATCTGAACATTTTCGACATCGGCTTCAGAAACAAAACAGCCTAAAATTTTACCATTATTGCTTTCTACAATTTGGGTTACTTCGCTCATAGAATAATCCAGTAGCCCTTTTTGAACAATAATAATTCCACCTTGTTCCTTTAAAAATGGTGTTTCCTGAAAAAACTTCATAATATCTTCCATTTCATAATAGCCTATGTAGCTGTTATTCTCATCAAGAATAGGAATAATATTAGTGTGATTTTTTGCGAAGACTTCCAGAACATCCAGCCAGATCATTGATTTTCTGGCAAAAAAGCGTTCTAAAGTATATTTGTAGTCAATAGCTTTTTTATCGGTATCAAACGTTTCAACATCATCAGAAGAAATACTTCCAATGAAAATCCCATCTTCTAAAATCGGAAAATGAGAAAAATTTACATCGATAAAAAAGTCCTGAATCGATGCTATCGTTTCCTGACTATCAATCGCTCTGAAATCATTTGTGATATAGTTTGTAATTTCTGTCATAAATCAATCGAAGATATTTGATGCAAAATAATCAAAAAATACCAAAAACTGCTGCGTTTTACTTTGTATTTTTGTCGTAACAAATATAGTGTTACTTGAATTAATTATCTATTTATATGACAAAGTTAAGTGTTAATATCAATAAAATTGCAACGTTACGAAATGCGCGAGGCGGAAATGTTCCTGATTTATTAAAAGTTGCTTTCGATATTCAGCGTTTTGGAGGGCAGGGAATTACCATTCATCCACGTCCGGATGAGCGTCATATCCGCTATCAGGATGCACGTGATTTAAAAGCAATTGTTACTACAGAATATAATATTGAAGGGAATCCGCAGCATAATTTTATTGATTTAGTTTTAGAATGCAAACCAGATCAGGTTACTTTGGTTCCAGATGCAATTGGAGCCATTACATCTTCTGCAGGCTGGGATACCATTAAAAATCAGGATTATTTAACCGAAGTTATTCAGGAATTTCAAAGAAACGGAATCAGAACATCAATTTTTGTTGATCCGGTTTTAGAAATTATCGAAGGAGCTAAAAAAACAGGAACAGACAGAATCGAATTATATACAGAAGCTTTTGCGCATCAATATGATTTAGGAAACAAAAACGGAATCGATCCGTATGTGAAAGCTGCAGAATTAGCGAACGAATTAGGTTTGGGAATTAATGCCGGACACGATTTGAGTTTAAATAATATTCAGTTTTTCAAACAAAATATTCCGGGATTATTAGAGGTTTCTATTGGTCACGCTTTAATTTCAGAAGCACTTTATCTTGGTTTGGATAATGTTGTGAATATGTATTTGAATAAATTGAAGTAAGATTAAAATTAAAACAATTATAACCTGAGTAATTGGGTTATAATTGTTTATTTTCGCACTTTTCTTATTAAAATTAAGTGTCGAAATCTATTATCCTTTTTTTATTATTTTCCTTTTCTAATCTTTTTGCACAGTCAAATGTTAGGATATCAGGAAATGTAAAATCATCCGAAAACCAAAATTTAATTGGTGCCAATATTTCTTTCGAAATAAATAAAAAACAGCTGCATACTATTACAGATACTTTGGGTAATTTTTCAGAAAGTATTCCTTCAGGTAATTTGGTTATAAAAATTAACCATCTAGATTTTACACCAAAAACTATTTATTGCAATCTTCGAAAAGATACCGTGTTTTCCATTGTTTTAGAAAAAGATATTTCGCTTTTAAAAGAAGTAATTATTTCAAATGATAAAAAAAGCGGCATCAAAACTTTATCTGGCGGAAAACTTTCTTTTAATTTAAAAGAATTAAACGCTGTTCCAACACTTTTAGGAGCTACAGATATTATAAAACTTTTGCAATTGACACCCGGAGTTCAAAATTCCGGAGATGCAAATGGTTATTTATACGTTCGCGGTGGTGATCCCGGACATAATGCCATTTTATATAATGAAGCGCCCATTTATGGAATGTCTCATTTACTCGGAATTTTTCCTTTTTACAATGCAGATCATATTAAGGATGTGGAATTTGATAAATCAAGTTCGAATGCAAAATACGGCGGACGATTAAGTTCGACAACAGTTTTAAACACCAATAAAAAATTGCCGTCAGAATTTTCGATTCAGGGAAATGCCGGAATTTTGGCATCGCAAGTAACATTGGCAGTTCCTTTAAATGATAAAACAGGATTTTATATCTCTGGGAGAAAAACTTATATTGATGAAGTTGTAGGCCCAATATTAAAATCTGGTTCAGAAAGTAATGATGTTCAGGATATGAAATATGGTTTTTCTGATGCAAATTTTACTTTTTTATCTCAAATTTCTAAAAAGAACCTATTTTCATTAGATGCTTTTTTTAGCGGAGACGAATTGAAAATAAAAGATGAGAATCTGGCACTGCGAACCAATTTAAAATGGAGCAATTTTACAATTTCGCCATCTTTAACCACAACATTTTCTCCAAAAGTCAGCATGTCTAATTCAGTTTATTTTAGTCATTATTCTAATGATTTAAGTATGGAACAGGCAACAATTCAATTTGGAGTTTCTTCTTTTGTGAAAGATTTTGGTTTTACAAATGCCGTACGATTTTCAATTCATAATATTCCATTTGAATCAGGATTGCAATATGTTTATCACAATTTGCAGCCTCAAAAAGTTAATGTCGAAAACCTGACAACGCTTGATAATTATTCCCAAAGAATAATTAATGCCAATGAAGCAGCAATTTTTGTAAACGCAAAACCTAAGTTATTTGAAAATGTAACGGCCGATTTAGGACTTCGAATTAATTATTATACTTCCGGATCAGACTCGTATTTGCATTTTCAACCGCGCGCTGTGCTGAATTATTATGTCAATGAAAAATATTCATTTTATGCTTCTTATAACAGACAATATCAATATTTGAGTTTGATTACAACTTCAAGCGTTGGCATTCCAACAGATTTTTGGATTGCCAGTTCTGATGGAATAAAGCCGCAATCATCTAATGAATTTGCTGTTGGTTCCAATCAAAATATTACCAGAAATTTGTCTTCATCGTTTGGAGGATTTTATCGTTCGATGAAAAACCTGCTGGAATATCCGTATGGAATAACGCAGTTTAATGAAATTACAACGTTGAAAAATGATTTGTATGTGGGTGAAGGAAAAGCGTACGGATTTGAAATGATGCTCAAAAAAAGCAACGGAAAATTTACTGGCTGGCTGAGTTATACGTTAAGCTGGTCTGATCGAAATTTTGATGAATTGAATAATGGAAAAACATATTTCGCAAAATACGACAGACGTCATAATCTTTCTGTAGTTGGAATGTATGATTTAAATTCTAAATGGAATTTTGGAGTTACCCAAATATTCGGTTCCGGGAATCGATTTACGATGCCAACTTCTTGGTATTTCATAAATAATAACCCGGTTAAAGAATATTCAGGATATAATAATGCACAAATGCCTGATTATATTAGGACTGATCTTTCTGCCAACTATTATTTTATAAAAACGCCGAAGAAAGAAAGTGCTTTAAACTTTTCTATTTACAATGCATTCAATATCTCAAACCCGGTTTATGTTGTTTTAGATGTAGAAGTAAACGAAGATAAAAGCAAAGTTGTGGTAAAACAGGAAAAAAAAGTGTTATACCGAATTCTTCCTTCTGTTAGCTGGAGATTTAAATTTTAAAGATGAAAAAATATATACTATTTCTTTTTGCTTTAGTACTAATAAGTTGTTCAAAAGATGACTTTAGTGAGCAAAAAAGCCTGGAATCAAAAATAGTGGTTGAAGGCTGGATTGAAGAAGGTGATTTTGCCAATGTTTTGCTGTCGAGCAGTATTCCGGTTACAGATGTTATTGATTCTACAAATGTTTTAAATCACGTAATTCGATCTGCAAAAATCACAATTTCTGACGGACAGAATTCAGAAGTTTTAAGGGTTAAGAATGATAAAAACAGAATTCCTCCATTTGTATATTTTGGTTCAACATTAAAAGGAGAAGCAGGAAAAGAATATTCTATTAAAATTGAATACCTAAATCGTGTTGTCGAAGCTGTAACATCAATTCCCAAATCAGTACAGCTTAAAAGTGCAGAATATATAAAGAAGAATCCGATAGATACAACCGGTTATATTTTTGTAAAATTTGATGATCCGCCAGCCGAAAAAAACTATTACCAAATCGCTACAAAAATTGACGGCGAAGAACCTATTTTTGTGCCTTCATTTTATGGCAATTTAGACGATAAAAACTTTAAAAGTTCTTCGGTTTCTGTGCAGATAAACAGAGGGGTTTTGTTGTTTCCTAAAACAAAATTCACACCTTATTTTGCCGATGGAGACGTTATTTATGTAAAACTAAGAACACAAACGAAAGAAGCATTGGATTTCTGGAACAGCTGGCAAAACGAAATCGTAAACAGCAAAAATCCTATTTATCCATCAAACACAAGTTTAAAATCGAATATAAAAGGAGGAATTGGTATTTGGGCAGGATATGGACAAAGTACCATAATAGTCAGAACACCTCCAAAAAAATAAAGCCGATTTGAAATGTTCAAACCGGCTTTAAATTATTTTTTTTAAAACTATTTTTCCTCTTTATTAAAAGCACTAATAAAATCTTCAAATTTAGTTTGGAATGTATCAAATCCTTCAGAAAAGTAAGTACTCATAGATACTTCAGTATTATCATTGAATTTTAAGTAAACTACTTCATCTAGGTATGGTTGAGAAAATGATTCTCCATTGCTCTCATACCAGTTTGCCCAATAGCCATTTTCAGCATCCCAAACCGGTAATTCAAAAACATACGGGTCATCACTTTCTTCTGAATGCTGAACAAGCTCAGCGATTTTAGTTCCATCTTTTTTAGATACTAAAAATAACTTCATGTTTTTGTTGAAATTAGCTGCAGTTCCCTGAGATATTTTTAGTTCATAAGCATTTAATGCAGTATAATAAGCTTTGAAGTTACTATTAGCATTGTTGTATGAAGGTTCAGTTGGGCGAATATTATTTTTGTGCAAAGCTTCTGCATCTGCAGCAGTTGCAGCTAAATCCATATCAGCAACAATGATAAAATTGTCCATTAATTGGAATAAACCATTTGCTTTACCTCTGTATTGAGTAAGTTCTTGATCAGCAAGTAATTTGTCAATTTCAGCGTTACTTCCGGCATTAAAGTTAATTAGAGTTTTTCCATTGTAAGTAAGAGATGCTTTTGAAGTATTTTGTGCTGCTTTAACACCACTCATTTCCCAAGTGTAACCATCGTTCAAAGTCATTTTGTATGCAAAATCAGTAGGAATTTCTTTTCCGTTTGCATATTTTGCAGTTTGTGTAAATACAGCCGCTTGAGCATTATCAATTGTTAAAACTGCATCAGCAGAAGTTGGAAGAAAGAAATAGTCTGTTATTTCATTCCCATCATAATAATTAGTGGCGAATTTTACTTTTATGTCAGATGAAACACTTTTAGATGTAAAAACAGCATTGTTTGCAGTTTGAGATTCTTTGGCAGGAAAAACAAATTTTAACTCTGATGATGAAGCTGTTTTTACCCATTTTTGATTAGCGTTATTCCATGTATAAACAGCATAAACACCAGAAACGTTTAAAACATCTTCAATGTCATTATCATCTTTTCCATCAAAAAGCTCAATTTGATCAACACCTAACAATCTTGATAAATTTTCTAATGCTTCAATAGCTCCAGAACTTTTCGTTTTGTCCAGCTCAGTAAGCATTTGATTAGCTTCGGCCTCTAATTTTAATTTTTGCTCACCAGGAGTTAATTTAGAATAAGGCTGTTTAACAATTGCAGCAATTTGTTCTTCTAATGATAATTCTGTTTCGGGTTTAGTTTCTTCATCATTGCTTTCGTCGCTTGAACATGAAACCATAAGCTGCGAAGCAACTAATGATAATAAAAGGAATTTTTTAATCATAAAGGTGGTATTAATTAATTTGGATTTAAATCAATATTTTTGGTTTTGATTTCGGGGCGCAAGATAGTTTATTTGATTCTATTAATTTTACGGGATCACGTAAAAATGTAAACTTTTTTCTATTAATATCAAGTATAAAAAATATCTCGAAGAACACATTCTGTTACAGATTAATAGATAAGTTTTTTACATTTGTAGTAGAATTTAAAAGAAAAATTTAATGCTTTACTCAAAAATAGAAGGCGAAGGAAAACCATTTATCATCATGCATGGATTTCTTGGAATGTCTGATAATTGGAAAACGCTGGCAGGACAATATGTTGAGGCCGGATTTCAGGTTCATATTTTAGATTTAAGAAACCATGGACGCAGCTTTCATTCAGATGAATGGAGTTATGAAGCAATGGTTCAGGACGTATATGAATATTGTCAGGCAAATAATCTAACAAGAATTGATATTCTGGGACATTCGATGGGCGGGAAAGTGGCTATGCTTTTTGCAACAACACATTCTGATCTTGTAGATAAATTAATTGTGGCCGATATTGGCCCGAAATTTTACAAACAGCATCATCAGGATATTTTGGCAGGTTTAAATGCAGTTGATTTTTCTGTAAAACCAAGCCGAAATGATGTTGAAGCAATCGTTGCACAATATGTTTCTGATTTTGGGACGCGCCAGTTTTTATTGAAAAATTTATATTGGAAAGAACCGGGACAGCTTGCTTTCCGTTTTAATTTGGAAGTTTTTAATAATAATCTCGATGCTATCGGGAAACCTTTGGCAGAAAATTTAGTTTTTAATAATCCAACCTTATTTATTA
Organism: Flavobacterium sp. 2755; assembly: GCF_031455715.1. NCBI lineage: Bacteria > Pseudomonadati > Bacteroidota > Flavobacteriia > Flavobacteriales > Flavobacteriaceae > Flavobacterium > Flavobacterium sp. 2755. Next base: position 65,132 of record NZ_JAVDTG010000012.1, read on the forward strand.
GAGGAGGAGAATCTGGATATATATTAGATACAGATTTAGACGAAATAAAAAAACAGTTTCCAAATGTTAAGCTAGAAACTATTCCAGGCGCAGGACACTGGCTTCATGCAGAAAATCCAAAAATGTTTTTTGAGCTGACAACCGAGTTTTTGAAAGAGTAATTACTTTTTGATAAAAAAAATATTACTTTTAAATAAATTTTAAATTTAAGAACTATGAAATTAATACTAAGACTTCTTGTCACGGCAGCTTTGGTCTTATTGATCGCGAATTTTTTACCTGGAGTTTATGTTGCCAGTTTTGGGACAGCAGTAATAGTAGCAGTGGTTTTAGGATTATTAAATCTTTTTATAAAACCAATTTTGGTTGTACTAACGCTGCCGGTTACAGTCATTACGCTAGGGTTATTTTTACTGGTTATTAATGCTATAATTATTATATTTTGTACTTATATTGTTGGAGGATTTAAAGTCGAATCATTCTGGACAGCATTATTTTTCAGTATTATTTTGTCAATACTTCAGTCAATTACTTATAAAATACTGGGAGACGATAAATCAAATTAAAAGCACATTAAAACTGCTTCGAATACAATAGATTAAAAACTTGGTTGGGTTGCAAAAATTTTATAATTTTGCAACCCAATTTTATTATGTAAATTAAAGAAGAAGATGGATATTAAAAGAGTAGCAATAGACGCTGTAAACGAGACAATTGTATTGAACGTTGTCCATATGGATTATAAAGGTCAAGTGGCAAAAAGAATCAACGAAAAATTGCCTTTAGCGCAAGTAAAAGGATTTAGAAAAGGACAAGTTCCTAAAGATCTTGTTGAAAAACAATACGGAAAAGGTATTAAACAAGAAGAAATTAAAAAAGTAGTTGATTTGGCTTTAGAGCGTTTTATTCAATCTGAAAGATTAAATCTTTTAGGAACTCCTCTTGCTAAAGAAAACGAAAATATTGACTGGGATGCAGAAGAATTAACTTTTGAATACGAAATTGGTTTAGTGCCAAACTTCGAAATTGATTTAGAAGCTAAAAACAATATCGTAAAATATATCGTTACTGCTGATGATAAATTAATCGACGGACAAGTAGAGCGTATCCAAAAACAATTTGGAAAAGCAATTCCTCAGGATAAAGTAGATTCTGATTCAGATTTAACGGGAACTTTTACAAACGAAGAAAAAGGTATCAGCAATACAACTACGATTTCTGTTTCTACATTCAACAAAAAAGCCGGAGATAAATTCATCGGTAAAAAAGTTGGAGATGTTGTTAAAGTAAGCACAAAAGGTTTATTTGAAGACGATCACCAATTAATGGATTACTTAAAAGTATCTCATGATGATGTTCACGGTTTAGATATCGAAGTAAACTTTACTATCGAAGCAATCAACGGTTCTGAATTGGCAGAATTAAACCAGGAATTATTTGATAAACTTTTTGGTGAAGGAAAAGTAGCTTCTTTAGAAGATTTAAAAGCTAAAATTAAAGAAGATGCTGAAGCTCAATTTGCACAGCAAGCTGACCAAAAATTATTATTAGACGTTCAGGATTTCCTGATCGAAAATACAAAATTTGATTTACCGGCTGAATTCCTTAAAAAATGGTTACAAACTGTTGGAGAGAAAAAACTTTCTGCAGAAGAAGCTGAAGTAGAATACGCAAGATCTGAAAAAGGTTTACGTTTTCAATTGATTGAAGGAAAAGCAATGGCTCAAAGTAATATCCAAATTACATTTGAAGATTTGAAAGCTTTTACAACAAATGCAATCAGACAGCAAATGGCTCAATTTGGACAAACAAATCCAACTGACGAAGAAGTTCAGGGAATCGTGGCTAGAGTTTTATCTAACCAAGAGGAAGTGAAAAGACTTTCTGAGCAAGTTGTAGCAGCTAAATTGTTAGATTTATTTAAAGAGAAAGCAAATCCAACAACTAAAGAAGTTACTTACGAAGAATTTATTGCAGCTTCTTACGGAGAATAATTTCTGAAAAATAATTATATTTGAGCGTCGGCAGTTTTCTGCCGACGCTCTTTTTTTGTTTCAGGTTTATCTTGTTTCAGGTTTCATGTTAGCTGCAGAACTTGAAACTAAATTAACTTGAAACATGAAACAAAACAAAAAGAAGACAAATTGACATTCTTTAGAAATAGGTACAACCTTTGATGGAGAATATATACGTTAAATAAAGTAAACTTAGAACAGATACATATGAACTACGGTAAAGAATTCAAAAAATTTGCTACAAAGCACCAAGGAGTAAACGCTATGTACTATGACAAAATCATAGCTGCGATGAACCCAACGAATATGACACCATATATCATCGAAGAACGTCAGTTGAATATTTCTCAATTAGATGTTTTTTCAAGATTAATGATGGACAGAATTATCTTTTTAGGAACAGGTATCGACGACCAAATCGCTAATATCGTTCAGGCTCAGTTATTATTTTTAGAAAGTGCTGATGCATCAAAAGATATCCAGATTTATTTAAATTCTCCAGGAGGAAGCGTTTACGCAGGATTGGGAATTTATGACACAATGCAATTTATTAAACCAGATGTAGCTACAATTTGTACAGGTATGGCAGCTTCTATGGGAGCAGTTTTATTATGTGCAGGAGCAGCTGGAAAACGTTCGGCTCTGCCACATTCACGTGTAATGATTCACCAGCCATCTGGAGGAGCACAAGGTGTTGCAACAGATATGGAAATTAACTTACGTGAAATGTTGAAATTAAAAGATGAATTATACCACATCATTTCACAGCATTCAGGACAAACTTTTGATAGAGTTCACAAAGACAGTGAGCGTGATTACTGGATGATCGCTGAAGAAGCAAAAGAATACGGAATGATTGATGAAGTATTAAGAAGAAGCTAATTTTTTTAAGCTTCTAAGTTGCTAAGACGCTGAGAATCTAAGTGTTCTTTGTAATTTAAAATCAAAATAAAAATCAAATATTAAGCTGTAAAGGCGTTAAGTTTTAAAGTTTTAGATAAAAAAAGCTTAGAAACTTAGTATCTTTGCAGCTTAGTAACTTAAATAAAGAATGGCAAAAGTAGTATTAGAATGTTCGTTTTGTGGAAGAAAAAAGCCAGAAACTAATTTATTAATTGCTGGTATTAATGCACATATTTGCGATAAGTGTATTGAACAGGCACACGGAATTGTTCTAGAAGAATTAAAATCAAGCGGAAGCGCGAAACTTGTTGGCGACTTAATTTTAAAGAAACCAAAAGAAATAAGAGCTTTCCTGGATCAATACGTTATTGGTCAGGACCAGACAAAAAAAGTAATGTCGGTTGCGGTTTACAATCACTACAAACGTTTAATGCAGCAGCAATTAGATGATGAAGTAGAGATTGAAAAAAGTAACATCATTATGGTGGGGCAAACCGGAACAGGAAAAACATTAGTTGCTAAAACAATCGCAAAAATGTTAGACGTTCCTTTAGCTATTGTTGATGCAACAGTATTAACAGAAGCTGGTTATGTAGGAGAAGATGTTGAAAGTATTTTAACGCGTCTTTTACAAGCTGCCGATTATGATGTAACCAAAGCAGAAAGAGGAATCGTATTTATTGATGAAATTGATAAAATTGCCCGTAAAAGCGATAATCCATCAATAACACGTGACGTTTCTGGTGAAGGTGTACAACAGGCTTTATTGAAACTATTAGAAGGAACAGTTGTAAACGTACCGCCAAAAGGAGGGCGTAAACATCCAGACCAAAAATTTGTTGAGGTAAACACACAAAACATCCTGTTTATTGCAGGAGGAGCTTTTGATGGAGTAGAACGTATTATTTCTAAACGTTTAAACCGTCAGGCAGTTGGATATTCTACTTCTAAAAATGTAGATAATATAGATAAAAATAACCTGCTTCAATATATTATTCCAAAAGACATTAAAGATTTTGGTTTAATTCCGGAGATCATTGGTCGTTTACCGGTATTAACACACATGGATCCTTTAGATAAAGAAACACTTCGTGCTATTTTGACACAGCCTAAAAATGCATTGGTAAAACAATATCAGAAATTATTTTTAATGGATGAAGTTGAATTTACTATTACCGATGAAGCTTTAGATTTTATTGTAGACAAAGCATTAGAATATAAATTAGGAGCACGTGGATTACGTTCGCTTTGTGAAGCAATCCTAACAGATGCAATGTACGAATTGCCAAGTTCTGACGATAAAGTTTTACTAATCGATAAAGATTATGCAGAACATACCTTAAGTAAAAACTTATTGAAGCGAATGGAAATTGCTTCTTAAACCTCTAGATAACTTTGTCAAAGTTCAAAACTTTGACAAAGTTTCACTTTTAAACCTGTTCATTTATTTGAGCAGGTTTTTTTTATACTTTTAAAGTAAGATTTCCGTTTCGGATTTTGTGTAAATTGTAAGCATGAAAAATATGATTTTTGTAATTGGTTTAGCTTTGATTTTATCTTGTAATCAAAAAGATAAAAAAGAAATGTTGGTTTCTGAAAAAGAAAACAAAATAGAAGTAATTGAAAAAGAGAAACCTCGCGTTGAAGTTGATTACAGTAAATTTTATAAAGAAGCAAAACAATACTGTCTTCAAAATAACCTGAATAAAGATAAATTTATTCTAATCGATCTGGGATTGCATTCTGGTTTAAAGAGATTTTTTATTTACGATTTCAAGAAAAATCTAGTTGTAAAATCATCTATGGTAAGTCACGGCTGCGGCGACAATAGATGGGGCGCGACAGTAACTAAAGAAAAACCGCAGATTAGCAATGAATTTGATTCGCATTGTTCCTCACTGGGTAAATATGTCATTTTAGACCGAGGTGTAAGTCAATGGGGAATTAAAGTCAATTATATTTTGCAGGGAAAAGACAAAACCAATTCAAATGCAAGAAACCGTGCGATAGTTTTACATTCCTGGGAAGCAGTTCCGGAAAACGAAGTTTATCCCGAAGGAACGCCGGAAGGCTGGGGCTGTCCAGCGGTTTCAAATGAAAGCATGAAAGAAATAGACGAATTATTAAAAACAAATAAAAAAGTCCTGATGTGGATTATTAAATCGTAAGTCTTCAAAAGATTTTTTTTCTAATGAAAATTAAATGTCTTAAATAGCCCTGATCGAAACGGCATCCTTTTGCTGTGGGGTTCACAGCAAAAGATATAGTGTAGAGCAGGACTAAAGGTTGTTTTGAAAAACGAAATTTCTGCTTCTAAAACTACTGAACCCTAAACTTCTCCCGATATTCAATAGGTTTCATGCCCACCATTTTATAAAAAACTTTTCTAAAAGCTTTTGGATCGTTATATCCTGTTTTTTCGATGATTTCTGAAATTGAAAGCTGCGTTTGTTCCAAATATTTCTTTGAACTCTCAACCCTTATATTCTGTAAATATTCAATGGGCGGAATTCCCGTAACTTGTTTAAAACGGCGTGTCATGTTTCTGGCACTCGTTGGAATATCTTTGGTTATTTCTTCCAGTTTTTCGATGCTGTGATATTGACTTTCAATTTTTTGCTGCAGCATCGCAACCAAAGTATCATTGTGCAAATGATTCGGTCTAAATGTGCTGAAATAGCTTTGTTTGTATCGGTTTAAATCAATAGAGAAAATCTTAGCAATTTGAACTGCAATTTCATTGCCGCAATATTTCTGAACCAAAAGAATCAATAAATGAAATGTTGAGGTAGATCCGCCACTGGTATATAAACTTCCATCCGCAGTTAAAGTTTCTTCAGGTTTTAATTTCACCATCGGGAAAGCCTTTGTAAAAGCGCTGCAAGCATCGACATGAGTGGTAGCCAGTTTTTCATTTAATAATCCCGAAGCAGCAAACAAAAATGCTCCTGTACAAAAACTAGCCAATTCAGCTCCTGCCTGATGTTGTTTCTGTAACCACGGAATAAATTTTTTATTCTTCGCAATCATTTCACTCATATTATCTGTAGTAAAAGCCGGAATCAAAATAAGTTCTAAAAGTGTATCAGAATCCTCAATAGAATTAATTTCATATCCAAACAAACGCTCCTGATGGATTTGTTCTGCCAATTGAAAAACCATAATTTCAAATGGTTTGTCAGTTACAGGACTTAATTTATTTGCAGTTTCAAAAACTTCTAAAATTGCGGCTATACTTAATAATTTATAGTCGTGAGGAACAATTAAACCTACTTTCTTACTCATGATTTTGTGGTTTTTTGGAGGATTGGCTTTACAACAAAAGTAATAAAAATGTCTTAAATGCCCCTAAAGTTGACTTTTAATGTATCATAAAGGCCATTCTAAAATTCTAAATTTGTTTTAAATAAATTGTAACTTTATATATTATGGAAACGAAAATGTATTTAAATCTAGCTGTAAAAGAGCTAGATAAAGCGATAAAATTTTTTAATGATTTAGGTTTTTCTACGAATCCGAAATTTACAAATGAAAAAGGAGCCTGTATAATTATTGGTGAGAATATTAATTTAATGATTTTGGCAGAAGAGTTTTATCAAACTTTTACAGATAAGAAAATCTGCGATTCTCATACAACCAGCGAAGCCCTTATTTCTATTTCTTTAGAATCAAGAAAGGAAGTTGATGAAATGATTGAGAAAGCAGTTAAGGCGGGTGGAACGGATTATAAAAAAGAAAGCGATTATGGATGGATGTACCAGAGAACTTTTCTTGACTTAGATGGACATCATTGGGAAGTTTTTTATATGGATGAAAGTCAGATTCCGGATCAGATGTAATTAATTTAAAATTTGGCTAAATGCTAGCAGTTCAAAATACAATTAATGCATCTATAGATAAAGTCTGGGATTTCTGGATTTCTCCAAAACATATTCAAAATTGGAATTATGCTTTTGATGATTGGCATACGCCTTATGCAGAAAATGATATACAGGTAAATGGTAAATTTAAATATGAAATGGCTGCTAAAGATAAAAGCGCAGGTTTTGATTTTGAAGGGAAATATACCAAAATAGAAAAATTTCGATTAATAGAATATAAACTTTTGGATAACAGAACCGGTAGTATTCATTTTGAAGAACAAGGCGATAAGGTAAAAATCACAGAAGTATTTGAGCCAAACAAGGAAGATTCTGAAAGTATGCAGAAACAATGGTGTCAGAACGTAATTGACAATTTTAAAAAATATGTTGAAAGTGTTGAATAAGTATAATTTTTAAATATATAAATAATGATAACAGTACAGAATACAATTAACGCATCAATAAACAAAGTTTGGGATTTTTGGACACTACCGGAACATATTACAAAATGGAGTTTTGCTTCTCCGGACTGGCATACACCTTATGCTGAAAATGATGTAAAGCAAGGCGGAAAATTCAAATCAACAATGGCCGCAAAAGACGGTAGCATGAGCTTTGATTTTGAAGGTGAATATACTTTCGTAGAACCAAACAAAGCGATAAAATACGTTATGGCCGACGGAAGAAAAGTTGAAATTACCTTCAAAGAAACTTTAGACGGAGTAGAAATAACAGAAAGTTTCGACCCGGAAACTCAAAATCCGGAAGAAATGCAGCGCGGAGGCTGGCAGGCAATTTTGGACAACTTTAAAAATTATGTAGAGAATAATTGATTCTTGATTAGGTACAAAGGTTCAAAGCAACATAGGTTCAAAGTAAAAAAATCTTAGCATCTCAGAAACTCAGAACCTTAGCAACTTTAAAAAAAAGTTTAACGAAAATATCAAAGAATGACGAAACAAATATGGTTAAATCTGCCTGTGAAAAGCGTGGCAAAAGCAAAAGATTTTTTCTGGAAAATAGGCTTCTCTTTTAATGAGCAGCACGATACGCCAAGTTCTACATGCATGGTTGTGGGTGAATCACATTTTGTAGTAATGCTGTTTGAAGAATCACTTTTTGAAGGTTTTTCGCAAAACAAAATTACCGACACAAAAGCAAGCTCTGAAATTTTAATTTCGATTGATGCCGAAAGTAAAGAAGAAGTTGATGAACTGGCTCAAAAAGTTCAGGATGCGGGAGGGACTATTTTTTCTTCTCCAGCAGAAAGTCAGGGATGGATGTACGGCTTTGGTTTTGCCGATATAGACGGACATCGCTGGAATGTTTTATTTATGGATTTTACTAAACTATCTTAATTATGGAAACGCTAGAATTTAAAATAAGAATTAAAGCCCCGGCTCAAAAAGTTTGGGATGTTTTATGGAATGATGAAACCTATAGAAAATGGACAAGTGTTTTTTGCGAAGGATCTCATACCATAAGTACTTGGAACGAAGGAGATAAAATACATTTTATGACACCAAGCGGAGAAGGAATGTATAGTATAATTGAAACAAAAACTCCAAACGAATATATGGCTTTTAAGCATATAGGTGAAATAAAAGATTTTAAAGAACAGCCTCTCGATGAAGAAACAAAAAAATGGAGCGGCGCAATGGAAACCTACCGATTAATTGAAGATGGTGAATTTACAGATTTGATTGCTCGTAATGATTCGGTTGAAAAATATGTCGATTATTTTAAAGATGTTTTTCCTAGAGGTTTGGAAGTCGTAAAAGAACTTTCAGAAGAGGGAAAATAGAAGAAAAGATGATGAAAAAAAGAACATAGAAACAAACAAAAAACAAAGAGAAGACATTAACAATTTATAATTTATAACTCACAATTAAAAAAATATCATGGCAACTGTAAATCCTTATTTATTATTTAATGGAAATTGCGAAGAAGCATTTCTATTTTACAAATCCGTTTTTGGCGGAGAATTTCCTTATATCGGAAAATTTAAAGAAATGCCAAAAGAAGAAGGCTGCGATGAAGTTTCAGCTGAAGATGCAGAAAGAATTATGCACGTTTCCCTGCCAATTGGAAATACAATTTTAATGGGAAGTGACAGTTCTACAAGATTTGGTGATCTGCCTTTTGGTGAAAATTTTTCAGTTTCAATTAACACAGAAAGCACAGAAGAAGCAGACCGAATTTTTAACGGACTTTCGGCTGGGGGTAAAATCGAAATGCCTTTAAATAAAACATTTTGGGGCGCTTATTTCGGAATGTTCAAAGATAAATTCGGTATAAACTGGATGGTAAACTTTGACGAAAATATGCAAAACAAATAATTAAAAAGTTACGTTATTCTAATAGCGGAGCATAATTGTTAAATTACTCAGGAAAGCGCATGAATATGCGCTTTTTCTTTGCAAAAAAAACAATGATTATTCTTTTTTATCACCAAGAGATTGCCGATTTTTGTCGCTCGTTAAATAATAAAGATAAAATGGCAATAGAAGATAAAGAGATTATTTTATTAAAAGTTTCAGGACACGATAAAATAGGGGTGACAGCAGGTTTAACAGCTGTATTGGCGGCATACGATGCTAATATTTTAGATATTGGCCAAGCCGACATTCATGATACATTATCTTTAGGTATTTTATTCGAAATCGAAGCGGGTTCATCTTCAGGACCAGTTTTAAAAGATTTGCTGTTTAAAGCTTATGAATTAGAAATTAAAGTTAAGTTTATTCCAATCTCTATCGAAGATTATGAGAAATGGGTAAAATCACAATCTAAACAGCGATACATCATCAATATTTTAGGCGAAAAACTAGCAGCTTCTCAATTAGCGGCGGTTACTAAAATAATGTCAGATCAAAATTTAAATATCGATTCTATTATACGTTTAACGGGAAGAACTTCAATTGTAGAAAAAGAAGAATATCCGCGTTCTTGTATTCAGTTATCTGTAACAGGCGAAATTGTAAATAAAATTGTCATGACAGCAAGTTTTATGGAAATTTCAAGAACCTTAAACGTTGACATTTCTTTCCAGGAAGATAACATTTACAGAAGAAACCGTCGTTTGGTTTGTTTCGATATGGACTCTACTTTAATCCAAACCGAAGTTATCGACGAATTGGCAGAACTAAACGGAGTAGGACCGCAGGTAAGAGCCATTACAGAATCGGCGATGAATGGTGAAATTGATTTCAACGAAAGTTTCAAACAGCGTATGGCTTTGTTGGAAGGTTTGAGCGAAGACGTTTTGCAAAATGTTGCCAAAAATTTACCAATTACACAAGGAGCACATCGTTTAATGAAAGCTTTAAAATATTACGGATATAAAACCGCAATTCTTTCAGGAGGATTTACCTATTTTGGAGATTATCTTCAAAAAGAACTCGGAATCGATTATGTTCACGCCAATCAACTGGAAATTAAAGACGGTAAACTAACCGGAAAATACCTTGGAGATATCGTAGACGGACAAAAGAAAGCCGAATACCTAAAAGCGATTGCCGAAAAAGAGGGAATTCATATTAACCAAACTATTGCAGTTGGCGATGGTGCAAACGATTTACCAATGCTAAACTTAGCTGGTTTAGGAATCGCTTTCCACGCAAAACCAAAAGTAAAAGAAAGTGCTTCAACCTCAATTTCAAGTTTAGGACTTGATGGTGTTTTATACTTGTTAGGATATCACGACAGATATATCGATATGATGTAATACTATTGTCACCCTGAGCGAAGTCGAAGGGCTTTCATATCGAAAAGGGCTTCGACTTCGCTCAGCCTGACAATCGAAATAAAAATAAAAAAACCTTAGATATTCAATAAAGACTAAGGTTTTTTTATGGGCATGTCCCTCCGGGTCGGGCTATACGTTACAATCTTTTGTGCCGAACCCCGGCACAAAAGGATTTCCACTTCTATCCCTCATGCGACTCAGTGGAATTAACGTTTTTAAGAGAGAATAAATTAAAAATAAATTAAGATCAATTGCCTCCAGCTTTAGCTGGAGGAATAAGAATTGATAAAGATTAAGGCTTTAGCCAAATATATTTAGCAACGTAGAATTCGGCTAAAGCCTGGCTTTGGTATAAATTATAAACCCCTAGCTTTAGCTAGGGGCTATTGAAAATTTGTAGAATCTATATAGAAATTCGTGCCAATCCGTGTTTTTACAAAATGAATCCGCGTCATCTGTGTGCCAATTTTTTAAAATTTACATCTCCTTCAGCTGCTCCAAATAATCCCTCTGATTCGAAAGCCTCGGAATCTTATGCTGCCCACCAAGTTTATCTCTTTCCTTCAACCAATCATAAAATAAATTTTCGCGTGCTACATTAATCACCAAAGGATTTAAAGTCATATTGTTGTAGCGTTTCGCTTCGTAATCAGAATTTAAAGTCTGAAGGGTTTCGTCCAGAACTTTTTGGAAAAGACCAACATCAGCAGGTTTTTGTTTGAATTCAATCATCCATTCGTGCGCACCTTTTTCTTTATCCTGCATAAAAATAGGAGCAACGGTATAATCGATAACTTCGGTTTGAGTGATTTGGCATGCTTTTGCAATGGCCTGATCTGTGTTTTCAACCATTAATTCTTCCCCAAAAACATTAATATGATGTTTGGTTCTTCCCGTAACTCTAATTCTATACGGATTTAACGAAGTAAAACGAACCGTATCACCAATTAAATAACGCCATAAGCCAGAATTTGTGGTAATTACAATTGCGTAGTTTTTATTCAATTCAACATCAGCCAAACGAATCACTTTTTGATCTGTCGCACCAAAAGTTTCCATTGGAATAAATTCATAGAAAATTCCGTAATCCAGCATCAGCAATAAATCACTTGAATTATTTAAATCCTGAATCGCAAAAAAACCTTCAGATGCATTATAGATTTCGTAGTATTTAAAATCTTTACTTGGTAAAATTTTCTTGTATTGTTCTTTATAAGGGGAAAAACTCACGCCGCCGTGAAAATAAACTTCAAGGTTTGGCCAAAGTTCTAATAAACTTTGTTTGCCCGTATTTTCCAGAACTTTATTCATTAAAACCAGCATCCACGAAGGAACTCCGGCAAAACTCGTTACATTTTCATTTTTGGTTTCATTAATAATCGCAGCAATTTTAGTTTCCCATTCGCTCATTAACGAAGTTTTACTGCTTGGTGTACTGCTGAACTCGGCCCAAATAGGCATATTTTCAATTAAAATTGCCGATAAATCACCAAAAAAAGTATTGTTGTTTTCGTAAATCTGAGAACTTCCGCCCAAGCGCAAACTCTTTCCCAAAAACAATTCAGAATCCTCATTATTATTCAAATACAAACAAAGTAAATCCTTGCTTCCTTTATAATGACAATCTTCCAGCGCTTCGTTACTTACCGGGATAAATTTACTTTTGGCATTTGTAGTACCGCTCGATTTCGCAAACCATTTAATAGGCGATTCCCAAAAAACGCCCTGCTCACCCTGACGTGTACGCTCAATTAAAGGCTGTAATTCTTCATAACTAGCAATCGGAACTCTTTCTGTAAAAGTCTGATAAGAGTTTATCGATTCAAAATCATATTTTTTTCCAATAACTGTATTTTCAGCTGCCAATAATAAATTATGCAAAAGTTCTTCCTGAACTTCATTTGGGTATTTTAAAAAAAGTTCGATTTGATGTATCCTTTGTTTGAGGACCCAGGAAGCGAATGAATTTATTATTGATAGAGGCATGAGTGGTTTTTAGGTTTTAGATTGCCGATTTTAAATTTAGGTTTTGCGATTCATGTAAATCGGAACTTAAAATTTGAATATCAAGCAACAAATAGTAACTTTGTCATTGTATCAAAAATAGTGTTTTTTGTAATAAAAACCACTACTTGTAAACTAAAGATTAACTCAAAAAATAAGAGCAGTCTAAAATTTAATATCTAAAATCTACAATAAAATACTAATGACATATCAAGGCGTACTTACAAAAATGCAAACTGAATTTGGTAACCCAATTCAATATTATTTAGTTTTCGAAGATAGTTTCTTGAATGTGAATCAATTATTAGATAAAGAAATTGAAATTAGTTTTGCAGGTTTTCAATGTTTAAATTGTCAAAAAAAGAAAAAGATTTTTAGACAAGGTTTTTGTTATGACTGTTTCTACTCCAGTCCGGCTGTAGGCGACTGGATTATGAGACCTGAATTAAGTACTGCACATTTAGGAATTGCAGACCGTGATTTAGAATACGAACAAAAAGCACAATTACAGCCGCATGTTGTTTACTTAGCTTTATCGAGCGAAATAAAAGTAGGGGTAACACGTAAAAGCCAGGTTCCAACACGCTGGATTGATCAGGGAGCAACGCAGGCTATTGCAATTGTTGAGGTTCCTAACCGTTATTTGGCAGGAATTACCGAGGTAGCGTTAAAAGATCATTATGCAGATAAAACAAACTGGAGGAAAATGCTTCAATGTAGTGCAGAAGGATGTGACTTGATTTTTGAAAAATCAAAAGTGGAGAATTTAATTCCGGCAGAAGTTAAGGAATACTTTTACAGCCAAAAAAATGATTTATACGAATTAAATTATCCGGTTTTAAATTATCCGGCAAAAGTGGCAAGTTTGAATTTAGATAAAACCCCAACTTTTCAGGGAAAATTGGTAGGAATCAAAGGCCAGTATTTAATTTTTGAAAATGGGACCGTTTTTAACATCCGTGGTTCAGAAGGTTATGTTGTAAATATCAACGTCTAGTATTTTCTATTCTTTGTCGATTCTTAACGACTGATGGTCTATTCTTTGTCATTTGTTTTGTTAATTGTTGTAAATTTATTTCATTGGAAGGTTCAAAAATGGGAATAATTATAGATTTTATTACAATTTTGTAATAATTGCTTATTATTAGAATTTATTTTTGAGCAAAAAAAGAGGCTAAATTTGGAAACATTTAAAAAGTGTGTTTTAAACAATTTATGCTTCATTTTTTAGCTAAAATGTTTTTTGCTGTTTCCAAAAATAATCTCGAAATAAATACCACAATGAGTAGCTTAAAAAAAGTTAGCATTAACAAAGTCAGGCGTAACCTAATGCGCATATTAACCAAAAATATTGGTAATGCAAACATTAGTAAAAACGGCACGATTGATAAAAGCAAAATTAAAAAAGTATTGATCTGCAGACCTAACGGCAGGCTGGGAAATATGCTTTTAGTTACGCCGCTTATACAGGAAGTTTCTGCAATATTTCCGGGATGTAAAATCGATTTGTTTGTAAAAGGAACTCTGGCTCCCATTGTTTTTGAAAAGTATGATAATGTCGATAAAATAATTGATCTCCCTAAAAAACCTTTCAAAGACTTAGTCAAATATTTTAAAGTCTGGACTTTAATAAAAAAACAGAATTACGATCTTGTAATTAATGTTGATCGAAATTCTTCTTCGGGCAGGTTAGCCGTTCAATTCTCAAATGCTAAATATAAATTTTTTGGAGACCTTCCAGAAAATGTGCAGTCCAATTATGATGACCATGAGCATATAGCAAAATATCCGGTTTATAATTTAAGATATTTTTTAAGCCAGTTTGGCATAGAAGATAAAAAAGAACCAGTTCCGCTTCTTGATTTAAAATTAACCCAGGAAGAAATTGCAAAAGGAAAAGAAACTCTCAACAATATTGTTGATCAACAGAAAAGAACAATTGCAATTTTTACGTTTGCAACAGGAGAAAAATGTTATTGCGTTTCGTGGTGGGAAGAGTTTTATGCTGCTTTAAAAAAGGAATATCCGGATTATAATATTTTTGAAGTTTTGCCGGTCGAAAATGTATCACAAATTAATTTTCAGGCGCCTTCATTCTACAGTAAGGATATTCGCGAAATAGGTTCAGTATTAGCAAATGTAGATGTTTTTATTGGCGCAGACAGCGGAATTATGCATTTGTCAAGTGCATCAAAAGCGCCAACTGTAGGTTTGTTTTCAATTTCAATTCTAAAAAAATATCAGCCATACGGAAATGACAGCGTGGGAATTGATACTAACCAATTAACGATTCCGGATTATATTAATGCCATAAATAAGATATTGAATAAATAAATTCAAATCAGATTGCTATAAAAAGAAACTGCTCCCGAAATTACTTTCGGGAGCAGTTTTTTATTTTTAGTACAGCTTATTTTTTCTTTTTGAAAAGCCCGTTGATTAAGTCCGTTGCTTTTTTAGTAGTTTCCTGAGTTTTTTGTTCTTTCTCAGTTTTTGCTGCCTGTGTTGTATCTTTTGCTTTTGTGTTTTTATTAAGTAAATCCGTCAAAGCAGAAGCGCCTTTTTGAGTCAGTTTTTCTTTTTGCTGATTCGCCACTTGCGATGCTAAACTAGTAACAGCACTTTTCATATCTGTAGTAACTTTTGGATTTGAAAAGTTTCCTCCAATAACAGCATTGATTGGAATGTTTTCCAGTTTCGCAGCATCTGCCGGAGACAATTTAGAAAGAAAAGCATTTGCTTCGCTTCCTAAATATTTAGCAGGAACATCAAATTTCAGGTTATAATTCATCGTTTGATCAAAACCGTGCGTTCCGCCAACCGTTACTTTAATATCCTGATATTTAATATCGAAAGGTTTTACGTTTACTTTTCCGTTTTCAAAAGTCAAGGCAGCTTTAATATCATTCAAATTCACTTTATTCATATCAAGGAATTTAATGTTTGAAGTTAAAGAATTTAATACCGTTGAATTTTTAGCATTTATCGTTGTAGAAAGTAACTGCCCAATTAAATCTCCAGAAATAGATTTTAAATCAGGAGTTAATTCCTTATCGTCTAAATTTCCGTTTAATTTAATAGTCGAATTCAATTTACCATTGATAATTCCGGCAATTGGCGCGATTTTTTTCATCATGTCTAACTGCGTAAAAGTCTGTGCAATATCAACCTGATTGAAACCTAAATTCATATCAAACGTTGGCACTTTTGCTTTTGTCGAAACTGATCCAGTCAAACCAATAGTTCCGCCAAAAATTGAAGTTTTAAAGTTCTCTAAAAGTGCTTTTTCATCTTTAATAATCAATTTTCCAGAAACATCTTTCAGTTTTAAATTGTCATATAAAACAGTTGTAGCTTTTGCATTTAAAGTACAGTTCAGGAAAGCTGGAATTTTCATTGCCTCAGCTGGTTTTGCCGGGGTTTTTTCCTCTGTTTTTGCAGGTTCTCCAGAAGTCATGAAATCATCAACAGCTAATTGATTTGAACTCATGTTGAAGTTTCCTTTAAGCTCTTGTTTCTTAAACATAAAACCGTAGAAATTTTCTAAAACACCGTTTATCGCGATATCACTTTTTCCGGTTGTAGCATTAAATTGTTTCAGGTTAATAGTGCTTGGGTTAAATTCAACCAAAGCCGTGCTGATATTCATTGATTTATTGTTTTCATCAGTATATTTAAATCCTGATAAACTCATAGTTCCGGCATTCTTAATGTTTTGATATTGGCTTTTCTCTACAGATGCCATATCAAAATTTGTAGTAACATCAGCTTTTAAAATACCTGCCAAAGGTTTGTCCATTTTAATTGGATACGCTTTTGAAAGATTCGCTAAATTAATAGTTCCTTTTAAAGCCGCATTCACAAGCGGATTAACAGTAATGTTTCTAACATTTGCTTTAGCGCTAAAAACATCCTGATCGATTCTGAAAGACAGTTTATCTAAATTTACATAAGTATCATTTAGAATTCCGGTTTCGTTGATAATTTTAGTATCAATTACAATATTCTGAACTGATTTTGGTAAGTTCGGATATTGAAACGAAGCATTGTTTGATGCAATAGCAATGTTAAATGCAGGAACTGTTGTGTCTGTTAATTTTCCTTTTGCAAAACCAACAACAGTAAAATCTCCGGTTGTTTTTACACCATCAAGACTTGATGCATAAGCAGAAGGAATTAATCCTAAGAAATTGGTAAACGACGAAGTTGGCGTTTTAAATTTCAAGTCATAAATCTGACCTTCTTTAACCATTTGGATAAATCCGTCAAATTCTAACGGCAATTGGTTAATTAAAGCTTTGTTTTCTTTAAAAGTATATTTACTTTGCTCTAAATCAATTCCTAAAATAGCGTCTAAAGTCAGTTTTATATTTTTCATATAATTAACTTTATCCATATCTAAAGATACGTTTGCTGTAGTTTTTGTATTTAAATCTAATTTTGAATTGGTAAAATCCCCAGTTCCTTCGTGATTTAAACTATCAATAACCATTTTAATTTTTGAACCCTGATCAATATATCTAAAGGTAAAGTTCTCGATTTTATAGTTTTGAATTTTTAAAGAAAGCGGACTGCTTTTTTCATCTGTTTTCTCTTCTTTTTTATCTTTTAAAGCAATATCAAAGTTTCCAACACCGTCTTTATTGAAGATAATGTTGATTAAACCGTTTTCAGATGTAATTCCCTGAATGTTTAAAGGTTCGTCTTTTCCTTTAAAAAGTTCTTTAATACTCATTTTAAGATTTAATTCTCCTAATGATACCAAAGTATCTCCTTCAAAAGGCGCTTTGTTGATAATAACCAATTTCTCGATTCCTACCGCAGCATTCGGGAAATTCTTAAACAAGCTTAAATCAGCATCGGCAAAGCTGACTTTTGCATCAACACTTTCGTTGATTGCTTCGGCAATTTTAGCCTTGATTTGGTCTTTAAAGAAATACGGAATGGCAAATAGAGCGGCCACAAAAACCACTAGAACAATGGCAGTTACTTTTAAAATTTTCTTTAACATATTTATAGATTTGAGGTTTATTTTTTGAGAATTAACTCTTGCAAAAATAGTTTTTTTATTGAAGTACCACGATAAAATTTTCTTAATAATGTAAGAAAATTATGTTAGTATTGAATAAAAAAAATCCGCTTGATACTTTTCAAACGGATTTTACTTTTTTATTATTGTAACTATTTTTTAATAAAGGAAACAATCTTATGGACCAAGGTTTCAGAAATGGGAAGAGTTTCGTTATTATAACTTTCCATATTCGCCTTTTGGTCACCGTCGACTATTTTCATGATATGGTTCATTTTATCTACAATAACCAATTCTGAATTCTGTTTAGCCTTCGATAAGTTTTCGGCATCTTTAACCGAAACTTGTAAATCATTATTTCCCTGAATGATTAAAACAGGAATGTCAGTTTTTTAATTTCTGTCTGTGGATCGTATTTAAACCACGAAATCAAATAAGGCTGAATACTTGCCCTGAAAAGCGAATTTAAAAGCGGATCGACTTTGTTTACTTTATTACCGCCTTTTAAACTATCAATAATAGGAAACGTCATATCCTCAATTTGCTTGTTTGATTTAGAAGCAATTTGCGTTTTTATCAATTTATCGGCAGATTCTCCGGCTCCGGCAATCGAAACAAATTTATTGGCTTTTGCACTGGCAATCATTCCTATTAAAGAACCTTCGCTATGACCAATAACCGTTAATTGTGTAAAACGTTTGTCTTGTTTCAAATAGTTAATCCAGCTTTTTACATCTTCGGTATAATTTTCAAAAACCAGACTAGACTCTGCTACTGCCGATTTTTTGCTTTCGCCAATGCCGCGTTTATCAAATCGTAAAGATGCAATTCCGTTTTTGGCCAGTTCTTCTGCCAGCATTTTCAGGGAATTGTTTTTCATCATCGAATTATTTCCGTCTCGGTCTGTTGGGCCAGAACCAGCAATGATCAACGCAACCGGACATTTTTTTACACCGTCGGGAACGGTAAGTGTACCAAAAATCTGATCATTATTGATTTTTAAAATGGCAGACGTTTCTTTAAAAGTATCTTGTTTTTGGCTTTGGGCATTTACGAATGTCAGAAACAAAACGGTTAAAAACAGAATTATGTTTTTCATTTTAAATGGAATTATTTAATGTTTAGTCCAAAAGGCATCATCGCCTGAACTCCTTTTTGTCTCTGAAATCTTTTTACCTGCTCGATAAGCATATAGTTTTCTTCGCCAATTTCTTCTTTTATAAAAGCTTCTTTAGATTGAGCAAAAGGTAAACTACCCATTAAATCACCAAATGTTTTTTCGTATTCAGGATAGTTTTGCGTGCCATAATCTTTGATTTTAGCAATTTTTGCAGCCTCTGCAATGGCATCATTCAAACCTCCAATTTTGTCAACTAATCCAATTTTTACAGCTTCAGATCCAGACCAAACTCTTCCTTGTGCAATAGAATCAACTTGTGCAAAAGTCATTTTTCTTCCTTCGGCAACATGCGTTACAAAAGTTTTGTAAATCTGTTCAACGCCTTCAAGCGTAAAAGCTTTGAATTTTTCATCAACTGGTACAAACGGACTATAATTTGCTGAGTTTTCGTGTGTTTTTACCTGTTCTGTATTAATTCCTAATTTATTAGCAAGCGGAGTGAAGTTTGGTAAAACTCCAAAAACCCCGATAGAACCTGTAATAGTATTGCTTTCTGCAAAAATTTTATTCGCATTACAAGCGATATAATAACCTCCTGAAGCAGCATAATTTCCCATGGAAACAATTACCGGTTTTACTTTTTTAGTCACTTCAATTTCTCTCCAGATTAAGTCAGAAGTCAGCGCGCTTCCGCCCGGACTGTCGATTCTTAAAACGATCGCTTTTACATCTTCATTTTTTCTGGCTTCCTGCAGCGAACGGCGCATTGAACCTTCGCCAATAACATTTACATCGCCTTCGCCGCCTGCAATTTCGCCCTGAGCGTAAATAATTGCAATTTGATCAGTAGCAACATTGGTTAATGCTGTTGTTACATTATTTTGAGTATAATCTAAAATCGAAATTTTATTATACTCTTCGTCGTCTTTAACTTTCAAGGCTTTTTTAATGGCATTATGGTAAACATCTTCATAAGCTACAATATCAACTAAATGCTGCGTTTTTGCCATTTGTGGAGTTCTGGCTAACAAACCGTTTGCAATTTCATTTAGTTTATCAACCGGAATATTTCGGCTTTTTGAGATATCGCTGCAAACTGTTGACCAAATTGAGTTTAAAAGCGCTGTAACTTGTTCTCTGTTTGCATCGCTCATTTTGTTTTCTAAAAATGGCTCAACGGCACTTTTGTATTTTCCGTGACGAATCACTTCCATGTGGATTCCTGATTTTTCCTGAAAATCTTTAAAGAACATCACTTCAGACGAAAGTCCTTTAAAATCTAAATCTCCGGCTGGGTTCAAATACACAACATTGGCAACAGAGTTTAAATAATATTCTTTCTGCGAATACGTATTAGCGTAAGCCCAGACAAATTTTCCTGATTTTTTAAAACTCTCCAATGCATTTCTCAAATCTTTGTATTGCGCAAGTCCTAAAGAAGACTCGTCGTTTAAGATTGAAATTCCTTTAATATTATCGTCTGTTTCTGCGGCTTCAATTGCATTGATTACATCGGTTAAACCAACACTTTTTTTATCTGAAAAAACAGTTACCCAAGGATCTTTATATTTTCCGGCATAATCATTATTGATCTGTTTTAAATCTAATTCGATAACAGAATCATTTTTAACCGAAACTTTGTCGTCTCCGCCAAAAATGGCCCCAATTAGGATCACTCCAAAAAAGAAGAGCATGATAAATACAAAAATACCAATAACTGTGGCAAGTACATTTCCTAAAAACTTCATAAGTATATTTTTTTTAATAAGTAGCGATAAAGGGCTATTTGTTACAAATTTCGCACATAAATTTTAATCGGTTTCAATGTGCCGTTTCACAAATATATTGGTTAATTCTAAAATAGTTTTAGTTAATTTGCATTAATTATGAAATCACAGCACCAAGTCGTTTTATCTATAGGCAGCAACCAGGGAAACAGGTTAGAAAACATTGAAAGCTGTATTGCTTTGATACATCAGGAAGTGGGAACTGTGATTAAGGTTTCGAAACTTTATGAAACGCCTGCCTGGGGTTTTGAGAGCGATGCATTTTATAATTGCGCGTTACTTTTGCACACTACTTCATCGGCACAAAAAATATTAAATCAGGTTTTAAAAGTCGAAAAACAGTTAGGAAGAATCAGATTGAATCAGGAAGGATATCAATCCCGGATTATTGATGTTGATGTAATTGTTTTTGATGACGAAATTATAGAGACAGAAAAACTTCATATTCCGCATCCTTTAATGCAGAACCGAAACTTTGTTTTACTCCCTGTTCAGGATTTAAAATTAAACTGGAAACATCCTGTTTTTCAGAAATCTATTTCAGAATTAATTGCCATTTCTCCAGACGACAGCGTTTGTACGGTTGTTCAGGATTTGAAATGCCCACTCAGTGAAATTCCGTTAGAGAAATATAATTATATTGCTTTTGAAGGAAACATTGGGGCCGGAAAAACGACTTTAGTTCACAAATTTGCAGATGATTTTAATGCCAAAACGGTTTTAGAACGTTTTGCAGATAATCCGTTTCTTCCGAAATTTTACAAAGATCAAAATAGATATGCTTTTCCGCTTGAAATGTCTTTTTTAGCCGATCGTTATCAGCAATTATCAGATGATTTGGCGCAGTTTGATTTGTTCAAAGATTTTATCGTAGCCGATTATCATATTTTTAAATCACTGATTTTTGCTAAAATTACTTTGCAGGAAGACGAATATCGTTTGTACCGAAATCTATTCGATATCATTTACAAAGAAATGCCAAAACCAGATTTGTATATTTATTTGTATCAAAACACAGAACGTCTTCTTCAAAACATAAAAAAACGCGGACGTGCTTACGAGCAAAATATTCAAGCTGATTATTTAGATAAAATCAACAACGGATATCTGGAATACATTAAATCCCAAACCGATCTGAATGTTTTAATTATCGACGTTTCTGATCGTGACTTTGTAAAGAAACAGGAAGATTATCTTTTTGTTTTAAATGAAATTCAGAAGAAATTAGGTTAATTATATAATTAGAGAATGTGTCAATTAGATAATTTATTTAAGACATTTTTTAATTATCTCATTTTCTAATTGACACATTTTCTAATTCAAAACTATCTCAGTAATGAAAAGTGTCCTCGTAAAATAGGTTTTGTATTGTCTATTTTTAAAGCGTACCAATAATCTGAAGCCGGAAGAGGCGTTCTTTCAAGTGTACCGTCCCAACTCATATTAGAAGCGTTTAACTGTGCTATGAGTTTGCCGTAACGGTCAAAAATAGTAACTTCTGCCTGCGGATAATTTTCCATTCCGGTTACTTCCCATATATCATTATGAGTATCACCATTTGGAGTGAAAAATGCTGGAAAAACAAGAACAACGAAATTCAACGGGACTCCATTTCCACAGCCGCTTTTCTCGCGAACATACGCCGTTTGCAGTCCGCCCGGAACATCATAAAAAACATTAGAATCCTGATAGTAAACATCGTCTACAGAATACTCAAAATATGAGGTTTCCTTTTTAAGGTAAATAATAACTCTTGTTCCGTTTACCTCAATTCGATTAATTTCTGGAACCTGACGTTCTTCAACTATTATTGTTTTCGTGCTTGGGCAACCTTCAGGACTTGTTACAGTTACAGTATAAGTACCGGCTTGTGAAACGGATATTGTTTGTGTAGAGGCTTTATTTGACCATTCATAACTCATTCCCGAAACTCCGGCATCTAATGTTATGGTTTGAAATTGACATAAAATTAAGCTTTCGTCATGAACAACTGGCGGAGTATAAATTTCAATATTTACAGGCGTACGAGTTGGGTTAATACAGCTGGAATTTGAAGCCTCTGCATAATAAGTTGTATTTGATGAAATTATTGGTGTTGTAAAATTACTTCCGTTAAAAAGACTTATTCCTCCAACTGAGGTTGTAAACCAGTTAATAGTTCCAATGTTTGAACTGGCACTAATAGTTACAGACCCCGGTCCACAGTTTGAATAAGAAGGCTTACCCGCAACCGGAGTTGTTGGAGTCATGTTTACCGTAGCCGTAACCGATTTCCTGTTTGATTCACAGCCTGCATCTACATAATAAGTTGTTGTAGTATTTATTGTTGGAGTAGTATACGTGTTTCCTGTTCCTAATAAGTTGCCTCCCACAGCGGCATCATACCAGCTAATTGTTGCTCCCGCAGTTGTTGTTGCAGTAAAAGTAAAAGTTCCAGAATCGCAAACCGGATTTGGATTTGCTCCTGGTGTCGCAACCGGAATTGTAATTTTTGTACTTGCCGCGATTTCAAGCGGAGATTCCCCGGGCATTCCGCCATATTCCACCACATAACCTTTTGGCTGATATGGGTCGCCAGACGTTAACGAACCGGTATTAGAAAGGTCGTTCCATGAACCTCTAATTCCAATTCCGGGTTGTGTAATATGTGCATAATCTTCTTCTCCTAAATTATTAGGTTCTCCGGAATTCCAAAAAGTATAATTCATTATAGTTCCGGCTTCGGGCCCTGTAACCCATTTCCATAAGCCTTCGGTTTCGGCATCGCTTCCGCCAATCCATCCCGTTCCAGAGGCTTGTTCACCTATTAATTGGGCTTCATCTGCAGATAAAATAGTGGCTAAATATCCTGTAAGCCCGTAATAAGTACTTGATTCTGCTGCGGCTTTGGCAGTTGTCCACGTAATACCAATACTCGGAACAAATAAATAAAAATGCTTTGTTGAAGGTAAATAATTAGCATTACCAATTGTTATGGAGAAAGTTCTTGTTCCCGAAGCTGTAGCCGAAGAATTTGAGAAAACCACATCTTTTACAGCATCAACTAAGTCAGAATATAAAACATTTGTTCCTGTTGGACTTGTTATGCTTAATTTCCCTGCTGTTGCATCCCAGCTTGTTATTACATTAGGGTGTGCCGCCTGATTTGAAAGCGCAAGCTGATCGAATCCACTTGAATAACCAGACGAAATTTGAATATAAACGCCTTTAGTTGCTGTTTCGGCTGGATCGTGCGTAATAGTAAAATCAGTTACAATTTTTATTGTGTTTTGTGGGCAGTATAATTGATCTCCGGTTGCTTTAACAATAGGGGCAGTTGTTGCGGGTTTACTACAGTCATTTGAATATTTTGCTGTATTATCTTTGAAGATTGTCCAATTTGCATTTGAATAAGCCTCATCATCTACTTGTATACAAGTTAGACCAGGATTAGATTTGAAATTTCCAATGGCTAGTTTTGTGTTCTGCCCATTTTTTAAATTCAAATTTGTTAGCTGGTTATCACTACAATAAAAAAAATTTAGATTAGGATTGTTAGACACATCTAAACTAGAGAATTGATTATTATGACAGTTTAAGTAATTTAAATCTGGATTACTAGAAAAATTTAGAGAAGGTATTTGATTGCTATTTAAGTCTAAAGATTTCAATAAAGGGTTTTTAGAAATATCAAAACTGGACAAATTGTTAGAAGCGCAGTTTATATTTTCCAAAACGATATTTTTTGAAAGATCTAAAGTTGTTAATTTATTAATATTGCAATTTAAATTTGATAAAGTAGGATTGTTAGTGAGATCTAAATTTGATATATTATTATCAGAACAATGGAGCGTGTTTAAATGTGTGTTTTTTGAAACATCTAAACTGTTTAATCCGTTATTTTCTATAAATAAAACTTTTAATTCCGTGTTTTTAGAAAGATCTATATTGGATAAATGGTTGTAATCACATCTTAAAAAACTTAGTAAAATATTGTTTGTAAGATTTAAAGTAGTAAGAAAATTTCTTTTATTGATATCTTGGTTAGTTAGTCCAACATCTAAGTTTGTCAATTTTACAAAAGCCTCAATACCTGTTAAATCAGTAATGTTTCTACCTGAAATTTTTAATTCTGTTAGGTCTTTGACATTTGCAGTCAGAACCTGACCATCAGGAGCACCGCTGTCAATATTCAAATCAATTAACGCCTCTTCAAATTTTTGATCAGGAATAGCTGTATATTGAGCAAATCCAGTAAAAGGGAAAAGCAATAAGAAAAATAAATGTTGTGGTTTAAGGAAATAGATAGTTTTCATTTTATAAAAGTATCAATTTCTTAATAATAAAAAAATATATTTATATTTCTAACATTTAAATACTGAAACTAATTTAAAAATCACATTTTTTTGGTAAAAATATTCTTTAATTCTTAGTTTGGCCAGTTTAATTTTTGAAATAAATCCCAAACTACAATTCCGGCACTTACAGAAATGTTTAAAGAATGTTTGGTTCCTAATTGCGGAATTTCGATACAGCCATCGCAAATAGCAACCGCTTCCTGAGATACACCATAAACTTCATTTCCAAAAACTAAAGCATATTTTTGGTTTTTCTCCACCTTAAAATCCTGAAGAAAAATGGCACTTTCAACTTGTTCAATAGCAAGAGTCAGGACATTTTCTTTTTTCAGGTTTTCGATTACTTCCAGTACATTTTCGTGATGTTCCCACGCAACAGTTTCAGTAGCGCCAAGAGCAGTTTTATGAATTTCTTTATTGGGAGGAGTCGCTGTAATACCGCAAAGAATTATTTTTTCGATCAAAAAAGCATCGGCAGTTCTAAAAACAGATCCAATATTGTGCAAACTGCGAATATCGTCCAAAATCAATATTAAAGGAGTTTTGTCTGATTTTTTAAAATCTTCGATTGATTTTCTGTCTAGTTCGCTATTTTCGAGTTTTCTCATTGGTTTAAATTCAGGTCATAAAAAAAGCTTCCAAAGATAAGGAAGCTTTTTCAATTATTTTGTTGTTTCTCAGATTAGCTTTTTACTGGATCTGGTAAAACTGTACCTTTAATAGTAAGTACTTTTGTTGGTTGTCCTTCAGCATTTGAAGTAACAGTTACAGTTTTTGTAAAAGCACCAACTCTGTCAGTAGCATATTTTACACCAATAATACCTTTAGCACCCGGAGCGATTGGCTCTTTTGGCGTTGTAGGCACTGTACAGCCACAAGAACCTTGAGTGTTTGTAATGATTAACGGTTTTGTTCCGTTGTTAACAAAAACGAATTCACGTTTACCGTCAGCATTGTGAGCGATAGTTCCGTAATCAATAGTTTCTGTTTCGAAAAGCATTCCAGCTCCTTCAACTTTAGCAACTTTAGCAGCTTTAGCTTTTTTAGTTGTTTGTGCGTTAGTAGCCGTAATACCAGCTACAGCTAACATAGCGAATAAAATTATTTTTTTCATTTTTAAGGGTCTTTTTTAATGATGAACAAAGCTATATAAAATTCTTATATCTGAACATAAAAAAATCTTAAAATATTTTAATTTTTGAAGTGCCCGATATGCCGCCAAAAAATTATAAATTCGCTGTCTTAATTTTCATTTAAAAACATATCAATTTTGGCAGCTAAAGAGAAAGTGGTGAAGGAAACACCTTTAATGAAACAGTACAACGAAATCAAGAGAAAATATCCTGATGCCTGTCTGCTTTTCAGAGTAGGAGATTTTTATGAAACTTTTGGAGAAGATGCTATCAGAGCTTCTAAGATTCTTGGGATTACCTTAACAAAAAGAGGCGCAGGGTCTGATACAGAGACGGCTCTGGCGGGCTTTCCACACCATTCTATCAATACATATTTACCAAAATTGGTTAAAGCCGGACTTCGTGTTGCAATCTGTGATCAGCTTGAAGATCCTAAAATGACTAAAACTATTGTAAAGCGAGGCGTTACAGAATTGGTAACTCCCGGAGTTTCTTTAAACGATGAAGTTTTACAATCTAAAACAAACAACTTTTTAGCATCTGTTTATTTTGCTAACAAAAATATTGGGATTTCATTTTTAGATGTTTCGACAGGAGAATTTCTTACCGCTCAGGGAAATGCAGAATACATAGATAAATTACTGCAGAATTTCAATCCTAGTGAAGTTCTTGTCCCTAAGAACTGCAAAAGTGATTTTAAAAATGCTTTTGGAGAAGATTTTCATAGCTTTTATCTGGAAGACTGGATTTACAAAGAAGATTACGCTTTAGAAACGCTGACGAAACACTTTCAAACCAATTCATTAAAAGGTTTTGGTGTAGAAGAATTAAAAGAAGGAATTATTTCTGCCGGAGCAATCCTTTACTATTTATCAGAAACGCAGCATAACAGAGTGCAGCATATTACAGCGATTCAGCGAATTGCCGAAGATGCTTATGTATGGATGGATCGTTTTACGATTAGAAACTTAGAATTGTATCACAGCTATAATCCAAATGCTGTAACACTTTTAGATGTAATCGATAAAACGCTTTCTCCAATGGGCGGACGTTTGTTAAAACGCTGGCTGGCACTTCCGCTAAAAGACGGCAATAAAATAAAAGGACGTCATGATGTGGTTGCGTATTTGAAATCAAATCAGGATGTTTTACAAAATATTCAATATCAAATTAAGCAAATTTCAGATTTAGAACGTTTGATTTCTAAAATTGCGGCAGGAAAAGTTTCTCCGCGCGAAATTGTATATTTGAAAGAATCTCTGGATGCTATTATTCCAATAAAAACCTTAGCGCTCGAAAGTCCGCAGGAAGCTGTAAAAGTTATTGGAGACAGTTTGCATTCGTGTGATTTGTTACGCGAAAAAATCAAAACTACCTTAAATCAGGATGCGCCGGTTGCTATTTCAAAAGGAAATGCAATTGCAAAAGGAATTAATGAAGAATTAGATGAATTGAGGGCTATTTCTACATCTGGAAAAGAATTCTTGGAAGGAATAGAAAGAAGAGAATCTGAACGTACAGGAATTTCATCTTTAAAAATATCATTCAATAATGTTTTTGGATATTATATCGAAGTTCGAAACACACATAAAGATAAAGTTCCGGAAGAATGGATTCGTAAACAGACTTTGGTAAATGCAGAACGTTATATTACAGAAGAATTAAAAGAATACGAAACCAAAATTTTAGGCGCCGAAGAAAAAATTCATAAAATTGAATCAGAGCTTTTCGAACAATTAGTTGCCTGGATTGCAACTTATATTAAGCCTGTTCAAATGAATGCTTATTTAGTGGCGCAATTAGACTGTTTATGTTCGTTTACACAAATGGCGGTTGAAAACCAATATGTGTGCCCTGAAATTGATGAAACTTTTGAATTAGATATTAAAAACGGAAGACACCCTGTAATTGAAAAACAATTACCAGTTGGAACTCCATATATAGCAAATGATGTTTTTCTGGATAGAGAAACACAGCAAATTATAATGATTACCGGACCTAACATGTCGGGTAAGTCGGCAATTTTAAGACAAACGGCTTTGATTGTGCTTTTGGCTCAAATGGGAAGTTTTGTTCCAGCTGACAGTGTAAGAATGGGAGTTGTAGATAAAATTTTCACAAGGGTAGGAGCTTCTGATAATATCTCGATGGGAGAATCGACTTTTATGGTTGAGATGAATGAAACCGCTTCTATTTTGAACAATATTTCAGATCGTAGTTTGGTGCTTCTGGATGAAATTGGAAGAGGAACAAGTACATACGATGGAATTTCGATTGCGTGGGCTATTGCTGAGTTTTTACACGAACATCCATCAAAACCAAAAACGTTGTTTGCGACGCATTATCATGAATTGAACGAAATGACAGAATCGCTTTCGAGAATTCAAAATTATAATGTTGCCGTAAAAGAATTAAAAGACACCGTTCTTTTCGTGAGAAAGCTTGTAAAAGGCGGAAGTGAGCATAGTTTTGGAATTCACGTAGCAAAAATGGCCGGAATGCCGCAGATTGTAATTTTGAAAGCACAGAAGCTTTTAAAGAAATTAGAAAAGAATCATTCAAGCGATGCTTTAAACGGGGTAAAAACAGCTAATGATGAAATGCAGATGAGTTTCTTTAATCTGGATGATCCTTTATTGGAAGAAATCAAAGAAGAGATCTTAAGCCTCGATATTAATGCGATCACACCTGTTGAAGCCTTGATGAAGCTGAATGAAATAAAAAGAATGCTGGTTAAGAAATAAATCGAAAAATTTTTTCAAGTTTAAAGTTTAGGTTATCAGAAAGTTATAAAATAAGTAAATATTTTTTTGAAAAAAGGCTTGTGTAATTGAATAAATGTCCTAAATTTGCACTCGCAATACGAAACAAGTCAAGTATTGTAGTTCTTAACTAGAATTTGAAACGCGAAAATAGCTCAGTTGGTAGAGCGCGACCTTGCCAAGGTCGAGGTCGCGGGTTCGAGCCCCGTTTTTCGCTCAAAACCATATAATGCTCGGATGGTGAAATTGGTAGACACGCTGGACTTAAAATCCAGTGAACAGCAATGTTCGTGCGGGTTCAAGTCCCGCTCTGAGTACTAAAGCCTCTTCTTTTGAAGAGGCTTTTTTTATTGTGTAAATTCTTTAAAGGCGCTAACGTGCTGAAATTCTAAGGTTCGGAGGATCTAAAATCAACAATCTAAAATCTAAAATTCAAATATGGGTGCTTTTGTAATTAGCAGGCGATTTAATGATGAATATAAGTTTGTGTTTACTTCCAGGAAAGGGAAAGTGATTTTTACAAGTTTGAGTTATGAATTGAGGTTTGAATGTGAAGAAGATATTGAAAGATTTAAAAAGACAATTGAACTCTCTAAATTTTTAAAATTTAAAGGCTCTGGGGGGAAATATTTTTTTAAATTGATGTTAGATGGTGTTCACTTTGCAACAAGTCGAAAATACACTACAGAATTGCTTTTGCAAAAAGGAATAAAAGAAATTGTGACTTATGCTTCAAAAGCGGAGATTTTGGATTTCTCGTCGAGTGAATCGATTTTTGGAGATGAAGAGGTTTCTGTTGAAGAAGAGGTAGAGGATTAAAAAAAAGCGTTCACGAAAAGTGAGCGCTTTTTTTATGCTTTGCGACCAAGTTGAAATTTGGTCAAAAAAAAACCATCGATTTCGATGGTTTTAAAATCTTTAGAATTTAGGTTCTAATTATTTTTTTACTTCTTTAGCAGCTTCTTCTACTTTAGCAGCAGCAGAATCAACTTTAGTAGCAGCTGAGTCAACAGTTGCAGCAGCAGAATCAACTACAGCAGCAGCAGAATCAACAGCAACAGCAGTAGAATCTACAGTTTCAGTAGCTGCAGCGTCAGCTTTTTTACAAGATACAACAGTTAAAACAGCAACAACAGCTAAACTTAAAAATACTTTTTTCATCTTACTTTATTATAAAAGGTTAATTATTAATTCGTGGCAAAGATATAAATTTTTTAATATGTAAAATATTTTTTCACTTTTTTTTTAAAATATTTTCCTAGCTCACGTTTATCTTATTTATCAAAGAATATGCCAAAAATATAAAATTATCTTAAATTATTTAATATTTTGTATAAATAATTTTTTGTTGAAAATTCTATGGTTGAATTGGCTATTTTATTTCTCTTAATTGCAGTTTATCTTGCTTTTTAAGGAATATTGCCTGATCTTAAATAATGAAAATTACCTGCTTTTAAATCGTTTCTCTAAAATAATCGCTCAGAAAATTAAATTTGAATCTTTACTTACTCTGAAACAATTCTCATAATCGTATTTGTGGCTCCTTTGTTGTTCTGAATAAAAGATTCGCAAATTTGACTTTTTTCTTTAAGAAATGTTGGATCAGTCAGTAAACGGTCTAAAATTTCTTTTAGTTCAGAAATATTAGAAATTGGCATGCATCCGCCAAGTCCAACTAAAGAAACAGCTTCTGCAAAATTAGAATAATTAGGGCCAATTACAATTGGGATTCCAAATGTTGCCGGTTCCAAAATATTATGAATTCCCGGGTTTCCAAATCCGCCGCCAACGTAAGCGATCGTTCCGTAACTATATATTTTGGTTAAGATCCCGATGGTGTCAATTATAAATACATTATAATTTGATAAATCTTTGTTCTCTTTTTCAGAAAATAAAACTGTCGATTTTGTAATTTGGGATTTCAGATTCGAGATTTGATCCGTTTTTATGTTATGCGGTGCGATAATAAATTTTACATTTTCTGGCGCCTGATTGATGTATTCAGCAATTAAAACTTCGTCTTTTGGCCATGAACTTCCAATAATTATGGTTTGCTGATTATTTTTGAAATTTTCGATGTAATCAAGAGTATTGTCTCTTTCTAAAATCGCAGCAACTCTGTCAAAACGCGTATCTCCAGATACGATTACATTTTTAAAACCAATAGCTTCAATTTTTTGTTTTGAACTTTCATTCTGCACAAAGAAATAAGTGAAAGCTTTTAATGCTTTTCTGTAAAAACCGCCATACCATTTAAAAAACATCTGACTGTCTCTGAAAATTCCGGAAATCAAATAAGTTGGTGTTTTACTTTTTTCTAATTCTTTTAAATAATTTAACCAAAATTCATATTTGATGAAAAAAGCAAATTCAGGATGAACCAATTTTAAAAATCTTTTAGCGTTGCTTTTTGTGTCCAAAGGAAGATAAATGGTAACATCAGCAACGGTGTTATTTTTACGCACTTCGTATCCTGAAGGGGAAAAAAAGGTTACAATAATTTTATGTAAAGGATATTTTTCTTTAATTTTTTCAATTACAGGAAGTCCTTGCTCGTATTCACCAAGCGAAGCAGCGTGAAACCAAATCGTTTTGTCTTCGGGTTTAATTTTTTCTTCTAAAATGGAAAATACATTTTTCCGACCTTCAACAAAAAGCTTAATTTTCGGACTAAAAAGTGCGACTATTTTAAGAAAAAACGCTGCTAAAGAAACAGCTAAATTGTATAAAAAAAGCATGTAGTAATTTTTGCAGCTAAATTACATTTCTTTCGTTTATTTTCATTGGTTTGAAGGGATTAATAACTATTTTTGTTCCTTCTTTCTGACATTCTGGTTTAGTAGAAAGGCTTTTTTAAATAAAATATCGAAAATGAAAAAAATACAAATGGTTGACTTAAAAAGTCAATATGAAAAAATAAAAACGACTGTAGATGCTTCAATTCAAGAGGTTTTAGACACAAATACTTATATTAACGGACCTTTAGTTCATCAGTTTCAAAAAAATCTTGAAGACTATTTAGGAGCAAAACACGTAATTCCGTGTGCAAATGGAACAGACGCTTTGCAAATAGCAATGATGGGGTTGGATTTAAAGCCAGGAGATGAAGTTATCACTGCCGATTTTACTTTTGCAGCAACGGTTGAGGTTATTGCATTGTTACAATTAACTCCGGTTTTAGTTGATGTTGATTTGCATAATATGAACATCGATATTGATGCAGTAAAAAAAGCAATTACGCCAAAAACTAAAGCAATTGTTCCGGTACATTTATTTGGACGCGCTGCAAATATGGATGCCATTATGGAAATTGCAGCTGAACATAATTTATATGTAATCGAAGATAATGCACAAGCAATTGGAGCTGATTATATTTCAAAAACTGGAACAAAAAGCAAAGTTGGAGTTATTGGTCACGTTGCGGCAACTTCATTCTTTCCTTCTAAAAACTTAGGCTGCTACGGAGACGGTGGAGCAATTTTTACAAATGATGATAAATTGGCTCACGTTATCCGCGGAATCGTAAATCACGGAATGTACGAGCGTTACCATCACGATGTTGTGGGAGTAAATTCACGTTTAGATAGTATCCAAGCGGGAGTTTTAAATGCAAAACTACCTTTGTTAGATGAATATAATAAAGCACGTCGTTTAGCGGCTTCAAAATACAATGCAGCTTTCGCAGGAAACAAACATATTGTTACACCAGAATTTGATGCAAATGAAAACGACCACGTTTTTCACCAATATGTTTTAAGAATCTTAGATGCTGATAGAAATGCTTTAATGCAGTATTTATTAGATAAAGGAATTCCATGTGCAATTTATTACCCAATTCCATTGCACTCTCAAAAAGCATATTTAGATCCTCGTTATAAAGAAGAGCAATTCCCAGTTACTAATCAATTAGTGCAGGAAGTAATTGCTTTGCCAATGCATACAGAACTTGATGACGAGCAGATTAAATTTATAACAGATTCTGTTTTAGAATTTTTGAATAAATAAGTAACAGCCAAAATAACCACATAAACAACCAAATAAATGAAAGTATTAGTAACAGGAGGATTAGGATTTATAGGTTCTCACACGGTAGTCGAATTGCAAAATGAAGGCTTTGAAGTTGTGATAATTGATAACCTTTCAAATTCTTCAGAAGATGTTTTAAAAGGAATTACAGCCATAACGGGAAAAACGCCTTTATTCGAAAAAATTGATTTAAGAGAAAAAAGTGCCGTTCGGGATTTCTTTAAAAAACATAATGATGTTACTGGGGTAATTCATTTTGCTGCTTCAAAAGCAGTTGGTGAAAGTGTTGAACAGCCTTTGTTGTATTACGAAAACAACATCAGCAGTTTGGTTTATCTTTTACAGGAATTACAGCAAAAACCTGAAGCAAGTTTTATTTTCAGTTCGTCTTGTACGGTTTACGGTCAAGCCGAAAAAATGCCAATTACAGAAGATGCTCCGGTTCAAACAGCGATGTCTCCTTACGGAAACACGAAACAAATTGGAGAAGAAATAATTGCAGATACTGCAAAAGTAACTAATATCAGTGCGATTTTATTACGTTATTTTAATCCGGTTGGAGCGCATTCTTCAACTGAAATTGGAGAATTGCCTCTTGGAGTTCCTCAAAACTTAGTTCCATTTATCACACAGACAGGAGTAGGTTTACGTCAGGAATTATCTGTTTTTGGAAATGATTATCCAACGCCAGACGGAACTGCTGTTCGTGATTATATTCACGTTGTCGATTTAGCAAAAGCACACGTAATTGCATTACAGCGTTTGTTAAACAAAAAGAATTTGCAAAAAGTTGAAACGTTTAATTTAGGAACTGGAAAAGGAAGTTCAGTTTTGGAAGTGATTCATAGTTTTGAAAAAGTAAGCGATAAAAAACTGCCATACGTAATTAAACCGCGCCGCGAAGGTGATATTACAGAAGCCTACGCAAACACAGACAAAGCAAACAACGTTTTAGGCTGGAAAGCAGAATTAAGTTTAGACGAAGCAATGGCAAGTGCCTGGAAATGGGAACAAAAAGTTCGTTCGTAAATAAAATACACAAAGATATTCCGTAGAGACGCACTGCACTGCGTCTAAAGTATGTAAAGAAGTCCCAAATAATCTAAATTGATTATTTGGGATTTTTATTTTAATTCAATTTATTTTGTAATTTTGTAAGATAAAATTGTAGGAATTATGGACTCAAAAAAAGAAAATAAAAAAAATGATAAGGTTGAAGAGCCTAGAGTAGAATACGAAATCCAAAAACCTAAATTTAAAGGAATAGATCCTGAAACTTTTGATTTTGATGCTGAGTTTGCAAAAGGATTGACCTCAGAAGAGTTTAAAGCCGAAATGTCTAAAAGAATAAAGGCTTATCCTTGGAAAAAGTAATTTTTAAAAATGCTGTTCTGGAATATTTTGATAATTTAGTTTATTCACTTTTTAAACAAGAGTATTTCGGTTTTCATGAATCCGCTCAGAATTATATCGATAAAATAGTTGATTTTATTATTTCGAGTACTTCTACTTTTCCTCACAAGAAAACCCCAAAATCTCTCCAGTGTTTAGGTTCAAATTATATTTTTTATAAGCCAAATGTCAGAACAACTTGGTATATCTTTTTTGAGAAAAGAAATCAGAACTATATAATAACAGGAATTACAAATAATTATACAGAAGAAGCAAAAGAGCTATAAAAACAAAATCCTCATAAACAATTGGTTCATGAGGATTTTTTTATGAGTATAGTTTTTAACTGATCACTAAAAACGGAATACTGAACACTAATTATGCATTCGCAGTAACCGCTTCTTTATCAATTTTATTAATCAAACCAGCTAACACTTTTCCTGGACCAACTTCAGTAAATAAAGTAGCACCGTCAGCGATCATTTGCTGTACAGATTGTGTCCATTTTACTGGAGCAGTCAATTGAATGATTAAGTTCTTTTTAATTTCGTTTGCATCAGAAACTGCATTGGCAGTTACGTTTTGATATACTGGACAAATAGGAGTAGAGAATGTAGTTGCTTCAATTGCTGCAGCTAATTCTTCTCTTGCAGGTTCCATCATTGGCGAGTGAAATGCACCACCAACAGGTAAAATTAAAGCGCGTTTTGCTCCCGCAGCTTTCATCGCTTCACAAGCTTTTTCAACTGCTGAAGTTTCTCCGGAAATTACTAATTGCCCCGGGCAGTTATAATTTGCTGCAACCACAATTCCGTCAATAGAAGCACAAACTTCTTCCACAATATTATCAGCTAAACCTAAAACAGCAGCCATTGTAGATGGAGTAATTTCGCAGGCTTTTTGCATTGCTAAAGCACGTTGAGAAACTAATTTAAGACCATCTTCAAAAGATAAAGTTCCGTTAGCAACTAGTGCAGAGAATTCTCCTAAAGAATGTCCTGCAACCATTTCTGGTTTAAAATCTTCGCCTAAAGTTTTAGCTAAAATAACAGAATGTAAAAATACTGCCGGCTGTGTAACTTTAGTTTCTTTTAGTTCTTCGGCTGTACCTTCAAACATGATATCTGTAATTCTAAAACCTAAAATTTCATTGGCTTTTTCGAATAATTCTTTGGCTAAAGCCGAGTTTTCATATAGGTCTTTGCCCATTCCTGTAAACTGTGCACCCTGACCTGGAAATACGTATGCTTTCATTTGTCTAATTTAATTTTTACTTTTTTTAAAATTGAAAATTAGTTTCAATTGGAAGGCAAAAGTACTATTTTTTTATTTCGTATAATCCTTGAACATGTAAATCCATGCTAATCTTGAAAATCTAAGATTGAAAGAAGTAAGTAAAGTAATGACAACAGCAATGATTGGAATAATTCTTAAATCGAAATTTGTCTCAAAGAAAAACTGTGCAATACAATACGTTGCAATTCCCTGAGCGACTGTTAATCCGTAGTTTACATACATCGCGCCAAAGAAATAACCAGGCTCTTTTTGGAACTTGTAATTGCAATGGCTGCAATATTCGTTCATTTTTGGAAGACCGAAAGATAAAAAAATATTTCTGTCTGTAAATACTTTTCCTTTATGACAAACAGGACATTCGTTGCTTAAAATATGAGTTAATGAATTTGACATGACTTTGATGTTTTTTATTTATACAAAGGTAATTCAGAGCAGGATAAAAGCCTTTTTAGTATCTTCGCTTATTATAGCACAATAAAGACATTTGTTATGAAAAAATATCCCATTTACAGCGTCCAGAATTTTAGCTGCAATGATATTCATCGCGATTTTTACGTCAATACTTTTACAGAGCATTTAAAAAGCCACAGTTTTGTAGAAGACCCGCATCGCCATGATTCCTATTTAATGGTATTTTTTACAAAAGGTTCCGGACGGCACGAAGTTGATTTTGACCAATTCGAAATAAAAAGAGGAAGTTTATTTGTACTGCAGCCCGGACAAATGCATCATTGGAGTTTGTCTAAAGATGTTGAAGGTTTTGTAATTATCTTTTCGCAGGAATTGTATAATCTCTATTTCGGACAAAAAAACATCAATGATTATAATTTCTATCATTCCATTCATAATCGACCAGAAATGGTTTTCGAAGAAAAAGAAATCCCGAAAATCCTGCCTTATTTTGATTTACTGATACAGGAAAATAATCAGAATAATAAATATCAGCTGGATAAAATGCTGAATTTATTAGATTCAATTCACATCGAAATCGCACGTAAATACAGCGAAACGTATTCGCACCAAACCCATTCGTACAATATTAAAATCAACAAGTTTGAATCACTTTTAGAAGAATATTTCAGAACCGAAAAATTACCCTCTTTCTATGCCGAAAAACTGAATATTACTTTGAAACATTTAAACAGAATCTGCAATGAAATTCTGCAAAAAACAGCCACAGAAGTTATCACAGATCGTGTAATCCTCGAAATAAAAAGAATGCTGATCGATAAACAATTAGCCGTAAACGAAGTAGCCTTTAAAGTTGGCTACGAAGATTATTCGTATTTCTCCCGTTTCTTTAAAAAACAAACAGGATTATCGCCAACAGAATTTCGAAATATAAAATAAAAAAGGGCTTCGACTTCGCTCAGCCTGACAATCGTATTCTTAAAGATTTAGCATGTCAGGCTGAGCGAAGTCGAAGCCCCGTCCCTAAAAACAAAAAAGCCTGCACTCCCGAGAAAAAGTGCAGGCTTCGTAACCAACCAAATTAAAACCTATTATAAAGTATTAAGCTTGTTTTACAAATTGTAATTCAATGTTTAATTTTACTTCTTCACCAACTAAAACACCTCCGGTTTCAAGAGCTGAGTTCCAGTTTAACCCCCAATCTTTACGATTAATTTTTCCTTCAATGCTTAAACCTACTTTTGTATTTCCCCAAGGATCAGTTAAGATTCCGCTATATTCTACTGGGAATTTTACTTCTTTTGAAATTCCTTTGATTGTTAAATCTCCAGTTAATTGATAATCTCCAGCATCAATTTTTTTGAAAGAAGAAGCTTTAAAAGTTAATTTTGGATTGTTTTCAACGTCGAAGAAATCAGCACTTCTCAAGTGTCCATCTCTGTCTGCATTTGCAGTATCGATAGAAGCGATATCCCCAGAAAATTCGATTGCAGCATTTTCGAAATCATCTCCTTGTGTAGTAATTG
The DNA here is from genome assembly GCF_031455715.1 of Flavobacterium sp. 2755. Classification (NCBI taxonomy): domain Bacteria; kingdom Pseudomonadati; phylum Bacteroidota; class Flavobacteriia; order Flavobacteriales; family Flavobacteriaceae; genus Flavobacterium; species Flavobacterium sp. 2755. Next base: position 102,484 of record NZ_JAVDTG010000012.1, read on the forward strand.
TTGCATCGTAAGTTCCAAATTTACCTGAAACATTTGTAAACATCATGTGTTTAACTTTAAAACCAATTTCTGAATGTGTTGGGTCAATTGACCATTTTGTAGTTGCCATAATTTTATTTTTTAAATATTAATTTATTTCATTTTGATAGGACAAAGTTACTTCGGCTGTCTTCGTTTGGCACTTAACCTAGATTAAGAAATAAAGGCGAAATAAATTTGATTATCAGTTTGTTTTGTTTTTATTGTTTGAAAAATTGCCGTTGAATTAATAGTTCATCGGAACATCCATCAATAAAAATTCAGCATCTGTATTTGCTTTTATATTTAAGATATCAGTTCCTGAAATTCCAACCGCATCACGAGTGTTTAATTCCTGACCGTTGATCGTAACATTTCCTTTTAAAACGAAAGCATAAACTCCGTTTCCTTCTTTTTTAATTTTATATTCAGTAGTTACGCCAGAGTCAAAATTTCCCATATTGAACCAAGCGTCCTGGTGAATCCAAACGCCTTCGTCATCAGCATTTGGAGATAAAATCTGAGATAATTTATTATGTCTGTCAGCAACATCTAAAGTGATTTGTTGGTAACGTGGCGTAACGTTTCTTTTATTTGGAAACAACCAGATTTGTAACAATTTAGTCTGTTGATCTGCATTCGGGTTAAACTCACTATGCTGAACTCCAGTTCCGGCGCTCATTACCTGAATATCACCATTTTTGATGATTTCAGTATTTCCCATACTGTCTTTGTGAGCCAAATCTCCTTCTAACGGAATGGTGATAATTTCCATGTTATCGTGTGGATGCGTTCCAAATCCCATTCCTGCAGCAATTGTATCATCGTTTAAAACACGAAGCGCTCCAAACTGAATTCTGTCCGGGTTGTACCAGCTCGCAAAACTAAAACTGTGATAAGCATTAAGCCATCCGTGATTTGCATTTCCTCTTGTTTCTGCTTTGTGCAATATTATATTTTCCATGATCTTGTATGTTTTGTAATTTTATAGTACAAAGATACTGCCGAGGTCAAGGAAACGCACTTAACCTAGATTAAGAAAGGATTTTTTTAAAGGTTCTGAGGTTCTAAGATGCTAAGGTTCTGAGTTTTTTCTGGAGCAGAAATTTTAGTTTTCAAAAGACCTGACGTCCCGCTATCCGTTTCAATCTTTTGTGTCTCGTTAAAGAAACGAGACACAAAAGGATTTTCACTTCTATCGGGGCTAAACGAGAAGTTTTTGTTTTTATAAGTCGTTGTTTGTATAGCTTAAAAAGAAAGTAACTACACAGTTTGTCGTCTCGACGAAGGAGAGATCACACTAGAAGCTCGACAAAGATTGGTGTAAATTATTCTTGTAAATTTCCATCAGGATATTTATAAAACTCTAAATCCAAGAGTTCTAATTTTGCATTTATTTCTTCATTGTTAAGTTCTTCAACTTCTTGATTTCGGAGTTTTTTAATTAAATCTTTGTTAGGTAGTTTTTTTGGATTGATTAAGGAAATCGCCGATTCAAGAATTTTTGCAGTTTTAGGTTTGTTATTTTTCTTCAACGCTTTTAACGTTTCAAAGCAATTTTGACCACAGTTAAAAAAGTATTGGTTAAACCCTCCGTTATTGATTTCTATTTCTAACTCTTCAATATTGGCCATCGGTTTAGAAACACTGATTTTCTCTGATGAAGTTTGACTTAAACAACTTGAAAATGTTAACAAAAAGAGAAGTAAAATGAGGCTCAATAATTTCATTGCTTATAATTTTGGATTTTTAATACTTTGTCGAGCTACTTGCGGGAATCTCTTCTTCGTCGAGATGATAAGATTGTGAGAAATCGTTATGTTGAAAATCTGAATTATTTAATTCTAATTAATTTCCCTCTCCCCGCTGAAATATCAAGATAATTTCCGCCACCATTTTTATTGTGGATATAAAATTGAATAGTGTCTTTTTGAATTTGATCTTTTCGAATACTTATAATTAAGTCAGTATTTATAAAATTCTCCAACAGTATTATATTGCCATATGAGATTTTTCCTTTCGGCATGTACTTGTTATCAAAAATGAAAACACTGTCCTTAAAAGTAATTTTGTCTTTTTGGACGTATAAGCCATAGTCTTCTAATAAATAATTGTAACGACCGTTAAGTTTATCTGTTTTCTGATTGAAGTTAATAGAAAGGAATATTATTATTAAAGTGAAATATTTCATAGGATTCTAGCTAAATTGATTTATAAACTGCTGTACTACAATGTCAGTATTCTCATGACGTTTCTTTCTTTCCAAAACAATCGGAGGAGCAGATCTTTCCTGACAATCTTTTACGGCACAAGTTTCGCACGTAACACCAACAATTCTTTTCACTAAAGGCTTTCCTTCAATGAATTTGAATTTCTTTTTCATAGTCGGATTTATTAAGATGCCGACAGAAATACTTCTAATATAATTTTCTGCAAAAGGATCTTTTGTGGCCGATGAAAAAACCAAATATTCGTTTCCGCTATTAGCGTAACTGGATATTTGTGCGTCAAAAAAATGAGATTTATTTTGTTTGATAGCCTCGTCAATCGTTTTAACAGAAACCCATCTTCTGCAGTAATGTTCGTTGGTTTCATTGGCGTGCGGCTCCTGTTGATGCGTAATGTGTAATTCTTTATTTATCTGATAAAAATCGGAACCTATTTTATGCGATAATCTTAAAAAGAATAAGTTTTTCAGCTGAAAATCTTTCGGTAATAAATTAGTTAATCGCTGGTAAAAAGATTCAGGCGAAACTTCAAAACTTTCTATTAACGCTACAAATTCTTCTGGCTTTGGGTTTTCATTTTCCAAAAAAGAATTGATTTTGTCAACCACTAATTTTCTCGGTAATAATAAAGCACCGGCAAAATAAGAAGCATAGAAATTATGCAGAACCTGATCGAAATTTTCAAACTTAATCCAACTGAAAGTCAATAATCGATCGGAGATTTTTAAATAATTATAAGCAATTTCTTTGGCTAAAATAAAAGCTTTCTGCGGAGCATCGAGTTCTGTAGAAAGTAATAAAGTTTTGCTTTTTGGAACATAAATCGAACGTAAATCGTCTAAAGCTTCCTGATCTGTAAAAGCAATTTCTTTTATATTGTATTCGTATTCTTCTTTTAGAATATCTTCTAATTCTTCAGTGCTGATTTTAGAATCCAGATTAATTTGAAACGACTTCGAAAACGCAATTACTTTTTCTTCTAAATCTTCAAAATAATTACTGTGTGCTTCCTGATACGAGCGCAAAGCGGCCAAAAAGAAACTTTCGCGGCTTAAATTATAATGTTGTGCAATTTCGATAATCGTACTAATAAATGCATTGACTTTTGCAGGAGCATTGGCAATAATATCAATTAAATCAGCTTCCTGAATTCCGAAAAGCTCTAACGGAATCTCTTTTAAAATGCCTGATTTTAAGATTTCGCCAATTGGAGCAAGGTTGTTGTCGAGTTTTAAAGATACCATTTGGTCGTAAGTCACGTCCAAATGTTCGCAGAGCAATAAAATTTTATCTGTTTTTGGATATTTTTTTCCCTTTTCAATCTCGTTTAAATACGATTTTGAAAGATTTGTCAATTTGGCTAAGCCAAAAAGTGACAGATTTTTTTGCGTTCTGACTTGCTTCAATTTTAGTCCGAAGATCAGCTTTATATAGTCTTTTTCGATATCCATGAACCAAATATAATCATTATAAAAATAATCGCCAAAAAATTATTTTTAATATTTAGCGAACGTTCGCTTGTTTTGTAAAAAACTTTTTTCTAATATTGTGGTGTAGAAATTATTAGACATCAGGTTGTTGTGGTTTGATGTTTTGAAAAACAACAAATGACTCAATTGTTTCTAATGAAAATTAAAAACCACAGCTATGAAAAACCAAATTGAAATTACCGAAACGGCGATGGAATTTTTAGCCGAAAAAAAGCTTCGTTATCCAAAGATCTGGACAGAAGAAGCGATTGTTTTTATAACTGAATTGCATAGAAAATTCGAATCACAGCGAAAACTATTGCTTTTACAGCGTGACCAAAAGCAAGTCACTTTTGACCAGGGAATCATGCCGACTTTTATTCCGGAAACGAAGAATATCAGAGAAGGTAATTGGACAGCTGCCGAAACTCCAAAAGATTTATTGGACAGAAGAGTAGAGATTACAGGTCCGGTTGATCGTAAAATGATTATCAATGCTTTGAATTCGGGTGCGAAAACTTTTATGGCCGATTTTGAAGACAGCACTTCGCCAACTTGGCAAAATTTGATGGAAGGCCAACTGAATTTAATCGATGCAGTCAACAAAACAATTACGTATACCGATTTGGTGAAGCAAAAATCCTATCATTTAAATGAAAAAATCGCAGTGCTAATTGTTCGTCCAAGAGGTTTGCATTTGCCAGAAAAGCATCTTTTAATTGAAGGAAATGAGGTTTCGGGTTCTTTGGTAGATTTTGGTTTGTATGTTTTTCATAATCACAAACGACTTTTAGAAAACAATTCAGGGCCGTATTTCTACATTCCGAAATTAGAACATTATCTGGAAGCGCGCTGGTGGAATAATGTAATTGATTTTACCGAAGATTATTTAAAACTGAAAAGAGGAACGATAAAAGTGACGATTTTAATTGAGACCATAACGGCAAGTTTTCAGCTGGATGAAATTATTTACGAACTGAAAGAACATATTGTTGGCTTGAACTGCGGGCGCTGGGATTATATTTTCTCATACATTAAAAAGTTTAGAAAAAATCCAAAATTTATTGTTCCGGATCGTGATCAGGTAAATATGACTTCACCTTTTATGAATGCGTATTCAAATTTGGTTATTCAAAGATGTCATAAAAGAGGTATTCATGCAATTGGCGGAATGGCAGCGCAGATTCCGATTCGGAATAATGAAGAAGCCAATGCAGTCGCTTTCGCAAAAGTAAAAACAGATAAAGAGCGCGAAGTTAAAAATGGACACGACGGAACCTGGGTGGCGCATCCTGATTTGGTTGCGCTGGCAAAAGAAATTTTTGATAAAGGAATGCCGACTCCAAATCAAATTCATATTAAAAGAGAACATCGAAAAATTACAGAAGCTGATTTAATTGAACCACCAATTGGAATCATTACTGAAAACGGTGTTCGAAAAAATATCAATGTTGGAGTTTTGTATCTGGCTTCTTGGCTAAACGGACAAGGTGCTGCGGCATTGCATAATTTAATGGAAGATGCAGCAACAGCCGAAATTTCAAGATCCCAATTGTGGCAATGGCTTCAGAATAAAGTGCTTTTAGATAATGGTCGAAAATTAGATTTGGCTTATTATCACGAATTGGCTTTAGATGAATTCAGAAAAATCAAAGAGGAATTAGGCGAAGAAAATCACGAAAAACAACAATTTCCATTAGCTGAAAAAGCATTGGAAAGATTAGTAGTAAATCCTGATTTCGTTGACTTCTTAACGATTCCGTGTTACAAATATTTATAAAAACGTTGAGTTTAATTTTAACACATAGAGACATAGGTTCAAAATGTGAAAAAGAGTTTTTTAAAAAATCTAGATTTTCACACATAGTCCCGATAGCTATCGGGATTTGTTTAAACAAATGAAATGCCTTTAACCACAAAGAAAAGCTATGTTCCTATGTGTTTAAAAATTAAACTCAAAGAAAAATAAGTCCAGTAAAACTGAAAACTAGAAACTGCGACTGAAAACTATTACTTACTAACCACTTAAACTATACTTATGAAAACAACAGAAGACAGAATTCAGGAATTGATTAACGATTGGATAACGAACCCAAGATGGAAAGGTGTTGAACGCCCTTACACTGCAAGTGAAGTAGTTGAACTTCAAGGTTCATATCATATTGAGCATTCTATTGCCAAAATGGGAGCGCAAAAATTATGGAAAAAGTTAAAAAGTCAGGATTATGTAGCTGGTTTAGGGGCGTTGACTGGAAATCAGGCGATTCAGGAAGTTGATGCGGGTTTAGAAGCGATTTATTTAAGCGGATGGCAGGTTGCTGCTGATGCAAATCTGGCGGGGGAAATGTATCCTGACCAATCGCTTTATCCGGTAAACAGCGTTCCGATGGTGGTAAAAAAGATCAATAACGCTTTACTTCGTGCGGATCAGATTCAGACCGTAAATAAAATTGAAGATAAAAAAGATTATTTAGTTCCTATTGTAGCTGATGCTGAAGCGGGCTTTGGAGGGAATTTAAATGCTTTCGAATTAATGAAATCAATGATTGAAGCAGGAGCTTCTGGAGTTCATTTTGAAGATCAGTTGAGTTCTGCTAAAAAATGTGGACATCTCGGCGGAAAGGTTTTGGTTCCGACTCAGGAAGCTATCAATAAATTAATTGCAGCGCGTTTGGCAGCAGATGTTATGGGGGTTTCGACTTTAATTGTAGCAAGAACGGATGCTGAAGCAGCTAATTTATTAACAAGCGACGCAGATCCAAGAGACAGAAAGTTTTTAACCGGAGAAAAAACTGCCGAAGGTTTCTTCTACGTAAAAAACGGAATCGAACAAGGAATTGCAAGAGGTTTGAGCTACGCACCGTACGCCGATTTAATTTGGATGGAAACCAGTAATCCGGATTTAGAATTTGCAAGAAAGTTTGCAACGGCTATGAAAAAAGAATTCCCGGATAAAATGCTGGCATACAATTGTTCTCCGTCTTTTAATTGGGCAGCAAAATTAACGGTTGCCGAGATGGAAACGTTCAGAGAAGATTTAGCAGCAATGGGATATAAATTCCAGTTCATCACTTTGGCAGGATTCCATGCTTTGAATACAAGTATGTTTGAATTGTCTAAAGCGTATAAAGAACGCGGAATGGCGGGTTACTCTGAATTGCAGGAACGTGAATTCGCTTTACAGAAAAACGGATTCAGAGCAGTAAAACATCAGGCTTTTGTTGGTACTTCTTATTTTGATGCGGTTCAAAATACGGTTATGATAGGAAGATCTTCAATAACAGCAATGAAACATTCTACTGAGGTTGAGCAATTTTAATTCAAAAGAAAAGCCAGTTCAATGAACTGGCTTTATTTTTTTTTGCCACAGATTAAAAGGATTAAATAGATTTAAAAAAATGTTGCCACGAATTACACAAATTCCACGAATTAAATCGTTTTAAAAATTAAAATAAAATTCGTGGAATTTGTGTAATTCGTGGCGAAAAAAAATCCTTTTAATCTGTGGCAAAAAAAAACTTATTTCTTCAAAAGTCGAGCTTTCATTTTGCTGAAGAATTCTGGTGTTACGCCAATGAAAGAAGCGATTTGTTTTTGAGGAACTTTGTGAACTAATGTTCCGTATTTCTTAGTGAATTTTTCAAAACGTTCTTCGGCGGGTAAACTTAAATTGTCCATTAATCTTTGTTGATTAGCGACTAATGAATTTTCAATTAAAATTCTAAAAAAGCGTTCCAACTTTGGAATCTCAATAAACAATTGATCCTGATTTTCTTTGGATAAAGAAACAACTTCTGCTTCTTCCAGAACTTCAATAAAAAGCTGTCCGGGTTTCTGAGAAAAATAACTGTACATGTCACTCATCCACCAGCCTTCGCAGGCAAAAGATAAAACATGTTCCACAATATTATCGTTAATATTGAAGCTTCTTAAAATTCCAGAATTTACAAAATAAGAATGTTTGCAAACTTCGCCCGCATTCAATAAAATTGTTTTGGCTTTATAAGTATTCGTTTCTAGTTTAGATAAAAAAAGTGTTTGTTCCTCTGGTGTCAAAGAAACATGTTTGGCAATATTTTCAAGAATTAATGCCATTATTTTTCGTTTACTAAAGTGAATGAAGTCGCTTTAAAACGATTGTTTACGATTTCTCCAGTAACTAAAGCTTTGCTGATTGCATTGCAAAAACCTTTTTCTGAATGTGCATCGCCGTGATCGTGAATAGTAGTTCCGTCAACGAAATAGGTTTTTCCGTCAATACGAACCGCTAAATCACAGCTTTTACCTTTCATTCCAAATTGACATTCTCCGCAAGAAGCTTCAACGATTGTTGGTTTATCAAATTTCTTCTTGTCTTGTGCCTGAGCTGCAATTCCGATAAACAGGAAAAGCACGAATATAAGTTTTTTCATTTTTTAAGAATTTACAGTTATTAGTTTTGCCGTTTCTTTGGCGCGTTCAGTTACTTCATTAATTGGAGTTGCGAGTGAATCGTGGCTTAAAACAACTCCCATTCGGCGATACGGTCTTGAAGTTGGTTTGCCAAAAATCCTGAAATCAGTTTTTGGTAAAGCAGCAACTTTTTCGATTCCGGTAAAAGTAGGATTTGCAGAATCTTCTGACGCTAAAATTACGGCACTTGCTCCAGCTTTTTCCAAAGTGATTTCAAAAATTGGCAGGCTTAAAATCGCTCTTAAGTGCAATTCAAATTCGTTGAAATTCTGGGTTCCGACCAAAGTTACCATTCCGGTATCATGTGGACGTGGAGAAAGTTCAGAAAAATAAACTCCTTCTTTCGTTAGGAAAAATTCAACACCAAAAAGTCCTGCACCGCCAAGTGCTTCGGTGATTTTTTCAGCCATATCCTGTGCTTCGTATAAATCAGCTTCAGAAACTTGTGCCGGCTGCCAGCTTTCCTGATAATCGCCGCGTTCTTGTCTGTGACCAATTGGAGCGCAAAACAAAGTTGGATTATTATTTTGGGTAATCGTTAAAAGCGTAATTTCTGAATGAAAATCTACAAAAGCTTCTACAATGACTTCAATAACATCACCACGTGAACCCGCAACGGCATATTGCCAAGCTTTTTCGATATCACTTTCTGTTTTTATTGTCGATTGTCCTTTTCCTGATGAAGACATTAAAGGTTTTACCACGCAAGGAATTCCAACTTCCTGAACGGCTTTTTGCAGTTCTTCTGCTGAAGTTGCGTATTGATATTTTGCTGTTTTAAGTCCTAATTCTTTTGCTGCTAAATCACGAATAGCTTTACGATTCATAGTAAAGTTTGCCGCTTTCGCTGAAGGAACAACGGTAATTCCTTGTTTTTCGTAATCGTAAAAACGTTCGGTGCGAATGGCTTCTATTTCAGGAACTATAAAATCAGGTTGGTGTTTGGCTACGATTCTGTCCAGCGCTTCGCCGTCAAGCATGTTGATGACTTCAAAACCGTGTGCAACTTGCATTGCTGGTGCGTTTTCGTAACTATCAACTGCAATTATGGTTTGTCCGATTCGTTGTGCGGCAATGACAAATTCTTTGCCTAACTCGCCTGAACCTAGGAGTAGTATTTTCATTTTGTTTGATTTAAAGTTTGGGTATTTTGGCTCGCTTTTACAATAATTAAACTGCTTATAAAAGTTAGAATCATTAATATAAATGATAGGAATAAAATCATTAGTATCGAAAATAGAATTTTGTCATAAAGTTGTATTCTCAATGCAACAGATATTCCATTAAAAAATAATCCGACTATATAAAGTGTGAAAAGAGCTAATATTAATTTTGAACTTACTCCAAAAGAAAATTGAGAACAAGCTTGAAAATATGTTATTTGGTTTAATGAATATCTTAATTTTTTAGCGGTATTCCAAAAAAGAAAAATAATGAATATTGGAAATAAAATTCCCCAGAAAATTGGATTCCAAAAAATACCGAAATCACATATTTGAATACATAAATCGATGAAATAACTATCCGAAAATATTGATAATGGAAAAAAAGCGGTCACAAAAATTCCAGCAATTATGAAGTATTTTTGAATGTTGTTTTTTGATCCCATTTAAATTTTGTTTGGTGAGTAAAGATAATTAAAATGGAATTTATTCTCACGCAGATTTTGGAGATTCAGGAGATTTTAATTTAAGTTTTAGATAAAGTATCCATACAGTTTGTCATTTCGAGGAACGAGAAATCTTCGCGAGAAGCTCGACAAAGATTGTCTAATTGGAACGGAGTTACTTGTGGAGATTTCTCGTTCCTCGAAATGACAATATTGTGGAAAATAGCAGCATAAAAAAGGTTCGCAAAGATTTAAAATAATCTTTGCGAACCTTTGCGTATTTCTTCGCGCTCTTTGCGGTAAAAAAAATTTTGTGGTTAAGTTTTTTTAATGAAAATGATCTTCTTCGATTTCAAATTCAGCATCTTTTTCCCAGATTTCCATTTCGCAAGGTTTACAGTTGAATTTTAGTTTATATTCAAGTTCACCTTGTTTCAATACTAATGGTTCTTTTACCTTTACACCAACAATATCTTTTTGGTGTATTGGACATTTTTTTAATTCGTATTTGATGCAATATTTTGTTGTCATTACACGAGATTTTCCTGGATCCCATTGTAATTCGAATGCTTTTTCGATTTCGGTAACACCGTGACGTTCGTAGAATTTACGAGCCGTTTTGTTCGAAACATTGTACATGAAATCTAATTTGGTTTCAGGATACGGATGTGACGTTTTTACCAATTGGTGTTCTTCACGTTTGTAATTTGCCAAACGAATTTCAGTCAATTGATCGTAAACTGTTCTTCGCATTTCGTTGATTTTTGAAATAGGAAGGAACCAGTTTTGAGAAAACATAATATTGATTTCATTAGCAGTATAAGGTGTAAAACCTGTTTTTGCTAATTGTGTTTTGATATTTTCTTCGATTGATTCGCCAGTTTTTGTCTGCTCTTTTGCATGTTCTAAATTAACAATGCTTACGTTTCCATCTTCGTCGGTTGCGATTAATTCGAAACCATTTTCAGTTTCAGTCAGTAATAAAGTGGTGCTTAATTTACGAACAGCACTATCTTCTCTTTCTACAATTTTGATGAAAGCGGCGTCGTTATTTCTATAGATGAAAGTTCCATCTTTTACTTCTTTTAAAACGTTCGGGTAAATTTTACCGTTTTCGGCTTTGTTTACGTAGATTCCGTCCGCTTCGTTATTTTCGTTTATGAAACAAAGTCCGTCACCGTTGTTTAATAATTCACCGTTTTCGATTTCGTAAGCGTTTCCAACAGTTCTAATTAATTTACCAATATATTGACCTTTTGATTTTGGGCTTTCCCAAGAACCAATTGAGCTGTGTCTTTCGTTTACGAAATAATCCGTATAACCACGGTTGAAGGTTCTGCTTAAAGAAGAATCAAAAGTATACGTACAAGTTCCAGAAGAAGCTTTCATGTATTTTTCGCTTCCTTCACCTTCTAAATAACTGTCAAGTTTTTGGCGTAAATAAGAAACGTTGTTTTTTACATAAACAACATCTTTCAATCGGCCTTCAATTTTAAAGGAAACGATTCCGGCTTCGATCAAATTTGGGATTTGATCTGAAATATCTAAATCTTTTATCGAAAGTAAGTGGCTGTTTTTTATTAAAGTTTCTCCGTTTCCGTCGATTAAGTTATAAGGTAAACGGCAGTTTTGTGCGCAAGAACCACGGTTGGCGCTGCGTTCTCCGTTTGCCACACTCATATAACAGTTTCCGCTAAAAGAAACGCATAAAGCTCCAGTTACGAAAAATTCTAATTCAACATCTGCGTGATCGTAAATCGTTTTAATTTGATGCAGGTTTAATTCGCGTGCTAAAACAACACGTTTAATTCCGGCATCTTTAAGGAATTTAATTTTATCGGCATCACGATTATTGGCTTGCGTGCTTGCGTGAAGTACGATAGGAGGAAGCTCCATTTCCATAATCGCCATATCCTGAATAATCAGGGCGTCGACACCAATCTCATATAATTCCCAGATCATTGAACGACAAGTTTCAAGTTCGTTGTCGTACAAAATGGTATTCATAACAACAAAAACTTGAGCATTAAATAAATGCGCATATTGTACTAAAGCAGCGACATCTTCAATAGAGTTGTTTGCATTAGAACGTGCGCCAAATTGAGGCGCACCAATATATACTGCATCAGCACCACTGTTTATGGCTGCGATTCCTCCAATTAAATCCTTAGCAGGAGCTAATATTTCGATTTTCTTCTTCATTTCTAAAACTTTAGACTTTTGTGGTATTCCCGAAAAAAAGTGTGCAAAGGTCTTATAAATTATTTGAGTTTGCTAATGATGAAGGGATTTTTTTGAATTTGTTAACTTAATATGGAATGATGATTAATTAGATTTTAATCTAGTGGAAAAGAATATCCAGCGGTAAAACCTCCGAAAGATTGTTGAGCAGATAAATTTGAATAGAATGAAACTCCAAGTTCTATATTGTTTTTTCGACCAATTGCAAGTCCAAAGCCAATAGGAATATGTGCTATAACTCCATTTTTTTTCTCATTGACAGATTCGGTATAAGTTTCAAAAGAACCTATTGAAGCTCCAACACCAGTTTCAACAAAAGGAGCAACCCAAGGAATTGGAGCGCAAAGACGTACTTTGGTTCCAAGAAAAAAGGCATTAGTTTCTACTTTATAACCTTGTGGATTTTTAATTTTATCTTCGTCTGTTGAGGTAAAAATAGCTCCTAAATAAGGTCTTACGCTAAACCATTTTGTTATACCCATTACATATTCTCCTTGTGTATAAAAACCAAAACCATCAATGATTTCAGGATTTTTTTCTTCATAATGTGATGTACTTGATCCAAAACCTATAGATGCTTTAATAAATTTACCCGTTGTTTGGGCTTTTGAATAAGATGAAAATAATACAGTAAAAATAATAGCAATAAAACAACGCAGATTTAAGGTCATAAAACGATTTTTGAGTTTTTTTTTAAATGATGCGCCAAAAGTAAGATTTTTATTTCAAATTGATGATAAAAACAAAAAAACTATCTGATTATTTAAACCAGATAGTTTTCCTAAAATAAAAGTGTCAATAATAATTAGTTCGCTTTCATTTTAATTTGCGATAAAGTATTTTGAATACTGTTTAATTGTTTTGAAACAATGAAAACCTGACTGTGTTCTAATTCATTATCTTCAAGTGCTTTTTTGTATTTTTCAATAGCGGCTTCTTCTCCGGTAATACAGGCATTTATAATGGCTTCAGTATCTCCGCCAGTGAAAGATGATTTGATATCAATCCACGTACGGTGTAAAGCTCCTAATGGACCTCCGCCGGAAGTATCTGTCGATTTTCCAAGTTTGTTGATTTCGTCTTGTAATTCTACAATAAATAAAGCTCTTTCTCGGGCATATTCCAGAAAATCAGCTTTAATGGCTAAATTCTCAACATGTTCTGCGGCGTTTGTATATCCTAGTTTTCCATCTTCAAGAATTGAAATTAATCCTTCTAAAGTTTTAACTGTTTCTTTTGTGGTTTCATCTGTATGTATCATGACTAATAGTTTTTAAATTAATACATTACAAAGTTGGCGATTTCTAAAGTCTTATGTTTTACAGGATTATGTGCATGGTTTTACAATATTGTGGAATGGGAATTTTGAAAGTTTATTTTTTTGTTCTCGCAGATTTAGCAGATTCAGCTGATTTTTTCTTTTGAAAATGAATTGTGTCGTTTCCGTTTTGCGTGAGGGATAGTAGTGAAAAGCCCAAAGCCTGACGAAGGAAGTGCGAGGACTTGTAACGGATAGCCCGACCCGGAGGGGCACGCCCAAAAAATATAGAAACTTGTTTTTTGTAACCTTTAGTTGATTCATGCCGTCAAAGCTTTATCAATCAAACTAAATCATCACAAAATGAAAACAATCTTAAAATCGTTTATTGTTCTATTTATAATAGCTTGTTCGGGTTTGTCGGCTCAGAATTTAGAAACTAAAATAGATAGTTTAATTACTTCAAAGTTTAAACCTGAAAATCCCGGAGCTGTTTTTCTTGCAGTTAAGAAAGGGAAAGTAATGTATAGAAAAGCTTTTGGAATGGCTGATTTAGAAATGAATATTAAAATGAAACCTGAATTTGTTTTTGAAATTGGTTCGATGACGAAACAATTTACGGCTGTTTCTGTTTTAATGCTTGCTGAAGAGGGAAAATTGAAGCTTGATGATGAAATTACGAAGTTTATTCCTGATTATCCAACGAATGGAAATGTGATAACACTGCATCATTTGCTGACGCATACTTCGGGAATTAAAGATTTTACGAGTATGAAATCAATTAAAGATATTGCAAGACGGGATTTATCGCCTAAAGAATTGATAGATTTTTTTAAGAATGAACCTGTTGATTTTAAACCTGGCGAACAATATAAATACTGCAATTCAGGCTATGTGCTTTTGGGATATATTATCGAAATGGTGTCTGGAAAAACTTATGAAGAATTCATAACCCAAAATATTTTTAAGAAAATAGGAATGGAAAACAGTTATTATGCAAGCCATGATAAAATTATTAAAAACAGGGTTTCTGGTTATCGTGACAAGAATGGTTATGTAAATACAAATTATATTAGTTTTTCTATTCCGTATGCTTCTGGTTCGATAATGTCTACTGTAGATGATTTGCTGAAATGGCAAAATGCAATAAATACCAATGCATTATTAAATCTGGCTTATACAGAAAAAGCTTTTACGAATTATAAGCTAAATAACGGGACGAATATTGATTATGGATACGGCTGGCATTTAGAAAAGGTGAAAAACAAAATAATCCGTGAACATGGCGGAAGTATTTTCGGTTTTAAATCTATGGGAGTTTATGAGCCAACAGAACAGGTTTATGTGGTTGGTTTGAGTAATTGCGAATGTAATTCTCCAACTTCAATTACAAAAGATATTGCAGCTCTTTTAATTGACTAAACAAAAAAAGGGTGTTTTTAAAACACCCTTTTTACTTTATATTATAGCTAATTATACAGTCAAAGCTTCTTTGATTCTGCGTAATGCTTCTTTTAAAATATCGTTGCTTGTTGCGTAAGAGAAACGGATACAGTTTGGATTTCCGAAAGCGTCTCCAGTTACTGTTGCAACATTTGCTTCTGCCAAAAGATACATTGAAACGTCGTTTGCATCTTTAATTTCAGTTCCTTTTAATGTTTTTCCGAAGAAAGAAGAAACGTCTGGGAATACATAAAATGCACCTTCTGGAACGTTGATTTTTACTCCCGGGATTTCTTTTAACAATCCCACAACTAAGTCTCTACGACCGTGGAAAGCTTGAACCATTTCGTTTAATACGCTTGGATCGGCATCTACTGCAGTAATTGTAGCTCTTTGTGCAACAGAATTTGCACCAGAAGTCACTTGTCCTTGAATTTTTGTACACGCCTTTGCGATAAATTCAGGAGCTCCAATATATCCAATTCTGTATCCTGTCATTGCAAATGCTTTTGCAACTCCGTTTACAGTAATTGTTTTTTCTAACATTCCCGGAATTGAACCAATACTGCAGAAAGTTCCTGAGAAATTGATGTGCTCATAAATCTCATCTGCAACTACGTAAATATTTGGGTGTTTTTCTAAAACTTTTGCAAGCGCTGTTAATTCTTCTCTGCTGTAAACAGATCCTGAAGGATTACATGGAGAAGAGAACCACATCATTTTTGTTTTTGGCGTGATTGCAGCTTCTAATTGTTCTGGAGTAATTTTAAAATCTGTTTCAACAGAAGTTGGAACTTCAACCGGAACTCCGCCAGAAAGTTTTACAATTTCGAAATAAGAAACCCAGTATGGTGCTGGTAAAATAACTTCGTCACCATCATTTAACATTACTTGTGCAATGTTGTATAAAGATTGTTTTGCTCCTGTAGAAACTACGATTTGAGATGGTTTGTACTCTAAATCATTGTCTCTTTTGAATTTTCTGCAGATAGCTTCTTTTAAATCCTGATATCCATCAACAGGAGAATATGTGCTGTAATTATCATCAATTGCTTTTTTTGCAGCTTCTTTAATAAAGTCAGGTGTATTAAAATCTGGTTCACCTAAACTTAAACTGATAATGTCTTTTCCTTGTGCTTTTAATTCGCGAGCTAAAGCTGCCATTGCCAATGTCTGCGAAGTCGCAAGATTGTTGATTCTGTCCGAAAGAATATGGTTCATTATAAAAATTTTGAATGTCCTTAATTGTTGCGCTATTTAAGGATGGTTAATTATTAATAGATTTTTTTTAGTTTAAACAGATAATTCAGGTTTCATTCCTAAGTCACGCAAATGTTTAAAGTGAGCTGCAATAGCACTTCGCATTGTTTTGTATTCGTAATACGGTAAATTACATTCTTTTGCGGTTTCCTTTACGATTTTTGCAATTTTACCATAGTGAATGTGACTGATATTTGGAAAAATATGATGTTCGATTTGGTGGTTTAATCCGCCTGTGTACCAGTTTACAATTGCATTTTTTGGTGCAAAATTAGTTGTGGTATACAGTTGATGAACTGCCCATGTATTGTCCATTTCTCCTAATTCATTTGGAGATGGATTTGTAGTGTGATCTACAACGTGTGCTAATTGAAATACAACACTTAAGATTAATCCGGCTGTGTAGTGCATTACAAAAAATCCTAGAAGTACTTTCCACCAGGTAATTCCAATAAGTATTGGTAAAACAATCCAGATTGAAATGTAGATTACTTTTGTAATAATTAATGTTGTCCAAAGAATTTTTGGGCTTTTAGGCTCTCCGTAAGATAATTTTCTTTTCAGATAATTTCTCATTTGCTTAAAATCGGTAGTAATTGCCCAATTGAAAGTCAATAAACCGTATAAGAAAACAGAGTAATAATGTTGAAAACGGTGAAAACTATGCCATTCTGCATGTTCTGTAAAACGGATAATTCTTCCGGCATCTAAATCTTCGTCGTGTCCCGGAATATTGGTATAAGTATGGTGAAGCACATTGTGCTGAACCTGCCAGTTGTAAACGTTTCCGGCCAGAACATAAATGGTTCCGCCCATGAATTTATTAATCCAGCTTTTATTAGAGTATGAACCGTGATTTCCATCGTGCATTACGTTCATTCCAACGCCAGCCATTCCAACGCCAATGACGATTGATAAAAGCAGCATTACCCAAAAAGGCATATTTAACGTAAGGATTAAAAAATAAGGAGTTAAAAAAACTGCGAATAGAATAACGGCTTTTAAGTGTAACTTCCAGTTTCCAGTTTTCTGAATGTTGTTCTCCTTAAAGTAATTGTTTACCCGTGAGTTAAGTGTTCTGAAAAACTTCAGATTGTCTTGCCTTGCAAAAGTTGGAGCAGTGTTATTCATAATTGTTTTAAATAGTTTTCAAAGGTAATTATTATAAATTCTCAATTTGCAAAATTGAGTTAAATATTTCAATCGTAAAGTAGTACTTTTGTTAAAAATTTACTGCAATGGATGAGATATTGAAATATTTTCCTGATTTGACCGATCTTCAAATAGAACAATTTCAAAAATTAGACTTTTTATACCACGATTGGAATGAAAAAATCAATGTGATTTCGCGTAAAGACATTGATTCCTTATATACAAAACACATTTTGCATTCTTTAGGAATTGCTAAAATCATGAAGTTCGAACCAGGAGCTACAGTTCTGGATGTTGGAACAGGCGGCGGTTTTCCCGGAATTCCATTAGCGATTCTTTTTCCGGAAACGCGTTTTTACTTAATTGATGTTATTGCCAAAAAAATAAAAGTAGTTCAGGGTGTTGTTGATGCATTAGAATTAAAGAACGTAAAAGCAGAACAAAAACGTGCTGAATTGGTAAAAGGGGATTTCGATTTTATTGTAAGCCGCGCCGTAACTAATATGCCGGATTTTGTTTCGTGGATAAAAGATAAAATTAAAAAACAGCATAAGCATACTTTAAAAAATGGAATTTTATATTTAAAAGGCGGTGACCTGGCCGAAGAATTAAAAGATTTTCCAAGTGCGACTTTGTATGATTTAACAGCAATATTTGATGACGAATTTTTTGAAACTAAAAAAGTGGTTCATCTTCCTTTAAAATTTAAACCTTAAGTATAGCTATAAAGTAAATAACCCGTAAGAAACTCTTGGCGGGTTATTTTTTGAATTAATAGTTTTTACTACTAAGATGCTTTCCTGGAAAAATCCAGAAAAGGATTTGCTTTTATGTCTAAATTATCAATAAAGTTATGAATGGCATTTTCTGATGCTTCGACAGAGTATTTAAACTCAGCATCAAAAAATAATTCTCTGCATAAAACGGGCTCGTTTGATGAGTCGTAAACTGCTTCATCAGTTTCATCAAGATTATCATAACTGTATTGACAAGGATATAAACGAATTAATTCGGCAATTGTTTTCTCGAACCACTTATCAAATGTTTTCTTTTTTGGAGTTACGTGTCGGGCCAATAATGCCAAACCTACAAGTTCGCTTTGAAGCAGGTAAGAACCTTTTCTGTATTTTACATCGACCATTCTCACATTCATTAAAGCAATCCATAAAGCCCCGTTTACTAAACCATTAGCAGGTATGTCAAGGTCACAATCAAATAATAAAGGATTTGTCTGCTCACGATCGTTAATCGAGCACCAAAGTGCTTCAATACGTTTTTGCGTGTCTATAGTAAATTGAGTATAACCTGTAAAACGCCAGTAAACCCATTCTAATAAAGCAGCAGTTAAACCTACAGACGCTTTGTGGTTAATTTGCATTAATACACTTTCTAATGCATCGTTTCCTTCAATAGGATCTAAAAGCTGATCTATTTTCTTTTTTGTCCATTTAAAATTAATTGGATGTCCAATACTTTTTGCTTCTAAAATTATGGCAGGTACATTGTTTAAATTTCTCATATTTTTTTATTTGTTTATCTTGTATAAATTGTAATTTTTTACAGGGACAAATTTAAAATCATGTATTTTTTTAGAATGGAACAAGAAGTTTTTAAAATAATAAAATACGGTTTTTTAGATGGTTAACTAGTTGATTTTTAATTAAATAAGAAAAGTACTACATTTTTCAAAACTTGTCCTATGTGTAAGACTCACAAGTACTTAAAGCTTAATTTTTATTATTATCAGAAGTATCTTCATATCATTTAAAGAATAAAAACAAAAAGCCGAATCTTGAAAAAGATTCGGCTTTTTTATGTGAACAGGTATCAAAACTTGAAACCTGTGAAACTTGAAACAAAAATTAACCTAAGAAAGGATATCTGTAATCTTCTGGAGTTACAAACGTTTCTTTGATTGTTCTTGGAGAAGCCCAACGCAATAAGTTCAATGCAGAACCTGCTTTGTCGTTAGTTCCAGAAGCTCTGGCACCACCAAAAGGCTGCATTCCTACAACTGCTCCGGTTGGTTTGTCATTAATGTAGAAGTTACCGGCTGCATTTTGCAATTTCGTAGTCGCTACTTCAATAGCATAACGATCTTGGCTGAAAACCGCTCCAGTTAAAGCATATTCAGAAGTAGTATCAACTAATTCCAAAGTCTCTTCCCATTTAGCGTCTTCGTAAACATAAATTGTGATAACTGGTCCAAATAACTCAGTTTCCATTGTAGTATATTTTGGGTTTGTAGTTACAATAACTGTTGGCTCAATAAAGTATCCAACTGATTTGTCGTAATTTCCACCAATGATAATTTCAGCGTCAGCATCTTTTTTAGCTTGGTCAATATAACTAGCTAATTTGTCAAAAGAACCTTCGTGAATAACCGCAGTAATAAAGTTTCCAAAATCTTCTGGAGAACCCATTTTCATAGATTTTACATCAGTAATCAATTGTTCTTTTACAGCTGGCCATAAACTTTGTGGGATATAAGCTCTAGATGCAGCAGAACATTTTTGACCTTGGAATTCAAAAGCTCCACGAGTAATACCTGTAACTACTTGTTTTACATTTGCGCTTGGGTGTGCAATGATAAAATCTTTACCACCAGTTTCACCAACGATTCTTGGGTATGTTTTATAATTGTGAATGTTTGCTCCAATTTTAGCCCAGATATCTTTAAATACGTGAGTTGAACCTGTAAAGTGAACACCAGCAAAATCACGGCTAGCTAATACAGTATCTGTAATCATCAAAGCATCTCCAAAAACAACGTTGATAACGCCATCAGGAACTCCAGCTTCTTTGAAAACATCAAGAATAATTTTTGTAGAAAATACTTGGCTGTCGCTTGGTTTCCAAACCACAACGTTACCCATCATTGCAGCACTTGCAGGAAGATTTGCAGCAATCGCAGTAAAGTTAAAAGGAGTAATTGCGTAAACAAAACCTTCAAGAGGTCTGTACTCTAAACGGTTCCAAACAGTAGAATCTGATTTTGGCTGATCGTTGTAGATTTGAGTCATAAACTCAACATTGTAACGTAAAAAGTCAATTAATTCGCAAGAAGCGTCAATTTCTGCTTGGTGAATATTTTTAGATTGACCAATCATTGTTGCTGCATTAATGCGTGCTCTGTAAGGACCAGCAATTAATTCAGCAGCTTTTAAGAAAATAGCAGCACGTTGTTCCCATGCCATATTTGCCCATGCTTTTCTTGATTCAAGAGCATTTGCAATTGCTTTTTCAATATGTTGTTTTTCAGCTAAATGATATTTCCCAACGATGTGTTTGTGATCATGAGGAGCTGTAATATTTCTTGTGTTTCCAGTTCTAATTTCTTCGCTTCCAATGTGTAATGGAACGTCAATTTGAGAATTCCACATTGTGGTGTAAGCTGCTTGAACAGCTGCTTTTTCTGGTGAGTTCGGTGCGTAGCTTTTTACAGGCTCGTTTACCGCTTTTGGTACATGAAAGAATCCTTTTAACATGGGATAAATTGTTTTAAAATTTACGAATTGTTTAATTTTATACAAAAGTACAAATGATAATTTGATTATATCACAATACAATATTAAAAAGTTGTAATTTAATAAACTAATCCCGTGAAGTTGTAAAACGAATTTTTGTATAAACGTTTAAATTTGAGTTACTTCTGAAAAGAAAGTTTTTAAATGAAGTGCTATGAAAATCCCTCTTTTAGTTTTTAATGATAATGGAATTTACTGCCAACAGGCCGATGTTTATCTCGATCCGTGGCGACCTGTAAAAAATGCAATTATTACGCACGGGCATGCCGATCATTCGCGATGGGGAAATCAAAATTATATTACACATCACACCAATATTCCAATCATTAAACATCGATTGGGAGAAATAAATGTAACCGGAAAAGAATGGGGAGAAACCTTTGTAATCAATAATGTGAAATTTTCCCTTCATCCTGCCGGACATATTATAGGCAGTTCTCAAGTTCGTGTGGAACATAAAGGCGAAGTTTGGGTTTTTACCGGAGATTATAAAACGGAAGACGACGGAATTTCTACGCCGTATGAAGTCGTAAAATGCGACACTTTTATAACCGAATGTACTTTCGGATTACCCGCCTTTAACTGGGCGCCGCAAGCCGAAGTTATTACAGAAATCAATAATTGGTGGGCAGAGAATAAAGCCGAAGGCAGAACTTCGATTCTCTTTGGATATTCTTTAGGAAAAGCACAAAGACTTTTAAAATATTTAGATACCGATATTGGAAAAATATACACCCACGGCGCAATAGAAAACATGACAAATGTTTTACGTCCGATGGTTTATTTTCCTCCAACTGAATTAATTACCAGAGAAACTAAAAGAGAAGCCTTATTAGGAAATATTGTTCTCGCGCCGCCAAGCGCGCACGGAAGTACATGGATTAGAAAAATGACGCCTTTTGTAACGGGTTCAGCAAGCGGATGGATGGCATTTCGAGGAGCAAGACGTCGACGTGCCATAGACAAAGGTTTTGTGTTAAGCGATCATTGCGACTGGCATTCTTTATTAGAAAGCGTAAAAGCAACGGGCGCAGAACGCGTAATCTGCACACATGGTTATACCGATATTTTTGCCAAATATTTAAGAGAATTAGGATACGACGCCAGAACCGAAAAAACACAATATGAAGGAGAAATTGCTGAAATGGAAAAAGATGAAAAAGAAGTAGATCAAAATGAAACTTCGATTATTTCTGAAAATTAAATGTAGATGAAAAATTTCGCCCAACTTATAAAAACGCTGGACAGTTCAAATAAAACGAACGTAAAGGTCGAAGCACTGACGACGTATTTTAAAAATGCGTCGCCGGAAGATAAAGTATGGACCATTGCCATTCTTTCGCACCGTCGTCCGGCAAGACCGGTTAATACTACTTTACTCCGACTTTGGGCAAATGAACTGGCGAATATTCCGCTATGGCTTTTTGAAGAAAGTTACCATATTGTCGGCGATTTGGCCGAAACGATTGCTTTGATAATTCCAACAACAAAAGAACATTCCGATAAAAGTTTAACCGAATTTCTACAGGAAATCATCGCCTTAAAAAAGAAAACGGATTCTGAGAAAAAAGAATATCTGCATGAAAATTGGGTGGCGCTAAATTATTACGAACGTTTCGTTTTTACTAAATTAATTACGGGAAGTTTTAGAATCGGCGTAAGCCAAAAATTAATGACAAGAGCTTTATCAAAAGCAGAAGATGTTGATGAAGATGCGCTGGCGTATAAATTAATGGGGAATTGGAATCCGAATACCATTACATTTCAGGAATTGATTTTGGATGAAAAAAGTTCCGATTATTTATCAAAACCATATCCTTTTTATCTCGCATATCCAATTGAAGGTGAAATCGAAGATTTAGGAAATCCCGAAGATTGGTCGATTGAACATAAATGGGACGGAATTCGTTCGCAAACCATTATTCGCGATGAAGAAATTTACGTTTGGTCAAGAGGTGAGGAGTTGGTTACCGATAAATATCCTGAATTTAAATCTTTTGTTGGACTTATTCCAAACGGAACCGTAATCGATGCTGAGATTTTAGCTTTTCCCGAAAAGGAAATCGGAACATTTAATGATCTACAAGCCCGAATTGGACGTAAAACCATATCGGCAAATTTGCTTGAAAAAGTTCCGGTTATTCTAAAAGCCTATGATATTTTAGAATGGGAAGGAAAAGATATTCGAAATTTACCGTATATAGAAAGAAGAAAATTATTGGAAGATTTATATGAAGAAATAAAAGATTACACGACTTCTTTTCAACTTTCAAAACGGGTTGCTTTAACTTCTTGGGAAGATGTAGCAAAGGAAAGAGAGCGCGCCCGCGAAATGAAGAGCGAAGGTTTGATGATAAAACGCAACAATTCGCCGTACCAAGTTGGAAGAAAAAAAGGTGATTGGTGGAAATGGAAAATCGAACCTTTGGTAATCGATGCCGTTCTCACATACGCCATGCGCGGACACGGACGACGTTCTAATTTATTTACAGATTATACTTTTGCGCTTTGGCAAAACAATGAAAATGGAGAAAAAGAACTCGTCACTTTCGCAAAAGCGTATTCCGGTTTAACGGATGCCGAATTTAGAAAAGTAGATGATTTTATAAAGAAGAATACTTTAGAACGTTTTGGTCCAGTTCGAAGCGTAACGCCGCAATTGGTTTTTGAAATTGGTTTCGAAGGAATTTCCCTTTCGAAAAGACATAAAAGCGGAATCGCGACAAGGTTTCCAAGAATTTTGAGATGGAGGCAAGACAAAAAAATAGAAGAAGCCAACTCTATTGAAGATTTAAAAAATATGATTTCGTAATACATTGAAATAATTATAATACAGTTTTAAGCAACGAATTACACGAATTTTCACGAATTAATTTTTACACAACGATTTGTGAAAATTTGTGGAATTCGTGGCGAAAAAAAATCATTTTAATCATTAAAATCTGTGGCATAATTCAAAAACATAATATGAACAGGGACGAATTATATGTAGTAGCCGAAAACTGGTTTAAAAGTCAGGGCTGGAAATCTTTTCCGTTCCAGACGCAAACCTGGACAGCTTTTTTGCAGGGAAAAAACGGTTTATTAAACGCGCCAACCGGAAGCGGGAAAACTTACGCCCTATGGTTTCCTGTAGTTCTCGATTACCTAAAAAAAAATCCCGATTATAAAACCAAGCACAAACCCGGATTAAAAGCAATTTGGATCACACCTTTAAGAGCACTTTCTGTAGAAATAAAACAAGCCGCAGAGCGAATTATTACCGATTTAGATTTGCCGTTAACCGTTGGAATTCGTTCTGGAGATACGTCGCAAAGCGAAAGAACGAAGCAAAAAAACAAAATGCCCGATTTGTTAATTACAACGCCCGAAAGTTTACAACTTCTTTTAGCATCAAAACAATACGAAAAAACATTTGCCAATTGCGGTGCCATCGTAGTTGATGAATGGCACGAATTAATGGGTACAAAACGAGGCGTGCAAATGGAATTGGCGCTTTCAAGATTAAAAACAATTGCGCCAAAAATGCGTATTTGGGGAATTTCGGCCACAATTGGTAATCTCGAATTAGCACAAGAAGTTTTACTAGGACATAATACGGAAGCATATCATAATTCGGTATTAATAAAAGCACATATCAATAAAAAAATTAAGATAGAATCAATTCTTCCTGAAAAAATGGAAACCTATCCGTGGCGCGGGCACATGGGTTTGCATTTAATCGATGAGGTTGCAAAAATCATCCGAAAAAGTAAAACGACTTTAATTTTTACGAATGTACGTTCAGCCTGCGAAATTTGGTTTCAGGCTATTTTAGAAAGATATTCCGAGTTTGCCGGAGAAATGGCAATGCATCACGGAAGCATCAGCAGAGAAACCCGTTTGTGGGTGGAAGATGCCATTAGAAACGAAGAACTAAAAGTGGTAGTTTGTACTTCGAGTTTAGATCTCGGTGTCGATTTTGCGCCTGTTGAAACCATAATTCAGGTTGGCGGACCAAAAGGCGTTGCGAGGTTTCTGCAGAGAGCGGGACGAAGCGGACATCAGCCGGGAAAAGAAAGTGTGATTTATTTTCTCGCTACACATGCAATGGAATTAATCGAAGCTTCGGCGTTAAAAAAAGCGGTTGCAAAAACGGTTGTCGAAGACCGAATGCCGTATTTGAACAGCTGGGATGTTTTGGTGCAATATTTAAATACGCTCGCTGTTTCTGACGGATTTTTTCCTGATCAAATTTATGAAGAAGTCAAAACAACATTCTGTTATCAAAACATAACGAAAGAAAACTGGAACTGGATTTTAAATTTTATCACAAACGGAAGCCAGAGTTTACAAGCCTACGACGAATTCAAAAAAGTAGAAATTGAAGAAGACGGACGTTATAAAATTAACAGCCGTTTTATTGCCATGCATCACAGAATGCAAATGGGAACAATTGTGGGCGATGCAGTTTTAAATGTGAAATTTTTAAGCGGAGGATTTATTGGAATTGTCGAAGAATGGTTTGCTTCAAAATTACAGCGAGGCGATGTTTTTACTTTTGCCGGAAGACGACTCGAATTGTTTCAAATTAAAAATATGCAGGTTTTAGTTCGAAAAGCGGATCCAAAGAAAACGGCTCGAGTCGTAAGCTGGATGGGAGGAAGAATGACGTTATCAGCACAAATGAGTGAATTGCTTCGGGAAGAATTATACACAGCTAACACAGATAATTTAACTCCCGAATTAAAAGCACTAAAACCTATTTTTGACAGACAAAGAAAAGAAAGTATTGTGCCTAATAATGATGAATTTTTAATAGAAACTTTTAAAACACGCGAAGGTTTTCATGCTATATTTTATCCTTTTGAAGGAAGATATGTTCACGAAGCAATGGCAAGTTTAATTTCGTATCGAATCAGTTTATTGTCGCCAATCACTTTTTCGCTGGCTTATAATGATTACGGATTTGAACTCCTTTCTGATCAGGAAATCGACATGCAGTCTGTTTTTGATAATAATTTATTTTCTACAGAATATGTACATCATGATTTGCAGAAAAGCTTAAACGCTACCGAAATGGCGCGCCGAAAATTTCGTGATATTGCCGTAATCGCGGGTTTGGTTTTTACCGGAATGCCCGGAAAACCAGTTAAAACCAAACATTTACAAAGCGGTTCTCAATTGCTTTTTGAAGTTTTTAGGGATTATGAACCCGATAATTTATTATTGCAGCAGGCTTTTATCGAAACCTTTGAACATCAGTTAGAAGAAGGACGTTTAATTCAGGCCATGGAAAGAATTAACAGCCAGAATATTGTCTGGAAACAGTGCAATAAACCAACGCCGTTTAGTTTCCCAATCATTACAGATCGTTTAAGGGAAAAAATATCAAGTGAAACATTGCAGGAAAGAATTAAAAAAATGACCGCGAGTTATATGAAATAAGAAATTATGAAAATCAGTATCAACAATCAAAATTTCGTTTTGCATCAATCCGGAGCAGCTTTTTGGGAAGAAAAGAAAATCCTTTTTATCTCTGATTTGCACTTGGGGAAAATTGCACATTTCAGAAAACACGGAATGGCAATTCCGGAGAAAGCGGTTTTGGAAAATTTCGCAAGATTAAATGATGTTTTGAGTTTATTCGATTCTGAAACGATTATTTTTCTGGGAGATTTATTCCACAGTAAAATCAATAGCGAATGGGACTTTTTTGCAGATTGGACTAAAACCGTTTCTCAGCAGATTATTCTAGTGGAAGGGAATCATGATATTATTTCAAAAAAAAACTACGCCGATTTAAATATCGAAATTTACGAAGAATTGATAATCGATGATTTTCTACTAACGCATCATCCTACAACACGAGAAAACTTTTTTAATTTCTGCGGACACATTCATCCCGGAATAAAACTAAAAGGTTTGGGCAGACAGTTTTTAAGTTTATCCTGTTTTTTTAGAAAACCGCATCAAATGATTTTTCCTTCTTTTGGAGAATTTACAGGAAATTTTTATCTAATTCCCGAAGAAAATGACCAAGTATACGCCATAACAAAGGAAGAAGTAATAGAAATAAAACGCTGAATTAATTCAATGCAAATGGAGCGCACATTCTAAAAGTTGGCACAATTACTTTGAAAGTTTTGGTTGTAGTGAAATTGATCATATTAAAATGACCTTTCATAGCACCGTAAGGAGATGATAATAAACAACCAGAGCTGTAAGTATGATTTTCACCTGGTTTTAAAACAGGTTTTTTACCTATAACACCTTCACCGTCAACAATATCTAAGTCGTTTAGTGAATCGTGGATTTCCCAATGGCGAGAAGTTAACTGAACAGAATCTTTACTATGATTTTCGATTGTAACCACGTAACTAAAAGCAAAGTGAATCTTGTAGTTCTTGAAGTAAGTGCCTTCAAAACTAGTTAGAACCGATATTTTTATGCCTCGTGTAATTTGAGAAACCATATTAACCTAGTAAATCTGTGTGAGTTATAGGCACAAAGCTACGAAAAAAAAATAGGATTCCTAAAACCTTAACAATGTTTTAATTAACTATGTTTATGGAGTTTGCATTACCTTTTCCTATAACTCTTTGATAACGATCAGTACTTTCTTTGTAATAAACTAATATAGTGTACTCATTTTCTGTTTGATAAAAATTACCGTCAACGGCATTTTCATTATCTATATTACCTTTTTTATCGGCAACGGTGTATTGAAAATTAGTAAAACCCTGTTTAATCATTATTGCTTTTTCAAAAACGGCTTTATCCGTATTATAATCCAGTTTATATTCTGGTGAAAGGCTGTAATTATTGAACATTCCCGTAACATAAATGTCTTTGTTAAGCCTGAAAGCCGGTGCCGAAAGCGAAAAGTAAACCCAGGCATAATCAGCTTCAATACTGTTGTCGGAACCGTTTATATTTTTTACAACAAAATTACCGTTTACGTCCTGATAATTGGTATAAATCTGATTTCCTCTTGCAGCATTTGTATACAAATAAGCATTGTAAATATCGTTGTTAGCACCAACTTTACCAACGTTATTATTTGCTGCACGAATGTCTTTATTTTCAAAATATAAAAATTCATTTCCGCCCCAAAATTGCGTTTCAGCATCGTATTTATAAACCAGTTGATTTCCAATCGTGTATTGTGGTGCAATATTTTTAATCGCCGTGTTGAAATTTCCGTTTTGTAATAAAAGAACTTTTACATTTTGAATTGGAGTCTGAAAAGTAATATCATTAGAAGCAATCGAAAAATCTAAATTCTGTTTGTAGTCAATATTGCTGAGGTTTCGGG
Source organism: Flavobacterium sp. 2755 (assembly GCF_031455715.1). Taxonomy (NCBI): domain Bacteria; kingdom Pseudomonadati; phylum Bacteroidota; class Flavobacteriia; order Flavobacteriales; family Flavobacteriaceae; genus Flavobacterium; species Flavobacterium sp. 2755. The sequence continues at coordinate 130,438 of NZ_JAVDTG010000012.1, forward strand.
TTCTTTTTACCTGCGCCGCAACTGTACAATGTTCTTCGTAAATGATGAATTTTCGAGAGAAAATAACTTCTTTATCTTCATTTAAAATTTTCAGGATATAATTTCCTGATAAACGTATCTGAGTTGTAAATTGATTTGGAAATGACAGTCGGTAATGCGAATAAACCTGAAGCGTATTAAATGAGTTCGAATAATCTGTAATTCTCTGACCGTCAAAACCTCTTATGTAATCTGTTTTCGGAATATCAGTTGGTTTCCAGTTATAATCGCAATGTGTGACTTCAAAATAATAATTGGCTTCGTTGCCAAATAAATCATCAAACTGAAATTCAAAAGTAGAATTCAATTCAAATATCGGAACAACATTATTGCCATTCTGAACAAAAGTAACGGTTTTGATATTGTATGGAGGAACGACTTCAGTTTGTATTTCCTGAGCTTTCGCGAAAGTAAAAACAAAAAACAAAAGCAGACTTTGATATAAAAATTTTGGCATCTTATTACGTTGTAAGATTGTAAATATAAGAATTTTATTAAACGTAATAAGATGCCATTTATTGGATGAAGTGATTTATTAAGAATTTAAAATGTATTCTAAATTAGCTTCGATCTCATCATTTATGTAGCTTTCCTCTAAAAGAGAATCAGATAAAAGCTTTTTATTTTCCTGTAGTTTGATGATTTTTTCTTCAACCGTATTTTTCGAAATAAATCGAACAACGTTTACTTTATTCAGCTGCCCAATTCGGTGCGCCCTTCCAACTCCTTGTTTTTCTGCAAAAGGATTCCACCATGGATCTAAAAATAAAACATAAGAAGCTTTTGTAATATTCAAACCAACACCTCCCGCTTTCAGCGAAATAAAAAATAATAATGGTTCTTCTTTTTCCTGAAACAGTTTTACCTGTTGTTCTCTTTTGCTAGCAGGTGTTTCACCGGTAATTTCACAATAGGCTATTTTGTTTTCTTTGCACCAATCTGTATAAAAATTCAAATTGGTAACAAACGAACTGAAAATGATTACTTTCTGTTTTGCTTTGACTAAATTTTCCAAATAATTGGTAACAGCAATATATTTTCCGGAATCAATTTCAGATTCCTGATCCACCATTTTGGGGTGGTTACTCAATTGTCTTAACTTCATCAGCGTATTAATAATGCTGATTTTGTCCGGACTTGAACCATCCATTTTTAATAAAAAGTTACGCGCTTTTGATTTTTCCTGTTCATATAATTTTTCCTGTTCAGGATCCATTTCACAATAATAAATCTGCTCTGATAATTCAGGTAAATCTTTTAAAACCTGTTCCTTGGTTCTTCGCAAAATATAAGGCTGAACCAGATTTTTTAATTCTGATAAAACGTCTTCATTCTGCTTTTTCTCAATTGGAATTTTAAAATTTTCAGCAAAGAAATTATAAGTTCCCAAAATATCCGGATTGATAAACTGCATTTGCGACCATAAATCGTCCAGCGAATTTTCGATTGGCGTACCACTTAAAGCAATTTTATGACCCGTACTTATTTTGTTTATGGCTTTAAAAATCTTAGAATTTTTATTTTTGATGTATTGACTTTCGTCCAAAATCAAATAGCGGAAATCATATTTTTCTAAAATTGAAATATCACGATGAACAATGCTGTAACTGGTAAAAATTAAATCAGTTGTTGCTAATCTTGCGGCTAATTGTTTTCTGTCATTACCCACATATTGCATTTTTGAAAAATGCGGAGTGAATTTTGCAGATTCGTTGTACCAGTTAAAAACCAATGAAGAAGGCAAAACAATCAAAGTTTTTAATGGTTCTCTTTCTATAGTAGTTTCATTTGCGAATAAATCAAAATTGGTAGTTTTAGTCGTAAAACCTAATTGTTCCTGAACGGCAACCAAAACAGCTAAAGTCTGTAATGTTTTTCCAAGTCCCATATCATCCGCCAAACAAGCGCCCAAATTCGAATTAAAATGTCCTAAAAGCCATTTTACACCATCAATTTGGTACGGTCTTAAAGTTGCTTTTAATAAATCGGAAGCCACATATTCAGCTTTATAAGTTACATCGTCTTTGATTTCTGCAATAGCATCAAGAGCCGTAAAATTACTTTTGCGTAAAAGTAAAGTGCCGCTTTCTATTTTGGCCAGTTTTGCCAGCGAACTGTATTTGCTGAACCATTCTAACGGAATCAAAAAATAATTTCCATCCGGCAAAGGAAAAAGCCTTTCCTTGCTTTTTATATTCGGAATAATTTCGCTGAAATTAATTGTATACGATCCAATTGTAATGATAATTTTAATGTCAAACCAATCTCCGTTTGTATCTTTTGATGCAGAAACGGTATGATTTGAAGTAATAATTTCTTTGCTTTCAAGTTTTAAATTTTGAATGTTAAAACCTAAACTTTCCAGCTTTTCTTTATTATCAATTATTAATTGAATGTTGATATAAGGATCAGAAGTTTCAGCATCAGAATTCAATTCAAATAACTCGTTTTTGATTTTTATTAAACCAATTTCGGTTAATTTATCGACGTACAAATTTTCATCAGCATTTCGTTTAAACTGAATTATTTTAGGTTCATTGGCAACACTGAAATCTACAAACGAATGTGTTTTCTTTGTTTTACTTCCGTCAAATGAATAACCGTTATAATCAAAATAAAGGTTGAGGTAATAACAGTTTTTAAAGAAATCGTAAATCGGCTGAATCGTGCAGGAAGTAATTTCATCACGCTGATCAATTTCAAAACCTGTTGCCTCGATATCAATTTTTTTGGCTATTTCGGGAATGAAATTCTTAAAGTAATCATCAACTAATTTTGAAGGTATTTCAATTGATTTTTTCTTTAAAAAAGGCATCAGTTTTTTAGCATTAAGGGCTGTTAACTGACCTAATTTTTTATTGATAATTAACCAGCCCGGTTCGTCCAAAAGGATATCAACATTGCTTTCCATTGGTGAAAAAGCAGTTTCATTTTCTTTTAAAGAAAGGGTATAGGTAATTCCTTCCGCGTGTTTGTCAAATTGAATTTGAGGTTCAAAATAAAGCAGACTGATATCAACTCTCGAACGATAAAAATCTTTTTCAGGGCCAATGTTTATCGACAACGGAAATTGTCCTTCAACAATTAGGCTGTAAAAAGAACTAAGATTTAATTTTAAATGCTGACGGATTGCAAACTCAATTTTAGAATCTTTTTGTAAATCAGCAATGGTTTTTGCCGATTTGATTTTGGTACTGAATTTTTTGAATATAAATTCAGGTTTTAAAGACTCGCAGGCAGCCAGTATTTTTTTTGTATTCGAATCTAAATCGTCAAAAACAATTCCGAAGCTTTGAATTATTCCGGCGGTTGCTTTTTTGTCCAGATATTTGATTTCATCGGTATTCTCAACGATGTAGGATGTTGGAATATAAACATTCAGATTTTTTTCAAAACTGATGTCAAAACAGAACTGAAATGATTTTGTAGGTTCCAAGGTTTAGGGATTTGGTTGGCTTGTAAATTAGGAATTGGGCTAAAAAATAAAGAGTTTTCAAAATATCAATAATTTGAAAACTCTTTTAAAATGAACTTGTATCACTTATATGGTGAAAAAAATTAGTTTTCCTGTTTAAAGCAAAGTGGAATAATCTCGCCTTTTGCCAAACAGTATTTTTCTACTAATTCTGGTGCAATTTTATTGGTGTAATCTTCTTCAATTACAATAAAACCAATGCTTCTTAATTTGTCGAAATAATCGCGTCCGTAAATACGAACGTGATCGTATTGTCCAAATATTTTAGCGCGTTCTTTTTGATCTGTAATTGTATCATCTGCGAAAGTAACTTCACGGTTTAAATCTTGTGGAATCTGCAAAATCGCCATTCCACCAGGTTTTAAAACACGGAATAATTCCTGCATCGCTTTTGTGTCATCCGGAATATGTTCTAAAACGTGATTACATAAAATCACATCATATTCGTTGTCTTTAAAAGGTAAATTACAGATATCTGCTTTTACATCTGCCAAAGGGGAAAACAAATCGGTTGTCGTGTAATTCAGGTTTTTCTGCTTGCGAAATCTTTTGTAAAAAGCTTGTTCCGGAGCAAAATGAAGTACTTTTTTTGGTGCTGTAAAAAAATCAGTCTGATCGTTTAAATACAGCCAAAGTAAACGGTGTCTTTCTAAAGAAAGTGTACTTGGTGAAAGCACATTGTTACGCTGCTTTCCGTATCCGTAAGGAAGAAAAGATCTAAAACTTTTTCCGTCAATAGGATCAGTAAATCTACTTCCTTTTAATGATAAAGCTAAAATAGGACGCGCTACATAACTCAAACGAATTAATAATGGACGCGGGATTGTATTAAGTACTAATTTAAAAAGTTTTTTCACGGTTAAATAAATTTGAACACGAATTTCACGAATTGACACGGATTAATGTTGTGGTGAAATTTCACGAACTTTTGATTTGGGTTATAGTATTATTCTTTTGTATTTAAGGCTGTCTTCTCCAAAATTGACTAATAGGCCTAATTTATTTTTTGATGCAGCCAAATAATTTAATGTCTGCTTGATTTCACTTGTTGTTAATGTTGTAATTGCTTTCAGCTCTAAAATAATTTCATCGAAAATAACGAAATCTGCAAAATAGTAACTTGGTAATACAATGTCTTTGTAAGCAATATTATATCTTAATTCACGATTATAAGGAATCTCATTTCGTTGAAATTCATATTCTAAAGCATCTCCATAAACCTTTTCACTATGTCCTTTTCCTAATATTTTATGGACTTCCATACAAATCCCAATAATTTTATAGGATTCATCTTTTAAATATAATTCACTCATCATTCATTCAATCTTTCAATCCGTGAAATTTCACCACAACATTAATCCGTGCAAATTCGTGAAATTCGTGTTATAATACTAACGGCACTTTTCTGAATTCGTCTTCTTCGTTACTTTCGATTCCTAAAGCTTTGTAGATATATTGGAAAGTCGATAATAATTCTGGTTTGCCATCGATTAACGCCACATCGTGTTCGAAATGCGCACTTGCTTTTCCATCAGCAGTTGTGATTGTCCAGCCGTCTTTATGTTGTTTGATGTTTCTTGTTCCCATATTAATCATAGGCTCAATTGCAACCACCATTCCTTCAACGAAAAGTTTTCCGCGGCCACGTTTTCCGTAATTTGGCATTTCAGGTTCTTCGTGCATTTTTTGACCTAAACCATGTCCAACCAATTCACGAACAACTCCGTAACCGTGAGATTCTGTATATTTTTGAATCGCATTTCCAACATCTTCTACGCGATTTCCGGCTTTAAATTCTCTAATCCCAACGTAAAGAGATTCTTTAGTTATCTGCAAAAGTTTTTTAACTTCTGGAGCAACTTCTCCAATTTCGAAACTATAAGCGTGATCTCCATGATATCCGTTTTTGAACGCACCGCAGTCTACCGAAATAACGTCACCACTTTGTAAAGGTGTATTATTCGGAATTCCGTGTACGACCTGAGAATTCGGACTCATGCAAAGTGAATTCGGGAAACCGTACAATCCTAAAAAGCTAGGGACTGCACCGTGATCACGAATGAATTCTTCGGCTAATTTGTCCAGATATAATGTAGTAACTCCTTCTTTAATTTCAGAAGCAATCATTCCTAATGTTTTCGATACGATCAAAGCACTTTCGCGCATTAATTCGATTTCCTCTCTCGTTTTTTGGATAATCATATTTTTCAGATTTTCAGTTCGCAAAAGTACAATTTTAATATTATTTTTTGTCTAAAATTTTTCGCTGCGAATTAGGTTTTTTTGGCCACGAATTTCACCAATTAACACGAATTATAATTTAGCAGAATTTTTAAAAACAAAGCAATTAGTGAAAATTCGTGAAATTCGTGGCAAACTTATTTAATTTAATATCTCAGAAAAAAGCCATAAATTAGTAGTAAAATGTGATAATCATGGAAACTGCTACAGATCAAGATATAGTTAAAATAAAAGCTTTAAGGAAAATGCAGGCAAGTGCTTTGGCGCTTTTAGGTTTTGCGGTGCTTCTTTTTATCATTGCTATTTATTTTAAAATTCCAATACTGCAGGCTTTTAGCGAAGCGGCAATGGTTGGTGGAATTGCCGATTGGTTTGCGGTTGTAGCTTTATTTCGTCATCCGCTTGGGATTCCGATTTGGCATACAGCTATTATTCCGACGAAGAAAAATGAAATTGGAGAGAATTTGGGAAATTTTGTTTCAGAAGAATTCCTGAATCGGGAAAAACTGGAAATTAAACTCGATGAATTCAACTTTGCTACAAAAGCTTCGGAGTGGCTTTCGCAGGAAGAAAATGCAGATAAAATTGCCAGTGTTGTTGCAGTAAATATTATTCCCGGAATTTTAAGAACCATAAAAGATGAAGATGTAAAAAGATTTATTCAGGTTCAATTCAAAGAAAAACTGGAAGGAATAAACTTTGGTGACTGGGTTGCAGTTGCTTTAGAGCCTTTACAAAAAGGTGATTTAAAAAATCAAATGCTGACGAATCTTCTGGAAGTGATGAGCAGCGAATTGACTAATAATAAAGATTTAATCAGACAAAAAGTAAAAGCTTCGACTCCGTTTTTAAGCTTTGGACTGGCCGATAAAAGTATTACCGAAGGTGTTTTTAATGGTTTGCAGGATTTTTTAAATGAAGCTAAAAAACCAGACAGCGCAGTGCGCCAAAAGATTGATGAGTATATTTTTAATTTTTTAGAGAAAGTCAAAAACTCCGAAGAAATGCGAATTAAAATCAACGATATGATTTTGAGCTTTGCCGGAAAAAAAGAAGTTCAGGATTACATCAACGGAATTTGGGATGAAATAAAACTTTCGATAACGAATGATTTAAACAAAGGCGATGAATCTTCCATTAAAAATAGTGTTTCGGGTTTAATTCAAACTTTTGGGAATGGTATTAAAGAAGACACCATTATGATTGATAAAATCAATAATTTTATCAAAAATGATTTGTTATCGGTTCTTCTAAACAATAAAAAAGTAATTGGAGATTTAATTTCGTCAACCGTAAAAAGCTGGGACGGAAAAGAGGTTTCTGAAAAACTGGAACTGGAAATAGGAAAAGATCTTCAATACATCAGAATCAACGGAACTTTAGTTGGCGGTATTATCGGGCTTGTAATTTATGGTGTTGAACAGCTTTATCATTACTTTATTGTTTGATATTTCTCAATGCACACGAATGTCAGGCTGAGCGAAGTCGAAGCCCTTTTTCGTTCCATAAGCCTTCGACTTCGCTCAGGGTGACAAAACGGGTATATAAAAATAAAAACCATATAAGAAATATAAGTTTAATAAAGCTTTAGCGCTTCAATTAAATGAACTTATACCACTTATATGGTTTAAAAATAATTTAAGTGTTTTTTATAAAAGCGAATGACAAGTCATTGCGTTTGGCTGCTGCACTCCCATTAATTCTAAGATAGTAGGAGCGATGTCACCTAGAACACCATCTTGAATATTTTTCAATTGTTTGTCGACTAAAATAATAGGCACTGGGTTTGTTGTGTGCGCAGTATTTGGACTTCCGTCAGGATTGATCATTGTTTCGCAGTTTCCGTGATCAGCAATAACGATTGTAGTGTAGTCGTTTGCAAGAGCAGCGTCGATTACTTTTTTCGCGCAAGCGTCAACTGCTTCACAAGCTTTAATTGCAGCACTCATAATTCCCGTGTGTCCAACCATGTCTCCGTTTGCAAAGTTCAAACAAACAAAATCAACTTCACCTTTGTTTAATTCAGGAACAAGAGCGTCTGCCAATTCGTAAGCACTCATTTCTGGCTGTAAATCGTAAGTAGCAACTTTTGGAGAATTTCTCAAAATTCTTGATTCGCCTTCAAAAGGAGTTTCTCTACCACCAGAAAAGAAGAAAGTTACGTGTGGATATTTCTCTGTTTCAGCTATACGGATTTGTTTTTTACCCGCTTTTTCTAAAACTTCACCAAGCGTTTCAGTGATATTATCTTTATTGTAAACCACTTTTACGTTTTGGTACGTTTCGTCGTAGTTGGTAAGCGTTACATAATACAAGTTCAATTTGTGCATGTTTTGCTCGTGGAAATCATGCTGAGAAAGCGCTTCAGTAAGTTCACGTCCTCTGTCTGTTCTAAAGTTAAAGAAGATAACAACATCGCCTTCAATAATAGTTGCCAAAGGTTTTTGTTCTTCATTAACAATCACAACAGGCTCGATAAATTCGTCAGTAACATCGTGTGCATAACTGTCAAGAACACTTGCTACGGCATTTGTAGACGGAATTCCAACTCCGTTAACTACTAAATCGTAAGCCAGTTTTACACGTTCCCAACGTTTATCACGGTCCATTGCATAATAACGACCCACGATAGAAGCAATTTTTACCGGAGTATCTTTAATATATTCATCTAAATCATGAATGTATTTTGCTCCAGATTTTGGGTCAACGTCACGTCCGTCTGTAAAAGCGTGAATGTAAACCTGATCTAAACCATACTCTTGCGAAGCGTCGATTAATCCACGTAAGTGAGAAGTATGTGAGTGAACACCTCCATCAGAAACTAATCCTAAAAAGTGTACTTTTTTATTGTTGTTTTTAGCGTAAGTAAAAGCGTCGATTAACACTTGTTCTTTGGCAAGTGTTTTGTGCGCTACGGCTAAATTAATTTTTGCTAAATCCTGATATACAATCCTTCCGGCACCAAGGTTCATGTGCCCAACTTCACTATTTCCCATTTGACCTTCAGGTAAACCTACGTTTAATCCGTCGGTACGCAATTGCGCGCTTGGGTAATTTTTGTAAAGACTATTTATAAATGGAACATTTGCATTGTCTATTGCAGATACTTTAGGGTCAGGAGATTTTCCCCAACCGTCTAAAATCATAAGGATAACTTTTTTGTTCATTACATTTTTGTTTTTTACAAAGATAAGCCATTTCTAAAATTTGGAGAGAAAGCATTATGACATTTATGTTTAATAAAATGAAGTGTAACAAAAAATACTAAATTAATTATAGAACTCTTTATTTTTTAAAATTAATTCACGCTAAGCTCTTTTTCTAACCTTATTTTTGACAGCGTTATAGTCGATAAAATATTTTACGCTAACAGAAAAAATGTGTTTTAAGGCGTCGTTAGTCAATAAGCTTGTTACGTTGTTTTTAAAATCCTTATCGATAATACGTTCAAAGTTAGAAGCATTATTTCTGTATAAAGCCGAAAGCTGGCTTCCGGGCGCAAACCACCATGAATACGATAAATCGGCATTCCAGGAATAAAAACTTGAGTTTTTGTTTTCGGTATATTGCGGATAAGGATCTAAAGTTCCATCTGCTTCAAGCTTTAAAATATCTTTATTTTCTGCCGAAGACCAATATTGACGAACGGCTAAATTAAGCGTCATAGTGCTGTTAATAGCATATTTACCGGATATAGTATTGGCGTATGTGATAACGTCACGATTAGCAAAAACAACAGTTTTGGGAGTGCTTTCATTATCGTCATCGTCATAGCCGTCGATATAACCTTTGTTATTGTTTCTTTTAAGAAAACTAAAAGTATAAACAAGTAAAAGTTTATCATTAAAACGATATCTTGGACTAATATCTGTGCCGTAAGCTGCTCTTCCGGGTTCATCGGCAACAGATAATGACGGATTAATATCGATAGCAAATTTATGATTGTAATTGGTTGAAATGCTTCCCCAAAAATCAAACTTCCTCGGAATTATAACATATCGATTGTCTGCTCTTGGTTCATAATAATCATGAGATTCCAGTGGCGAAACGGTAATTCCTGCTCCGTAATAATTGTTTTTTACCGTGCTTAAGTTTACTTCTGCTCCAATTCGGTTTGACTGAACTTTTCCTGAATCTTTATTGAATTCTGAATACATTTCATAGTCAATTCTAAAACTATTAAAAAGCTTCGTTGGGTTTAGAATTCTATAATTCGCGTTTCCGTAAAAATTGTAATAATTGGTATAGAAATTAATTCCCAAATCATTTGGGTCAAAATCTTTAGAAACAAAATCAGTACCTAAACTATAGCGATAATTCCCGCTTGTTTCAGCAAAACTAACAGTGGAGAAAAAACCTTTTGTATCTTCAGTATCATTTATGGTGCTGTATTTTACATTTCCAAATAAGCTGTAAGTGTTTGCTTTGGTATTTAAATCCCACGCTAAACCCGTTACATTCGCATCTTTATAATGACCGTTTCGGGTGACATTCGTATTGATAAAAGTAACCGATGAATTTTTTCTAAAACGCTGATCCAGAACCAAAACATTATAATTTGTAAGTGGTTCTACAATCTCACGTCTGGTTTCGCCGGAAATAGTATCTTTTATAGTCGCAAAAGTTTTTTCGGTCACCGCATTTAATATTCCAACTCCCAAACCATTTTTAGTTCGTCCTGAAAGTTTTAAAGCATTAATAAGATTAACGTTTTGTACGGTTTCAATAACTTCTTCATTGTCTTTTAAATCGGGTTCAACAGAAGGTTTGCCGCCAATTCTTCTCGAATAAAACATATTTCCTTTATTGAATAAATCAGTTCCTTCGGTAAAAAAAGCTCGGTTTTCATTGAACTGCTGTTCAAACGGACCTAAATTCAAAATCTGATCGTCGTATTTAGTCTGTCCAAAATCCGGAATTAAAATAGCATCAACTGTAAAAGCATCCGTGATTCCGTATTTAATATCCATTCCGCCTTTTACAGTTCCATATGTTTTTTGCCCTTCACCGGCATTCAAATAATAAGAAGCATAAGGCATAAAAAACAATCGGGTAGGAGGTTTTATATTTTCAATTCCTTCTAAAGTTCCGGCTTGCTGCGTAAAAGTTCCAATTTTTTTATCGACAAAGTTCCACGTATACTTATAACGTGTACGCTTTACTTCCCTGAAAAAATTAATTCCCCAGGTTTGTTTGTTTTCCTGTGAAAAACGCAATGCCGAATATGGAATTTTTATTTCAACAACCCATCCATTTTCGGTAATCGAAGCTTTGCTGATCCAAACAGCATCCCAGGAATAATCTTCACCATTTGCATCAGTCATAATACAATCTGCCTGAACATCAGCAGCAGAAACATAAAACATAAAATCCTGCTGGCCGTCATTAAAACCATTTATAAAGACACCAAAAATATCTGCAGTTCCAAAATTGTCGCGCTGCGAAATCTCTTTTAAAATTTTATCAGGCTCATCATCATACATCATGGCACCAATATAAATGGCGTCGTTATCATATAAAACTTTGACAGTAGATTTTTTATTCTCCGGAGCAGCTTTTCCGTTATCAGGTTCTAATGTGATAAAGTCTGAAGCAATTCCGGCATTTTCCCATGCGCTTTCTTCCAGTTTTCCGTCAATAGAAATGTTTTGCGAAATAGACTTCGCCTGCAATGCCTTTTTTTGACTGAAACACAAAAAAGTAGATAAAAAAAACGTTAGAAAAACAAGTTTATTCATGAAAATTTGAGCGAAAAATGATTGTAAAAGTACTTTAATTTAAGAATAATAGACTTCATTTTGTTTCACTTGTTACAGTTTTAGTTTCAAAATTTCCACTTTTTTGACCTTTTTTTAAGAAAAGCAGCTAAAATATTATGATTTTTTGCATGAGAAAAAATCTTACAGAAAGATCTAATTTGTGTTAATAATGTTAAATTTTCAACAAAAAAAGCCTGATTTACAGGGTTTTATTTTGTGTATTTTCAAAAATTTCTACTTTTGCCTTACCCAAATTTATTATTAACCTAAAGAAATTCAATGATTTACAAAATGTATCCACTGCTGGTGTTTTTTCTATTGTCTTTTGGTAAAGATTCTAAAAACACTTCCGAATTGAAATCTGTAACAACAAAAAGTATTGCAAAAGTTGAAACAAACCTTTCTGTCGAAGCAAAAATTGCAAATGTTTACAGTGAGTTAGATTCGAACAATGATTGTAAAATTCCTGATCTTAAAAGTTTTACAGAAGCTTTAAAAGGATTTTATCTTTTAAAAGAAAGAGGAATTGTTCAGAAAAACATTTTAACATTAATTGATTTTAGTTTGTCATCAAATACCAAGCGTCTTTGGGTAATTGACATGACAACTAATAAAATCTTATTTAACTCTTTGGTAGCTCATGGTAGAAATACCGGAGAAGAATTTGCTACAGCATTTTCAAACTTAAACTCTTCATTTAAAAGTAGTTTAGGGTTTTATGCAACAGGTGAAATCTATCAGGGAAAACATGGTGCTTCATTACGTTTAGACGGTCTTGAAAGAGGTTTAAATGACAACGCCCGCGAAAGAGGAGTTGTAATGCATGGAGCTGATTATGTTTCTGAATCATTTATCAGAGACCACAAAAGATTAGGCAGAAGCCAGGGTTGTCCTGCAGTTCCTGTTGAATTGACAGATGAAATCATCCAAGTAATTAAAGACAAATCATGTTTGTATATCTACCATCCGTCAAGAAGCTTTACGATGGAAGAGAAGTTAATCTCTTAACTTAGCATACAAATCTGAATCAAGATTATAAATATCAGCTCTGAAAATGAGCTGATTTTTTTTGCTCCAAGCCGTCCAATACCATTGATATAAAGCATATTTTTTGGTAATTTTAAAACTCATGGTTTTTTTAGAAGCAATTATCGTATCAATTTTTACTTTTGAAAATCTTTCAGGATCGTCTAAAATATGTTCAGCCAATTCTAAAGGATTTTCAACACGAACGCAGCCCGAACTTAATGAACGATTATTACGTTCAAAATAATTTCTGTGGTTGGTATCATGCAGATAAACACTGTGATGATTTGGAAACAAAATCTTCATTAAGCCTAATGAGTTATTATAACCCGGACTTTGAACATATCTGTAATTATTAGGTTTGTTTTCGTTCCACGCATGCGGATCTACAACATTTCCTGATGTATCGTAAATCGTTATATTTTTCTTTGCTAAATAATTTCGGTTGCGTTTCATTGCCGGAACAACATCTTCTTTTAAAATAGTCGGCGGGACAGTCCATGTTGGGTTAAAAACAACCGTTTTTAAAACAGATGTAATAATAGGCGTTTTTCTTTTACTTGTCCCTACTACAATATTTCGAACTAAAGTTGTATCCTGATTTTCGACAACATTTAAGCTGTAATCCGGAATATTGATAAGAAAATAATTCTCGGCAAATTCATTCGGATACCATCTCCAGCGTTCTAAATTGGCAATAATCTGCTGTTTTCTTCTTTCTTTAGAATAGTTTAAAGCGCTTATAGTTCCCGGGCCAATAACGCCATCATCGGCTAAACCATGTCTTGCCTGAAATTTTTTAATCGATTCAAAAGTTTTTTGATCGTATTTATCCGTAAGACTGTCTTTTCCAGTCATGTCTTTCCAGAATAAAAGTTTCTTTTTAATGTTAATTACCGCATTGTTTGTATCGTTCAAAGTAATTTTCTTTAAAGATTCAATAGTAGCAATATCTTCATCAGGAAATGAATTAATAATTTCAAGTGATTTCAATAATTGTTTGTATACGATAGATTTAGGCTGAACATTTTCAACAATGCTGTCTAATTTGTTTTTATTAAAAGCATTAATCAAAACACTGTTTACATCAAATGTTTTTTCGTCTAAATCCCAGTCTGTATATAATTTTTTAGGATCAAGTTTACCTTTATATAAATGTTCTAAATATTTCTCAAAACTATAAGTCAGTAAAATATCATACGTTGCCAGGTCGGCATCATTTAGACTGCTGATTCGTTTTTCAAATTTTTCCAGCTGCGAAGCTTTATAATCTTCTGGATTAAGTCCTAATTCTTCCGATTTTTCTAATTGAGATAATACATATTGTCTCTTTTTTAGATTTCCCCAAACGGTCTTATTTTCAGATGAAGTATAAAATTGCTTCAGCGTTTCACTTTTAAAAGTACTTAAAAGTGCCGTATCAACTTCTACTTTTCGTTCATCAGTAAGTATAATTGGCGGTGCTTTTTTTACTGCAGCAGGAGCTGGTTTAGGAGCATCTTTTTTACAGCTAATTAAACTTAATACCAATAAAAGAAAGTAAAGTTTCCTCATTTTATAAATTTTTAAACATTAAATAATGTTCGCCAACATCTTTAATATCAAATGGTTCACCGAGGGGCTGGTATCCCATTTTTCTGTAAAAGCCAACGGCGGCGGTTCTAGCATTAAACCAAATCAAATCGACTTTGTTGTCATTGCAGTAGGTTTCGCAATGCTTAACTAAGGCTTCTCCAAATCCTTTTTTCTGATGCGTTTCTAAAACTGCCATCCCTCGAATTTGTGCTTGACTTTTTTCGGCAAATATAGGATTGATTTTATTGAATAACGAAATAATTCCTATTAAATCTTCATTATTAAATAAACCAAAATGATGTGTAGTGTCTAAATCATCTCCCTCAAAGATGCAGCTTTCGATAGGTTTGCCTTCTCTTAGTACAGGCTGACGAACGATATAAGTTTCTTTTGATGGGATTTCTTTAATAGTATTCATGATTTTTTAAAAATAATTGATTTTATAACTTTTTAATTTTAAATAGGTTATAAGAAAATGTTGATTTTAATTAATTTTTTTTGCAAAAAAGCTTGTTTTGAACTTAACTTTATTTTTATATTTGCACCAGCAATGCGAAAGTAGCTCAGTTGGTAGAGCTCCAGCCTTCCAAGCTGGTTGTCGCGAGTTCGAGCCTCGTCTTTCGCTCTAAAAAACCGAAATTTAATCGTTTCGGTTTTTTTATCAAACTTAAATAATTTTTGTTTTTTAAAATAAATTATTTATATTTGCACCCTGTTAATGCGAAAGTAGCTCAGTTGGTAGAGCTCCAGCCTTCCAAGCTGGTTGTCGCGAGTTCGAGCCTCGTCTTTCGCTCTTCAAAAGCCTCAAACAATGTTTGAGGCTTTTTTGTTTCTGTTATTTTTTTTAAACCATATAAGTGATATAAGTTATTATAAGTTTTTTTGTCAAGCTTTTTTAAATGAACTTATATCACTTATATGGTGGGAAACTTTATTTTAAACTGCTTAAGTCGCTTTCTGGTTCTAGTTCTTCCGGAGTTTGGTTTTGTTTAAAAAGTCTTGCTTTTAGAGAACCTTTCAAAGTTATTTTGTCTCCTTTTACTTCCAGCCAGCTTCCTTCTCTTAAACCTAAAACAGGAATGGCATTAAAAGCATGAAATTCTTTAATTCTCGTTTCACGTGTTTCGCCCATATGCTGCGAATTTGTATCTGGATCTAAATAATGCGGATTCAAATTAAACGGAATTAATCCTAAAGTTTGAAAACTCGGCGGATAAATAATCGGCATATCATTCGTTGTCTGCATTGATAAACCGCAAATATTACTTCCGGCACTGGTTCCTAAATAAGGAGTTCCGTTTTTAACTTTTTCTGCAAGCAATTGCATAATATTGTTTTTATAAAGCTGTGAAACAAGCAAAAAAGTGTTTCCACCGCCCGTAAAAAAGCCTTCAGCATTTTGTATAGCTTTTTCAGGACTTTCAAATTCATGAATTCCCTGAAGTTTAATATTTATAGAAGCAAAAACTTCTGCTGCTTTTTTGGTGTATTCTTCATGAGATATTCCTCCGGGACGTGCGTACGGAATAAATAAAACAGTGGTACAGTTTTTAAAATGTAATTGTAACGTAGGTAGTAAATAATCTAAATAACTGCCGCCGTGCAGGGTAGATGTGCTGGCGATGATAATGCTTTTCATAATTCTAAACTCAAATTCTATTTGATAAAGATATTAAAAAAAGTCTGTCTAATATAATTGAGATATTGGAGTTTAATTAACATATTTTTACCAACTCATTAATACTAAATTTGGAAGACATTAGGATATTTTTACCTTTTTAATAATTCCCTAATATTTTCATTTTGACAAAGAATATTGTATTTTTTTTAGTTGCAGTTATAAGTCAGAATTCCTGGTCTCAAAATCAGGAACGTACGATTATAAACGGAAAAATTACGGCAAATACAAATGATTTGGAAGGAGTGTATGTTGTCAATTCTCAAACTGAGGTTATGACTACTACTGATGCATCCGGTGCCTTTTCTATTTTGGCAAAACCAGATGATGTGCTGATTTTTTCTTCGATTCAATTTAAGGAAAATAGGGTTTCTCTTGCCTGCGAAAATTTTACCGATTTAAATTTTACCGTAAGGATGAACTTAGTTGTGCATCAATTACAGGAAGTTATTGTAAAAAGATATGATAATATAAATGCTGTTTCTCTGGGAATTGTTCCGGCGGGTCAAAAATCATATACCGAAGCCGAAAGAAAATTACGTACCGCTACCGCTTTAGATGCCACAGCAAGTGCTACAGGAATGGTAGGCGGATCAATTTCTGCAGATCCTCTGCTGAACTTTTTCTCGGGCCGAACAGCAATGCTGAAAAAAGAAATTGAGGTAGAGCAGAAAGAGTTTTTTATGAGACTTTTAGAGAAAATGTTTACGCTTGAACATTTTGTGGATCGCTTAAAAATTCCGGCAGAATATGTAAAAGGTTTTGAATATTACGCTGTCGATAATAAACAGTTTACGAATATTTTGAACTCTAAAAATAAAACTTCAACCGAATTTTTGCTAGGCGAACTGGCGGTAAAGTATAAAGAAATAATTGCGAGTGAAGTTAAATAATAAACTAGATATAATCTTATTTCTGTGTTTTGTCCAAATGAGTTTTGGACAGGAAAAAACTTCAAAGGAAATCTTTGGGCAGATTTTAGAGCAGTCTAGTGTAATTGAGGGAATCAACATCATTAATACAGCAACACAAAGAACAGCAGTTTCTGATAAAAATGGAAGATTTTCGATTGAAGTAAAAGAAGGAGATGTTTTGATTTTTTCGGCTGTAGATAAAGAATCTGTAAAACATCGAATTACGGCTGAGGATTTTAATCTGGCTTTGATTCAAATAAAGATGAAAGCGGGAAAAATCGAGTTGAAGGAAGTTGTTATTAATGAAAATGCTCATATAAATGCTGTAAATCTGGGAATTGTTTCTAAAGACCAAAAAAAGTATACGCCCGCAGAAAGAAAATTAGCAACTGCAGGAGATTTTAAAGCTATTTCACTTCTAGGGTTATTAGGAGGTTCTGTGGCAATAGACCCTATTTTAAATAAAATAAATGGGAGAACTAAAATGTTGAAGAAAAATGTTCAGATTGAAAAGAAAGAAATTGCTCTAGAGAAGTTGGGGGCTTTGTTTGAAGATGAATATTTTATCAATGAGTTGAAAATTCCATCAGATTACATTTCAGGTTTTAAATTTTACCTTGTTGAGAATGAGGAAATAATGTTGTTGTTAGGAAATAAAGAAAAAGCAAAGCTAAAGTTGTTAATTTATCAGCAAGCTTTGAAATACAATGAAATAATTGCGAGTGAAGTTAAATAATACCCTACATATAATTTTAATTCTATTTTTTGTTCAAATTGGTTTTGGACAAAATGCATCTTCTAAAGAAATTTTAGGACAAATCTTCGAAAAAACTACTTCGGTTGACGGAGTGAATATTATTAATAACACGACACAAGTTTCGACTATTTCTGATGCCGACGGGAGATTTTCTATTGCCGTTAAAGAAGGCGATGTTTTGGTTTTTTCAGCAGTAAATCTAGAACCTTATAAACGCCGAATTTCTGCTGAGGATTTAACTTTAAGTCTGCTCGTGATTAAAATGACAGCAAAAGAAATTGAGTTGAAAGAAGTCAAGGTGAATGACAATCATGGAATTACGACTGAAAATTTAGGAATTGTTCCGCACGGCCAAAAAACATATACACCTGCAGAAAGAAAAGTGTATACTGCAACTTCGACTTCTATAGATAAAATCCTCAATAAAATTTCTGGACGTACGGCAATGTTAAAAAAAGAGGTAAATGTGGAAAAAAAGGAGATGCTTTTCAGAAAAATTGAGTATCTTTTTGATGAAAATTATTATACCGAAAGATTAAAAATTCCGGTAGATGATATCAAAGGATTTCAATTATATTGTGTGGATGATGCCGAATTTGCCGTATCTTTGAATACAAAGAATAAAACAATGAGTATGTTTTTAATAACAGAGTTAGCTCGAAAATATCTAATAATTCTCGAAAATGAAAAATAAACTAGGAGTATTCGTTGTTTGCTTATTTTGTCAAATAATGTTTGGGCAAAATGGCTCAAGAAAGTCGCTGCACGGTCAGGTTACAAATAAATCACTTGCTATAGAAAGTGGGTATGTTATGAATATTAATGCAAAATCCAGAACTTTTATAGGTCCGGGAGGATTGTTTGATATTTTGGCACAGCCAAAAGATACTTTGGTTTTTACCGGTTTGGCTTTTCAGTCTAAAAAAATTGTTTTGACAGAGAAAGACTGTGCACAAATACTTTTTTCTGTGCCTTTAGATTTGGTTAGCAATGAATTAAAAGAAGTTGTGGTTCGTAAAGATTTAAAAGTACAATCGTTAGATAAAAACACGCAGAAATATGTTGATATGCAGTTTGAAGATGATAAACTCTCGACTGCGAAAAATACGGTAATGTATTCTGATCAAACCATAAAATACGGAATGGACTTCGTTAGAATTTTTAAAGATGTTAAAAAGCTTCTTTCTAAAAATGATGTAAAAGAAGAAGAAATCACGGATATTGCCTTTGTAGAATATTCTAAAGCCAATTTTAAACCTGATTTCTTTACTAAAACTTTAGGTTTGAAAAAAGACGAAGTTGATTTGTTTTTGATGTTTTGTTCTAATGATCCAGAATCAAAAAGACATCTTAATGAAGATCAAAAATTTGAGTTGATTGATTTTTTAATCAACAAAAATGCTGAATTTAAAAAAGTGAATGCCTCTCAATAATGAAAAAAATATTGATTTATCCTTTTATCGGGATATTGTTTCTGTCGCTTTCTTCCTTTGCATTTCATAAATTTTATGTTGGTGTTTTTCAGGTTGAATATGCTGCTGAAAAAAAAATGATTCAAATTACATCGCGTATTTTTGTAGATGATTTGAATAATGCACTAGAAAAAAAATACCATAAAAAAACTTTCGTTGGAACCGAAAAGGAAACTCCCGCAGATCTTGATTTATTAAAAAAATATCTTGCTGAAAATTTCACGATTAAGATAAACGGACAATCAAAACCAATTACTTTTTTGTCAAAAGAAGTGGAAAGCGACGATGTTTTAATATGTTATTCGAGAATAAAAGATATCGAAAAATTTAAATCGATCGAAATTTCAAATACTCTACTTGTGGACTGGAGTTCTGAACAGCAGAATATTACACATATTTCAGCATTTGGTACTAAAAGAAGTGTCCTCTTTACAGAATCTTCAAGGAAAGAATTGTTAAAGTATTAATTAATCTGTTAAATTAATATTTTAATTGTTATTTTCACACCCTGACAAAAATTACCATTAGACTTTTATGAAAAAGCTTTCATTATTATTAATTTTTCCTGCAATGTTAGTTGCTCAGGAAAAAGCTGCGACACCTAAGCAGCAAGGCAGTTACGACACTAATAAATTTAGCCAGATGTACGATTTGCTGGCAACACCAAACATGTTTCGTACAGCATCTGGAGCGCCGGGACCTGCTTATTACCAACAGCAGGCAGATTATAAGATTGATGTTGAATTAGATGATAAAAATTCAAAATTAACCGGTGCTGAAACGATCACATATTCTAACAATTCACCAGATACTTTAGAGTATTTATGGGTTCAGTTAGATCAAAATCAAGCGAGAGCAAATGGACAGACTTCTTTAGCAGAAGGAGAAAAAATCAATCAGGTTTTAGCTCTTGATGGTTTTTCGTCTAAATATTTGAAAAAAGACTTAGAGCGCGGTTTTAATATCGAACAGGTAAAAGACGCAAAAGGAACTCCAATGTCTTATACGATCAACGAAACGATGATGCGTATTAATCTGGCTGCGCCTTTAAAACCGGGAGAAAAAATTTCATTTTCGATAAAATGGTGGTATAACATCAATAATTATAGAAAAGAAGGCGGACGTTCTGGTTACGAATTCTTCGAAAAAGATGGAAATAAATTATATGTAATTGCACAATTCTATCCTAGAATGGCAGTTTACAACGATGTTGAAGGATGGCAGAATATGCAGTTTTGGGGAAGCGGAGAGTTTGCCCTTCCTTTCGGAAACTTTGATGTAAATATTACGGTTCCTGCAGATCACGTAATTGATGCAACAGGAGAATTAACAAACAGAAACGAAGTTTTTACTGCAGAACAAGTTAAACGTTACGAGCAGGCTCAAAAATCATTTGATAAACCTGTTGTTATTGTAACTCAGGCTGAAGCTGAAGCGGCTGAAAAAGGTTTTTCTGAAAAGAAAAAAACATGGAAATTCAGTGCTAAAAATGTTCGTGATTTTGGAATTGCTTCTTCAAGAAAATTCATTTACGATGCAATGGCTGTAAAAATTGGAAACAAAACTGTTATGGCAGAATCTGTTTATCCAAAAGAAGCAAACCCGCTTTGGGGAGAAACTTCAACACTTACAGTTGCACATACTTTAAAAAGCTATTCATCTCATACTTTTGATTATCCTTATCCAAAAGCGGTTTCTGTTTCTGCAGAAGATCAGGGAATGGAATATCCAATGATTTGCTGGAATTTTGGTCGTCCGGATGAAAACGGTGTTACGACTAAAGAGGTTAAAAACGGAATGATTGGTGTTATTATTCACGAAGTTGGACACACGTTTTTCCCAATGATTGTAAATTCTGATGAGCGTCAATGGACTTGGATGGATGAAGGTTTGAATTCATTTTTAGAATATTTGGCAGAACAGGAATTAGATCCAACTTTCCCTTCAAGACGCGGACCTGCAAAAAATATTGTTCCTTATATGAGCGGTGATCAGAAGTTTTTAGAGCCAATTATGTCTAACTCTGAAACGATTCACCAATTTGGAAATAATGCTTACGGAAAACCGGCTACAGGTCTTAATATTTTAAGAGAAGTAGTTATGGGGAAAGAATTGTTTGATTATGCTTTTAAAACATACGCAAACAGATGGAAATTTAAACACCCAACTCCAGAGGATTTCTTTAGAACTATGGAAGATGCATCTGCTGTAGATTTAGATTGGTTTTTTAGAGGATGGTTTTATTCAACTGATTTTGTAGATATCGGAATTAAAGAGGTAAAACAATATTATGTTTCTGAAACTCCAACTGCTGACATTAAAGATGTAAAAGTGAGAAAAGGTCGTTTTGGATTCGAAAAAGGTCCTTTTGTTTACCTAGTTTCAGGAGATAATCCAGAAGTTAGCGCTTCAAGCAAAAAAGCATTAAAATTAGAAGATGTAAAACCATTGGCTGATTATGTGAACCAGACTTTTACTGCTGAGGAAAAAGCAAGCATTAAATCGCCTAAATATTTTTATGAAGTTGAATTCAACAAACCAGGCGGAATGATTATGCCAATTCTTGTTGAAATTACTTACGAAGATGGTACAAAAGATAATTACCAATATCCGGCACAAATCTGGAGAAAAAGTAACGATACCGCTAAAAAAGTTTATGCGACTACAAAAGCTGTAAAAAGCATTCAGATAGATCCAAAATTACTTACGGCTGATATCGATGTAACAAATAATTCATGGCCAAAAGTTGAACAAAAATCAAAATTTGACTAAGAACAAACTAAAGAGACTCTGAAAAGAGTCTTTTTTTTTAAGTAAATTTTAAAACTGTGCGCTTCAAAATTTAATATCTTTGTTGCACAACAAAAATAAAAGATATGTTTGGTATAGGAGGAGGAGAATTA
This sequence comes from Flavobacterium sp. 2755, assembly GCF_031455715.1. Lineage (NCBI taxonomy): Bacteria > Pseudomonadati > Bacteroidota > Flavobacteriia > Flavobacteriales > Flavobacteriaceae > Flavobacterium > Flavobacterium sp. 2755. The sequence continues at coordinate 152,277 of NZ_JAVDTG010000012.1, forward strand.
GTTTTCATACTGTTTATAGTACTAATGCTTTTTGGTTCTGATAAAGTGCCGGAAATTGCCCGTACAATGGGTAAAGCGATGGCGCAGTTAAAAAATGCAACCAACGATATAAAAAGTGAAATTCAAAAAGGAGCTGAGGCCAATGGTCTTGACACGAAATCTTTGACTGATATTACGGGTAATATTAATGCGCAAATTAATGATGCAAAATCTAATTTGTTAGGAGATACTACTAATTTATCCAGTAATCTGTTAGGTGAAACTGCTACAGAAATCGATCAGGTAAAAGAAGATATTGAATCACTTTCGGGACCTATAAAACGCCAAAGATAATATGCTTGAAAAAATAAAAGAATTAGATGTCAATTTATTGGTATATCTAAACGGTTTAGGTTCTGAAAAATATGATAAATTCTGGCTGATTATTACCGAACAGTTGAATTGGACACCGTTCTTTTTGCTGTTGTTTTATCTTATTTATAGAAAAGTAGGGGGAAAGCAAACCTTGTATATATTACTTTTTGTCGCAATTTTAATCGCTTTTACAGATCAGACTTGTAATTTGTTTAAACATACTTTTCAGCGTTTGCGCCCTTGTAACGATCCTGATGTCAATACAATTATCAGAGTGGTTCAGGTTAGAAAATCTTTTAGCTTTTTCTCAGGACATGCTGCAAACACAATGGCCGTTGCAACCTTTTTATATTTGGTTTTAAAACGTCATTTCAAATATTTTGGTTTGTTATTCTTATGGCCGTTAATTTTCGCTTACAGTAGAATTTATTTGGGATTACATTATCCGGGAGATATTCTAACAGGATATTTCTTTGGAGCTATTTTTGGATTCTTAATCTTTTTAGCTTACAGAAGGTTGAAACCGCAATATTTTCCGGGATAATCTAAGGTTCTGAGTTTCTAAGATACTAAGCTTCTAAGTTTTCTCATATAAAATTTGGATAAATTGCCTCCAGCTTTAGCTGGAGAGTCTATAGATAAAATTAAGAAGGCTTTAGCCAAAATACACTGGGTATTTGGCTAAAGCCTTTTTCTTTTTTTAGCTTTTTTATCTCCAGCTGAAGCTGGAGGCTATTGAATTTTTTATTTTATAATACTCTTGAAGTCGTCTAAATTATTTTCAAGAATTTTTCTTTCACTCCATTCTAGCCCTGTGGGAAGTTCTTGTTTGCTGAATTCAATATGAATAACTCTTCTTCTTTCGTTGTTTGTGGTTTTGTTTGAAGCGTGAAATAATAAAGGTTTCATAATCATGATTCCGCCTTTTTCAACTTCGCAGATTGTTTCTGTTTCGTTTTCAAAATCCAGATTTTCGATTCTCAAAATTCCTTTTGAATGGGAATTATTGATAACTTTTAAAGCACCGTTGTCTTTTGTAGTGGTATCAATATGAATTCTAATCGTAAAATTATCTTCTAAAATTTCTTTTGGAGGCTGAACCGCAAACTGATTTTGTTTTACAGTCCAGTTTTCAAAATTTTCAGCTTCAATTTTTTTATCCACAGAAATAGTTAAATCCTGATGATAAGCCACAAACCAATTTGATTTTTCAGGTTTGTCAAAATAAATGGATTTGGTAATGAAGTATCCTTTCCCAAAATTAGATTCAATACTATCTTTTAAATTTTGATTGAAAATAAAATCTAAGGTTTCAGGTACTTCTTTATGAAATTGTCTGATTGCAAATAAATCCTGAGATTTTCTAAAAGTAGCATTATCAGAATCATTTTCGGTTACATTTTCGATTAATGAAATCAGTTTTTCAATTTCATTTTCAGTATAAACATTGTTTATAATTGCAAAACCTTCATTATCTATCTGATTTAAATAAGTCATTCTAAATGGAGTAAAAGTATAAATAGAAAAAATCTTAGAATCTTAGCGCCTTAGTATCTTAGCAACTTATAAAATTATAATACTCTTGAAACTGTTAATCCATCGCGAATTGGCAACAAAACCGTTTCCACTCTTGGATCGTCTTTCAAAAGCTGATTATATTCTAAAAGTACTTTTGTACTGACATCATTTGGATGAACCGGTTCAAGGATTTTTCCGCTCCACAATACATTATCAGATAAAATAATACCGCCTTTATTCATCTTTGGAACAATCATTTCCCAGTAATTGAGGTAATTTTCCTTATCTGCATCAATAAATACCAAATCAAATTTTACGTCAATAGTTGGGATAATATCTACGGCTTCTCCTAAATGCTGAAAAATTTGATTTCCCCAAGGCGATGCATCAAAATACTTTCTCTGAAAATCAACTAATTCTTCTTTAATATCTATAGTATGTAATTGTCCGTTTTCCTGCATTCCTTCGCATAAACAAAGCGCAGCATAACCCGTATAAGTTCCGATTTCAAGAATATTTACCGGACGAATTAATTTAGAGAGCATACTTAAAACCCGGCCTTGAAAATGACCGCTTAACATTCTTGGTAAAAGTATTTTCTGGTAGGTTTCTTTATTAAGTTTCGCTAATAATTCTGGTTCGTTTTCAGAATGCTGCTCGATATAATCTTCTAATTCTTGTGATATAAAATGCATCTTGTAGTTGTTGTAATTGAATGCAAAAATACAAAAAATATCCGCTGACTATTTTGCATAAAAAAACCATTCGTTTAGGCGAATGGCTTTCTGTTTTTAGTTTTAATTTGAAAATTATTTTTTCAAAGCTTCGTTTACTTCTTTAGCTGTTTTCACAGTTCCGTCTTTTGCAGCTTTTGCAGCATTTTCAACTTTTTCAGCTCCTTTTTTAGTAGCATCTTTCACGTCAGATGCTGCTTTTTTAGCTCCATCTTTTACATCTTGTACAGCATTTTCAGTAGCATCTTTAGCTTTTGCAGCAGCCTCTTCTGTTTTGCTTACAGCGCTGTCTTTCACTTCTTCAATATCTGTTGTTAAGGAGTCAACTTTGTTTCCAAGAGTTAATTCTTCATCTGCAGGTTTAGGTTCTTTCTTTTCGCAAGATTGTAATCCCAAAGCTAATAATGCAACAACAGCTAAACTTAAAAAATGTTTTTTCATAATAAATTGTCTTTTTAGGTTATAAAATTTAAAAGGTTATAAAGTGGAATAATAAAAATACAAATTTTAAAATTATGGCGCGCTTTGTAAGATTACTTTTCTTTTGAGTGCAAGACAATTCTTGTGCCAAATTTTTGCAGTTTTGAAAAGTTGAAGAAATTTTTTTTGCTGAAATGTTTTAGAAGTAAGTTTTAGTTTTTGTAAAGGCTGAAATTTATCACAATATCATCTTTTACTTTTATTAATCCGGCCATTTTTACGGGCGGTTCTAAGTCAATATCAGAAAATTTTAAATTTAGTGTTCCCTGAATTTTATCATCAGAATTATACAGAATAAAATCTTTGTATTTTAAAGTTTTATCGGTGATATAAAAGTTTAATCGGCATTTGTAATTTTTACCATTTGGTTTTACATCTGTAATGCAAACCGTACTATTTGGAAATTGTTTCACTTTTACGGTTCCCTGTAAATCCTTCGTCATTATTTTGTTGCCGCAATCAAAGTTTGACATTTTGATTTCGGTATTAAAAGCCTCTTTTTTAACTGAATTTATATAAACCGTATCTTTTATTGAAAAGGTATTAGAACAATTGTATTTGCCAACAGTAGATGCTCCTGTAATTTCTATTTTAATTTTATTTATTACTAAGGCTGTATCTTCTGTTAAAAAAGTGGGTTTAGCACTTCCTGATAAAAAGAAAGCCGCTAAACCCATAATTAAAAAAATAAATCTTTTGTACATTTTATCAAAATGAAATTACTGCTTCGAACATAAGTCCTTTAAAACTTCCGCCGAAAAGATCGTTTGGAGTTGCTCCATTAAATTGAGCGAAGTTTTTGTAATTTTGATCTACATATTCTAATTTAGCCAAAACATTTCTGGTCATGAACCATCCTGCAGCGGCTTCAAATCTATTTATTTGAATTGCTTGGGCATTTGCATTTGCTAATTTCCCGTCAACTAAATTGTATTTTCCACCCACATAAAATCTTTCATTTTCTCCGAAACGGTAAACTAAATCACCAACATATTGATTTACTTTACGAGTATCATCGGTTCCTTTATAATCTCCTCCAGAAGTAAATTCTAACGTTCCAAAAAACTCAAGACCTTTATATTTGATAAATGGGTTTATCATATAGGATGTTGCCCAGTTTCCGTATCCCGGATTAAACCTTCCAGTATCTTTATTAGCAGTTGGATCGAAATTGTTTGCAACAGTGCTAATAGCTGTTCCGGTAGCCGGATCGATAATATTGTATTCAGAATGGCTCATTACACCATAAAAACGGCTTCCTGCTCTATCAGAAGAATATAAATTTCCGCTTGAATTTGCTGTATGATAATAAGAACCTGTTACTCTAATTCTCAAATCGTCGTTGATTTGTTTATCCCAGCCTAATTTTGCAAGAATAGAAGGACTTATAGTTGTATTATTATCTGGTTTTGCTGCTGTAGGATTTGCTGCTACAATTTCCTGAACGTTTTGGTTTAATTTAGAATTTGTAACGCCAAGCATACTTACGAAACCTAATCTATTATAATAAACTTCGGCTCCCATTTCTGTGATGAATGCATCCATAATATTATTTCCAACAAACGGATTCATAAACGCATTTCCGTTATCAGATCTTCTAAAGTGCGCATCACCATAGTTGTTCTCCATTTGACCAATTTTGATCGTTGTATACTGCATGAAATCAGCCAGGAAATCTTTTTTAATGAAATCCAGTTTGTCAATTTGCAAATAACCTCCTTTTACCCAAGTTTCGTTGTGATGTCTGGAAGCCATATATACATCTAAGTTTACACGTACACCATCATACAATTGAGCACCAATTGTGAAGTTTGCATTTGGTAAATTGAAATTGTTTTCTAAATTATTTAATCTGTAACCTGGCGCTGTGGCTAAGTTTTTTTGATCATTAAACGAATTTAAAGCTTGAAATTGAAGTGCAAAAGCAGCTCCCATATCTACACTTAATCCTTTATAAGCAACAGTATCTTTTTTTACATCAAATTGATTAATACCTTTTTGGTTTCGTGGAATCTGGTTTTGAATGTGCCCAAAACTTACCTGAGCATTAACAGCAAACGTGCTGACTAATGTTATACATAGGATATAAATTTTTTTCATGGCGTTTATAAATTAAAGTTTAAATTGAATTTTATCGTTAAATCCTGCCCTGTTTTAATAGTTCCAAGCATGGCAGTTGGTGATTTCATTCCAAAATCTGCAAAAGTGATTTTGTTAGAACCCTGCATGTTTAATCCATCTTTTGTAACAGTTGTTTTTACAGTCGTTTTGTAAACTTTGCTGACTCCTGCAATGGTATAAGTTCCGGTCAATTCCCAAGTAGTTTCGTTTACTTTTTCAGCAGATTTTAAAACATATTTGATGTTTTTATTTTTATCTGTTTTTAAAGTTGTGTAAGCCACTTTATCCATGCTTTTTTTCTCACTTTTTATACTTTCAGCCAATAGGGTAACCGATAGAGATTCTATTTCAGTAAGCTTTGAATTAGCTATTGAAAAGTTTGCTGTTCCGGTTCCTGAAGCCGACTTCATTTCCCAATCGTGAAGGGTTGAAGTTCCCGCAACTGAAAAGGAAGCTTTGTCATCTAAAGAATATGATTTTTGTGCTGTAGCAATTGAAGTAATTCCGAAAAAAGCAACTGCAATTGCAAATAATTTGATTTTATTGGTTTTCATTTTTGTCATGTTTTTATTGTAAAAAATAAGTTAACAAATCGACCGATTTTCTTTTAGTACTAAGAATGTTGTTTTAACTTGTATCAAAGATCTACCTATATTTCAAAGGGATACATGATAAAAATCATTGTTAAAATTTTATTAAAATGGTATTTAAAAACTACAACGTTTTCATTTTTTGGGAATGGATAATTGAACCCTAAATCGAGATTCGGGTTTTATCAAACATTAACTTTTAAAGAATGTAATTATGGTTTACAGATCTGAAATCTGATTTATCTGGCTTAACATGATATTGAAAATCACAGTTAAATCTTTACCTGTTTTAACAACACCGAGAGCTGCTTTTGGAGGTGTCATTTCAAAATCGCCAAAAGTAATTTGGTTAGAACCCTGAAGAATAAAAGTTTCATTATCAGCCGTTATTTTTATCTGAGTTTTGTATTCTTTGCTGATACCGGCAATAGTATAAGTTCCGGTTAGAATCCAGGTTGATTCATTTATTTTTTCAGCAGATTTTAAAGCGTATTCGATGGTTTTATGCGTTTCGGTATCTAAGGCTTCATAAGCCACCTGGTCCATACTTGTTTTACTGCTTTTTAAACTTTCTGCTGATAAGGTAATAGTTAGGCTGTTTATCGCTGTAAGTTTAGAATCTTTTACCGTTAAGTTGGCGATGCCAGTTCCTTCTGTAGACCTCATTGTCCAATCGTGAACTGTAGAAGTTCCGGCAACTTCAAAAGTTGATTTAGCAGCTGCTACCGTATAAGTTCTTTGTGCGTTTAGCTGTAATGATAGGATTGTGAAAATTGCTGTTAATAGGATTGATGTAATTGTTTTCATCTTGATAGGTATTTGTTAATTTTAATCAGGAGAGTTCTGTAAGTGGTTGTGAACTGACCTTATTTCTTAGATCAAAATTATCAAGCAGACAGTCGAAATTAAATGATAAAAATCATAGCCAAACTTTAATTAAATCATTATAGTAAGGGTTTAAAGGATAAATAGAGTTATGATTTTGCATAAAATTCAAGAAAGGATAAACGAAGAATGCATCTAAAAATCGAAAAAAAGGACAAAAGTGATTAACTTTGCAGCATGCAAATCGAGAAAAAAGACATAAGAGCCTTATCAAAAGATCAATTACGAGATTTTTTTGTCGCAAATAATGACAAAGCTTTTCGTGGAAATCAAGTGTATGAATGGCTTTGGAGCAAAGGAGCACACAGTTTTGAGGATATGACGAATGTTGCCAAAACAACGCGTTCTATGCTTGAAGAAAATTTTGTTATCAATCATATTAAGGTTGATACCATGCAGAGAAGCAGCGACGGAACAGTAAAAAATGCCGTTCGCCTGCACGACGGATTAGTTGTAGAATCGGTTTTAATTCCAACAGAAACCAGAACAACAGCTTGTGTTTCAAGTCAGGTTGGGTGTAGTTTAGATTGTAATTTCTGCGCAACTGCACGTTTAAAAAGAATGCGAAATCTGGAACCGGGAGAAATCTACGATCAGATTTTGGCAATTGATAAAGAAAGCCGTTTGTACCACAATCATCCGCTTTCGAATATTGTTTTTATGGGAATGGGCGAACCTTTAATGAATTATAACAATGTCATTAAAGCAATCGATATGGTTACATCGCCAGAAGGTTTAGGAATGTCTCCAAAGCGTATTATGCTTTCGACATCGGGAATTCCGAAGATGATCAAGAAAATGGCCGATGATGATGTAAAGTTCAAACTTGCAGTTTCTCTTCATTCGGCAATTGATGAAATCCGCGCGAAGATTATGCCTTTCAGTAAAAACTTTCCTTTGAAAGATTTGCGTGAAGCATTAGAATATTGGTATAGAAAAACCAAAAGCAAAATTTCATACGAATATGTAGTTTGGAAAGGAATCAACGATGATAAAGCTTCGGTTGATGCCTTGGTAAAATTCTGTAAATATGTACCGTGTAAAGTCAATTTAATTGAATACAATCCAATTGACGATGGAGAATTTCAACAAGCTTCAGAAGAATCTATTTTGGCATATATAAAAGCATTAGAAAATATTGGAGTTGTTGTAAAAGTGCGTCGCAGCCGAGGAAAAGATATTGATGCTGCCTGCGGGCAATTAGCAAATAAAGAAGCTGATGCGGTATAGTTCCTACGGGACAAAAGCGATATCGCATAATGTTGTCTAGCGATATATAATCTCTACGAGATATACTCCGTTAGGAGTTACAAATCGGTAGAAAATCATGATTAAAACGTAGAGAATGTCCCGTAGGGACTACATTTAAACGTAAAATTTTCGATATTAAAAAAAGCATTAAAAACGAGGGTGAATCTTGTTTTTAATGCTTTTTTTGTGGGCAAAAAGGGATTTTATTTTTTCAAATCTATTTCTTCTGTTACTCCGTCTTTTGTTACAGAAGCCAACGTATCGCAATCTCCATTGCCATAATCAATAATAGCCGAAGCTCCATTTTTAGTTATTTCAACAACTCCTTTTACTGCAAATGATTTTCTGCATGAAGTTTTAAATTCCAGTGGAGTTGTAATTTCTGCAGCGTAAGTATCTCCGTTTGGTAAAGTTGTAGTACCGCTTCCGGTCACGACAAAAACATTGTCTTCCCAATTGAACCAAGTGTTATAACCCGCAGTCATTTCTTTTACTAAAGAACCTTTTCTGATATAAACCTTTCCGTCATCAAAAGTAATAGTCAAATCAATTGCTGCGGTTAAAACCGGATGTGCTTCTGCCAGTAAATCAGTTGATTTTACAGTTCTAATAATGCTCTTGCTTCCCTGAAGTAGTTTACCATTGTGATAAAATCCTTCAAACGTATAACTGATCGTTTGTGTAGAAGCCGAAAAATCATTAGAAAACGAAACCACCATTTTTCCTTTTACCGTATTTCCGTTATCAAGCGTACAGCCGTCAACGCCAAAATCTATTGTTTTTGTAAAAGTATTATTCGTTAAAACTGTTGTAATAACAGCACATTCAGGTAAAAAGTGTTTTATGTTTCCAGAAGGTTTGCTATTGATGTTTACTTGAGAAATAAACTGGTCTTCAGCAATATTCGTAACATCTTCAATAGAGGCGTCAATTTTAGAATTGGCAATTATTTCGTCATTAGTAATGACCTTACTAGTTCCGTCATTTGTGTTTTCATCAGAATTACAACTTGTAAATAATGATAAAGCGATACAGGTTCCAATTAATAAAAATTTTGTTTTCATAATAAATAGTTTTTTTGGTTTTACTTTTCAATGAATTCAAATTAGTTATTAGATTGAGGTGTTTTTGGATTGTTTTTTTTAAATTAGTGCATATTTATAGATATACTAACATAAAATAGACAACGTTTTTTTATTTAAAATAGTATATTTGAAATCGAAATGAATATTACTTCACAAATAAAACAGCCTATTATTACCGAGATGGAACTTTTTGAAAAAAAGTTTCACGAATCGATGACTTCAAAGGTTGCGTTACTAAACAGAATCACCTATTATATTGTAAACCGAAAAGGAAAACAAATGCGTCCCATGTTTGTTTTTCTGACTGCTAAAATGGTTTCAGGCGGAATCGTAAACGAAAGAACCTATCGAGGTGCGTCGGTTATTGAATTGATTCATACGGCAACTTTGGTTCATGATGATGTGGTGGACGATAGTAATCGTCGCCGCGGATTTTTCTCTATAAATGCACTTTGGAAAAATAAGATTGCGGTTTTAGTTGGAGATTATTTACTTTCAAAAGGTTTATTGCTTTCTATTGATAACGGCGATTTTGATTTACTCCGAATCATTTCTGTAGCTGTTCGCGAAATGAGCGAAGGTGAATTACTTCAAATAGAAAAAGCCAGAAGACTCGATATTACCGAAGATGTTTATTACGAAATCATCCGAAAAAAGACTGCAACACTTATTGCAGCTTGCTGTGCACTTGGCGCAAAATCGGTAATTGAAGATGATATTCAGGTGGAGAATATGCGAAAGTTTGGCGAATTGATCGGAATGGCATTTCAAATTAAAGATGACTTGTTCGATTACAGCGAAGAAGCCATCGGAAAACCAACCGGAATTGACATTAAAGAACAAAAAATGACTTTGCCTTTAATTCACGTTTTAAATACTTGTACTCCGCAGGAAAAAAAGTGGTTGATAAACTCCATCAAAAACCACAACAAAGACAAAAAACGCGTAAAAGAAGTTATTGCCTTTGTAAAAGATAATAATGGTTTGGTTTACGCCGAAAACAAAATGGTGCAATTCCAGCAGGAAGCACTTTCGCTTTTAGACAATTACCCGGATTCTGAATTCAAAGCGGCGCTTACCTTAATGGTAAACTACGTTATTGAAAGAAAGAAATAATTTTTTAATTAAATAATTAGAAAATTTATCAATTAGATAATTGGTTTACTTTGTTGTAAATCAGTTGTGTATTTCTGCGTGTTGGAATTTGAAATTTAAATTTTGATTTTTTTTACCTCCCATGCAACCATTTCAAATCGACATGCGTCTATGCTAATAGAAGTCTGTTTCTAAAACCAAAAACCGAAAAGCTTATTAATGAAAATTATTCATTTACATCAAGAAGAAACTAAAGTCATAAAGCTTGCTGTCGAAAATAATCGACAAGCACAGCAGCAGATTTACAGTAAATTTTCTTCGAAAATGTTAAGTGTCTGCCGACAATATATAAAAGATATTCAGCTGGCAGAAGATGTAATGATTACGGCTTTCATGAAAGTATTTACGAATCTGAAAAACTTTGAACATAAAGGAAGTTTTGAAGGCTGGATTCGCCGAATTATGGTTAACGAATGTATTTCTTATTTAAGAGTTCAGAAAAAAGTAAAATTTACCGAAGATGAATTTTTTACAGAAGAAAGTTTCAACGAAATCGACAGTCAGTTTACCGTTGATCAGATTCAGTTTTTAATTGATGCTCTGCCGGACGGTTATAAAATGGTTTTCAATTTATATGCTATTGAAGGATATAAACATAATGAGATTGCCAAGATGTTAGGAATTAATGAAGGAACATCAAAATCGCAATTATCGCACGCTAGGAAAATGCTGCAAACACAAATTACTATTCTAAAAAAACAAGATAATGGAACCGAATAATTTTGAAAAGGATTTCCGTGAAAAACTAAACCAACGCAAAATTGAACCAAGCGAAAAAGCCTGGGATCGATTAGATGCCATGTTAAGTGTTTCAGAAGAAACTAAAAAGCCAACTAAAAATAGAAAATGGCTGTATGTAGCAGCAAGTATTATTGGTTTTTTATTGGTTGGAACTTTCTTTTTCAATCAAAAGAAAGATGCGATTGAAACACCTAAAACTGTTGTAATCGAAGAAAATATTAAAAAAGATTCTGTTGTAAAACCAACTATAAATAAAGTTGAACCCGTTCAAACAGAAACTGTGATTGCAGAAAAAACTTCAACAGAAACAGCGGCAGAGAAATCAAATAAACAAGAAAATAACTCTAATCAAACACCAAATAAAACCATTAAAAATGAGTCAAATCAAATAACGGAGTCTTCAGTCATCATCAAAAATAATCAAGAAAAACAATCAAATACAAATCCAATCGCAATTACCGAAAATCCTAAAAAAGAGAACACAGATCAATTACTCGAAGCGGCCGAAAAAACCGTTTTGGCTCAAAGTTCAGTAAAAAAATCAAAAGTAAAAATCAATGCTTCTGATTTACTAAACCAAGTCGATGGTGAATTAGAACTTTCATTTAGAGAAAAAGTAATTACAAAAGTCAACAAAAACTACCAAACGGTAAAAGTGGCTTTAGCAAACAGAAATCAGGAAGAAAAGCAATAATAATAATAATAATAATAATAATAATAATAATAATAATAATAATAATAATAATAATAATAATAATAATAATAATAATAATAATAATAATAATAA